>JBFWNN010000004.1:99437-128942 GCA_050251035.1 Parvibaculaceae bacterium
ACGTCGATGGCCGAGCCGCTGCTGCCGCGTTTCTCCCGGACGACGATGACGGCCCGGGGGACCGGCCATATTGACCCACGCTCGCAAAAAGGCTGCAATCAGCGCTTACGGGACGGCCATAGTTTTGCGGCGAGCTCCAATCCATGACCAAGTCAAGGGCCTCTTGCGGCCTTCCGCTCTTCCTGTCCGTTTTCTTTGTCTTCTGGTTCGCCGCCGGGAATCTGACCGTTGCGGCGGCCCCGATTGATGAAAATGGCAAACAGAAGACTCTCGATGATTGGTGCAGCGAGAACAATTGCAGCGAGTTCTTCAACGATCTCGTGGCAGCAGAGGTGCTGCGCGCCAACCGGATCTTCCCGGAACAGGAAATAGAGCGCTTCGAAGCCGGAGAGAAAGCCGGCGCATGCCGATTGCCACGGCCATTGCAGCCTACGCACTTTGCAGTGGTCATTGCCCCCAACTATCAGGGCGGCTCTCTGCCTGAATTGAATGTCAGCGAGACCGACGTAAGATATTTCACCCAAGCTCTCAAGGAACGCGCCTTTGCGGATGAGAGAATCATCGTCCTGACCAAGCCGGGAATTGGCCGCGCGGACATCGTCAAGGCCATGCAGGGCGTCCTGGCATGCGTTCGCGCCGGCGATCAGGTACTGTTTGCCTTCAGCGGCCACGCCACGCGATTCCCGGCCCTCCCCAGGCGCGCGCTCACGGAAGCAGTCGGTCAGCTGTGCGGCGCCAACCCATGGCTCGGCAAGACCGGCATCTGCCTTCCGAATGCGTCCGATAGCGAAAGCTGGAAATTGCTGAGCAAGATGTATGACGCGAAAATTACACTGACCGACAAGACGACCGGCGTCATGCAGTTTGCGGCGCTCGCCAATTGGCAAAGAGGGCTCGATTATGACAGCTACGTGGCATCCAAGGGACCGTTTCCCGGACTGCTGTCTCTGGAGATCGCCAATTTCGTCAGCCGGGTGAGGAATCTCGATGCCGACGCGATCGTATTTCTTGATGCGAACTACGCCGCATTGGCCAACATAGCGGCCTATTCCCGAAAGGACACATGGCGGTCTCTCATCGCCGGCCCTGCCAGCGAGCAATTGCACACAGATGTCGTTCCGGTCAGCGGACGAGGCGAAGTCGCGGCGTTCTACGCCAGCAATGAATGGGGCGAGGCGGCCAAGACGAACATGGGCGACCTGGGCAAGGTGAGCAACTTCAGCTATGCCATGGTCGAGATTCTGCGCGGCCTGCCCAATCCGACCGCCCGGAATATTGCGGCGGTGCTGACAAAATATTGGCGATCCAGCGCCAGACCGGTGATCGATGCCTCCAATCCGGATGCCGTCTTGCTGCCGGCCAACGCGCCGATCGAGCCGAAGCCTGATGATATCGAGCTCATCTTCCCTCCCGAGACACGCAGCATGACGGTCCAGATCGAGGGCACGATCGAACTCATCGCGCGCTATGCCGGAAAGGGGAAGCCGTTCAAGGCCATTGTCAATGGCAGTGTCGTGGACCTGGATATCAATGGTCAGTTTCGTTATTCGGTCGATGCGGAAGCGAGTCCGGAAGTCGATATCCGAATACTGTCTTCGGAATTCGCGACGCTCTCACATCGCCGCGTGAAGCTCACGCGCAGCGATGCCGACATCATCTTCAATTCTCCGGGACGAAAGATCGCCTTCGTCATTGCCAATCAGGACTATGACGACCCTGCCATACCCGACCTGCGAACGCCAAAAGCCGACGCCGCGGCGATCGTCGACATGCTGGTCAGCCGCTTCGGATTTCAAACTGAAATCGCCCTTCGGGACAACCAGAAGCTCGACCTGGTCCTGGTGAACGCGACGCGGGACCGCATCCTCAAAACCCTGTTCGAACTGCGCAAGAGACTGACCGCCGAAGACGAGCTCCTCATCTACTATGCAGGCCACGGGGAGGCGGTCGAAGGCGTTGGCAGCTTCTGGATTCCGACCGATGGAAAACTCGAGGAGGACTATGACTGGATCGATGCGAATGACATCACCGACGAGCTCAAGCGCTTGAATGCGCGCGCCGTGCTCGTCATCTCCGATTCCTGCTATTCGGGCGGCCTTGCTCGCGCCCTCGAGTCGCCCACGCTTATTGCCATGGAAGGCCGGGAGAAATATCTCGCGCGGGCAAAAGCCTTCCGGTCGCGCCAGCTCATCGCCAGTGGTGGGGACGAGCCGGTCGCCGATGGCGACGGCAAAGGCCATTCAATCTTCGCGCGCGCCCTCCTCGATGGATTGGCAACGATGGCGCCGTCGGCTTTCACGGCCAGCGAGCTTCTGGAGCAGAAGGTGAAACCCGCGGTCGTCAACAATCCCAGCGCCTTGAGCGAACGCCAGATCCCGGGGTTTCATCGCATTTCAAAGGCGGGCGATGAAACCAGCAGTGAGTTTATTTTCACAAGAAAGAAAGATTAGAGCGCCGGACGTCCCTCCGAAGTCATCAAGGGCATTCCGGAAACGAGATCCGGCGGTCAGCGACACCCTGGCCAATCGATGCGCATCGTGAAGCGCAGAACTGTCGAACAACTTGAAGTTTAGAGACTCGAATCGAGCGCAACTTGTGCGCAGAAGTCACAATCAGGAAAAATATCGGCCGGGAGTGGCGTAGGGGCTGTCTAAGTAAATATTCTTAGAGCATGTTGACCCTTGGGAAAATTGGGAGTCGGCCGTGAAACTTCTGAAATCTGCCTCGATTCTGACGATGGCGGTGGTCGCGCTGAGCGGCACGCCGGCAGGTGCAGCGGATGTTTATCCGCCGGTCGAAACCTATGACTGGAGCGGCTTCTATTTCGGCATGCACATGGGCGCCGGCTGGGGCGACAAGGATGATGGTCGCAGCGTCTCGGTGACGGGCGGCGTTGGCGGTGGTGGCGGTGGCGGTGGTGGCGGTGGCGCCAATCTTGACGACATCGACGTTGGTGGCGCTGGCGGCGCTGGTGCGCCGGCAGGGGGTGTTGCAGGCGGCGGTGGCTCGGGTGCCTTCTTGGGTGGCCCTGGTGGCGGTGGTGGCCCGGCGGGTGGTGGCGGCGACGGACCCGACGGTGTCGCCGACGGCGGCGGCGGCGGCAGCGGCGGCGTTGGCGGCGGCGGCGGCGACGGCGGCAGCGTGACCGTCAATCTTGGTCATGACGACGGCACAGGTCTGCTCGGCGGCGTCCATGGCGGCTACAACTGGCAGTTCGGTGAGGGTCTTGTCGGCCTCGAAGGCGACTACAGCGTCGATGATGGTCTCGGTGACTATCTTGCCAGTGTCCGCGCCCGGTTGGGCTGGGCCCCGGGCCGCTTTCTGCTCTACGGCACGGGTGGCGTGGCCTTTGCCGGGGGCGACGACAGGCGTGCCGTCGGCGTGGGCGCTCCTGGCGGCAATGGTGGGAACGGCGGCAGCGGCGGCACCACGGTAGGCGCCGGAGGGGGCGGCGGCAGCGGCGGCACCGGCGGCGACGGCGAGCAAACGAGCACCCATGGCCGCGATAACGAAACCGGGTGGGTCGCGGGCCTCGGCATGGAGGCTTTGCTTTCGCCATCGGCGAGCGTCGGACTGGAAGGTCTCTACTATTCTCTCGGCGACGATGACATGTTCGCCCTTCGCGCCAGATTGAACCATCACTTCCATTCGGATGGTTCGATGGGCGAAGCAGCCTTAGCCGACTGGAGCGGGTTTTATGTCGGCGTGAATGGCGGTGCCTTGTTCAGCGACGACAACTTCGACGACATGCATTCGGCCGATGGCAGCGCAGGTGGCAGCGGCGGGACCGGCGGCGGATCCAATATTTTCGGTGACGGCGCTGGCGGTGGTGGCGGCGGCGGCGGTGGCGGCGGCGGTGCGATCCTGGCGGTTTTTGGGACCGATGCCTTTGCCATGGGTGGCGGGCATCTCGGCTTCAACTGGCAGCATGAAAACCTGGTCTTTGGCCTCGAGGGTGACATTGCTGCCGTCGAGAATGATTTCGACTATCTGGCGAGCATTCGAGGCCGCCTCGGCTGGGCCAGCGACAATATGCTGTTCTTTGCCACGGGGGGCGTGGCCTGGACCCGCCGTGAGCAGTTGAAAAGCGCCAGCATAGGCAGTGGGGAGGATGGCGATAATGGCGATAATGCCGCCGGCTCTTCGCCCGGCGCGGGCGGTGCCGGCGGGGCTGGCGGCAGCGCCGGAACCGATCACGACAATAAAGACGAATTTGGCTTCGTGATCGGTGCCGGCCTCGAAACGATGGTCTCCGAACGCGTCAGCATCGGCATGGAAGGCTTGTACTATTTCTTCGATGACAGCGACGTCGATTTCTTCGCCGGAGACGACAACGTCGAGAGCGCTGATATCAATAACGATCTGCTCGTGGCCAAGGCTCGCCTGACCTTTCACTTCAACACTGCCGGGCCCTGAAACCGGCCGGGCCCCTTTCCTCGTGCTCGCAGGGACGTTGACTCAAAAATGTATGCACTTTATATAATTCTATGTATACATAAGTAGCCGCAAAAGGTCCGCCGCACCTGTCCGTATGGGGCGCGTTGGAGCTGGCGGAATATCGATGACTCCGACAATTTCCCCGACCCCGGCTCAGGCCAAGCCATGGGCGCTGATCGCGCTCGTGGCCCTCATCGGCCTCAATCTGCGCCCCTTCCTGACCGCGCCTGGGCCGATACTGGCCGATATCAGGACCGAGACCGGCCTGAGCTATGACGGCGTGGCGATGCTGACGCTCCTGCCGACGCTGCTGATGGGCGGAGGGGCGTTCCTGGCGCCCTATGTCCAGGTCCGTGCCGGAACGCGAAGGGTCATGCTCGCCGCACTGGCGCTGCTGACGATGGGGTCGGTGCTCAGGCTCGCACCGCTGGGCGGGCCGGGGCTCATCATGACGGCCGTGCTCTGCGGCGCCGGCGTCGCCTTCGTCCAGGCGGTGTTTCCGGGCATCATCAAGGAGCGGTTCCCGACGCGGATATCACCCGTCACGGGCCTGTATTCGGCGATGATCATGTGCGGCGGAGCGCTCGGCGCGCAGCTGACACCGTTCCTGGCCGGCGGCAGCAGCTGGCGCGTGGCGCTGGCCTGCCTCGCCGTGCCCGCAGCCGTCGCCTATCTCGCCGCGCGCCGCACTTTGGCGGACACAAAAGTCGCCGCACCGGATCCGACGCTGACCGGACAGTTGATCAGACGCCCGCGGACGTGGCTTCTGATGGCCGTCTTCGGCCTCGTTAATGGCGGCTATTCGTCCATGGTGGCCTGGCTCGCGCCCTATTATCAGACGCAAGGGTGGACCGCCGCCGAAAGCGGAAGCCTGGTGGCGATCATGGCCGTCTCCCAAGCCATCGCGGCGCTGGCCATGCCTGTCCTCGGCCTGCGCTGGCGCGACCGCAGGCCGTGGCTGTGCGCCACGCTCGTCATGCAGGCCGTGGGATTTGCCGGCCTCGCCTTCCACGCCGATGCCGCGCCGTATCTGTGGACCGCCATCTGCGGCGCGGGGCTGGGGGGAAGCTTTTCACTGGCGCTGGTCACGGCGCTGGATCACCTGCCGCGCGCCGAGCAGGCGGGCGCGCTTGCCGCGTTGATGCAGGGCGGCGGCTTCCTGATCGCCGCTCTCGCGCCCTTGATCGGCTCCGTGCTCCATGGCTGGACCGGCAGCTTCGCCGCCGTCTGGATCATGCATCTGGCCTGCGTCGCCGTCAGCTTCGCGCTCTATCTGCGGCTCGATCCAAGGCGCTATGCGCAGGTCATGCGCCTGCCGGATTCTGCCGGATAGGCTGGTCGAGATGCATTGCGTCACGTCTGCTATCTGCAATTGAAAATATTGTACACAATTTTGCTGAGAAAATTAACGACAAGCTTGACAGCAATAATAGGTTGGTGAAAGATCGCCGCAAAAGAGGATACACTTTGCTCGATCAGAGGCGATCCGCCGTTGCGGTCCAAAGCGTGTCGAAGAGCTTCGGACACGCCGCCGCGGCCGTGAAGGTTCTCGATGGCGTCTCGGTCGAGATCGGTCAGCGGGAATTCTTCACGCTTCTCGGCCCCTCGGGCTGCGGCAAGACCACGCTCCTGCGCCTGATCGCCGGGTTCGAGGAGATCACCGAAGGCGAGATCGCCATCGACGGCCTGAAGGTCAACGACCTCCCGCCTTTCCGCCGCCCGGTCAACACCGTGTTCCAGAACTACGCGCTGTTTCCGCATCTGACGGTGCTGCGGAACGTGTCCTTTGCGCTCGAAATGCAGGGGCTTTCCCGCGCCGAGTGCACCCGCCGCGCCGGCGAGGCACTGGACATGGTGCGCATGGGGCAATATGCCGGCCGCCGCCCCGCCCAGCTCTCGGGCGGGCAGCAGCAGCGCGTCGCACTGGCCCGCGCCCTGGCGCCGCGGCCGCGCGTCCTGCTCCTCGACGAGCCGCTGTCGGCGCTCGACTTCAAGCTGCGCAAGGAGATGCAGATCGAGCTCAAGCAATTGCAGCACGAGGCCGGCATCACCTTCGTCTTCGTCACGCATGACCAGGAAGAGGCGCTGACCCTGTCCGACCGGATGGCCGTCATGCAGAGCGGACGCATATTTCAGCTGGGCACGCCGCGCGACATCTACGAACGGCCGGAGCACCGGTTCGTCGCCGATTTCATCGGCGACATCAACCTGCTCGACGGCCGCGCCGAGGCCGGTGGCGTGATCCGGCTGAACTGCGGCGCGACCTTGGCCGCGCCCGCTCCGGTGGCGCCAGGCGCCAAGGTGACGGTGGCGATCCGGCCCGAGCGCGCGGCGCTGGCGACCGCGGGGCGCGGTACGCTCGATGCCGATGTGACCCATTCCGCCTATCTCGGCACCGCGATGCTGCATCAGCTGCGCCTTGCCGACGGCACGCGCTTCCTCATTCGCGACAATGCCGCGACCGGCACGCCGCCCGCGCCCGGCGCGCGCATCGGCCTCACGCTTCCCGCCGACGCCATCCGGGTCTTCGCGGCATGACGAGCGGCACCGTCACGCGCCGCGCGGCGCTGCTCGCGCCGACGCTCATGACCATGCTGGCGCTGATCGGCATCCCGCTCGCCATCGTCGCCTGGGTGTCGCTGCTCGGCCGCGGCGAAAGCGCCGGCGTCGACTGGTCGTCGTCGGCGTCCTTCGGCAACTACCTGAAGCTCTTCGTGGAAGAGGATTTCGACGGCAGCCTGATCTTCAATCCGGCTTACGGGCTGATCTTCCTGCGCTCGCTCATGCAGGCGGCGGTGACGACGCTCATCTGCATCCTGCTCGGGCTGCCGGTGGCCTTGTGGATGGCCGGCCTGTCGAAAGGGGGCCGCGACGTGATGGTGCTCCTCATCACCATTCCGTTCTGGACCAATCTTCTCGTGCGCAACTACGCCTGGCTCATCATCCTGCGCGAGGACGGCTGGGCGACGCAGGGCCTGCGGGGGCTGTTCGGCAGGGACATCCAGCTGCTCTACAACGATGCGGCGGTGGCGATCGGACTGGCCTATTCCTTCCTGCCGTTCATGATCCTGCCGCTCTACGCGGTCTTCGAGAAATTCGACTGGCGCCTGCTCGAGGCCGCCTACGACCTCGGCGCCGACCGCCGCCGCGCCTTCACGCGCATCGTCCTGCCGATGGCGCGGCCCGGGATCGTGGCGGGATCGCTGCTGGTCTTCATCCCCTGTCTCGGCGCCTTCGTCACGCCGGCCCTGCTCGGCGGCGGCAAGACGCTGATGATGGGCAACGTCATCCAGATGCAGTTCGGCGCCTCGCGCAACTGGCCGTTCGGCGCGGCGCTCTCGGTCGTCCTTCTGGCCGCCATGCTGATCGTGCTGATGGCCGTGGCGCTGTGGCGGAACCGGAGGCGTGCATGAACCTGCGCCGCTTTCCGGCCACCCGCGAGATCAGCATCGGCGTCCTGATCTATCTCTACCTGCCGGTGCTGGTGCTGGTCGTCTACAGCTTCAACGACAACCGCACCGCCACGCTGTGGACCGAAGCCTCGCTGCGCTGGTACGGCCGCATTCTGGTGAATCCGTCGATCCAGGCGGCGACCTGGAACTCGCTGGTGCTGGCCTCAGCCGCGGCGACCGGCGCGACGCTGATCGCGCTCCTGGCCGCGCTCTCGACCAAGGTTCCCTTTCGCGGCCTTGCGGCGATCGAGGCGATGATCAACGCGCCGCTCATCCTGCCCGAGGTGGTGGTGGCGGTCGCCACCCTCATTTTCTTCGTCGCGATCGGGATCGAGCTCGGTCTCGGCGCCATGATCCTCGCCCATCTCGCCTTCTGCACACCCTTCGCCTATCTGCCGATCCGCGCGCGCCTCGAAGGCATGAACCGGAGCTTCGAGGAGGCCGCCCAGGATCTCTATGCCGACCGCTTCGCCACCTTCCGGCGCGTGACGCTGCCGCTGTTGTGGCCGGGCATCCTGGCGGGCTTCACCCTCGCCTTCGTCACCAGCCTGGATGATTTCCTCACCTCGTTCTTCCTGTCGGGGCCGGGCTCCACCACTTTGCCTGTCTACATCTTCTCGGCCATCCGCTCCGGCATCTCACCCGAGATCAATGCGATCTCGACGGTGATGCTGGTGATCTCCGTGCTGCTGGTCGTCCTGTCTTTCATCCTCGGCCGCATCCGCCGCTGATTTTCAACAAGGGAGGAATTCAATGAACTGGACTATCCGTGTCGCCGTGCCGCTAATGGCGCTCACCCTCGCCGGCGGCGCCCAAGCCCAAGAGGAGAAGGTCCTCTATTTCTACAACTGGACCGACTATTACCCGGTCGAGCTCCTGGCGAAGTTCGAGAAGGAAACCGGGATCAAGGTGACGCTCGACGGCTTCGACAGCAACGAAACCCTGATCGCCAAGCTGCAATCGGGCGGCGCCAACTACGACGTGATCGTGCCCTCGGACTATATCGTTCCGGACCTGATCAAGGACGGCCTGATCCAGAAGATCGGCACGTCCTCGATGGCGAACTTCCAGCACATCAAGGACAACTTCAAGAACCCCGACTTCGACCCGACGCATGAATATACCGCACCCTATCTGTGGGGAACGACCGGCATCGCCTATGACAGCGGACAAGTGCCGGGCGGCAAGCTCGAGGACACCTGGAAGGTCTATTTCGATCCGCCGAAGGAGCTCGAAGGCAAGATCGCCGCACTCGACACCGCCAGTGACGAGATTCTCGCGGCCTCGCTCTATCTCGGCATTCCGCAATGCACCGAAAGCAACGAGGACGCCAAGAAGATCCTCGACCTGCTGGAGGCGCAGAAGCCCAAGCTGAAGCTCTATTCGTCGGACACGACGGTGGACCGCATGGCCGGCGGCGAAGTCGCCATGCATCATCTGTGGAACGGCGCCACGGCGCGCGCCTTCGCCCAGCGCAACACGGTCCGCTTCATCTATCCGAAGGAAGGCATCCCGATGTTCCGCGACAATTTCGCGGTTCCCGCCAAGGCGCCGCATCCCGAGAATGCCAAGATATTCATCAACTGGATGATGAGCCCCGAGAACGCGGCGGCGGTGTCGAATGCCATCGCCTATGCCAATGCGATCAAGAGCGATGCGTTCATGGACAAGAAGTGGATGTCCACCGAAGCGATCAACATGCCGGCCGAGGCCGCTTCGCGGCTGGTGCCGACCAAGCAATGCGGCCCGGCGGCCCGCGAGCTGCAGGACAAGATCTGGACGCGGCTCAAGGGTTGATCCCGCGCATGGCCGGCGCGCGTCCGGATTGGGCGCGCGCCTCATTCTATGAGGAGCAGGGATGGCAGCAACATATTATGCCAATTTGCGCAGCATCGAGGCCGGGCCCGTTGCGGTCCTGTGCGAGGGCGGGCGCATCCGTTCGATCGGCCCGGCGATAAAGGCGCCGCGCGACGCCGAGCCGATCGACGGCCAGGGCCGGCTCCTGCTGCCGGCCTTCGTCGAGCCGCATGTTCACCTGGACAAGACCCTGTGGGGGGAAGCCTGGCAACCCGGCATTCAGCCGGGGCGGCTCATGGACTACATCACCAACGAACGCAAGGTCCTGTCCCGCAACACCACCCCGATCGCCACGCGCGCGGGCAGGCTGCTGGAACGGATGCTGTGCCACGGCACGACCGCCGTGCGTTCGCATATCGATGTCGCCCCCGACATCGGCCTGACCCATGTGGAGGCGCTGCTCGCGGTGCGTGAAGCCTGGGCCGATCGCATGGACCTGCAGTTCGTGGCCTTTCCCCAGCAGGGGCTTCTCATTCAGCCGGGAACGCTCGACCTGCTGGCGGAAGCCGTCGCTTCAGGGGTCGAGACAGTCGGCGGGCTCGATCCCGCCGGCATCGACGGCGACCCCGACGGACAGCTCGGCGCGATCTTCGGGCTCGCCGAGAAGACCGGCGCCGGCATCGACATCCACCTGCATGACAAGGGCGAGCTCGGCGCGTGGCAGATCGAGCGCATCTGCGACCATGTCGAAGGCGCGGGGCTGCAGGGGCGGACCATGATCTCGCATGCCTATTGCCTGGGGATGATTTCCGAAACGGCGCTCGGGCGGCTGGCGCAGCGCCTGGCCAGGCTCAGCGTCTCGCTGATGACTTCGGCGCCCGCCGATGTCGCCGTGCCGCCGGTCGCCGCCTTGACCGCCATGGGGGTGAATGTCTGTTGCGGGTCGGACGGCATCCGCGATGCGTGGTCGCCTCTGGGCAATGGCGACATGCTGGAACGGGCCTTCCTCACCGCCTACCGCTTCGACTGGAACCGCGATGAAGAGTTCGCGCTCGCGCTCGCCTGCGCCACGCATAACGCCGCCTGCGCCATCGGCCTCGCGTCCTATGGCCTAACCGCCGGCGCCCGGGCCGATTTCGTGATGGTTGACGCGCTGAATGCCGGCGATGCCCTGGCGCGCCGTCCGCAAGGCCGGCGCGTGGTACGCGCCGGGCGGCTGGCGGCCGACGATGGCCGTCTGGTTTGAGCCTCAGGCCAGCGCGGCGCGCAGATCGCGGACCATCGGGATCTCCTCGGTCAGGTCGAGTTCCGCCTCGACATGATCGAGATGCTCGCGCATCGCCGCCTGCGCCGGCTCGGCGCGGCGGGCCCGGATCAGCTTGATCAGGCGGTCATGGTCCTCAGGCCCGCAATTATATTCGTGGCGCCCGCGATACATGGCCATGATGAGGGTCGAGCGCGAGACCAGATCGCGCAGGATGCCGTACAGAAAGGCGGACCCGCAGAGCTCGCCCAGCAGCAGATGAAATCCGCCCAGCAGCCGGATCGCCGCGGCGTCGTCGCCGCGCGCGAGCGCGGCCTTCTCTTCTTCGAGATGCGCCTCGAGGCGCGGAAAATCCGCATCCGTGATGTGCTCGACCAGGCGCTCGATAACCCGGCCCTCGACAAACTTGCGGACGCGGAAAACCTCCCGCGCCTCGTTGACCGTCGGTTCGGAAACGAAGGCGCCGCGGTTCGGCAGGATGGTCACCAGCCCGTCGCGCTCGAGGACCGACAGCGCTTGTCGCACGCGGGTCCGGCTGACCGTGAAAATCTCGGCGAGCTCTTCTTCCCTGAGCCGGGCTCCGGGCCGCAGCCGCTTCTGCGCGATCGACAGCCAGATCCTTTCGCAGATGGCCGCGACCTGATCGTTGGCGATGTCCTTTCCTTGGTACATGCAAATCCTCGAGCCCACGCCACCTCCGTCAGGGCAACGGAAGATCGGTGCGGTCGGGGACGATACGGATTGAGCACAAAATTGTAAACAATGGTGTCCTGGATGAGCCCCCGCTTCATCTCTCCCGCGGCGCGATCGGCTTGGGCAGACCCGGGCGCTCCTGCGCCGCGGCGACCTGCTTCAGGCCCTGCCTGACCCGATCGATGACGTCGCTGTCGCCGCGCTCGGCATAGACCGCGTAGGCCGAGTGGGAGAATTCCGGCGCGGCGGCGACACGGCGCAGCCGGCCGTCATCCAGGAAGAGCTGCGCGGTGCCGAGACGGAAATAGCCGCAGCCGCCCACGGTCAGGAGATAGGTCAAGGCGAGCGGGCCGAGCGAGATCGAGACGGGCGGGTTCGCCAGTTCGGGGAAGGCCGCGGCATGATTCACCGCGAAGGCTGGCCCCCAATCGACATGGACATAGGTTTCAGGGTCGAACCCTCCGCCAGGCGAGGTTGTCACCAGCACGAGCTTCTCCTCGAGCAAAAGCTCGGCGACCAGCCCCGGCCGGGGCGGCGGGTTGTAGAGCACCGCCACGTCGAGCGAGGCATCCTCCACGCGAGTGAGAAGGTTCGCCGGATTGTCGACGTCGGTGCGCAGCGCGACCTCGGGACATTCCCGGTGCATCCAGGCGAGCCAGTCCGCCAGGAGCGGATGCCAGAGGCTCAGCTCGCCGCCGAGGCTGATCCCGTATGTGCGGCCGGGCGGCAGCGCCACCTGGTGGCGGGCGCGCTCCCAGACCTGGATCATCGTCGTCGCATGCCGCACCAGCCGCTCGCCGGCAGGCGTCAGGCGCGCGCCCGCCTTGTTGCGGATGAACAACCGGCGGCCGAGCAGCTCCTCGAGCGTGCGGATGCGGGCGCTGACGGCCGTCTGGGTGAGATGGAGCCGCTCGGCGGCGGCAATGAAGCTGCCGGAATGGGCGATTTCGAGAAAGGTACGGGCCTGGGTGACGTCCATGAATTAATATGAATATTTTTGCACTTAAATACAATCAAATGAATTTGTGCGCTGCAGTAAAGGGTGCCACTCTGCCCGTCGGAACGATCAAACCAACCTTTTCAGCATGTGACGCCCACAGTCGGCGGCACCTGCGAAGCTGTCGATCTCATGGGCATCACGGAATTTCGGGGGCCGGGCCTCGCGGACGCGCAATGGCAACAGATCAAGGTGCTGGCGGATACGCTGGATGCGCGACAGCTTCTGTGGCTGAGCGGCTTCTTTGCCGGGATCGAACACCAGCTCCAGCAGTCGGGCCATGCCGCGCCGACATCCGACGCCCTTGCGGCGCCGTCGGCGGGAGCCCGGGCACGCACGCTGACCATCCTCTTCGGCAGCGAGACCGGAAACGGCGCCGCGCTCGCCAAGACGCTCGCCGCGGGCGCGCGCGGCAAAGGCGTCGAGCCGGCCCTCGTCGACATGGCGGATTACAAGCCGCGCCGGCTGAAGGACGAACAGGATCTGCTGATCATCACCTCGACCCATGGCGAGGGCGATCCGCCCCGGTCGGCGCTGGGCTTCTTCGAATTCATCGAAGGCCGCAAGGCGCCGCGGCTGGAGGGCCTGCGCTATGCGGTGCTGGCGCTGGGCGATTCCACCTACGAAGTCTTCTGCGGCGCCGGCAAGCGGCTAGATGCGCGGCTGGCGGAGCTCGGCGCGAGCCGGCTGCACGAGCGTGTCGATTGCGACGTCGATTATGATGGCCCGTCCGCTGAATGGACCGCCGCGGTGCTGGAAACGCTCGGGCCGGTCGCCGCGGCACCGGCGCCGGCAGGCCCCATCGCCGCCGCCCAAGCCGGTATTCCGGCCTTCGACAAGCGCAACCCCTTCGCGGCGACGATCGCCGACAATTTCGTGCTCACCGGCCGCGGATCGAGCAAGGAGACACGGCATGTCGAATTGTCGCTCGCAGGCTCGGGACTGTCCTTTGAGCCCGGCGATGCCCTGGGCGTCGCGCCGGGCAATGACCCGGCACTTGTCGAGACGCTGCTTGCGACCCTGAGCCTGGACCCCGCCGCCACGGTAATGGTGAAGGACAAGCCGCTGCCGCTCGGCGAGGCCTTGGGCGCGGCCTTCGAGATCACCGTCGCCACGCCGCGCTTCCTCGAGCACTGGGCCGAACTTGCGGGCGCGGAAGAACTCAAGAGCCTGCGCGGCGAAGGCGCCGGCGAGGCCCGCGCCCAATTTCTACGCGGCCATCACGTGATCGACATCGTGCGGCGCTTTCCGGTGCCGGGCGTCGACGCGGCGGCCTTTGTCGCCGGGCTGCGGCCGCTGCAGCCGCGGCTCTATTCCATCGCCTCGAGCCTCGGTTTCGCGCCGGACGAGGCGCATCTGACGGTGAGCACCGTCCGGTACGAACTGAACGGCACCCGGCGCGGCGGCGTGGCCTCGGGCCATCTCGCCGAGCGCAGCGACATCGGCAAGACGCTGCCGGTCTATGTCCAGTCCAATCCGCATTTCCGTCTGCCCGCCGATGGCGTGCCGATGATCATGATCGGCGCCGGCACCGGCGTCGCGCCCTATCGCGCCTTCCTGCAGGAGCGCGAGGCGAGGGGCTCGGGCGGGAAATCCTGGCTGTTCTTCGGCGATCGGAATTTCGACAGCGACTTCCTCTACCAGACCGAATGGCAAGGGTTCCTGAAGGACGGCGTGCTGACGCAGATGAATGTGGCGTTCTCGCGCGACGGCGCCGGCAAGGTCTATGTCCAGCACCGGCTCCGCGAGCATGCGCGCGACGTCTATGGGTGGCTGGAGGAGGGGGCGCATGTCTATGTCTGCGGCGACGGCGCCAAGCTCGCGCCCGACGTCCATGCGGCCCTGCTGGCGATCATCCAGGACGAGGGCGGCCATGACGAGGAAAGAGCGGGCGAATATCTCGGCGCCATGCAGTCGGCGCATCGTTACCAGATCGATGTCTATTGAGGCCAAGCCATGACCTTGCTCGCGATCGACCGCAGCCGCGATATCACCCAACCCCTGGAAAAGCTCGGGCCCGACGAGACACTGAAGGCAAGGAGCGACCAGCTGCGCGGCACGATTGCCGCGGGCCTCGCGGCGGAGCTGACGGCGGCGGTGCCGGGCGACGACGTCAAGCTGATGAAGTTCCATGGCCTCTATCAGCAGGACGACCGCGACCTGCGCGACGAGCGCCGGCGCCAGCGGCTGGAGCCGGCCTATCGCTTCATGACGCGCGTGCGCCTGCCGGGCGGCGTGCTGTCGCCCGGCCAGTGGCTCAAGCTCGATGCCCTCGGCCGCGCTCATGCGGGCGAGACCCTGCGGCTGACCACCCGGCAGACCTTCCAGTTCCATCGCGTCCACAAGAAGGATCTGCGCGCGCTGCTCCAGGGCCTGCGCGACGTCCTCCTCGACACCAAGGCCGCCTGCGGCGATGATTCCCGCGGCGTGATGGCCTCGATCAACCCGGAACTCTCGGTCCTCCATGCCGAGGTCTATGCGCTGGCGAAGCAGGCGAGCGACCACGCGATCCCCCGGACCGGCGCCTATCGCGAGATCTGGTACGGCGAGGAGCGCACGACGCCGGGCGAGAGGCCGGAGGAGCCGCTCTATGGCAAGACCTACATGCCGCGCAAGTTCAAGATCGGCTTCGTCATCCCGCCGATCAACGACATCGACGTCTATACACAGGATCTGGGCTTCATCGCCATTGCGCAGGGCAACAAGCTCGAAGGCTTCAATGTGGCGATCGGCGGCGGCATGGGCCGCACCGACCAGGCGCCCAAGACCTATCCGCGGCTCGCCAGCGTCATCGGCTTCGTGCCGAAGGACAAGATCATCGCGACCTGCGATGCGGTGATGGCGGTGCAGCGCGACTATGGCGATCGCGTCGACCGCGGCCGCGCCCGCTTCAAATACACGATCGACGACAAGGGCCTCGACTTCATCAAAGGTGAGATCGAAAGCCGGCTCGGCTTTCCTCTCGCGCCCGCCAGGCCCTATCGGTTCACGTCGAATGGCGATGTCATCGGCTGGCAGCGCGGCGAGGACGGCCGCGCGCATTGCACGCTGTTCATCGAGAACGGCCGCGTCGGCAATTCCGCCGGCATGGCGCTGCTCGACGGTCTGCGCGCCATAGCCCAGGCCCATAAGGGCATGTTCCGGGTCACGCCGAACCAGAATCTGATCATCGCCGATGTCGAGCCCAAGGATCGGCCGCGGATCGAAGCCGTCCTGAGTGACTACGGCCTGGACAGCCTGATCCGGGGCAGCGGACTGCGCCGCAACGCCCTGGCCTGCGTCGCCTTGCCGACCTGCGGCCTGGCGATGGCCGAGAGCGAACGCTATCTGCCGGCGCTGGTCGGCAAGATCGAGGCGATCCTCACGCGGCATGGCCTTGCGGACGAGCCGATCACGATCCGCATGACCGGCTGCCCGAATGGCTGCGCGCGTCCCTATGTCGCCGAGATCGGACTCACCGGCCGGGCGCCCGGCAAATACAATCTCTATCTCGGCGGCGGATTCCACGGCCAGCGCCTCAACAAGATGGTGCTGGAGAATGCCGGCGAACCGGCGATCCTCGATCTGCTCGGCACGGTGATCGGGCATTTCGCGCGCGCGCGCCTGGCGGATGAGCGGTTCGGCGACTTCGCCATCCGCGCCGGTCATGCCGCCGAGGTCAAGGAAGGACGATATTTCAACGACTGAGCGGATCGCGCTTCGGCGGGGCCTGCCGGTCCGAAAAGGCAAGAGGTGAAGCATGACGAAGGCAGCGATGGAGTCCCTGGTCACGGTGGACCGGCGGAAGGCGCCTCTCTTTCCACCCTTGCGGAGGCTCGCTCATGTCTGACCTCCGTTTTCCCAAGGCCAGCCGCGCCCATGCCGAGCTCCGCACCAAGCTGTCGCCCGATGCCGACGCGGCCTTCCGGGCGTTCTCGGACGCGGTCTTCAAGGACGGCGCGCTCGATCAGCGCAGCAAGCAGCTCATCGCCGTGGCGGTCGCCCATGTCACGCAATGTCCCTGGTGCATCGAAGGCCATGTGAAGGCCGCCCGCCGCGCCGGCGCCACTCCTGAGCAGATCATGGAAGCCATCTGGGTGGCGGCCGAGATGCGGGCGGGCGCGGCCTATGCCCATTCGACCAAGACGCTCGAATTGCTGCAGGACGACGTGACGGGATGAGCAAGGGGCGCGACGTTTCACCGGGGCAGGGGAGCAGACGCTCCCTGAAGGCCGCCCCGCTCCGCACGCCATTGTGCGACATTCTCGGCTGCGATGTTCCCATCCTGCTCGCCGGCATGGGCGGCGTGGCGCGCTGGGAGCTGGCCGCCGCCGTGGCCGAGGCCGGAGGCTATGCCATGCTGGGCATGGTGCGCGAAGATCCGGCGCTCATCGAAACGGAAGTGAAGGCGCTGCGCACAGCCACGACGCGGCGCTTCGCCGTCAATGTGATCCCCGCCGCCACCGCTCCCGACCTCCTCGACCGCCAGCTCGGGCTCTGCCTCGATCTCGGCGTGACCGACTTCACCTTCTTCTGGGACGTGATGCCGGCCGTCGTCGAGCGGGTCAAAAAACGCGGCGCCCTGGTGCTGCATCAGATCGGCACGCTGGAGGCGGCGCGGCAGGCGCAGGACGCCGGCGCCGATGTCCTCATCGCGCAGGGGGTCGAGGCCGGAGGCCATGTGCATGGCCGCACCGGCACGCTGGCGTTGGTCGAAGGCATCGCCGGACGGCAGAAGCTCCCGGTCGTCGCCTCGGGCGGGATCGCGACGGGGGCGGGGCTCGTCGCGGCGCTGGCGCTCGGCGCGCAGGGCATCCAGTGCGGCACCGCCTTTCTTGCCACCACCGAATCCTTCGCGCATGACTACCACAAGCGCCGCGTCGTCGCGGCGGCAGGAGCGGACACTGTGCTCACCGACATCTTCGTCCTCAACTGGCCGGCTCATGCGGCCGTGCGCGTGATCGGCAACAGCGTGACCGCGAAGCTCGACTTCGACCTGCTGGGCCATGATCCCGAGACGCTGCCGCGCGAGGTCATCGGGCATGAGGGGAAGCGCCCATTGTACCGCTACAGCACCGATTCCCCGCTGCGCATCACCACCGGCGACCTCGAGGCCATGGCCTTGTTCGCCGGGCAAAGCGCCGGCGCCATCACCGACATCGTTCCGGCGGGCGAGCGCCTGCGGCGCATCATGGCGGAGGCGGAGGCCTGTCTCGGACGGCTTGCGCCGGAGGAGGAAAAGCCATGACCGGCGGATCGCGCCGCGACGGCCTTCCCGGCCGCTTTGCCTCACCGCCATGCCTCGCCGCGGAGATCGCCCCCGATTATTTCGATCCGCTGGCCGTCGACCCGCAACAGGCGCTGGACGTGGCGCGGTGGCGGAGCGCCGAGCGCAAGCGCCTGCGGACGGCGCGGCTCGAGCTGCCGGCCGAGGCGCGGGCGGCGGTGGCGCAGGCCATCGCGACGCATCTCGACGCGGTGATCGCGAAACATCTGGGCGATCCATCCGGCCATGTCGTCTCCGGCTACTGGCCGATCAAGGCCGAGCCCGATCTGCGGTTCTGGATGGAAAGCCTCGTTGCACGGGGCGCCTGCCTGGCGCTGCCGGTCGTCGAAACGCCGGCGACGCCCTTGGTGTTCAGGGCCTGGCATCCCGGCACGCGCATGGAGCGCGGACACTGGAACATCCCGGTGCCGCCCGCCGATGCTCCGCGCCTCGTGCCCGAAGTGGCGCTCGCCCCGCTTGTCGGCTGGGATGGCGCCGGCTATCGCCTAGGCTATGGCGGCGGCTATTTCGACCGCACGCTGGCGGCCCTCTCGCCCAAGCCTTTCGTCATCGGCGTCGGGCTGCATTCGGCCCGGATCGCGACGATCTTCCCGCAACCGCACGACATCGGGCTTGACGCCATCGTCACCGAAGCGGGGCTCGCATGGGAGCGGGCAGCATGATGGCCGCGATCCGGCCGGGGCATCAGGTCAGATAGACCCTTCACGTTTTGTCGCGTCGGAAGATCGTCACGTCGCAGGATCGTGGACGTTGCCTGTTGTGATCGAGCCATTTGCCGGAGCCCTTTGCAAGAGTCATCACGGCTGGTACAAATCCTCAAGCCCTGAATTGTCCGTGCAGTTTCCGATTTTTCATTGCTGGTTGTTTCTGTTTCATTTCCGGGTCGGTACACGCGAGAAAGCGCAAGGCATCTGCAGCACAAGGAACGCGAGATGTGGCATCAGTTTCCGCTGAATGATCCCGAGACAAAAGAAATGATCAAAGGAGCGATGCGTGAAAGACGAAAAATCGAAGCCGGCAAGATGACTCTCAAGGAGGCAATCCATCTGCCGCCGGGAACCACAGTTGACAATAATGGAAAGGTTGAGCTCCCGGCATCGGTTGGCCTTTCGATTCTGTTCGTCGTCGGCTCGATCGTGACGACCTTCATCGCAGCTGTCGTCCTCTTTCACGTCATCAATGCCGCTATTATCTGGGTTGCCACCGAATACCAGGCGCCCACAATCAGGACCCATGTCCTCGTCGCCCTGTTCGCGGCGCCAACCGGGCTGCTGTTGTTCTGGCTCCGTGAATTCGTGAGGCATGAGCTGTATGGGATGCTCGAAGCCGCATTCGGGATCGCCACGGCCCTGCAGGTTCTTCGGCCGGACGCATCGGGACTGGTACGGATCGTCGCCTTGATCGCGGGCATTCGGATAGTCGTCGACGGCATCCATCGCTGGTGGACGTTTTCCGGAGAGCGGGCCTTGGCCAAGGGTAGGAGGCATAAAACGTGACGCGAAGAGCCGGGAGCTGACGTGCGCCGCCTCGCGCTACTCTCGCTGACCTCACGCAGCTGTGTCTTAAGGAACCGGCGGGCCTGGTCTAGACTGCCGCGCGCATGGCAACTGAGTTCCAGAGCTATTCCGAATTCTGGCCGTTCTACCTCCGGGAGCACGCCAAGCCGGCAACGCGCGCCGTGCACTGCTTCGGCACCATCGCCGCGACGATCGTGCTCATCTGGGCGATCGCCACGCAGAACTGGTGGTGGCTCCTGGCCGTGCCCGTCCTCGGTTATGGACCGGCCTGGATCGGCCATTTCCTCATCGAGAAGAACAAGCCTGCAAGCTTCAAGGCTCCCCTCTGGTCGCTGATCAGCGATTTCCGCATGTGCGGCCTTTTCCTCACCGGTCGATTGAACGCCGAGCTGGCCAAGCACCAGATCCCCCGCTGACGCCGCCGCATGCGGTCTCACGCCTGTTCGGACCTCGCCGTCGATTGGCGAACCCTTATGCTGAAGGGGACCGGTTCGGTCGTGTCCTTGACCTGCCTGGTCGTCACCAGCTCGGCCAGCTCGGCAACGGCCCGGCGGCCTATGGTGACGGGCAGGATGTCCACGGCCGAGATCGGCGGGAATGCCTCTTGCAACAATGGGCCATCGAAGCCGCAGATGACGCCGAGGTCCCGCGGGATTTCCAGGCCCAGGGCCCGTGCGGCGCGCACCGCGCCCAAAGCGCCGCTTTCGTCCGTCGCATAGATCGCATCAGGCGGCTCATCCGAAAGGAGTTGAGACTTGATCGCGGCTTCGGCGATCGTGCTGATGACCCGCTTAACTTTCACCACGGGGACCTGCACTCCATGTTGGGCGCCCCACAGCTTGCCGGCCCTGATCGTGTCCGCGACATATGAGGCGGAACTGTAGGAAACGACGATCGAGGGCTTTCTGTATCCGGCGTCCAGGAGATGGTCGAGCACCGCATGGGTGACGGCTATCGCATCATTGTCCACATATGACGTGCTCGGCCGGAATTTCGATCTCTTCGTCAGGCGTCCGGTGGTGATCAAGGGAGCGGCGCGCGCGGACAGCGCTTCCAGCAGAGTCTCGTTGCCGAGCGGGTCGACCACGATGCCGCAATCCGGGCTCAAGCGATCCAGATCGGAGATCGAGGCGCCGCGCGGCACCACCACCGGCGTCCAGCCCCTGTCGAAGGCTTCCGTCGAGATTCCCGTGAGTATGTCGATGACATAGGCCGGCCCCGGAACGAGGGTCTCCTTGGGTCCCGGCCAGCCGATCTGCACGGCGAGCAGGTTCGTTCGACCTGTCTTCAGGCTCGCGGCATAGGGGTTGGCTTTATATCCGAGCTTTTTGGCTATGCGCCGAATGCGCTCCTGAGTGACCTTGCTGACCCGCCCCTTGCCATTCAAGGCGTGCGATGCCGTCGCAATCGAAACGCCTGCCAGCTTTGCCACGTCGTAGATGCGGATTGTCATCGTGTTCTTCTAGGGGAGATCTTCGAAATTCAGAATAAAGGTGTTGGTCCGCTTTGCAATGCCCGCCCGGCCAGTTCAAGCGGGAGCGGCGGCTTGCGCTGCCGGACACGGGACGCTTGACATGGCTTCAGCAAGCGTGTTTAAAGATGCCAAAACGTTTTGGCAATATCGCACCGTTCCGCAACTGGCAGACAGAATATGCGGGCGGCGGCTTGGGAGGATGGGATGACGGCACCGAAAGCTTCGAGCCTTTTTCTCGGGAGAGGTTTCAATCGCAGGGAGATCCTGAGGACGACTGCGGGAGCCGGCGCCGCCATGCTGGCCGCTTCCCATGTGCCGTCTTTCGCACAGGAAAACACCGCCAAGCCAGGCGGCCGCTTCCGCGTCGCGATCGGCCAGGCCCACACGTCCGACAATCTGGACCCGTCGCGGGTGGCGACGAATTTTCAGATCAACATCCAATATGCGCTGCGTAACTATCTGGTCGAAGTGAACAGCAGGAATGAGCTCGTCGGGGAATTGGCCGAAAGCTGGGAGCCGTCGGCGGATGGAAAGCTGTGGAGCTTCCGGATCCGCAAAGGCGTCGAATTTCACAACGGCAAGCCGCTCACGCCGCAGGATGTCGCCGCCTCGATCGAGTTTCACCGGTCGGAGCAGTCCACGTCGGGGGCAAAGGCGCTTCTGAAGCCCATCGACAGAATAGCCGCCGACGGCGACCGGGTGAATTTCCATCTGGCGGAGACGATTGCGGACTTCGCCTATTATCTGTTCCACTTCCAGCTCTCCATCTTGCCGGCGGATGGCGATGGCAAGGTCGACTGGGAATCGGGCGTCGGCACCGGCGGGTATGTCCTGCAGGCCTTCCAGCCGGGAATAAACCTGCGCGCGAAGAAGAATCCGAACTACTGGAAGGCCAACGCCGCTCATTTCGACGAGATCGAGCTCATCGCCATGCCCGACGTCTCGGCGCGCACGAACGCTCTCACGTCCGGTGAAATCGATGCGATGGACGAGTGCGATCCGCGAACCGCCAGCCTGTTCAAGAAGACCGACGGCGTGGTGCTCGAGGAGGTTCCCGGCATCGAAACCCAGCTCCTCCCCATGGACATGACGGTCGCGCCCTTCAACAACAACGATGTCCGCCTGGCGCTGAAATATGCGATGGACCGGGAGGCGTATATCAAGCTGATCCTCCGCGGCTACGGCACGATGGGGAACGACACTCCGATTGCGCCCTTCATGCCCTTCCATGCCGAGCTGCCGCAACGGACATACGATCCGGAAAAGGCGAAATTCCATCTCAAGAAAGCCGGGCTTGGATCGCTCAAGGTGCCGCTGCATGCCGCCGACATCTTTCCCCGTGCGACGGATGCAGCGCTTGTCTACAAGGAGTTCGCCGCAAAGGCCGGTATCGAGATCGACGTCGTGCGCGAATCCGCCGACGATTTCTGGTCGAATGTCTGGCTGGTCAAGCCGTTCGTGGTCTCCAACTGGACGGCGCGGGCGGTGCCGGACATGATATTGACCGAGGCGTACAAGTGCGGCGCGGCCTGGAACGAAACAAAAATGTGCAATGAGAAGTTTGATCGCCTTCTGGCGGAGGCGCGCTCGACGATGGACAATCCGAAGCGAGTGGAGCTGTATCGGGAGATCCAGGAGATCCTGCGCGACGAGGGCGGTAGCATCGTTCCGGCCTTCAACAGCCTGCTCTTTGCCCGCAGCGCCAAGGTCCGCCGCGGCGACGGCCTGACCAGCAACTACGCACTCGACGGCTACCGCGCCACGGAGCGGTGGTGGTTCGCATAGGCGCGCTCGATATGGCGGCGCATGAGGTGCCGCATTATGCTGCGCCTGGCTCAAAAACAACATCGAAGGTAGATCATGGAAACCATATCGGTCGCCCTGGCGGGGCAAAAAATGATGAACGCGCGTCTGATCGATCTCACTGGCTCTTTTGAAGAGGGCATGTGGAGGTACGGTCCCGAATTCCCCAGCTATGGCGTGCGGGAGGCAACCAGTCATGAAGAGAATGGCTTTGCCGTCCAGGCGCTGACCATCAGCACCCATATGGGAACGCATTTCGACGCGCCCGGCCACCTGATCGAGGGCGGCCATATGGCGGATACGATACCTCTCGAACGCTTTGTCGGACCGGCCGCCTTGCTGCGCGTGGGGCCGGTCGGGCCGTTGGAAGTCGTCACGGCGGAAAGGCTCGAGGCTTGCGCCGCGGCATTGCGCGAGGGCGATATTGCCGTGGTCGAAACCGGCTGGAGCAAACGCTGGTATGAGCCGAATTTCGTGAATGAAACGCCCTATCTGTCGCTGGATGCCGCCCACTGGCTGATCCGCCGGGGGATCAAATGCTTTGCCTGGGATGCTCCCATGTTCATGGACCCGCGAATCGACTTGGGCGCCCACGACCAGGAACTGCCGGATGCCATCATCCTGAAGGCGGGCATCCCGATGATCGCGCCGCTCCAGAATCTCGAAGAAGTCCGGTCTCCGCGTTTCTGGTTCACCGGCTTTCCGATGAAGCTCAAGGGCGCCGACGGCTCCCCGACGAGATGTGTGGCGATGGAGGGCATCATAGACGTCTAGAAGGGCGCAACGCGGGGCCCGAGCGGAGGCGTACCGACCCATGATCCGATTCGCGAAGATGATATTCAGCCGGCTGGTGCTCGGCGTCTTGCTGCTGTTGGTCATATCGGTTCTGGTCTTTGTGGGCATCCAGCTGCTGCCGGGCGACCTGGCGCGGGCCGTGCTCGGCCAGTCGGCGACGCAGGAGGCCGTGGATGCCTTGCGCCAGAGGCTGGGGCTCAATCTGCCGCTTCACACGCAGTACATCAACTGGATGCTCAAGCTGGTCCAGGGAAACCTCGGCACGTCCCTGGCCAACGGATATCCGATATCGGAGCTGCTCGGCAGCCGCATGGCGAACACGTTCTTCCTTGCCGGCGTCGCCGCCTTGATCTCCATACCGTCCGCCATCGCTCTGGGAGTCGTGTCGGCGCTCTACCGGGGGCGCGCGCTCGATCGGACGATCTCATCGGCCTCCCTCAGCCTGATCTCCCTCCCGGAATTCTTCGTGGCCTATGTGCTGATATTGCTGCTGGCGATCAAGGCCTCCGTCTTTCCCAGCACTTCGCTGGTCGAGCCGGGCATGAGCCTCGCGGATCGTCTCTATGTGACGCTCCTGCCCGCCCTGACGCTCGCCTTGATCGTCACCGCGCACATGATGCGGATGATCCGCGCCTCGATCATCGGCGTGCTGTCAAGTTCCTATATCGAGATGGCGGTCCTCAAGGGGCTGTCCCCCCGCAGGATCATTCTTCATTACGCGCTGCCGAACGCCATGTCTCCGGTCATCAATGTCATCGTTCTCAATCTCGCTTATCTGATCGTGGGCGTGGTGGTCGTGGAAGTGGTGTTCAACTATCCCGGCATGGGGAAGCTCCTGGCGGACGCGGTCTCCAAACGCGATATCCCGGTCATCCAGGTCGGCGTCATGGTGTTCGCGTCCACATACATCATACTGAACATAGTCGCCGACATTCTTTCCATCGTTACGAACCCGAAGCTGATGCACCCCAGGTAGGCGGATGAACCACGACATGACCCATCGCGTGCCGCTGAGCGCTCAACTCAGCATGCTGATCGTAGCGACGTGCCTGCTCGTGGCGATATTCGCCCCACTCATAGCGCCATATGGTCCGACCGAGATCGTCGGGGACATCTGGCAGGAAGGCTTGTGGAGCGCGGAACAGAGCGGAGACCGCGTGCTGGTCCTGGGGGCGGACAGTCTCGGCCGCGACATGCTGACACGATTGGTCTACGGGATCAGAACTTCGATCGGTCTGGCCTTTGTCATCGTCACCCTGTCATTCGTGATCGGCATCCTTCTCGGCTTCATCGCCGCGATCAAAGGCTGGCTGGTCGACCAGATCCTGAGCCGGGGCGTCGATGTGGTTCTTGCGATCCCGACGCTGATTTCCGCGCTTGCCGTCCTGTCGATCCTGGGCACGTCAATACCGGTGCTGATCGCCGTCATCGCCATACTGGAGTCGGTGCAGATATTCCGGATCGCACGCGCTCTCGCGATGGACGTGGGCGCAGCAGAATATGTCGAAGTGGCCAGGCTGCGCGGCGAAAGCACGGCGTGGATACTCTTCAGGGAGATACTCCCGAACACGCTGGCGCCCCTGGCGGCGGAGTTTGGCGTTCGCTTCGGGTTCGTATTCCTGTTTGTTTCGGCACTCAGCTTTCTCGGCCTGGGCGTTCAGCCGCCGACCGCGGATCTCGGCAGCATGGTGCGGGAGAACGGCCAGGGCTTGAATTTCGGGATTGTCGCGCCGCTTATTCCCGCCGGCGCGATCGCGGTTCTCACGATCGCCGTGAACCTGATCGTCGACTGGGTAGCGGGCCGGCAGGCCGAGAACCGCGATTTGGAATGACCTCCCGCAAGAAGAGAGTACATGCGACATGCAACGACTGTTGACGATTAGGAACCTGGTCGTCGAGGCATTTGCCGCGAAATCCTGGAGCCGGATCGTCTCCGACGTTTCGCTGCATGTCGATCGCGGCGAGGTCTTGGGACTCATCGGCGAATCGGGCGCCGGGAAGTCGAGCGTCGGGGCCGCATCCATGGCCTATGTTCGACCAGGCTGCCGGATTTCGGGTGGATCGATAGACTTCGACGGCATCGAGCTCACCAAGGCGTCGAGCGGCGAAATTCGCGCGCTTCGCGGGGGGCGGATCGCATATGTCGCGCAGAGCGCAGGCGCGTCCTTCAGCCCGGGCCATCGTCTGATCACGCAGTTCTGGGATGGACCGGTTCAGCACGGCTTGATGAACAAAAGCGCGGCTATCGAGAAAGCCAAGACGTTATATGAGCTCCTTCGCTTGCCCGATCCTCGGAATTTCGGCGACCGCTTCCCTCATCAAGTATCCGGAGGGCAGCTCCAGAGAGCCATGATCGCCATGGCGATGTCATGCGATCCCGACCTCGTGATATTCGACGAGCCGACGACGGCGCTCGATGTCTCCACGCAGATCGAAGTGCTCGCCGCCATCAAGGAGACAATCAAGAGCCGCGGGACTTCGGCCCTCTACATAACTCACGATCTGGCCGTCGTCTCACAGCTGGCCGACCGCATCCTGGTGCTGCGCCACGGGAAGCAGGTCGAGGAAGGACATACGCGGGACATACTCTTCGAGCCGAAGCAGGATTACACCCGCGCCCTGATCGCGCCACGTCGGACAAGTGAAAAGACCCGGAACGATGCCCAGGAGAGGCCGGCAATCCTGGCTGTCCAACGCGTATCGGCCAGCTATGGTCGCGACAGTGTTCTCCAGGACGTAAGCCTCGAGGTCAGGAAGGGCCGAACGGTCGCCATCGTGGGAGAATCCGGTTCCGGGAAGTCGAGCCTCGCACGCGCCATTGCCGGACTGCTGCCGGCCAGCGGCGGAACGGTTCGACTTGGCGGCGCGGACCTCCACCGGACCGTGGCCGGGCGCAGCAAAGATCATCTGAGGCGCATCCAGATGATCTATCAGATTCCCGACACGGCGCTGAACCCGCGCCAGAAGATCCGTGACGTCGTCGGGCGGCCCCTGCAGTTCTATTTTGGTATCCCGGCGAGGGAAAGGCTCAGGCGCACGTCCGAGCTCCTTCACAGCGTGGGGCTGTCGGACAAGTATCTGGATCGCCTGCCGGCACAACTGTCCGGCGGTGAAAAGCAGCGCGTCTGCATCGCCCGCGCCCTTGCGGCCGAACCCGAGCTGCTCATCTGCGACGAAGTCACATCGGGGCTCGACAAGCTCGTCGCCGAGGAGATCCTGGACCTCCTCAACGGCCTCAAGGAGAAGACGTCCATCTCCTATTTGTTCATAACTCACGACCTGGAGATCGTGCGTGCGATCGCCGACACGATCGTCGTCATGCGCAAAGGCCAGGTTGTCGAGCAGGGCGACTGTGACCGGGTGTTGTCGGCACCGCGATCAGACTACACGAAATCGCTTCTGTCATCCGTCCCGACGTTCGAACCCGGCTGGCTCGAGAAGGCCCTGGCCAGAAAGGGAACGGCGTTCGCGGCCGACGGATTTGTGGAGCCGAGAGCCGAGGGGGTTTCCTGAAATGAGAATGTTGGTGCGAAATGCCCGGATCCTGACCCTGGACGATGACGACACGGAATATATGACGTCATCGATCGTCGTCGAGAATGGAAAGATTGCGGCTCTCGGGCCGGGAGCCGAACAGGGGCAGGCCGGGGCGTTCGACAGGATCATCGAAGCCGAAGGATGCCTGGCGATGCCGGGCCTGATCAACGGCCATTTCCATTCCCCGAGCGCCTTCATGAAAGGCGCCTTGGAAGGAATGCCGCTGGAACTGGCGATGCTTTATGACGTGCCCTGGGACGGCTTGGCTCACAGTCCGCGCGTGTATTATCTGCGCGCGGCGCTCAGTGCGATCGAGATGCTGAAGACCGGCGTGACGAGCGTTCGCGACGACGCCTTTTTCTTTGGCAATCCCACCAAGGAGACGATCGATGCGCTGTTCCAGGCCTATCTGGACTGCGGCATGCGGACGTCGATCGGGTTCGGAATCAACAATGTCGTCGAATATGAGAAGCTGCCCTATCTGAAGTCGTTCCTGTCGAAGGCGCATCTGGAAGCCATGGAGAGAAGCGCGCGGCTCTCGACCGGGGACGTGATGGATCTTTATCGCCATGCCTTCGAACGGTGGCACAATGGCGCGGACGGACGACTGATGGTTCACGCGTCCTGCTCGGCGCCTCAGCGCGTCGAGCTGGGACTGCTGCAGGCCTTGTCGAAGCTCGCAGTCGAGCATGACGTTTCCTACGACCTTCACATCCTGGAAACGAAAGCCCAGCGTGTGCTGGGACGGGAGAAGATCGGCCAGTCTCTCGTCGAATATATGCACTCGGCCGGCGTCTTGACCGAGCACGCCATAGTCATCCACGCCGTGTGGACTACCCAGCGGGACATTGCCTTGATGCAGCAGGCAGGTGCGGTCGTCGCGCACAATCCTGTGTCGAATCTGCGGTTTGGCAGCGGCGTGATGCCGTATCTGAAGATCCGGGAAGCGGGAATTCCGATGTGCCTGGGAACGGACGAGATCACCAATGACGAATCGAACAATCTGTGGACCACGGCTAAGATCGGGAACCTGCTGCAGAAGATAGCGACGCCGGAGTTCGAGAAATGGCCGTCGTCCGGCGAATATCTCAACATGATGTGCGCAGGGGGAGCACGAGCGCTTCGGAGAGCGACGAAAGTCGGGGCGCTGAAGCGTGGATATGATGCGGATATCATTCTGATCGACCTGAACAGGTGTCCGTTCGTCCCGCTCAACAATCTCAGGACGCAGCTGGTTCATGGAGAAACCGGGTCGTCCGTGATGCTGACGATGGTTCGCGGCGAGATCGTTTGCGAGCGCGGCCGTGTGCTCGGCGTGGATGAGGAAGCGATCAAGAGAGAGATCCGTGAGCTGTGGCCGAAATATCGCGACGAGTGCGACCAGTCGAACACACAGGCTCGGGAGCTGGCAGCGGCATATCAACGGACCTACGAGCGGGCAGCGCGTGAAGACGTTGGATTCTCGAGGTGGCTTTCCTGACGTCTTTCGCAGGTCCGTGGGCGCTCTGCGCATGACGGGTGTCCGCCTGGCGGACAGTTTATTGAAGGTAGGCGATGAATTTCGATTTGGTCATCAAGGGAGGCGCGGCGGTCGTAAGAGGCGAGATCGCCACGGTCGACATTGGAATAGTGGGCGAAAAGATCGCGGCATTTGGCCGGGATCTGCCGGGCGGAATGGAGGTCATCGACGCATCCGGGCTCCTTGTCGTGCCTGGCGGGATCGAGGGGCACTGTCATATCGACGAGCCGCCGCTGGGAAAGGTGCGGTGCGCCGACAATTTCGAGACGGGCTCGCGCGCCGCGGCATTCGGAGGGAACACGACGTTCATCCCCTTCGTCAATCAGGCAAGGGGAGAGTCGGTCTCGCGATCGATCGCGCAGTACCATGCGCGCGCCGGGGGAAATTCTTACATAGACTATGGATTCCATGTCATCGTGAGCGATCCGACACCGGCCATTCTGCAGCACGAGCTGCCCGCGGCGGCCCGGGAAGGATGTCCGTCGTTCAAGGTGTTCATGTGCTACGATGACGTGAAATTGGACGACAGCCAGATTCTCGCCGTGATGAGTGTGGCTCGGGAAAGTGGAGCCTTGGTGATGCTTCACGCCGAGAACGATCATGCGATAAACTGGCTGAGCGAGCGGCTGCGGACGTCTGGCCGGGTGGCGCCGAAGTTCTTTGCGGAAGCCCATCACAGCGTCGTCGAACGAGAGGCTGTGCACCGGGCGATCTCCTTCGCCGAGCTTACGGGAGCCCGGATCCTGATCGTCCATGTTTCTTCCGACGAGGCACTGAAGCAAATTCTGTGGGGGCGCTCGCGAGGATTGACCGTCCATGCCGAAACCTGCCCGCAGTATCTGATTTTCACCGAGCGCGACCTCGACAGGCCGGGATGGGATGCCGGCAAAGTGCTTTGCGCCCCGCCGCCGAGGACAATCGAGGATCGTGCCGCATTGTGGAGCGCGACCGAGG
>JBFWNN010000005.1:0-13670 GCA_050251035.1 Parvibaculaceae bacterium
GACGCGCTCGAGCCAGGTCATCCCCGCCTCTTCATTGAAATGCTCGACCGAGCCGCCGGGATGGGTGATCTCATAAGGGCTCATGGCGGCATCGCCGACGAAGATCACCTTGTAGTCCGACGGATAGGTGTGCAGCACCTTCCAGGTTTCCACGGGCTCGTCATGGCGGCGGCGGTTGCTCTTCCACACATTCTCGTAGAGGCAGTTGTGGAAATAGAAATACTCCATGTGCTTGAACTCGGCGCGGGCCGCCGAAAACAGTTCCTCGCAAGCCCTGACGAAGGGCTCCATCGAGCCGCCGACGTCGAAGAACAAAAGCACCTTCACCGTGTTCCGGCGCTCCGGAACCAGCCGCAGGTCGAGATAGCCCTTGTTGGCGGTCGACTTGATCGTGCCGTCGAGATCGAGCTCCTCGGGCGCGCCTTCGCGGGCGAATTTGCGCAAGCGCCTGAGCGCCAGCTTGATGTTGCGGGTGCCGAGCTCGACATCATCGTCGAGATCCTTGTAGTCGCGCCGATCCCAAACTTTGATGGCGCGGTTGTTGCGGTTCCGATCCTGGCCGATGCGAATACCCTCGGGATTGTAGCCATAAGCGCCGTAAGGCGACGTGCCGGCGGTGCCGATCCATTTGCTGCCGCCCTGATGGCGTCCCTTCTGCTCGGCGAGACGTTTCTTCAGCTCTTCCATGATCTTTTCCCAGCCGCCCAGTGACTGGATGAGGCGCTTCTCCTCCTCGGTGAGGAATTTCTCGGTGAGCTTGCGCAGCCATTCCTCGGGAATCTCGGCGAGAAGAGTCTCGGCGTTGCCCTCGAGGCCCCTGAAGACATGGCCGAAGACGCGATCGAACTTGTCGAGATTGCGCTCGTCCTTCACCAGCGCGGCGCGCGCGAGATAGTAGAAATCCTCCACCTGGAAGCGGGCGAGGCCCGCATCCATCGCTTCCATCAAGGTCAGATATTCCTTGAGCGTCACCGGAATGCCGGACGCCTTGAGCTCATGGAAGAAGGTCAGGAACATGGGGTTCTCATCACGCGGATATCAGGGGCGGACGACTTTGGGGACGTGCCATACGTAGTGGCAAAGTCATTGGTTCTACAAGAAGCGATGCGATCTTAGGGACAAGTTTAGACGTTCGCTACACCGATTGTTCAGCATTCGCGTCGGAAAAAGTTCTCAGAGCGCTCATTGAAAGGACAGGGCATGAAAAAACTGAAGTCTCCCGCCGCGATCCGAAGCGAGATTTTCCGTCGACAGCCGGATTATCTCGTTGCGCCCTGCAGGACGGCGACCGGACTCATCTATGTCCGGCGCCTGCTGGCGCTGACCTTGCCGGCTCCCATCGCGATCGCCTTCGGCTCGGAGATGGCGCGGCATGCGACGGGCCGCAGTGTCCGCGTGCAATCGACATTCGTGAAGGGGCTGAGCGCCGAGAAGGCCCACAGGACGATCGAGAATTACATTGCCGGCATGACGTTCAGCGTGGCATCGCTCGGCATCATCGAGCGGCTGGGTTTCCTGGACGATCTCTGCAGCTTCATCGAGACGACGGGAGACGCGACGGGTCTCGAGTCCATCTTGTCCACGACGATCGAGTCGACTTGGGCCTGGTGCGACGACGGCCTTGCCGACCATGCGGCGCGCGTTTGGACGAAATATGTGCCGCAGGGCGCGTTGGCGCAGCGCAACGGCTTGAGCGCCGTGAACACCAACCTCTCATCCATCGAACTCTATGCGCCGGACGACCTCAAGCAGATCGATCTGGGGCGGAGCATACGCACGGCGCCCAACGGACGTTTTGGCAAGTTCGATGGCCGTGGCGGATATCGGCCCGGCGGCTACGGGCCGGGTGGCGGATACGGGCCGGGCGGCGGTTACGGGCCGGGTGGCGGCTACGGCCCGGGCGGCGGATACGGGCCGGGTGGCGGATACGGGCCGGGTGGCGGCTACGGGCCGGGCGGCTACGGGCCGGGCGGCTACGGCCCGGGCGGCGGCTACGGCCCGGGTGGCGGCTACGGCCCGGGTGGCGGCTACGGCCCGGGCGGCGGCTACGGGCCGGGCGGCGGCTACGGCCCGGGCGGCGGCTACGGCCCGGGTGGCGGCTACGGGCCGGGCGGCGGCTACGGGCCGGGTGGCGGCTACGGGCCGGGCGGCGGCTACGGGCCGGGTGGCGGCTACGGGCCGGGTGGCGGCTACGGGCCGGGCGGCGGCTACGGGCCGGGCGGCGGCTATGGGCCGGGCGGCGGCTACGGACCGGGTGGCGGCTACGGGCCGGGCGGCGGCTATGGACCGGGCGGAGGCCACGGGCCGGGTGGCGGCTATGGACCGGGTGTCGGCCACGGGCCGGGTGGCGGCTACGGGCCGGGCGGCGGCCACGGGCCGGGTGGCGGCTACGGTCCGGGTGGCGGCTATGGCCCGGGTGGCGGTTATGGTCCCGGCAGTGGTCCTGGTCCGGGCAATGGCTACGGTCCGGGTAGCGGCCCTGGAGTCGGAAACGGATTCGGCGCCGGCGCCTTGGGCAGTCTCGGAGGCTTCGGCGGCGCCTCCGGCCCGCAACTGGCGGGACCTTTCGGTCGCGGCAAATCTCCAGCCGATCAGCGCACGTCGTCGCGCGACGGCTCGTCGGCCGGAGAAAAAGGACTCATCGGCGGATTGATGGTCGGGGCGAGCTATTTGGTTATCGGGGCCGGCGGTGTGACCTTTGGCGTTCCCCTGGGGGTAATGGGCGCCTTGGTCGTCGGCTCGGCAGTCGCCGACAAGATCAATGAAGGCGGGAGCGATGTGAAAGGCGAAAAGCCGGTCGAGCCTTCGGACATCGATACCTCGACCGACTCCGGCGGCGGCATTCCGCCGGAAGAGGCCGATGCAGGTGGCGAGGATGCGGAGGGTGTGCCCGTTGTCAGCCCGTCGGGGTCAAAACCGGATCCGAACAAAAAGCCTGATCCGAACGCCAAGCCCGATCCGAATGAATATTATCCGGCACCCGATGGTGAGGGTATGCCCAACAGCCGTGCGGCCGGCTTCCCCAGTTCCGTCGACACCTATCCGGCACCCGACGGCGACGACAGCGTCGGCCCGCGTGCCGCCGGCGCGCAACTGCGCAGCATCGGCATGGCGCTCGGCCGCGGCGTGGCATCGACCGTGCGCGTCGTCGGACCGAAGAGCCTCCGCATCTCATTCTGAGTTTGCGGAGCTCGACATAGGCGGAATGGCGAGCAGGCCCGGTCCGATGCTCTAATACCAAATGCCCATGCGCTGCCAGTGGATGCGCGGATTGCGGATCGGCGGCACGATGGAGGGGCCGGGCTCGGGCTTGGCGCTGGTGACCACGATCTGCGGCTCGGTCTGGCCGGCAAGCGCCAGCAACCGCGCGACGCGGTCGCGGGTCGCGGGATGGGTGCGCAGGAGCGAGGGACTGGGCACGCGGCCGGCCGGGAACAAGCCTTCCCAGATGTGCCCCTGCCGGCGTTCGAGCGTCTCGAGCGCCGAAGCGAGGCCCGCGGGGTCGCCGGTCAGGGCGGCGCCGTCGAGATCGGCGTCATATTCGCGGGTGCGCGACAAAGCGAGCTGCAAGAGGCCGCCGAGAGTGGGCGCGAAGATCAGCAGCAGGATGCCGAGCCAGGGAATGTCGATGCCGGCGCCGAACAGCGCCGGTATGCCGATGAGCCCGACCATGGCCATGGTGCTGGTAACCCGCGTCAGCACGTCGGCAAGCGCCATGACCTTCAGATCGCCGGAGCGGATATGGGCCGTCTCATGGGCGAGGATGCCGGCGAGCTGGCGCATGGTCATGGCGCGCAGCAGGCCGTCGGTGACGGCGATCGCCGACTCCTGCGGCGTGCCGACCGCGAAGGCATTGAGGATCTTGCTGGGCACATAATGGAGCTGAGGGACGGTCGGCAACTCGGCACGGCGTGCGAGCTCGCCCAGGACGCGATGGACATCCGGCAACTCGTCGGGGCGCAGCGGACGCGCCTTGTAAAGCCCGAGAACCATCTTCGGCGACACGCGGCCCATCGACCACAGGCCGAAAGCGCCGAGGCCCGCGGCCCAGACGAGGCCGGTCCAGCCCAGCACGGTCCAGGCGATGACGGCGAGAAGCAGGCCTGAGCCGGCGACCAGGATCGTCGTGTGCACGGCGTTGCGCACATCGTGACTGCGCCGGAGGGCCAGATCAAGACGGTGAGGCGGCATTCCGATCGTCCTCGCGGGTGAAGTTCAACAGCTCGCGCGTGAGGCTGGCGAGCGTCTCCTTGGCCTCGGCCTCCTGCGGGATGGGACGGCAGACGTCCCGCGCCGCAAGTCCGATGCGCGCGGTCAGGATACCATTGACGGCTCCTTCGCCAAACCGTGCCGAGAGCCGGCCGATCAGGCCCTTGCCGACGACATGCTGGATCACGCTGTCGGACAGAGCGAGGCCGCCGGTGACGGCGAGATGACCGATCACCATGCGGGCGAGACGGAAGGTCGCCAGCACCGACGGCCTGCCGCCATAGAGGGTCGCGATCTCGCGCAGCATGCGCAAATTCTGCGCGGCGACGAAAAGAATGTCGAGCGCCGCCGCCGGTGTCACCGCGGTCAGCATCGTCACGCGACGGCTGCGGCGCGCGATGATACGATGCGCCTCGTCGTCGAAGCGCGAGACGAGATCGCGATCGGCAAGCCGGATCCGGTCCTTGCCGTCCATGACGTCGCTCTCATGCTCGGCCAGGGTCGTGAGGCCCCAAGCCGCGTCGGGACGATGGCGATAGATATCCTTGAGGGCGGCGAGGACACGCCTGGCGGCGGCATCGTCATCATGATTGAGAGCGCGCGCGGCATCGGCCTGCACATGCTCGATGCGGTTGAGCCGTGCCAGTCCCCAGATCTCGCGCAGGATGATGGCGAGCGCGGCAAGCCCGGCGAGGCCGGCGAGGCCGAGGCCGATCCAGCCCAGATATTGCGAGCGCTGGAAGAGCTCCTCGATCAGGCTGGCGACCGAGAGGCCGGCCCACATCACGAAGAGGCCGAAGAGCGTCGAGACGAGAAGCGAGCCCCAGCGCAGCGTGCGCGAGGAGGGAAGCGGCGCCGGCGGCACGACGACGACATCCCGGCCGTCCGGCTCTTCCTCGAACTTGATCTTGCTTGCCGGGATGGCGCGCGGCTGGCGGCGCACCTTGTCGGGCTTGGGTGCGGGGTCGATGTGGAAAGCCTGCGGCCTGCGGTGATCGTTCATGTAAAGCGATCTCCCAACAGAAATTCGAGCGCGCGATCGAGTCTTATATGCGGGAAGCTGCGTCCCGCTGTCAAAGGCGGACGGAATTTCACGAACCGCAGCGCGCCTTCGAGGCCGCCGCGCAGGGCCTCCGCGGGCTCGGCCGGAAGATCGCCAGGAAAGATCGCCGCCTCGGTCTCGCCATCGAAGGTCTCGCCACCGATCGTCTCGCCCTTCTGCGGGATGCCGGCGATGCAGGCGAGATCCTCACCCTTCTGGCGGATCGTCGCCTCGCGCGTGGCGCGGATGGCGGCAAGCGCTGCGATGTCGATCTCGGCCCCCGAGAATTCGGCGCGCGCGGCGGCATCCTTCACGATGAGCCCGAGGATGGCTTCCAGCCGGTCGTGGCTCGAATGGTGGATGAGGTCGGCCTTGGCGGCGGCGAACAGGATACGGTCGATGCGGCGGCCGAGGAGCGCCGAGGTCCAGGAGTTGGCGCCTTGGCGGAAGGACGCGAGCACGTCGACAAGAGCTTTCTGCAGATCGCGCAGGGCATCCGGTCCGGCATTGAGGACGGTCAGGGCGTCGACCAGGACGATCTGACGGTCGAGGCGGGAGAAATGGCCGAAGAAGAAGGGCTTCACGACCTTCGCGACGTAGGACTCATAGCGCCGCACCATCAGCGCGCCGAGGGAGCCGCGGGGAAAATCGACATCCGCCGCGACATCGAGCGGCGCGAAAGTGAGTAGCGGAGAGCCGGCGAGATCGCCGGGCATGAGGAAACGGCCCGGCGGCAGGGCGGAGAGCGAGACGTCGCCGCCGCGGCAGCGCGCGAGATAGGAGGTGAAGAGCTCCGCCGCCTTGACCGCGTGCCGTTCGTCCGCCGGCGCTTGCGGATCGAGCGTCGACAGCAGGCCATGCCAGTCGCGCGCCAGCGTCTCGCGCGGCTTGCGCCGGCTTGCAGCCACGGTGTCGGCCGACCATTGCTGGTAGGACAGATCGAGAAGCGGCAGATCGAGCAGCCATTCACCTGGGTAATCGACGATGTCGACATGCAGCCGATCGCGGCCGAGGCTTCTCGCGATGAGGCCCTGCGGCGTGTAGTCGAGCGTCAGGCGAAGCTGGCTGATACGGCGCGTGCTCTCCGGCCAGTGGCGCTCCTTGGCGGTCAAGGCGGCGACATGATCCTCATAAGCGAAACGCGGCAGGTCGTCGTCGGGCTGTGGCTCGAGATAGGCGCGCGTGATTCGGCCTTGCGCCTGCGCGTCGAACAACGGCATGCGCGTCTGGTTGAGGAGGGCATGGACGAGAGCGGTGATGAAGACGGTCTTGCCGGCGCGAGCGAGACCGGTGACGCCCAGGCGCAAGGTCGGCGTCGACAGGCCCGACGCGAAATCCTTGAGACCGCCCGCCGCGATGCGGGCGCCGTCAATGAGAGAAGTCCGTTTCAATTCGCCAATGCGCCATAGACCAGAACCGGCCCATAGTTGGGGCGGCCGGCGCCCATACGCAAGGGTTAACTTGCCGGCTCCTTAGCGAGGTCGCGGGGGCGGATGAAGACCGCAAGCGTGCCCTTGCCGTCCTCGATCGCGCTCCACTCGCCGGTATCGAAGGAGATCACCGCCAGAGCACCGGTCGGATATTTCTCGGCGAGGCGCTTGCGCAGCTTCGCATCGCCCTTGCCGATGAGGCGCTGGGCCAGGCGTTCGATCGACGGATTATGGCCGACCACCATGACCGACTTCGCGCTGTCGGCCTTGCCGCGCACCGTGTCGAGGATGCGCCCGCCATTGCCGAAATCGTAGAGCGCCTCTTCCATCAGGAGCCGCGGCGCTGTCCCGAGCTCGGCCGAGGCGAGCTTCCAGGACTCGCGCGCGCGGCGCGCCGGCGAGCAGAGCACGAGATCCGGCACCAGCTTCTGCGAACGCATGAAGCGGCCGATGAGAGGGGCCGCCTTCTGCCCGCGCGGATTGAGCGGACGGTCATGATCGTCGAGGCCGGGATCGGTCCAGCTCGACTTGGCGTGCCTGAACAACATGAGGCGAAGCATGGCGGCACGAACTATAGCCCGTTTATGACAGGGGAGCGACAGGCGCTGCGCATGGCGGCGGGCGGCGGCTACTTTCCGATGTCGGCGAGGGCAAAGGGCGTCGTCTGATAGACCTCGTTGATCCAGTTCCCGAACAGAAGATGGGCGTGGCTGCGCCAGCGGTTTTCCGGCGAGCGGTGCGGATCGTTGTCCGGGTAATAGTTCTTCGGCAGCTCGATGGGCTTGCTGGCTTTCACGTCGCGCCAATACTCCTCGCCGAGCGATGCCGTGTCGTATTCGACGTGGTTGAACATGTAGAGCGAGCGATGGGCCTTGTCCTCGATCAGGCAGAGGCCGGCCTCGTCCGATTCCATCAATATGTCGAGCCCATGGTCCGTGGGGATGTCGGCGCTGCGCACCTCCGTCCAGCGCGAGACCGGAATCGAGAAATCATCGGAGAAGCCACGCAGATAGGGCGAGGCCGGCTTGAGGTTCTTGTGGCGATAGACGCCGAAGAGCTTCTTGGGCAGCGCGTGCTTGGGGACGCCGTGGAAGTGATTGAGGCCGGCCTGCGCGCCCCAGCAGATGTGGAAGCTCGAATGGACGTTGGTCTGCGTCCAGTCGAAGATGCGCTTGAGCTCGTCCCAATAGGTGACGTCGGAGAATTCGAGCAGCTCGATCGGGGCGCCCGTTATGATGAAGCCGTCGAATTTCTGCGCCGCGACGTCCTCCCAGTCGCGATAGAAGGCGATGATGTGATCATTGGGCGTGTTCTTCGGCACATGATGGGTCATCTTGACGAGCGTCAGCTCGACCTGGAGCGGGGTGGCTCCGAGGAGGCGCGCGAACTGCGTCTCGGTCCTGATCTTGGTCGGCATGAGATTGAGCAGGCCGATATGCAGGGGGCGGATGTCCTGGCGGGCGGCGCTCGCCTCGCTCATCACCATGACGCCTTCCTGTTCGAGCGTCGCCGTGGCCGGCAGGTCGTTGGGAATCTTGATAGGCATGATCACTCACTGTCGATCGCGCGCGAGACGAGATCGAGAAAGTCCTCTTCTGTCCTGACTTTGGGCACGTCTTCCATCTTCACCGAATAGCCGAAATTGCGGGCTATCGCCCGATAGAGCGGGATGCGGTGATGCACGAGCTGCTCGAAGCCCCAGATGGCGAAGCCGTCGGGATCGACATCGCAGTCCGCGCCGATCCCCTGCGAGGCCTTGTATTCCGACCATTTCTCGTCGAGGAAGCGTGGCTGGTAATACATCGGCTTGGGCATCTTGCGGAAGCGTTCGACCAGCATGCGGGCATGTGCCGGCGTGCCTTCGATATAGAGCAGCAGCGTGTTGTCGGCGAGGCATTGCAGCACCGGATCGCTGAAATCGTCAGGATCGACGACCTCGCACAGGCTGCCGCCCGAATCGCAGATGAAGTGGCTGTAGCCATAGATGTCGCGCGAACGCTCGATGAAGGCGGGCACATCCCTGAGCGCGCTGATCTCGCCTTCGCGGTGCTGCGCCTGGCGCCGCTTGTACTCGGCAAAGTCGATGCCGCCCTTGCCGGGATCGCCCGGCTTGCCGAGATAGGTCGACAAGGGCTCGAGATTCTGGAAGGTGATGTTGGAGGAGATATAGATCGAATCCGAGCGCAGAAGGTCGCGCAGGAAGGGAACCTTCATCGCCTCGCGCTTGAAGTTGTCGACGATGTGCTCGCCCATGTAGCGTGTGCCGATGCGGTAATCGACCGAATAATGGAACCAGGCGCGCCCCTGCAGCAGGTCGGCAAGGGTCGTCTTGCCGACCCCGGACATGCCGAAGACGGTCACGGCCTTGTTCGGCCAGTCCCTGAACTCCTTGCTGGTCTTGAAACGCATCTGGACATCCTCTCGCGCGCATCCCGGCGAAGTGGAGTCACTTCGCCGAAAGGATTCGCGCCAAGTAAATTTGTCGGAGCAAATCCTTATCGCCAAAGTCTGCAACCCCGGATCAAGTCCGGGCGAGCCTTTGGCGGGATTGCTCCAAGTCGCCGGCGGTTCCATAGCTTATGGGAAGCCCTGAGGGCAACGGCCGGGTCATGTCTCCAGGGCAGGGCAGATTCCGGCCAGAATCATCTAGAATGGCGGCGAGGGCGGAGATTCGGGTGGCCGATGGGCAGCATGACTTCTCAGACCTGGTATGAGGCGACGGCGCCGGCGCGCGAGGCGCTGGGCCCGCTGCGCGGCGTCGAGGCGTGCGATGCCTGCGTCATCGGCGGCGGGCTCGCCGGCATCACCACCGCCCGGGAACTGCAGCGCCGCGGCCGGATCGTCGTGCTGCTCGAGGCCAAACAGCTCGCTGCGGGGGCTTCGGGGCGCAATGGCGGTTTCGTCGGCAACGGCTTCGCCGCCGGGATCGGCGAGATCATCGCGCATGTCGGCCTCAGGGATGCGCAAGCCCTCTACCGGCTCTCCGCGCACGGCACCGAATATGTCCGCCGCGAAGTGCAGCGTCTCGACGCCTCGATCAAGATGAGCGACGGCGTGATCGTCGCCCGGAGGGTCGATGATCCGGCCGGGGCGCGCCGCCACGCGGCGATGATGCTGCGCGATTTCAACGAGGGGCTGGACGTGCTCTCGACCGAGCAGACGCGGGCCGTTCTCGCCAGCGAGCGCTATTATCAGAGCCTGAAGAACCCGCGCAGTTTCCTCATCGATCCCTTGCGCTATGCCCGCGCCTTGGCGGATGATGCGCTGCATTGCGGGGTGACGATCCACGAGAACGCCGCGGCGCTCGATGTGCGCAAGGAGGGCGCGGGATTCATCGTGCGCGCCGCCCATGGCGAGGTCCATGCGCGCCATGTCGTCCATTGCGTCTCAGCGCTCGACCGCAGAATCCATCCGCCGACCGGGCGCGCCGTCCTGCCGGTCGCCACCTATGTCGCCGTCACCGCGGCGATGGAGCAGGATGCGATCAGGACCCGCGCGGGCGTCGGCGACATGCGCCGGGCGGGGGACTATTACCGGGTCATCCCGGACAATCGGATCATGTGGGGCGGGCGGATCACCACGCGGGTGAGCACGCCCTCGCGTCTCGGCCAGATGCTGAAGCGCGATATGCTGTCGGTCTATCCGCAGCTCGGCGATCCCAAGATCGACTATGCCTGGTCGGGAATCATGGCCTATGCGCTGCACAAGATGCCGCTCATCGGCCGGGCGCCCGACGGGCAATGGTTCGCCACCGCTTTCGGCGGCCACGGCCTCAACACCACGGCCATGGCCGGCCTGCTGCTGGCGCGCGCCATCGCCGATCGTGACGATGAATATCGCCGTTTCGCGGCGTTCGGGCCCAGATGGGCGGGCGGCCCCTTCGGCCGCATCGGCGTGCAGGCGACCTACTGGTGGATGCAGGTGCGCGACCGGCGCGAGGAGAAGGCGGCGCGCCAGAAGCTCGAAGCGGAGTGAACCATGGCCAACAGGGAAGAGTGGATCGACATAGGCGCGGCAGGTGATCTCGCCGAAACGGCGCTGCGACCGATCGAAGCCCAATCGATCAAGATCGCGCTGTCCTGCGTGAACGGAGTCTTCGGAGCGGTCCACAATGCCTGCAACCATGTCGGCGGCCCCCTGGGAGAAGGGGCGCTCGATGGCGACTATATCGTCTGCCCCTGGCATCAGTGGAAATTCCACCGGGTGAGCGGATTGGGCGAGCCCGGCTTCGAGGACGACCGCGTGCCGTCCTTCCCAGTCAAGGTCGAGGACGGCCGCGTGCTCGTGCGACTCGCACCGACCAGACGCCAGAAGGCGCCGCATGAGCCGCACCCGCTGGCGCGCCCGATCCAGCGCGCCGAAGGCCCGATCAGGCTCGCCGGCATCTCGACGACGGCAATGGACAAAGGGGCGCCGCGCTATTCCGGCTCCGACGACCTTCTGGCCTCGGCCCTCGAGGCGGCCGCGGCGCAAGGCTGCGAAACCCGGCTCATCAAGCTCAACGACCTCAAATTCCGGGCCTGCGAGGGCTATTATTCGAAGGCGGCCCACGCCTGCACCTGGCCGTGCTCGATCACGCAGATGCGGCCCAAGGACGAGCTGACCCCGGTCTATGAGGCGCTGGTGCACTGGGCCGATGCGGTGATCATCGCCACGCCGATCCGCTGGGGGCAGGCGAGCTCGCTTTATTTCCGCATGGCGGAGCGCCTCAATTGCGTCCAGAACCAGGTCACCACCCACAATCGCGTGTTGATCCGCAACAAGGTGGCCTCCTTCATCATTGTCGGCGGCCAGGACAATGTGCAGGGCGTGGCCGGCCAGATGCTGGGTTTCTTCGCCGAGCTCGGCTTCCACTTTCCCCAGTTTCCCTTCATCGCGCATTCGCGCGGCTGGTCGGCCGAAGACATGGAGAACAATGTGTCGGCGGTGCGCTCATCGGCTGAACTGCATCGCGGCGCCGCCGATCTGGCGGATCGGACGATCGCGCTCGCCGCGCGGCTTCTCGCGACCGAACCGGCCGAGAAGATCCGCCGCGGCGGGCGCAAGGCGCATGCCTTGGATTAGCTGGCGAATTTGAGCCCGAGAATGCCGGCGACAATCACTGCAATGCAGGCGACCCGCGCCATGTTGGCCGGATCACCCAGGAGCCACATGCCGAGCACCGCCGTGCCGACGGCGCCGATACCGGTCCATATCGCGTAACCGGTGCCGACCGGCAGGGTCTTCAGCGCCAGGCCCAGCAAAACCAGGCTGATGACCATGCTGAGCGCGGTGAGCAGCGACGGCACGGGCTTCGTGAAGCCTTCCGTATATTTCAAGCCGATCGCCCAACCGATCTCGAAGAGACCGGCAATGATAAGAAGGAGCCAGGCCATGACGAACCTCTGCGGAGTGCAGGGCCGTCCCATGCGTTCATGAAAGGGGAAAGCGAAGTCGTCTTCGCGCCGCTCATATAGGCAGGCGTGGCCGCGCGATCAAGGGCGCCAGAACGGTTTCTTGACCTCGTTCAGGGCCTGCTCGAGGGTGAGCCCGATGTCCTTGACCAGATGATTGCCGAGCTCCAGCTGCCGGACCAGATCGCGGCGGTAACGGTGGCGGGCGATCCATGCTGCGACGGTGTTATGCATCTTGCCCTCCTTCTTGCGGCGCGATTCCATGGCGTTGAAATACGTCCTCTTTATTACAGGTTCAAAGCAAGCTATCTGGGGGTAAGGGGTAGGAAAACTAAGGCTCACGGCGATGCGCCTGCCATCTCTCAATGCCTTGCGCGCCTTCGAGGCAGCGGCTCGCCACCAGAGCTTCGCGCGCGCCGCAGCTGAGCTCCATGTCAGCGAGGGCGCCATCAGCCGGCATGTCAAGCTACTGGAGGAGGAACTGGGCCTGCCGCTCTTCATCCGCCGCGCCCGTAAGGTCGAGCTGACCGAGCAGGGCCGCAAGTTCCTGCCCGTGCTCAGCAAGGCCTTCAAAGCGGTCGCTGCGGGCGTCGCCGATATCGCGGCCGAAGCGCCGAAGCTCAGGCTCTTGAGCCAGCCGAGCTTCTCCATCCGCTGGCTGATCCCGCGCCTCGACCACTTCCGCCAGGGCCACCCCGCGATCGAGGTCAAGCTCACCACCGGCATCTACGAATGGCCGGATGCCGTCGGCGGCGGCTATGACCTCGCTTTCGGCTGCGGACCGCAATGTCCGGACGGCTGGGAGGCGATGCTGGTCGTGCCCACCAGCATGACGCCGGTCTGCTCGCCACGCCTGCTCGAAGGGCGCTCCATCGCGGCGCCCGCCGATCTTCGCCGGTTCAACCTCCTTCATACGACACCCGATCGCCGCGACTGGACGAGCTGGCTCGACGAATTCGACAGCGGTGACGTCGATCCGATGAGCGGGGAAACCTTTCCGCTTCTCGACATGGCAATCCAGGCGGCGGTGATGGGGCAGGGCGTCGCCATGGGCGACCTGACGCTGCTCGCCGCCGAGCTCGAGACCGGCAAGCTCGTCTGTCCGCTGGCCGACCTGGTCCTGAGCCGCGATGCGGACAATTACTACGTCTATGGCCCTTCGACGAAATGGAGCAAGCCGCGCGTCCTCGCTTTCCGGCAATGGCTCGAGGAGGTCGCGCGGGGCTAGTTCCTGGCGCCGGCCGCCTTCAGGATGCGCGCCATCTCGGCATAGGCGCGCTTCTCGGCATGGGCGAGCGGCGTCACGCCGTCGCGGTCGGCGAGCGACACGTCGGCGCCGGCGTCGACGAGAAGCTTCAGGATCTCTTGATGCGTCGGCCCGCCATCGGAAAGGATGATCGTCTCGAGCAGCGCCGTCCAGCCCAGCCGGTTCACATGGTCGACGGCGATATCGGTCTTGAGCAGCTCGCGCACGATGTCGGGATGACCATGATGCGCAGCCGGGATCAGCCCGGTGCCGCCATAGCGATTGACGCTCTTGAGATCGGCCCCGGCCTGCAGCGTCAGGCGCAATATCTCGAGCCGGCCTTCCGCCGC
>JBFWNN010000005.1:13770-115411 GCA_050251035.1 Parvibaculaceae bacterium
CTATCTACCGTCGCGCCTGGCCATGAAAGCGAGCTTCTCGAACAGCGACACGTCCTGCTCGTTCTTGAGCAACGCGCCATGGAGCGGTGGAATCAGCTTGCGCGGATCGCGCTCGCGCAAGGTTTCGGGCGAGATGTCCTCGTTGAGGAGCAGCTTGATCCAGTCGAGAAGCTCCGAGGTCGACGGCTTCTTCTTTAGGCCCGGCACCTCGCGGATGTCGTAGAAGATGTTGAGCGCCTCATGCACGAGCTTGCCCTTGAGGCCGGGGAAGTGGACATCGACGATCGCCTGCATCGTCTCGCGCTCGGGGAATTTGATGTAGTGGAAGAAGCAGCGCCTGAGGAAGGCGTCCGGCAGCTCCTTTTCGTTGTTGGAGGTGATGATGACGATCGGGCGCTGCTTCGCGGTGATGGTCTCGCCCGTCTCATAGACGAAGAACTCCATGCGATCGAGCTCCTGCAGGAGGTCGTTGGGGAATTCGATGTCGGCCTTGTCGATCTCGTCGATGAGGAGAACGGGGCGGCGGTCATGGGTGAAGGCGTCCCACAACTTGCCGCGCTTGATGTAGTTGCGGATGTCATGGACGCGGGTGTCGCCCAGCTGCGAATCACGCAGGCGGCTCACCGCGTCATACTCATAGAGGCCTTGCTGCGCCTTGGTCGTCGACTTGATGTGCCATTCGATCAGCGGCGTCGCCAGGGCCTGCGCCACTTCGCGGGCCAGCACGGTCTTGCCGGTGCCGGGCTCGCCCTTGACGAGGAGCGGCCGCTCGAGGACGACGGCGGCATTCACCGCCATAGTGAGATCGTCCGTCGCGACATAGTCCTTGGTGTTCTGGAAGCGCATTGGCGGCCTTTCCGGTTTCTTCGAGCCCTCATAGCGCCCGGGCCGGGCAACTGCAAAGGCATGGTCTTCGCAGGATTGTCACAGAGTTCGGGCAAATGGCCTGAAACGAGAAAAACCTTTGCGAATCATGGTGATGTAGGAAAAGGAACATGTCCGTGATGGAACTCTCTTTGGCTATTGTCGAAGCAGGGGGAGATCGCTATAAGCCCGCCGCACCGAAGATTGTTGCAGTCATGTTCTGGTGAGGCCTTAGATGGCGGTGGAAGTCGAAGAAGACTACAAACCAAGAGAAGACGAGCCGTTCATGAATGAGCGGCAGCGCGAATATTTCCGGACCAAGCTGCTCAACTGGAAAGACGACATTCTGCGGGAAAGCCGCGAGACGCTGGCGCATCTCCAGGACGACAACAACATCCTTCCCGATCTCGCCGATCGGGCCTCGACGGAGACCGACCGCTCGCTCGAGCTCAGGACCCGCGACCGCCAGCGCAAGCTCATTTCCAAGATCGATTCCGCCCTCAAGCGCATCGACGATGGCACCTATGGCTATTGCGAGGAGACCGGCGAGCCCATCAGCCTGCGCCGGCTCGACGCCCGGCCGATCGCGACGCTCTCCATCGAGGCGCAGGAGCGGCATGAGCGGCGTGAGCGGGTCTATCGGGATGATTGATTGCGGACCCGGTTGCGCGTAGCCTCCGTTCATGCGCTGTAGGCCGCCGCACGCCCAATTCGCCCGACACGGCTACCACCACGGAAACCTCAAGGAGGCGCTGATCGCCGCGGCTCGCCGGCTTATTGCCGAGCACGGGCCCCAGGGGTTTACCCTCAACGAGGCCTCGCGCACCGCCGGCGTCAGCCCCAGCGCGCCCTACCGTCATTTCCGCGACCGCAATGCCTTGATCGAGGCGACGGCGGAGGAGGGGTTCAACTTGTTCCGCGACCGGCTCCTCGCCGCGACCGAAGGGGTCGTTTCGCCCTATGAGGCCCTGCATCGCATGGGCGCGGCCTATTTCGCTTTCGCCCTCGACGAGCCGGGCTTCTATCAGGCGATGTTCTCGTCGGGCCTGCCGGCGGTCGGCACCTCGGTGACGCAAGCGGGCGACCGCGCCTTCGCGGTGCTCGAGGACGCGGTGCGGGCGCTGGGGGCCAAGGAGCACCAGGTCCGAGAGCTGGCGCTCAAGATCTGGGCCTTCACCCATGGCATGACCGGTCTCATCGCCGCGGGCTCGGTGTCCGCCGTCGAGGCCGGCCGGCTCGCCGGCGATGCCGTCGATGCGATGCTGCGGGACGGCGGCGTCCCGGTGCCCAACAAGGTCAGGGCCCCTGCGGAAACCTGAGCTGCGACGCATGTCGCCGTTGCGGAAACCGGCATCCGCCTATCCCCGACCGCGCGATCCTGAAACATATTTTTACCGACCGCGTCCCTTGCAAAGACGCCGGCGCCTCCTATGTGAATGAGGCTAACATCGCATGAGGGAGTCCCATGTCGCAATCCACATCCGGAACTTTTGAGCCTGGTTACGAAAACGCCGACCACCGTCAGAGCCATCGCCGTGGCTGCCGCTGGGGCGGGAAATCCTGGTCCTTCTGGGAAATCGCCCTGATCGTCGCGGCCTTCATCATCTTCTGGCCGATCGGCCTCGCGGCGCTCATCTGGAAGCTCGCCAAGGGCGAGCTGTGGACGGGTTCGTCGCAAAGCGTCGCGCCTTGGAGCCGGTTCAAGACCCAGGACGTCAAGCGCTGGGCCTTCCGGGACGAGCTTTCGCCCTCGAGCGGCAACAGCGCCTTCGACGCCTACAAGACGCGCGAGCTCGAGCGGCTGGAGCAGGAGCGCCGCCGGCTGGCGGACGAGCAGCGCTCCTTCGGCGAATTCCTCGACCGCCTGAAAAAGGCGAAGGATCAGGACGAGTTCGACCGGTTCATGAGCGAACGGCGGCAACCGCCCGCGACCGAATAAGAAGCTGCCGAACTGAGAAGGCCCGGAGCGATCCGGGCCTTTTTTGTCGGGCTGAGCGTGGATCGCCGTCTTAATTTCCGGCCGTCCAGGATCTCGCCGGCTTGAAAGGACTCGAAAGTGATCATCGCCATCAACAAGGGCGAGGAGGCGTCGACCGTCGGCGACAATCATTTTACCAAGGCAGTTGCTCATTAAGGTAATTTATGAAACGCGCGCCCGAGTTGCCGCGACGACTTTCAATCGCCTGAAGTATCCCGTTGACGCTGGTTTCGACATCGAGCGGCGCATCCTCGCCCCCCATGTCAGTCTTCACCCAACCCGGTGAAATTGCGAGATAGGCCCTGGCGTCGTGCTGTCGAGCGGCATAGCTTCGCAGCAGCGTATTCAACGCGGCCTTGCTCGCCCTGTAGCCCTCCCACATGCCGGTTGTGTTATTCTCGATGCTGGCAAGGTTTGAGGACATGACAGCAATCACTCCGTCGTCCTTTACCATCTCTTTGAGCGCATGGATGACCTTGAGGGGACCCAGGGCATTGGTAGACACAAGCCTAGACAGGCTTGCCGTGGATATGTCTTCGGTGATCTCCTCCGGGCCGTTGCTGATGCCGGCATTCACGAACAAGACATCGATCTCTGCGCCCGCAATGCGGACGCGGAGATCGTCTATCTGCTCCTGTTTGTCGATATCACAAAGTTCTACTTGCAGGCATGAGCCTGGTCCCGCCAAGGCGGACAGAGGCGAATCCGCGGATCTTGCGGTCGCAATAGCATGCCAACCCTGTGCAAGATAAGCATGCACGAGGCCGAGGCCCAAGCCTCTGGAAGCCCCAACAACGACTACGGTGCGCGGCTCAGTCGACATCAGCTACCCTCTTACGTTGAGATTCAATTGGGGCAGGGTCGGTGGCCCGTCCCTTTTCGTCGAGAAACTGCAGCGTTCGCTGTCCCATCGACATAATGTCATTCTCGATCGCAACCGAGGCGGCCTTGGGATTGCATGTCTCCATGGCTCGATAGATATCGGCGTGATAGATGACTTTGTCCCTGTAGCTGAACGTGCTGCTGGCCTCATTGAACAATGGGCCAACGCGGAGCCAAAGCGTCTCAATCGCATTGTAGACACGCGGCATTTGAGCGATCTTGTATATCTCGAAATGAAAGCGTCTGTGCGATGTCAGATAATCTGTCAGGCTGGCATTGCTGTTTTCATTGGCGGTAAGCATGTCGAAACAATGTCGCAGGTGAGTCAATTGCCGCGGCTGTATACGGATGGCGGCATGTTCGCCCGCAAGCGTTTCAAGACGCAAACGCATCAGCAGCAGTTCGTGATATTGCTGTGCACTTGTTAGCGGAATCCGAAACGCGCGATTGGGCAGCGAGTCGAGTGCGCCGTCGATCATCAGACGGCCGAGCGCCTCTCTGACCGGCATCGAGCTTATGCCCAGCGCGGCTGCGACGATACGAATTGAAAGCGTTTCACCTGGCGCCAGGATGCCGAGGAGCAGAGCTTCGCGAATCGTCTGGTAGACGCGCGCATAGAGGGTAGGGCCCCCCTTGCTTTCGTTCACATGGGCTTGTTGCCGGAACACCGCCTTCAGTCGGTCTGCGACAGAGCTATCCTCAATCATCCAACTGACGTGTCCTCAATCAACTTGCGCCCCTTACCATGGCGCAGGTGCCATTCAGCAGGATTTATCGCCTATAAGGCGTTCTGTCAAAGTATGATCTCAGTTACGCTGATTTTTGAGGATAATAAACATAATGATAGTTATTATTCTTATTTGTAAGATTAAGTACCGGTATAAGCGCACAAATCTGGAAGGATGAGAGGTGGCGAAAAAACTGAGATCACAGATGAAGAAGTTTCTTGCCTCGCCTCTCCTCCTGTGCATAAATTTGTAACTGCAAGAAACAGCGCGGCGTCAGTCCGCCGCAAATCAGCAAGCAGGGAGAAGCGCATGACACACGCAAATTCGACGGGTGCAGGAAAGATCAGCCGGCGGAGTCTTCTGAAGGGCGCCCACGCTGCGGGTGGTGCGGCGCTCGGTGCAACCTTCCTGGCAGGCATGAACAGCGGTGCCAGGGCCGCGGGCGAGCCCATTCCGATCGGCGCCATGCTGCCGTTGACGGGCGCGGCTGCCGCTGACGGCCTGGGCGGCCAATACGGCCTCGAGCTCGCCATCGAGGAAATCAATGCCATGGGCGGAATCCTCGGCCGGCCCCTGCAGCTTCACGCCGTCGATACGAAGGGAATGAGCGCCGAGGACGCCGTCTCAGCCGCCAATCGTTTGATCGAGCGGGACAATGTTCACGCGATAATATGCGTCTACAACATCGGGCCGAACAATGCCGAGTACGAGCCCATTGCGGATGCCGGCATCATCTACCTTCATGTCAATACGTCGATCCTGCATCGGCAAACGGTATCCAAAGATCCCGAGCGCTATTTCGGCTGTTTTATGTTCTGTCCTCCGGAGATCTACTATGGCGCCAATCTTCCCAGCGTTCTCGATTCAATAAAGAACCAGGGGACATGGAAGCCGGAGAACAACAAGATCGCGATTGCGGTCGGCTCCTTGCCCTACAGCATCGTCATCGCCGACCAAATCAAAGAAGCCGCCCCCAAATACGGGTTCGAAGTCGCTTTTTCGGAGGTCGTCCCGACGCCGACGACGGAATGGGGCGCGGTTCTCGACAAGATGAGGGCGCTCAAGCCGGCGGTCATAGCCAACACGCATTTCTTCGCTGGTGACCTCGCCAATTTCCAGCGCCAGTTTGTCGACAAGCCGACCAACAGCCTGATCTACCTGCAGTATGGCGCGCTGCTTCAGTCGTTCGCGGAGGTCGCGCGCGACGCCGCGGTCGGTGTCCTCACCTCAACGATGATAGGCGTCCTGCCGGACCAGCGGGGCGAGGCCTTCAAGAAGAAGATCTTCGACAAGCATGGCGCCGGCGCCAACTATGACCCGGCTGCCTATACTTACAGCGAGCTGTTTCAATACGCCATCGCCGCATCGATCGCCGGTGGAACCGGCGAACCTGGCAACTTCGACCAGAACAAAAAAATCGCCGCGGCGCTCAAAGCCTATCCGTTCCGGAGCGTCTGTGGATCGGTGGCCTATCATCCGGAGTGGCAGGAAGCCGTTCCCTATCCGGCCGTCGAGAAGGATCCTTCGATTGGCCTCCCGGCGCAAACCTTCCAGATCAAGAAGGCCGACGGCTACAAGGATCTGATCCATCCCGCTCCCTACAACACCGGTGCCTTCGAGCTTCCGAGCTGGTTCAAATAGCCGGCGCTCCCGGAGGCGTTCGAAGCTCGTCTTCGATCGCCTCCGTACCACCCTCCGGATCAAGTCTGAGCGAGGCCATGCAATGGAATGGGTCATAGCTGTAATCATCAGCGGCCTAGCTGTCGGCGCGATGTATGCCATGGGCACGATCTCGCTGTCGATGGTGTGGGGGTCGCTCGGCATGCTGAACATGGCCCACGGGGCGCTTCTCTCGCTCGGCGCCTATGCCTGCTATGTCGCCGTGACCAAATTCGGGTTTCCCTGGTGGACCGGCTTCGCGCCGGCGCTACTTGTGGGAGCAGTCGGCGGGATGATCCTCTATGGCGGAATCGTGCGCTGGATCTTTGCCAAGCCCAACTTCGCCATCAACACAGTCGTCGCAACCATAGCCGCCGCGGCGCTGGTCCAGAATCTGATCAATGTGACGCTGGGCGCCGAAGCCCAACTCCAGCCCTTTAGCTTCGACGGCTCCATCCGTTTCGGCTCGGTCGCCGTTCGGATCCAGCCGCTCATCGTGCTGCTCGCGGCATTCGCCATGACCCTCGCAATATCCGCCTTGCTCTGGGGAACCAAGATGGGCCGGGCAATCCGCGCCGTGTCGCAGCAGCGCGAGGCCGCTTACCTGATGGGTATCCCGGTCACCAGGGTCTATCTCCAGATCATGATCATCTCGGGCGTCGTGTCGGCCGCGTCGGGACTGCTGCTGACCGGGCTGACGACGATCTATCCCACGGTCGGCGCCATACCCACGATCAAGGCCCTGATCATCTGCACCCTCGCTGGGCTCGGGAGCCTGTGGGGTTCAGTGGCAATTGCGCTTGCCTTCGGCATATTCGAAGTCGCGGTCCAATATGCTCTCGGCTCCCGGTTCGGTTTCTCCGTCACTCTGACCGTCGCCATATGCCTGCTCGTCTGGCGCCCATACGGCCTCTTCGGTTCGGCCCGAGTGGGGAGAATATGATGCTCAAGCACGAGCAATTCGCCCCTCTGCGCAGCAATCTCCTGATTGCGCTCCTCGTCACGGCGCTCTTCGCCGGCCTGCCGCTCATCGGTCTATCGAACTTCACCATCAGCCAGATAACGCTGTTCTTCATCTGGGCCTGCGTCGTGGTCCAGTGGAATCTCGTCTTCGGTGTCGCCGGAATAATGACTCTGGGGCACGCAGCAGTGTTCGCATTCGGAGCATATACGACAGCGATCATCGCAACTCATACGCCGATTCCCTTCGTCCTGGCCTTCCTCCTGAGCGCCCCCGCCGGGATGCTGCTCAGCATCGCGCTGGGCCTGATCACCATGCGCATGCGCGGCGAGTATGTTGCAATCGTAACGATGGCTGTCGCCATCCTGCTCTACACCGTCGTCGTCAACGACGTTGACTGCTTCAAGGTCGTGGACATGATCTGCTACAACTTCACCGGCGGCACGCGTGGCCTGGCGGGCTATGGCGATTTCCGCTGGGTGAAGATCCTCGGCTTCAAATATCGCGCGCTCGGCGACTATTATGTCGCGCTGGCGACGCTGAGCGCCGGGTTGGTGCTTGCCATTCTCATCATCTGTGGCCCGTTCGGCCTGGCATTCAAGGCCATACGCGACAACGAGACTTATGCGCGCTCGCGTGGTGTCGATTATCGCAAATTTCAACTTATCGTCTTCGGCATTGCCGGTGTCGTGACTGGCCTGGCAGGAGGGGTTTACTCTGGCTTCATAAAGACGGTCGGGCCAACGACCCTGGACACCGACCTGCTCGTCTTCCTCCTGTCCATGATGATTGTCGGCGGACGCGGAAGCACGTGGGGGCCCATCCTCGGAACCGCCGCTCTCATGCTGGCCGACAACATATTCCAGGCCTATGGCGCCTGGCGGACCGGGGGGCTCGCCGTCATCACGATCCTGTTCATCGTTGTCTACCCGCGCGGCCTCGCGGGCGCGCTCTACACTGTCTATTGCTGGCTGACGCGCCTTCTGGGCATCCGCCATGGTTCGGTCGAACAGCGAGTGGCCAGATGACCCCGACTCATTCATCCGGCCTGGCAACGGTTTCCCGCGCAGACGGCGCCAAGCCCCTGATGCGGTGCTCGCAACTCGCGAAGCATTTCGGTGCGCTCAAGGCGGTCGATGACGTGTCCTTCGAAGTTCCGCGCGGTGTCGTCCTTGGCATCGGAGGCCCGAACGGCGCCGGAAAGACAACCTTTTTCGATCTTATCTCCGGTGTGCAGGTCCCCACTTCGGGAAACATCTGGATCGGCGAGCAGAACATGACGTCCAAGCGGTCGAACAAGTTCTGCCAGGCGGGTGTCGCCCGTACCTTCCAGCTGGATGTCGCCTTCGACAGCATGACCGCGATCGAGAACGTCCGGGTCGCCGCATATTTCGGATCAGGCAGCCGAAGCTTTCCGGGGCTGCTCTATGACACGGTCAGCTATGAGCAAGCCCGGGAAGCTCTCGACATCGTGGGGCTGCGGGCGAAGTCGCGTGAGGTCATGGGCAACATGCCCGTCCTCGAAAGAAAGCTAGTGATGCTCGCGGGAGCGCTGGTTACACAGCCGAGGCTGCTCCTGATGGACGAGCCAGTCGGCGGCCTTACGCCGCCCGAAATCGAGCAGTTCGAGCGCATCCTGAAGGAGGTCATCCAACGTGACTGCACTTTGATCGTCATCGAGCATGTCATGAGCTTCCTGCTCGCACTCTCGACACGCATGCTCATCATGCACCAGGGACGCGTAATTTTCGACGGCGAGAAGGCCGACATGTTCAGCAATGACGAGGTGGTCCAGGTCTACCTCGGAAAGACCGCCACCGATTTGCTGCGCAGGCAGTTTCTGAATGGACGGAAAGCGTCATGAGCCGGCTCGAAATCAAGAGGGTGAGCGCGGGTTATGGGCGGAACGATGTCGTCGCCGCAATCACGCTGGATATTCCCGAGTCATCGGTGGTGGCCCTCGTTGGCCCAAACGGACACGGCAAGACGACCCTGCTGCGGGCCATCTCCGGTCTCGTGCGCGTCACCTCCGGGAGCATCGTGCTGCAAGGGTCGGATATAACGAACCTGCGGCCCGATCGCATCGCGCAAATGGGCATGGCGCATGTCCCGCAGGGCGACCTGCTCTTTCCCCTGATGAACGTCCGCGAGAACCTCCTAATGGGAGCCTTTGGCGAGCGTTCGGCACAGGTCGTGGCGGACCGCCTGGAAATGGTCTTCGGGCTGTTTCCGAAGCTGGTGAGCCTGCAGGCGCAGACCGCCAATTCCCTGTCCGGCGGCGAACGGCGAATGGTGGGTTTGGGCCGCGGACTCATGGCGGGAGCTCCGGTGATGCTGATCGATGAGCCCTCGCTCGGTCTGGCGCCGATCGTGATCGATCAGGTCTACGGAGCGATTCAGGCGATGAAGAGCCGGGACATCTCGGTCCTGCTGGTGGAAGAAAATCCCGAGCGTGCGGCGTCCATTGCCGACCATATCTATCTTCTCGACAACGGCAGCATCGCCTGGAGCGGACGTCCCCGGGAGCTGCTCGGGAGCAAAACCATACTGAAGACGTATCTTGGAATGTAGAAGTTGGAAAGGAATGAAGCCAATGGACGCGAGTGAACGGGTCATAAGCGGCGCAGACGCGGGAGGAACCTTTACAGACTTTGTTGCGCTGGTCGAAGGCAGCGGGGAGTTGAAAGTCGGAAAGACATTGTCCACTCCAGCCGATCCAGCGGCCGCAATTGCCGAGGCCGCCCGGCGCTCCGGTGTCGGTTCGGAGGAGATAGATCTGCTCGTTTACGGTACGACTATCGCAACGAACACCTTGCTCGAGCGCAAGGGCGCGAAGGTCGGCCTGCTGGCGACCAAAGGATTTCGCGACCTCATAGAAACGCAACGCGTCACACGACCCGATCACTTCGACATGCACTGGCAAAAGACGAAGCCCTTGGTGCCGCGCTCGCTGCGCCTCGGAGTGGACGAGCGGGTTCTGTTCGACGGCAGCATTTCGAAGCCGCTGGATGAGCGGCATCTGCGCGAACAGATCGAGCGTCTCGTTGCGGCTGACGTGGAAGCCATTGCCGTTGCATACCTGTTTTCGTTCATGAACCCCGTGCATGAGCGCCGGACGCGAGAGATCATTCATGAGATCGCGCCTGGCATGCTGGTTTCGCTTTCAAGCGACGTTCTGCCGAAGTGGGGCGAGTTTCAGCGCACCAGCACGACGGTCATCGATGCTCATCTGAAGCCGCTGCTGCACAAGTATCTTCAAAGCCTGAATGAGCGATGCCGCGCAATCGGGATCAAGCGGTTGCAGATCATGCAATCCAACGGCGGCGCGGCCACCGCGCTCGCGGCCGCCGAAGCGCCTGCGCGCCTGGTGAAGTCGGGTCCGGCCGGAGGTGTCATAGCGTCGAGCTTTGTCGGCAAGCTTACCGGCCAGGATCATATCATCATCGCGGATATGGGCGGCACCAGCTTTGAAACAGGCTTCATCCCCCATTGCGCACCGGCGTTTTCGAACCGCGAGGAACTCGAATTCGGCATGCCGATCGCGTTGAACATGATCGACGTGCGTGCGATCGGGGCGGGAGGAGGCAGCTTGGCGCGGATCGACGGAGCCGGCATTCTCAAGGTCGGGCCGCGCAGTGCCGGCTCCAACCCGGGTCCGGCCTGCTACGGGCTGGGCGGCACCGAGCCAACCATCACAGATGCGAACGTTGTCCTCGGCCGCATGGTCAAGGAGTTTCCGCTGGGCGGCTATCTGACCCTTGATACCGATCTTGCATGGAAGGCCTTGGAGCCACTTGCGGCAAAGCTCGGGATGTCGGTGCCGCGAGTGGCGCAGGGCATCATTGCCGTGGCCGTCAACAATATGGCGCAAGCGATGCGACTCGTTTCCGTCGACCGCGGTCACGACCCGCGTCTTGCGACCCTCGTACCCTATGGCGGCGCCGGACCTCTTCACGCCTGCGAACTCGCCCGGGCGCTGCAGATCAACAGGATCCTGGTTCCACGCTTCCCCGGCGCGTTCTCCGCCCTCGGCGCACTCATAAGCGAGACGCGTTTCGATTATCGGCAGACCTGCTGGATGGTCACGTCGAACGTGGACTTCGACAGGATGAACAGCGTCTTTCGAGAACTCGAGGAACTGGCCACGGACGACTTTCGTCGAGAAGGCATCAAGGTCGCGCCAAAAATGTCGCGAACGATGGAGCTTCGCTATCTCGGCCAGAACTTCGAGCTGGAAGTGCCGGCGCCGAACAAGACATTCGATGCCGAGGTCTTTGAAGGCGTGGTCAACCAGTTTCACCTCGAACATGAACGCCTATACGGCTACTCGATCAGAAACGAGGTCTGCGAGGTTCTCAATTTCAATCTGGCCGCTCGCGCGCCGGCAACGGTGTCGGAGCTTCCAAAGGTCGCTCGGGGAAAGAAGGCGACTTCGATCGGGGAAGCCAGCGTATATCTCGATGACGAGGAGAAGCAGACGCAAGTCTCTCTCTACGATCGAGCGACATTCGGCGCCGGTACAACCGTGACCGGGCCCGCCATCATAGGACAAATGGATTCGACCACCCTATTACCCAGAGGCGCCTCTGCGAAGGTGGACGACTTTGGAAATCTCATGATCGAAATGTAGGAGTTTCGCTATGTTGAAGCTAAATCCGAAAGAGTCACGAAACGGCGGCTCAGCTCGTCAAGACGTCAAGACCGACCCCTTCCTGCTGGAGATCATCCGCAACTACCTGGTGACCACCTGCCAGGAAATGGGCACCACGATGATGCGTACGAGCTTCTCGCCCGTATTCAACGAAGCGCGGGACTTCATCGTCGTCGTCTTCGACAAGAACGTCGAGCTCCTTGCCCAGGTCGACTTCGTGCCGGCGATGCTGGGATCGGCGCGGCACGGTGTGAAGCTCGCCCTGCACGAAGTCGGAATCGAGAATCTCGAGCCCGGCGACATCATCATCACCAACGACCCCTATCGGTCGAACAACCATATCCCGGAACATATTGTCGTCAAACCCAACTTCCTGGACGGGAAGATCGTCAGCTATACGGGTTGTATCGGCCATATGGTCGACGTCGGCGGTACAGTGCCCGGAGCATTCGGACTCCATGAGAATTGCTTCCAGGAAGGCTTACGCATTCCTCCGGTGAAGCTTTACAAGGCGGATCGCGAGGTTGATGACATCTGGAAGCTCGTTCTCTCAAACACCCGAACGCCGAAGTCGTCGTATGGCGACTTCAAAGCGATGGTCAGTGCGCTGTACAAGGGCGAGCAGAGAATATTCGAACTGATCGACCGGTACGGGCTCGCGGCCTTCGAGCAGGCTTGCCACGACATCAAGGCGGTCTCGGAAATGCTTATGCGGCGCCAGATCGCCGCCTGGCCCAAGGGCACGTACGAGGTCGAGGACGTGTTTGAGTCCGACGGGGTTACCCCCAATCGGGCCTGGCGGCTCAAGGCCAAGCTCGTCGTGCGTGACGATGACCTGATCATCGACTTCAGCGGCTCTGACGAACCTGCCGCAGGCTCGATGGCGATGACGTTCGGGTCTTCTTCTTCGGCCGGCTACGAAGCCGTCTTCCAAATGGCGAGCAACGACATTCCGATCAACGAGGGATGCTATCGCTGCATCACCGTCATCTCACCATACGGCAAGCTCACGAACACGCCGTTCCCCCATGCCTCGATGGCCGGCAATTCGGAAGGGCAGCCGGTTGTCATCGACATGCTCATAAGGGCGTTCGCGCAGTTCTCGAACATGGCTCCGGCTCCCGATGCGAACAGCTGCGGACTGATCGCCTTCGGTGGGATGGATCACCGGTCTGAGCAGCCATTTGCCTATCTGAGCCTCGAGGGCGTGGGGTGGGGCGGTTCGCGGTTCGCGGACGGAAACAGCGTCCAGTTCAGCAAGCTCGCCAATTGCGCCGTGCAGCCGATCGAAGTCGTGGAAAGCCGTTTCCCGATGATTCACGAGGAATACGAGATACAGCCGTTCCGGGGCGGTGCGGGTAAGTATCGCAGCGGCTTCGGATCCCGTCGCCATATGCGCCTGTATGGAAAAGAAATGGTGGCCAGTTCGACGATCAGCCGTTCGATGCTGCCGGCTCCGGGCCTGAGTGGAGGACACGACGGCGCCACCAATACGATCCTGTTCAGGTCCCGGAAGGGGGGCGATTGGCAGACCGCCAAGGAAAGGTACGACGTCGTCGCGCCCGGCATGTTTTCCAACGTCCCGATGACCGAGGAAGATGAAGTGCTCGTGATCACCGGGCAGGGTGGCGGATACGGCAATCCTTTCGACCGGGACCCGGCCAGTGTCCTGGAAGACGTCCAGGATGAGCTGCTGACGGTCGATCAGGCGCGAGCTCACTTTGGCGTGGTCGTTACAGGCAGTCCCGCGAAGGTCGATGCGAAGGCCACTGAAACTGCAAGAAAGGAACAGCGTCAATGAGACCGCTTGAAGTCTATGAGCGTCCGCACTGCGCGTGCTGTGGGCAACTGGTTACATGGAGGACGACCAACAAACGGGTCGAGGGCAGGGACTTGAACTTCTGTGGCCCGCAATGCGTCTCGGTCTTCGACACGTATCTGTGGCCGACCTATTCGACGAGCCTGTTCAAGCTGCTGGACAAGACTGCATTTGTTTCACGCAGTTGAGGGCCGGATGCGCCGAGGCCGGCAGCAGCTGGCCTCCCAAATCGAAACTCGATGAGCACCACACCAATGCCTGGCCCTCTCTGGCTGTCTGAAATTGCGTCCCTTCCGCCCCTGGGAAGCCCTCTCGATGGCGATGTCCGCGCGGACATCGCCATCATGGGCGGAGGATTCGTCGGACTTTGGACGGCGATCCATCTCAAGGAGAAGCAGCCCGATCTGCAGGTCGTGCTGCTGGAACAGGATAGGATCGGGCACGGCGCCTCCGGAAGAAACGGCGGCTTCGTCATGTCGTGGTGGCCGAAGATCGCGAGTCTCGTGGCGATTGCGGGAGAGAGCGACGGCCTCTGGTTGGCCGATCAGACGACCGCCAATATCGGCGAGATGGCAGATTTCCTGCGTGACCAGCAGGTCGATGCGGAGTTCGTGACCGGGGGATGGTTGTGGGCGGCGACCTCACCGGCGCATTTTGGCGCCTGGAAAGACGTGCTTGAAACGGCGCGCAGGCTGGGACGTCCTGAAGTATTTCGCGAGGTCGATGCGCCGGAACTCGCCAAGCGAACGGGTTCGCCGCGTCACCTGAAAGGGATCTATGAAGCCAAAAACGGCAATGTTCATCCCGCAAAGCTCGTTTACGGATTGGGAACGATCGCAAAGCGGCTGGGTGTCCGGCTTTGTGAGGGCGCTCGGGTCGACCGGATCGACAATGGGCCGCCGGTCAGATTGCATACGCCGAACGGCATTGTCGAGGCCCCGAAACTGGTGATGGCGACCAATGCCTGGGCGAGGAAACTTCCGGAAATCCATAAGCGCGTGATATGCGTGAGCAGCGCGATCGTGGCGACCAAGCCGATTCCGGACGAGATCGAGAAGCTGGGATGGACCGGCGGCGAGACCATCACGGATTCGCAATCGACCCTCGACTATTATCGAACCACCCGCAGCGGCCGCATTGTCTTTGGAAAAGGGTGGGCCGGCCTTCAATATGGCAGGAGCGTTCCACCGGGCGTGTTCAGCGACGATGCCGGAATTGCGGCCGCCAAGGCTGATTTCAACAGGATGTACCCGCAGCTTGCCGATGTCCCGATCGACTACGGCTGGTCGGGACCCATCGATCGAACGCATGACGGCCTGCCGATCATCGGGACCCTGGATGCCGCGCGGCACATATCGTTCGGCGTGGGCTGGAGCGGGAATGGCGTCGGCCCCAGCCGGCTTGGGGGGCGCATGCTTGCCTCACTCGCCTTGGGCATCAGGAACAGGTGGACGGAGAACAAGTTCGTCAACCGGGCGGCGACCGCGTTTCCCCCGGAGCCGATTCGCTACTGGATCGGAACGACCGTGCGCAACGCTGTCTGGCGCAAGGATCGTGCCGAAATTGCCGGCCGGACGCCGCGCGCCATCGATCGTGTTCTTGCCGGTTTGGCGCCGGCCGGGACCGAGGACAAACGATGAAAGTCAAGACTGAGAGGGCGTGATGTTGAAGTTTCAGAGTCTTCATTTGAAAGAAGACACTTTTGGCACACCGGAATACTCGGCGCCGACGCCGGACAAAATCGTCGATGGCAAGCCGTCGTTCAAAACATGGCTGATGTCCAACCCGCCCGAGAACGTCCTGGCGGCGGGTGTCTGGGAGGCGACGCCCGGCGCATGGCAATCGGCAAAGGGCCATACATCCGAGTTCTTCACCATCCTCGCCGGCATTTCGGAGTTCACTGAAGAGAACGGCGCCGTTGTCCGCTTTCAGACGGGCGATACTTTCATCATGCGCCCGGGGTGCACGGGGGTCTGGCGGGTGATCGAGAAGACCCGGAAGAGCTTCGTGACTTTCGCGAGCTGACCGCAAAGGCAAGGTGTCGGAGCAGGCTGATGAATGAACGTGTGAGCCCCCTGGTCGAAAGCATGTCGTTGCCCATTCGCCATGACCTGTTCATCGGCGGACAGTGGCGACCGGCGTCCGCGGGCAGGACATTTGACGTTCACAACCCGGCAAACGGAGACAGCTTTGCAAAAGTCGCAGATGCGGCGCCTTCCGATGGCATCGCGGCGATCGATTCCGCCGCGGCGGCGGCCGAAAGCTGGCGTGCCACGAGCCCCCGCGCGCGCTCAGAAATCCTGCGGCGAGCGTTCACCCTACTCAGCGAACGCAACGACGTTTTTGCCCAGCTCATAGCCCTCGAAAATGGCAAGGCGCTCAGCGATGCGCGTTCGGAGATCGCCTACGCAGCGGAGTTCTTCCGCTGGAATTCTGAAGAAGCGGTACGCCCTCGAGGCGAGATGTACATGGCGCCAAGCGGCCGTAACCGCATTCTCGTGCAGTATCAGCCGATAGGTATTTGCGTGCTCGTCACGCCGTGGAATTTTCCGGCGGCCATGATCACCCGCAAGGTGGCGCCCGCCTTGGCAGCCGGATGCACCTGCGTCCTAAAGCCAGCTGCCGAGACGCCGTTCACGGCGCTGGCTTTGGCCGATCTGCTGGCCGAGGCCGGAGTTCCGGCAGGCGTGCTCAACGTGGTCACGACGTCGACACCGGCCGCGTTGATCAATCCGATGCTCCACGACCTGCGGGTGCGCAAACTTTCCTTCACCGGGTCCACGCAAGTGGGGCGGCTTCTGCTGCGCGAAGCTGCGGATCAGGTCATCAGCTGTTCGATGGAGCTGGGCGGGAACGCACCCTTCATCGTCTTCGACGACGCCGATCTGGAGGTCGCTCTCCGGGGCGCAATGGTGGCAAAAATGAGAAACGGCGGGCAGGCCTGTACCGCCGCAAACCGATTTTTCGTCCAGCGTGGCGTGGCCGAGCGCTTCTCGCACATGCTTACAGACCGCATGCGGGCGATGGTGGTCGGGTCGGGCCTCGATCCGCGAAGCGAAGTGGGTCCACTAATCAGCGCCAAGGGACGCGACAAGGTCGCTTCCCTGGTGGACGATGCGGTTGCGCGCGGCGCACAGGTCCTGGCCGGTGCGGGAGAAGTCGCCATACCCGGCTATTTCTACATGCCGACGGTCCTCATGAACGTTCCGGACGATGCCTCAATCTCGAAAGAGGAGATTTTCGGTCCGGTTGCCGCGATCAGCGTGTTCGAGGACGAAGATGAGGTCGTCCGGCGCGCGAACAGTTCGGAATATGGCCTGATCTCGTATGTGTTCACTGCCGATAGCGCGCGCGGCCTTCGCATCAGTGAACGCCTCGAGAGCGGAATGGTCGGTTTGAACCTCGGCCTGGTTTCCGACCCCGCCGCTCCATTCGGTGGCGTCAAACAAAGCGGCCTGGGTCGTGAAGGCGGGGCGCACGGACTCTCGGAGTATCTCGAGGCGAAGTATATCGCCATGCCGAACTAGCGTTCCTCTCACTGCGGCCTGCGCGAAATCAGGAGGAGAGAAATCATATGCGGTATCCAATCGCGGCGCGACGGGATCCACGGATAAAGCTGCCTCAGCAGGCATCTGAAACTGCGCACTGGGCGTCGAATGCCGGTTCCCTGTCGCAGGTCGAGGCAGAGATGCTGTGCCAGGCGGTTCGGACCCTCTATCCGCATGATTGGCTCGACGATGTGCCCTATCGCTCCGTCGTCCTCGAGATCACCAGAAGGGCCAGCTCCGACAATACGGCGAACCTGGGCCTCAAGGTCCTGGTGGACGAGCTTGCGAGGAGCCGTTTCGTCACATTGACCGAAGCGCAGCGCATCGAAGTGTTCAGGCGAATGGAAGAGTCGGATGCGTTTCGGCATTTTCAGAGGGCGGCTGTGCATCACCTTTACAATGATCCGTCCGTGTGGGCCGGCTGCGGCTATGAAGGTGTGGCGGGTTGCAGCGAGACAGAGATCCGTGCCGGCATCAATGATCTGGACTGGCTTGCAGAACCCGAACTCGAAATCCAGGCGTAGGGGACAAATCGATGACCAAGTTCAGCCTTGACGATGACCGCGTGGTCGTCGTCGTCGGGTCAGGCGCCGGTGGTGGAACCGCAGCGGATGTGCTGTGCCGGAATGGCATCAATACCGTCCTCGTCGAAGCCGGCAGATATGTGGATGCCGAGGACTTCTTTCAGGACGAAGCGGCAGCATACGAACAACTGGCCTGGAAGGAGCCGCGAGTTTCAGCAGGCGGCTGGCGGGTTGCCAAGGACTTTCCGGCGGATCCGGCATGGCAGTGCAAAGTAGTCGGAGGCACCAGCGTCCATTGGACGGGCATGGCGCTTCGCTTTCAGGAACACGAGCTCAAAAGCCGCACGATTTACGGAAATGTCCCAGGTGCGGATGTTGTCGATTGGCCCATTCGGTACGAAGAATTGCTGCCCTATTACGAAGAAGGCGAGCGCCGCATGGGCGTATCGGGCACGAACGGATTGCCTAACCATCCGACGACAAATCACTTCAAGGTGTTCTACCACGGCGCCAAGCGATCAGGCTACAAGCAGATCAGCAAGGGCAGCCTGGCGATCAATGTCGATGAGTATGATGATCGGCCGGGGTCCGCGCAGGACGGGTTCACCATCAATGGAGACCGGCGGCGTGCCAAGTGGTCAACCGCTTATGTCGAAGTGCCGCGAGCTTTGCAATCCGGCCGGCTTGACCTACGCACGGAATGCCGGGCGGTCCAGATAGAGCACGATGCGCAGGGCCTCGTCAGTGGGCTGGTCTATGTCGGCCCGGACGGCGAGAGACGCCGTCAGGCCTGTGCGGCAATGATCATCGCAGGCAACGCCATTGAGACCCCCCGGCTGCTGTTGAATTCCACGTCGGGCAGGTTTCCGAACGGGATGGCAAACGGAAGCGGATTGGTCGGCTGCTACTACATGCGCCACATGACGAGCTCCGTTTGGTCGATCTTCGACAAACCGGTTCGGATGTATCGCGGCGAGATGATGCCTGGACTGGTCAAGGATGAGGCTCGCCATGATGGTGGGCGGGGATTCGTCGGCGGCTACTACATTCAACTGTTGTCATTGTCACTGCCCGCGATTGCCTCGTCGCTCATGCCGGGAGGATGGGGACGGGACCTGACCTGGGCCTTCGAGCGTTATGGCAGCATGGCCGGGCTCTATGGATTGGGCGAAGACATGCCGCAACGCGGCAACTGCATAAAGCTGCATCCCGACAGGGTCGACCAGTTTGGCGTCCCCCTCGCCATCGTCCATTACGACGAGCACGAGAACGATCTTTCGATGCAGAGCCACAGTTACAAGGCAATGCAGGCCATTCACGCGGCGGCCGGAGCGGTGCGGTCCTACCTGACGCCGCCTTATCCAGCCTCGCACAACATGGGCACGACGCGAATGAGCGGAGATCCGGGCCTCGGTGTTGTCAATTCCTGGGGTGCGGCACATGAAGTGTCCAATCTCTATGTCGCAGACGGCAGTGTCTTCCCCACATCCGGCGCGGCAAATCCGACTCTGACCATCGTCGCACTCGCATTGCGGCAGGCTGAGCATATTTCGGCCGGTCTCAAGTCCGGCAACGGGAGCGACACGCATGCGACGGCGCATTGAGTCACGGAGACCCGTGAACGGCTGACCGGAGAACGCATCATGGATCATGTAACGGCATCGACAGAGAGCCACGGTCGGCCGAGTGCGATGTTGGCGAGACTTCTTCTTCCGGCGTGTATTCTCAACGTTTCAGCGGGTCTGCTCTATGCCTGGAGTCTCTTCCTTTTGCCCCTGGAAAGGGCATTGCAGGTCGATCGCGGTTCCTTGAGTCTGGTGCCTTCTCTGGCTATCGCAACATTTACCGCGGGCATGATATTTTGCCCGTGGCTCGTTCGCCGGACGAACTGGCGGATCTACCTCGCCATCGTCTATGGATGCATGTCCGTCGGCTTCCTCTGGTTTGGACGGATGCCGTCATTCGCGTCACTGCTTTTCGGCTATGGAGTGGTGTTCGGCCTTGGTGCCGGCCTTGCCTATGGGCTTGCCTTGGTGTTTGCAACAAGCGTTTCCGCTCAAGCCCGCGCTCTGGCGATCGGAGTCACTGTAGGTGCATTCGCGATCTCCGGCATTCTCATGCCGCCGCTCTTCGGCAACCTGATCGCCGCAAGCCCGCCATCGCAGGTCTTCACGTCGATCGGAATCGGATGTATCGCCCTCGGAATCCTGATCCAGATTCTGGTGCGTGTCGTTCCGGGTATTGTATCGGCCGAAGCCGTCGGTCAAGGGGCGGCTGACGTATCGATCGGGCGCGATTTCATGAAGCTCTTCTCGATCTTCTTCTTTATCAATTTCATCGGGCTGATGAGCGTGTCGCAAATAAGCGGCATAACATCATCATCCGGCAGCAGCGGAGCCGTCGCAAGCTGGGCCACAAGCCTCTTCACCTTCGGCTATCTCCTGGGATCGCTCGGGGGCGGGTGGGTTGCCGAGCGACTTGGCGGCCGCTTGACGCTCATTGCGGCTGGCGTGGCCATGATCGCCGGCCTCCTCGCTTTTTCGACGAAGTTAAGCTGGCTGCTCCTCTCAGGCGCCATCACCATCGGTCTGGCGTTCGGCAGCGGAGCCTCCTTCATGCCGATGTTGATCAGCTCACGTTTCGGTGCCGAACGCGTGTCGCAAGTCTATGGAAGGATGATGATTGCGTTTGGTGCGGCAGGGCTCCTGGCTCCGTGGTTTAGCGGTTTTCTATATGCACGCACCGGAACCTACACTCCCAGCCTCGTTATCGGCTCGGTGATGGCAGCCATGGCGATTGCTGTCGGGGGAACCTTCAGGACTCGTGGGCAAGCGTGGCCTATCAGAAAATAATGCTATTTTGAGAAGAGATAACAAAACGAGATCTGAGAAGCCTGCAATTTCTCCGGACCGAGCCGGTCTGGCAAACGGTGGAAGAGAGGGCTGAACCCCACACCTGCAATGATCGCTGTGTCGCCGTCGACAAGTTGCGGACCATCATGTCTCCCGGTCATCCGGGGGCGCAGGTGGCTCATGTGGCCAGCGGCCTAGTCGAATATTGCAAGAAAACCAGCCTCGCCGACCCGCTCGGCCGTAGGTTCAAAACCTCAAAACCGTCAGGCGTTGCGATAGCTCACGGTCGAGGCGTGACCACCCTGGGTGGCCGCCTATACGCGGTCGTCGTAGTCGCGATCCTGCGGCCCGAGCTTGGGATCGCCACGGTCGACGGTGCGCAGCACCGGACGCTTTTCACCGAAGACCGGAGGGCGTGGAGCGGCCCGCAGGGGGATCGGCGCGTGCTCCTCGCGCTCGCCGCGGGCGGCGCTGCGCCGCGGCTCGCGGACTTCGCTGGGCTCGTTGTGCATGGGCCGGCCGACGAAAGTGTCGTCATAGTCGCGGTCGAAGCCGATGGGGATGCCGGTCTCGATCACCACATCCTGCGCCCCGCCGATAAGGACGAGGTGCTCGTAATCGTCGCGGCGCACCAGGACCAGGCGGCGGTCCTTGTCGATCTCGTGATACTCGCTGATGCCGAGCCTCGCTCCCTTGCCGCCCCTCACGCGTCCGCCCAGGCTGCGCAGGACCAGGAACAGCAGCACCAGGACAGCAAGGACGATCAAGGCCCCGACGATGTAACTCCAATAAGCCGTCAGAACTTCCATTTACGCCTCCAGAAGAACGCCCTCGCGCCAAAGTTGTTGGACGACGGGAAGCGCTCCGAAACACTCATGCGAACCTTTGCCGGCCGGGCCGATCGACACCCGTCAGGCGAGGCTCTGGTACGCCGTGGAACTCACTCTACCATGAATACTGGGGGGTGGGGCCAGCGAATATTGTGCCGGCAAGGGCCGCTCAGGGTTAAGACCCTGGATCAATCGCCTATACTGAGCCGATTCGTGGGATGGGGATGTTGCGATCACGATGAGTGACGCCGGTATCAAGCAAGCCGAGATCAAGGCTCGCCCGCTGGACGGCGCCCGCAAGGGCTGGCCGCTCCTGTCGCTGGTCCTGGCGGTGCTCCTGGCCCTGGCGACGGCCGCCATCGCCTGGTTCTTGCGCGGAACGGTGCCGCTCTGGCTCCTGGCGGCCGGGGCGGTCTTGTCCTTCCTGGGGCTCGTCGTCCTCTTCGGCCTGCTGGCCGGCATCGTCCATATCGGCCCGAGGGACGGGGGCGAGGCCTTCTTCCAGGGGCTGATGGATGCGGTCGGCGATGCCTGCGTGGTCACCGATGCGAAGGGCCGGGCCCTTTACGGCAACTCGGCCTATATCAAGCTCGTCTCGGCCGCGGGCCTCGCGCGGCTCGTCGGCATCGAGAACATCTATGCCGGCTATCCCGAGGTTGCGCAGCACATCTACCGTCTGGCGCAATTGGTGCGCGAGAGACGTGCGGGGGTGGAGGAGATCCGCCTCAACGCCGGCTCCTCCGCTGCCGGCGCCAAGGCCAACGAGCCGGTATGGATCAGGATCAGCGTCTCGCCGATCGCTGCGGAAGCGGGGGGCGGCCTTTCGCTGTGGCGCCATCAGGACATCAGCGCCGACCGGGTCAAGCAGGAAGGCGCCTTCGCGCATCTGCAATATATCATCAACTATCTCGACCAGGCGCCCGCCGGCTTCTTCTCGGCCGACGCGGAAGGCCGCATCGCCTATATCAACGCCACGCTGGCGGAATGGTTGGGGCTCGATCTCGAAGCGACGACCGGCGGTGCGCTGACGCTCAAGGACCTGGTCGCGGAGGCGGGCGAAAAGCTGCTCAGCCGCATCGCGCCCGCCGGCGAAACGGTGCTGACCGAAGTCTTCGACATCGATATGAAGACGCGCGACGGTCAGCTGGCGCCGATGCGTATCATCCATCGCACCGGACATGACCGGGACGGACGGCTGCAGCCCTCGCGCAGCCTCGTCCTGCCGCAATCCGCCGCGGGCAGCGCGGCGGCGGACACCGATGCCCGGCTGCAGCGCTTCTTCAACACGGCTCCCATGGGCATCGCCGAGCTCGACGGCCAGGGCATCATCCGCAACGCCAATCTCGCCTTCCTCTCCTTGTCGCCGCAGGCCCGGCGCGGGGTGCCGCTCGAAAGCCTGATGGCGTCCGAGCAGCGCGCCCAGATGCGCGACGCGCTGGCGGCGGTCGGCGGCGCGGGGGCGAAATCGACCCATGTCGATGCCTCGGTCATCGGCGATCCGCCGCGCTCGGTCCAGTTCATCATATCCGGCCACAGCGAGCAGGATGCGAGCTTCCTCGTCTTCGCGACGGACAAGACGGAGAACAAGTCGCTCGAGGTGCAGGTGGCGCAAGGCCAGAAGATGCAGGCGATCGGTCAGCTCGCCGGCGGCGTGGCGCATGACTTCAACAATGTGCTCACCGCCATCATCGGTTTCTCCGATCTCCTGCTCGCCAAGCACCGGCCGACCGATCCCGCCTTCGCCGACATCATGAACATCAAGCAGAATGCCAACCGCGCCGCCAATCTGGTGCGGCAGCTCCTGGCCTTCTCGCGCCGCCAGACCTTGCGTCCGGAGGTGTTGTCGCTCACCGATGTGATCGCCGACCTCGGCAACCTGCTCGGCCGGCTGCTCGGCGAGAAGGTCGACCTCAAGGTCGTGCATGGCCGCGATCTCGGCATGGTCAAGGTCGACGTCAATCAGTTCGAGCAGGTCGTCATCAATCTCGCCGTCAATGCCCGCGACGCCATGCCGAATGGCGGCACGCTGACGGTGCGCACGTCGAATGCGAGCGTCGGCGAACGGCAAACGAGCGACCTGCAGACGATGCCGCCCGGCGACTATGTGCTGTGCGAGATGCAGGACACGGGCACCGGAATCCCCAAGGACATCCTCGACAAGATCTGGGAGCCGTTCTTCTCCACCAAGGACGTCGGCAAGGGCACGGGACTGGGGCTCTCGACCGTCTATGGCATCATCAAGCAGACTGGCGGCTTCATCTTCTGCGACAGCGTGGTGGGGCGAGGCACGGTGTTCCGCATCTACCTGCCGCGTCACAACCAGGAGGTGAAAGTCTCCGAGGAGACCAGGGATGAGCGGCCGGAGGCCAAGCGCGCCGACCATACCGGCAAGGGCACGGTGCTCCTCGTCGAGGACGAGGATGCGGTGCGCGCCTTCGCCTCGCGAGCGCTCGCCTCGCGCGGCTATACCGTGTTCGAAGCGGCCTCCGGCGATGAAGCTCTCGCCATCTACGCCGAAAAGGGTGACGAGATCAGCCTGGTGATCTCGGACGTGGTGATGCCGGAAATGGACGGGCCGACGCTGCTCAAGGAACTGCGCAAGCGCGGGGTCAAGACCAAGATCATCTTCATCTCGGGCTATGCCGAGGACGCGTTCGAGAAAAATCTCGAGGGCGAGCAAGATTTTGCTTTCCTGCCCAAACCCTTCTCGCTTAAGCAGCTTGCCGAGGCGGTCAAGAATGTGATGGGAAGCTGATCTGATGTTCAAGCCTTTGCGCGCTCTGGCGCGCGACCTCGATATGGGTGCCGTCTCGGGCGTCGCCCTGGTTGAAACCGCGCTGGCGCGCATCCAGGACCCCACCGGCGAGGGCGCCCGAGCTTTCATCGCGCTCGATGGCGCCGCGGCTCTCGATCAGGCGGCGTTCTACGATCGGCAGCGCCAGGCGGGCCGCGCGGTTCCGGCCTTCGCCGGCATCCCGATCGGGGTCAAGGATCTGTTCGATGTCAAAGGGCAGGTCACGCGGGCGGGATCCGCTATCCTGGCCACGGCCGCTCCGGCCGAGGCCGATGCGCCGGCGATCGCGCGTCTCAAGGCGCAGGGCTTCATCGCGGTCGGGCGCAACAACATGACCGAATTCGCCTATTCGGGCGTCGGGCTCAATCCGCATTACGGCACGCCGCGCTCGCCCTATGACCGGCAGACCGGGCGCATCCCCGGGGGATCCTCCTCGGGCGCCGGGGTCGCCGTCGCCGACGGCATGGTGCCGCTCGCCATCGGCAGCGACACCGGCGGCTCCTGCCGGATACCCGCCGCCTACAATGGCGTCGTCGGCTACAAGCCCTCGACCGGACGCGTGTCGACCCAGGGCGCTTATCCCCTGTCAACGACGCTCGACAGCATCGGGCCCCTGGCCCGGACCGTCGAGTGCTGCGCGCTGGCCGATGCGATCATGGCGGGCGACTGGGACGGAAGCATCGCGGCGCCGCGCCATGGCTTACGCTTCGCCATGCCGCGCGATTATTTCGCCGGCGTGATCGACGAGGCGGTGGCGTCCGCCTTCGAGCGCGCCGTCGCGCATCTGGCCCGTGCCGGAATCGTCATCGAGGAGGTCGCTTTTCCCGAACTCACCCAGCTTCCCGGGATCAATGCCAAGGGCGGCATATCGGCGGTCGAGGCCTTCCTCCATCACCGCGTCCAGATCGCCGAGAAGGGCGACGGCTACGACCAGCGGGTGCGCCGGCGCATCGAGCTCGGAGCGCTGATCTCGGCGCCCGATTATGTCGACCTCCTCGCCGCGCGCCAGACGTTGATCGGACAGTTCAACCAGGCGATGATCGGCTTCGATGCGCTCGTCATGCCGACCACCTGCAACGCGCCGCCGGCGATCTCCGCGCTGGCGCGCGACGAGGATTATCTCAAGCTCAATTTCATGGCGCTGCGCAACACCTTCACCGGCAATTTCCTCGACTGCTGCGGCATCTCACTGCCGATGCACAGGGACGGCGAACCGTTCACCGGCCTCATGCTGATGGCGCCGCATGGCCAGGACCGGCAGATGTTCGCCACCGCCAAAGTGGTGGAAGACATGCTGGCGTCGTTGCGGGTCTAGCGAAGGTGGGCGAATGGCCGGGCATTCACATCTGATCGAATGTGATGAAGACGGCCAGAAGCTTTTGATCTATCGCGTCGACGAAGACGGACGCCGCGAGCTTCACGGCGAATTCTCCTTCGCGGAGATCAAGACGAAAGGCTATGCGTCTTTCGTTTCCGAGCTGGGAGAGGCGATTGTTGCGGACGCGCCGGTCCTGCGCTGGCTCTTGGACGAGGCTTAGCTGCGGATTTGCCGGCCGCGATCTCCCGCGGGCGCGGCAGCTCGACGCGCACGAGGAAGCTCTTGTCGTCATAGACGAGTTGGATGTCGCCGCCATGGCTCACGACGACATCGCGCGCGATGGTGAGACCGAGGCCGGTGCCGCCGGTCTCGCGGTTGCGTGAGGCTTCCAGCCGTTGGAAAGGCGCGAACGCCCGCTCCACCTGGTCGGCCGGGATGCCGGGGCCGTTGTCGCGGATGTCGACGGCGAGTGTCGCGCCATGGTCGGTGAGCGTGACGCAGACCTCGCCGCCATATTTGCAGCCATTGTCGATGAGATTGGAGAATGCGCGCCGCAGCGCCACCGGGCGGCAAGTCAATTGCGCATGATCGGGCCCGGTATAGGAGACCTTGCGGCCGGCATCGACGAAGTTGTCGCATTGGCTGATGACGAGGCTCGCCAGGTCGACCGCGCTATAGGGCTCGCGGTGAATCTCGTCGCTCATGAAGGCGAGCGAGGTCGCGACCATCGTTTCCATGTCGGAGATGTCGGACAGGATCTGCCGCCGCTGTGCCTCGTTCGGCACCGTCTCGGCATAGAGGCGCAGGCGGGTCAGGGGCGTGCGCAGGTCGTGCGAGATGGCGGCCAGCATCTGCATGCGCTCGTCGACGAATTTCTTGAGCCGCGCCTGCATCTCGTTGAAGGTGTCGGCGATCGTCGCCAGCTCGGGGAGCTTCATGCCGGTGATCGGCGTCGTCTCGCGCTCGCGGCCGAGCCTCTCCGCAGCCTGGGCGAGCTTGGTCAGCGGCCCGACGATGCTGCGCGCCATCCAGATGGACAGGACCGCGACGATGAAAATGGTCAGGATCAGGCTGATGAGGTTGCGGAAATAATGCAAGGTGGTCAGGCCGCGCTCGGTCGGGCTGATCATCAGCCATGATTGGTCCTTCAGCCGGATGGCGATGCGCAGGTCGCCGACGACCATGCTGTCGCGCGACATCAGCATCTGCGTATCCATGAAGGTCGGGATCTCGGACATCACCACGACGCTGGTCTTGACCTCCGGTTCGGTGAAGTCTTCGGTCATCACCAGGATGTCCGCCGGCCCGAGGCCCAGCGTCTTGAGCAAGCCCGCCTTGGCCTCGCGCGCGAGCCGCGGCAGGTCGTCCTGGGGATAGTCGGGCGCCTCGGCGGCGACGTTGTATTCGAGATATTGGCTGAACGGCGAGCGCACGAGGGCCGGGAGGCGATCCGCCGCCGGCGTCGCATTGGCGATGCGTTCGGCATCCTGCGCCGCCCTGGCCAGCCACGCATTGTCGACGACGAGAAAGCCCGATGGCGGCAGTACGATCTGTAGCGTCTCGTCGAGGGTCTTGGCGGCGATGGCGGTGAAAACGATGAGGATCGCGATCCTCGGAGCCAGGCGCAGCTTCGACCAGATGGGGATTCTCATGGCGTCACGACGGAGGCGGCCGGGGTGACCGTGGCGGTGAAGAAATAGCCGCCGTTCCGCACCGTCTTGATGAGGGCAGGAGCATTGGGATCGCTCTCGATCTTGCGGCGCAGGCGGCTGACCTGGACATCGATGCTGCGGTCGAAGGCGAGGCTGACCCGGCCGCGGGCGAGATCGAGAAGCTGGTCGCGGTTGAGGACGCGCTGCGGGTGCTCGACGAAGGCGACGAGGAGATCGAATTCGCCGGTGGTCAGGTCGGTGAGGACGCCCTGCGGCGAGACGAGCGAGCGGCGGCTGGTGTCGAGCGTCCAGCCGGCGAACTGGTAGGTAGCGCTCGCCAGGCTCTGCGCGGCGGTCGGGTTGGCGCTGGCGCGCCGCAATATGGCCCGGATGCGGGCGAGAAGCTCGCGCGGATTGAACGGCTTGGTCACGTAGTCGTCGGCGCCGAGCTCGAGGCCGACGATCCGGTCGGTCTCGCTGTTGCGCGCGGTGAGGAGGATGATAGGCATGGTGTTGGTGCTGCGCAACTTCCGGCACAAAGTGAAGCCGTCGTCGCCGGGCATCATGACGTCGAGCACGATGACGTCGAATCGTCCGGTTTCCAGCGCCTTGAACATCTCATCGCCGTCGCCCGCCTGCGTCACCCGCATGCCGTGCTCGGCGAGGAAACGCGCCAGCATGGCGCGAATCTGCCGATCGTCGTCGACGATCAGTATATGAGGCTTGGTCTGCTTGATCATCGTGCGCACCGTACAGCGAGAGCGCGCCGCAACGCCCGTTGTGAAACAATCTGCAACATGTCGAAACCCGCTCGAAACTTCCCTGCCAGGATCGGCGCATACATGGGTGCATCCGTTCACTCGAAGGACAGCGTCCATGCGTTCCCGCTTCTCGGCCAAGGAAACCCTGGCCCCAGCTCTTACCGCAAATTGGCTCATAATCATGGCAAGTATCGCCGGCGCAACCATGGGCGCAGCCTCTGCCCATGCCGCGGACGAAAGTTACACAACGTCAGCGCAGGATGCAAAGGGCAGTAAATGGAGCGTGGTCGTGGGGGGCGGCGGCGCCTATGTCCCCGATTATGAAGGGTCGGACGACTATGAGCTCCAGCCCTTTCCCTTCGTCTCGATCGTTTATGACGATCTCGTCTTCATCAACGGACCGTCGCTCGGCGTGAACCTGGTCGACATCGAGGGGCTGAGAGCCGGCCCCATCGCACGCTACAGCTTCGGACGCGACGAGGACGACAACAATGCACTGGACGGGCTGGGCGACACCGATGATTCGATCGAGCTCGGCGGCTTCGTGAATTACTCGGTGGGCATCTGGTCGGCAGGCCTCACCGTGGTCCAGGACGTCGCGGGCGGACATGAAGGGCTGCTTGCGGAAGCCTCGACCGGCCTCAATGTGCCCCTCACCGAAGACCTGACCTCGAGTCTCGAAGCATCGGCGACCTGGGCCAGCAGCGACTACATGGAAACCTATTTCGGCGTGTCGCCCGGACAGTCGGCGCGCAGCGGGCTGCGGCAATTCGAGGCCGATGCCGGCTTCAAGGACGCCGCCGTCACGCTCGGTCTCGACTATAGGATAACCGAAAGCATCGGCGTTTCGGGTCGAGCACAGTACAAGCGGCTCCTCGAGGATGCGGCCGACAGCCCGATCGTCGACGACGAGGGATCGGCGGACCAGTTCTTTGGCGGCCTGTTCCTTACCTATCGCTTCCGCTAAGACCGGTCGCCCGCCTGCAGGGAAGCCAACCGCGGCCTGGGGCGAAGCGCGTCAACTGAGTTCGGCTCGTCGCGGCATAAGCGCTTGCGTCGTGACGCAGGGACAGTAGAAGTCGTCCATCACACGGGGGAGGACTTCGCATGTTCCTACACACGATCGCCGAAGAGGACGCGACCGGGGCCGTCGGCGAGATCTATGCGAAGCTCAAGGCCCAGAACGGCTTTGTCATGGCGGCGACCAAGTGCTTCACGACGCGGCCCGATCTCTTGCCGGCCTATATCGAGTTCAGTGACAAGATCCGCGCCGGTTTCTCGCTGGGGGCGAGGGCGTGGCGGCTCATCACCCTCATCGCCGCCAAGCAGGTGCCCTCGACCTACTGTTCCTATGTCTACAGCCAGCAGCTCATCGCCGATCTGGGCTCGAAGGAACAGGTGCTCGCGGTGCAGCGCGATTTCCGCACCGCCGGGCTTTCCGGGCAGGATGTGGCGATGCTCGCTTATGCCGAGAAGATCGCCCGGAATGCCGCGCAGGTCACCGCGGCCGACATCGACCATTTGCGTTCGCAAGGCTTCAGCGATCAGGAGATCTGCGACATCGCGCTGTGCGCGTCCTTCCGGTGCTTCGTGGCGCGGTTCTTCGATGCCACAGGCGCCGGACCCGAGCCCGGGTTCTTCGATGCGGACAACGAATTTCGCACCGCCATGACTGTCGGCAAACGTTATTGACTCAACCTGTCGTACGAGCGAGGGGATGACGCTACGCGGCTCCTGTCAGTCCCGTCATTGTCCTAACGCAGCCGCAGCGCAAAGGTTCCGAGGCTATTTACCGCTTTTCACGGCATCATCGCGGATCTGCGACAAGGTGCGGGCCGGCGTGATCGCCTCGGGATCGATGAGGCAATGCAGGATGGCGGGCTTGCCCGATTTCATCGCGCGCTCGAAGGCGGGCGCGAAGTCCTCGGTCGTCTCGACCCGCTCGCCATGGCCGCCAAAGGCCTCGGCATAGGCCGAGAAGTCCGGATTCTTGAGCAGCGTCGCCGAGACGCGATTGGGATATTCGCGCTCCTGATGCATGCGGATGGTGCCGTACATCGAGTTGTCGACGACGATGACGATGAGCGGAATGCTATGTTGGACAGCGGTCGCGAATTCCTGCCCGTTCATCATGAAGCAGCCGTCGCCGGCGAAGGCGACGACGGGACGGTCGGGAAATTGCCGCTTCGCCATGACCGCGGCCGGAACGCCATAGCCCATCGAGCCCGAGGTCGGCGCCAGCTGCGTGCCGAGCTTGCGGAAACGGTAGTAGCGATGCACCCAGATGGCGTAATTGCCGGCGCCATTGGCGATGACGGCGTCGGCGGGCAGGCGGTCCGCGAGCCAGCGCATGACCTCGCCATACTGGAACTTGCCCGGCAATTTGGCGGGCTTGTCGGTCCAGTCGAGGAAGTCCTGGCGTGCGACGCGCGTCGTCTCCGCCCAGGGCGCGTCATTGGGCTGGCCGAGCTCGTTGAGGCTCAGGCAGAAGGCATCGGGCGTAGCTTGGATCGCCAAGGTCGGCTGATAGACCTTGCCCAATTCCTCAGCCCCCGGATGAACATGGACGAGGGTCTGGCGCGGCGAGGGCACGTCGATGAGGGTGTAAGCGGAGGAGGGCATCTCAGACATGCGGGCGCCCAGGAGCACCAGGAGATCGGCCTCCTTGACGCGGGCCGCGAGCTTGGGATTGGGGCCGATGCCGACATCGCCGACATAGTTCGGATGATCGGACGGGAAGAGATGGGCACGGCGGAAGGACGTGGTGACCGGGATGGAGAACTTCTCCGCGAAGGCGATGAGCGACTTCTGCGCCGGCTCGCTCCAGCGCGAGCCGCCCAGGATGAAGAGCGGCTTCTTCGCCTGGCGCAGCAGCTCGCCGAAGCGCTCCATGTCGGCGGGCCCGGGCCAGGCTTCGGCGAGCGCGACCCTGGGCGCATCGGCGACGGCGGCCGTTTCGGTCAGCATGTCTTCGGGAAGCGCTATGACGACGGGGCCGGGACGGCCCTGGCAGGCGATCCGGAAGGCGCGCGCCACGAGCTCGGGCAGGCGCCGCGCGCTGTCGACCTCGACCACCCATTTGGCGATCGAGCCGAAGAAGGCCTTGTAGTCGACTTCCTGGAAAGCCTCGCGTTCGCGCATGCCGCGCTCGACCTGGCCGATGAACAGGATCATCGGGGTCGAGTCCTGGGCGGCGATATGGACGCCATGGCTGGCATTGGTGGCGCCGGGACCGCGGGTCACGAAGCAGATGCCGGGCTTGCCGGTGAGCTTGCCGTAAGCTTCCGCCATCATCGCGGCACCACCTTCGTTGCGGCAGACGAGGACGTCGATGCTGGCATCGTGCAGCGCGTCGAGCACGGCGAGATAACTCTCGCCCGGAACGCAGGCCAGACGCTCAACGCCTTGGATCAGCAACTGGTCGACCAGGATCTGGCCGCCGGTTCTTGTCGTCATGTCACTCCCCATGTGTCGGATCACGCGCTCAGATGTCGAACTTGACGCCCTGCGCCAGAGGCAGAGCACGGCCGTAATTGATGGCGCTGGTGACGCGCCGCATATAGGCCTTCCAGGCATCGGAGCCGGATTCACGTCCGCCGCCGGTTTCCTTTTCGCCGCCAAAGGCGCCGCCGATCTCGGCGCCGGAGGAGCCCATGTTCACATTGGCAAGGCCGCAATCGGAGCCCGCGGCCGAGAGGAAGCGCTCCGATTCGCGCAGGTCGGTGGTGAAGATCGCCGACGACAGACCTTGCGGCACGGCATTGTGCAGAGCGAGCGCCTCGTCGAAGTCGCCGTAGCGCAGCACATAGAGGATGGGCGCGAAGGTCTCGGCGAGAACCGGGCCCGTCTGCGCCGGCATCTCGACCAGGGCCGGGGCGACGTAGTAGGCGTCGTCGCCGAGTGCTGTGACGCGTTTGCCGCCATGCACCTTGCCGCCGGCGTCAGCCGCGGCGGCGAGCGCCTTCTGCATCGCCTCATAGGCCCTGGCGTCGATGAGCGGGCCGACCAGGGTCGCGGGCGACATCGGATTGCCGATCGTCACCGTGTCATAGACTTGTCTGAGGCGCGGCACGAAGCTCTCATAGACGCTCTCATGCACGATGAGGCGGCGTAGCGACGTGCAGCGCTGGCCGGCGGTGCCGATCGCGGCGAAAGCGGTGGCGCGCAGAGCGAGGTCGAGATCGGCGGAGGGGCAGAGGATCGCTGCATTGTTGCCGCCGAGCTCGAGGATGGCGCGGCCGAAGCGGCGAGCGAGGCGTTCGCCGACGATGCGGCCCATGCCGGTCGAGCCCGTCGCCGAGACGAGCGGCACGCGCGGATCGTCGACCAGGATCTCGCCGACATCGCGCCCGCCGACGAGCAGGGTGACGAGATCGTCCGGAACGCCGTCGAGCGTAGCGGCGGCGCGACGGAACAGTGCCGCGGTCGCCATCGCCGTCAGCGGCGTCTTCTCCAACGGCTTCCAGATCACCGAATTGCCGCAGACGAGGGCGAGGGCGGCGTTCCACGACCAGACCGCGACGGGGAAGTTGAAGGCGGTGATGACGCCGGTCGGCCCCAGCGGGTGCCATTGTTCCATGAGCCGGTGGTCGGCGCGCTCGCTCACCATGGTGAGGCCGTAGAGCTGGCGCGACAGGCCGACGGCGAAATCGCAGATGTCGATCATCTCCTGCACTTCGCCCAGGCCCTCGGTGAGGATCTTGCCGGTCTCGATGCTGACGAGACGGCCAAGGCCTTCCTTCTCGGCGCGCAATTCATTGCCGAGCCGGCGGATGAGCTCGCCGCGCTGCGGAGCCGGGACAAGGCGCCAGGCGCGGAAGGCATCGCCGGCGCGGCCGATCGCCGCCTTGGCCTCCGCCGCACCGGCCAATTTGACCTGGGCGATGACCTCGCCCGAGATCGGTGAGCGGACGGCGTGATCGCCTTCGGTCAGGCGCTCGGGCTCGAGGCCGAGCTTGGCGAAGAAATCCGCGACGTCGCGCGCCAGGTGAGGGCTTGTCTCAGGCTTGTTCATTCTCTGCTCCAGATGGTCCGGCTGTCTTCTAGAGCCGGATGCCGGAAAGAGGAAATCGGTTTTTGGGAAAGAGGGTATTCGCAAATGGAAGCGTTCGGCCGAAAGGGGAGATAGGTCCTTCCGATTGTGTGTGCGGTTTTGTCGTCACCTAAGGCTGAGCGCGCAATAAATCTGATAAATCCTTCATTTCAATTGCATTTCATTTATTTAGCCGGTGTTGGAATGTGTTTGAACAGCTGGTCGGGCCCGCAAGACTTGGGATTGCGCCTATCTTTGCCAGCATCTTGCAAGACTGTTCTCATTATGTTTCTTTTGTCGGATTGTCGTACATCATCTCGTTCGCCAGATGTTTTTGAGTTTTGGGTCCAGCACGAACAGGGAGGTCGGCTTGCATCCATGGGCGGGCCCGCTGCCCTCCGGGATCATGTCCTGTGAGTTTACGTCTCGTTGTTCCCTCGTTCAGGGACGTCGCAGGGGATTTCCCGTCAATTCCATGTTTGTTCTCTGCAAGTTCTCAAGTCCTTTAATATAAACAATAAAAAACAAGAGTTTAAATAAAGCCTTGCCATGAGAACAAAAAAAGTACATTATGACCACATCGCCGTTGTTCGAGACTCATTTGCACCGGCGGAACCCTTGTGAAATAAGGAGCTTGAGGCCATGGGGCAGGCGAATCTTAAGGTTGTCGAGAACAGCAATATGGACAAGAGCAAGGCTCTGGACGCAGCGCTGAGCCAGATCGAGCGCGCCTTCGGCAAGGGCTCGATCATGAAGCTCGGCGCCAACCACTCGCTCGATATCGCGGCGATCTCGACAGGCTCGCTCGGGCTCGATATCGCCCTCGGCATCGGCGGTCTGCCGAAAGGCCGGGTGGTCGAAATCTATGGGCCGGAATCCTCGGGCAAAACCACGCTTGCCCTGCAGACGGTCGCCGAGGCCCAGAAGAGGGGCGGCATCTGCGCCTTCGTCGATGCCGAGCATGCCCTCGATCCGGTCTATGCGCGCAAGCTCGGGGTCAATGTCGACGACCTCCTGATCTCGCAGCCCGACACCGGCGAGCAGGCGCTCGAGATCGCCGACACGCTGGTGCGTTCCGGCGCCATCGAAATCCTGGTCATCGATTCCGTCGCGGCGCTGACGCCGCGCGCCGAGCTCGAAGGCGAGATGGGCGACAGCCTTCCCGGCCTCCAGGCGCGGCTGATGAGCCAGGCCCTGCGCAAGCTCACCGCGTCGATCTCCAAGTCGAACTGCATGGTGATCTTCATCAACCAGATCCGCATGAAGATCGGCGTCATGTTCGGCTCGCCCGAGACGACGACCGGCGGCAACGCCCTCAAATTCTACGCCTCGGTCCGCCTCGACATCCGCCGCATCGGCCAGATCAAGGAGCGCGAAGAGGTGGTCGGCAACCAGACCCGCGTCAAGGTGGTCAAGAACAAGGTGGCGCCGCCCTTCAAACAGGTCGAGTTCGACATCATGTATGGCGAAGGCATCTCCAAGACGGGCGAGCTCATCGATCTCGGCGTCACCGCCGGCATCGTCGAGAAATCGGGCTCCTGGTATTCCTATGATGGCGAGCGCATCGGGCAGGGGCGTGAGAACGCCAAGACCTTCCTCAAGCAGAATGCCGATGTGGCCGAGGCCATCGAGCAGGCGATCCGGGCCAATGCCGGGCTGATCGCCGCCAAGATCACCAATTCCTCGCCCGACGAGGCGGCCGAGTAACATCCTTCCCATTCCGGCCTTCCCTCACCCATCCCCTTAGGCCGGCAAAGGTGTGAGCCTCACACCGATCGGCGTCCTCCTTGCCCCGGGAGGACGCCTTTTCGGCTTTGGGAACCAGTTGCCCGGCCGCTCGCTTAAACCTTGGACCGGCGCCATTACCTTGAGGCCAAGCTGCTGGTGGACAGGGGCGCCCTCAATCCTTAAAACAGCGCACCCAATTTCAACTGGACCCATTCCCATGACCGGCCTTGCGCAGATCCGCTCCACCTTCCTCGACTTCTTCCGGAAGCAGGGGCACGAGGTCGTGGCCTCCTCGCCGCTGGTGCCGCGCAACGACCCCACCCTCATGTTCGCCAATTCGGGCATGGTGCAGTTCAAGAACGTGTTCACCGGCGCCGAGAAGCGGCCCTACAGACGCGCCACCACGGCGCAGAAATGCGTGCGCGCCGGCGGCAAGCACAACGACCTCGACAATGTCGGCTATACCGCGCGCCACCACACCTTCTTCGAGATGCTGGGCAATTTCTCCTTCGGCGACTATTTCAAGCCCGACGCCATCGAATGGGCATGGACGCTGGTCACCAAGGACTATGGCCTCCTCAAGGACAGGCTGACCGTCACCGTCTACTCGGAAGACGATGAGGCTTTCGGCCTGTGGAAGAAGATCGCGGGGCTGCCGGAAAGCCGCATCATCCGCATCCCGACCTCGGACAATTTCTGGGCCATGGGCGATACCGGGCCCTGCGGCCCGTGCTCGGAAATCTTCTTCGACCATGGCGACAAGATCCCGGGCGGACCTCCGGGCTCGGCGGATGCCGATGGCGACCGCTTCATCGAGATATGGAACCTCGTCTTCATGCAGTTCGAGCAGGTGACGAAGGACGAGCGCATCACCTTGCCGAAGCCGTCGATCGACACCGGCATGGGTCTCGAGCGCATCTCGGCGGTGCTGCAGGGCACGCATGACAATTACGAGACCGACCTGTTCCGCTCGCTGATCGCGGCGATCGTCGAAGAGACGAATGTGCCGGCAGAGGGCAGGCACAAGGCGTCGAACCGGGTGATCGCCGACCATTTGCGCGCCTCCTCCTTCCTCATCGCCGACGGCGTGCTGCCTTCCAATGAAGGCCGCGGCTATGTGCTGCGCCGCATCATGCGCCGCGCCATGCGCCATGCCGAGCTCCTTGGCGTCAAGGACCCGCTGATGTGGAAGCTCGTGCCGGCGCTGGTGCGCGAGATGGGCGGCGCTTATCCCGAGCTCACCCGCGCCGAGCCTCTGATCGAGGAGACGCTCAAGCTCGAAGAGACGCGCTTCCGCAAGACGCTCGAACGCGGCCTGCGCATTCTCGACGACGAATTGGGCGCCCTCGAGAAGGGCCAGGTCTTTTCCGGCGAGACCGCCTTCCGGCTCTATGACACCTACGGCTTCCCGCTCGATCTCACCCAGGACGCGCTGAAGCCGCGCGGCATCACCGTCGATGTCCCGGCTTTCGACAAGGCGATGGAGAAACAGCGCGAGGATGCGCGCCAGGCGTGGAAAGGCACGGGCGAAGCCAAGACCGACACGATCTGGTTCGATATCCGCGAGCGCGTCGGAGGAACCGAGTTTCTGGGCTACGACACCGAGAAGGCGGAAGGCGTCATCAGGACGATCGTCGCCGACGGCAAGGAAACGGCAGAGCTCAAGCAAGGCGCCAAGGGTTCGCTCGTCCTCAACCAGACGCCGTTCTACGGCGAATCGGGTGGCCAGACCGGCGATCACGGCGTGATCCGCACCGCCGACGGCACGGTGTTCCGCGTCACCGACACGCAGAAGCGGGTCGGCGACCTCATCGTCCACCAGGGCGTCCTCGAGAAGGGCGCGCTCAAGCGCGGCGATGCGGTCGAGCTCGATGTCGACCATGCGCGGCGTTCCGGCAACCGCCAGCACCATTCGGCGACCCATCTTCTGCACGAGGCCTTGCGCGAGACGCTGGGCCATCACGTGGCGCAGAAGGGATCGCTGGTCGATCCCGAGCGCCTGCGCTTCGACTTCTCGCACAACAAGGCGATGACGCCCGAAGAGATCGCCGCGGTCGAGGCGATGGCGAATGCCGTCGTGCTGCAGAATGACGAGGTCAACACCCGCCTGATGAGCGTCGATGAGGCGATCGCCGAGGGCGCCATGGCGCTGTTCGGCGAGAAATACGGCGATGAGGTCAGGGTCGTGTCGATGGGCCTCAGGCCAGAAGGCAACAACCGGCGGACCTATTCGCTCGAACTATGCGGCGGCACGCACGTCAAGCGCACCGGCGATGTCGGGCTCATCAAGATCGTTTCGGAAAGCGCCTCCGCCGCGGGTGTCAGGCGTATCGAGGCGCTCGCCGGCGAAGCGGCGCGGCGCTATCTCGAGGCGCAGGACAGGCGCGTGCTGGCGGCGGCCTCCGTGCTGCGCGTCACACCGTCCGACGTCGTGCATCGCATCGAGACGCTGCTCGACGAGCGCAAGAAGCTCGAGCGCGAGCTGGCCGAGGCCAAGAAGCAGCTGGCGCTGGGCGGCGGCGCGGCCAAGGGTGACGACGGCATCTCGGACGTGGGCGGTGTCAAGCTGATGGCGCGCGTCATCAAGGGCATCAATCCCAAGGACATGAAGAGCCTGGTCGACGACGGCAAGGCGAAACTCGGCTCGGGCGTCGTGGCGCTGGTCGGGCTCAATGAGGAGGGGCGCGCCGGGCTCATTGTCGGCGTCACCGCCGATCTCACCCAGCGCTTCAACGCCGTCGACCTGGTGCGCATCGGCTCCGAGGTCCTGGGCGGCAAAGGCGGCGGCGGCCGTCCCGACATGGCGCAGGCCGGCGGGCCCGACGCGTCGAAGGCCGATGCGGCGCTGGCGGCGATCCGGCAGGCGCTCGCCGGCTAATTCAGATTGGCAGCGCCGTCGTTTCCTTGATCTTCTCCATGACGAAGCTCGCCGATACGTCGGTGAGCGCGATGCGGGTGATGAGACGCTTATAGAGCTGGTCATAGCCCGCTATGTCGGCGACCACCGCCTGAAGCAGATAATCGGTCTCGCCGGTGGTGCGATAGACGCCGATGATCTCGGGAAAGTCGCGCACCGCGCGGGAGAATTTCTCCAGCCACTTCTCCTCATGCTGGGCGGTGCGGATGGCGATGAAGGCGGTGAGGCCGAGGCCGAGCTTCGCCGCGTCGAGCAAGGCGACGCGGGCCTTGATGACGCCCGCCTCTTCCAGCGCCTTGACCCGCCGCCAGCAGGCGTTGCGCGACAGGCTGATGCGCTCGGCCAGCTGATCGACGGTGAGGGAAGCGTCACGCTGCAGCTCGGCCAATAGGGCCCGATCGGTCTTGTCCAGCATGGTTGGGATAATATCCCAATATTTCAGCTTCTGGCAATCATAATTGGGACGAAATCACGCGAACCTCGTGAGACTATACCGGTCATCGTCGATCGGAGGAAATCCCATGATGCAGCGCCTCTTCCTTGCCCATCCCGAGAAGGTCGGCGAGGGCTATTTCGAGCACATGCTCTTCGCGCTCACCTTCAGCGGCCGGCTGTTCAAGGCGGCCGCAGCGGCCTTGCTGCATGCTTTCGTTCCGGCACTGTGCGAGACCACGGCGTCGCAGAGCATCATCGACATGCATGCGGAGATCGCGGCGCGGCGCAAGGCCATGGCGCAGGCAGGCGCACCAGGCGTCAGCGTTTCGGCGGCCAATCCGTCGTATCATGGTCAGGGTGCTGCAAGCTCCTGAGCCTCGCCATGTCCTCGGGCGTGCGGTAGTCTTCGGTCGCCTGACGCGGCAGGCCGGACATGGATTTGAACCAGGAAAGCTCGGCCTCGACGCCCGCCTGCTCGATGGGGGCGGCCGTCTCCGGATCGTCCAGCGTGCCGATGGCGATCTCATAGGTGGGATCGCCATCTTCCTTCATGTGAAGCGGCGTGCCGCATCGGGCGCAGAAGCCGCGCGCGACGATGGCCGATGAGCGGAATTCCGCCGGCCGGCCGCGCGTCCAGGTGAGTTGCGCTTCGGGCACGGAGACCAGGGCGGCGCCCCAGCCGCCGAAGGCCTTCTGGCACATGCGGCAATGACAGATGCCGGCCCGCCCCAAAGGGCCGTCAACGCGGTAGCGCACCGCGCCGCATTGGCAGCCGCCGGTCAGGACGGGCCCGGTCATGAGTAGACTCCCTTGTTGCGCATGCCTTATCCCGAAAAGTCTGCACCTTTTCAGGGGGTATGCTTCAGCTCATGGCTTTCTGCAGCGCCTTGTCGACGGCGTCGATGAAGCCTTCGGTCGACAGCCAGGCCTGATCGGGGCCGACCAGCACCGCCAGGTCCTTGGTCATCTTGCCGCTCTCGATCGTCGCCACCGTCACCGTCTCGAGCGTGGCGGCGAACGTCTTCAGCGCCTCATTGCCGTCGAGCTTGGCGCGATGGGCGAGGCCGCGGCTCCAGGCAAAGATGGAAGCGGTCGAGTTGGTCGAGGTCTGCTTGCCTTCCTGGTGCAGCCGGTAATGGCGTGTCACTGTGCCGTGGGCCGCCTCCGCCTCGACCGTCTTGCCGTCGGGCGTCATCAGCACCGAGGTCATGAGGCCGAGCGAGCCGAAGCCCTGCGCCACGGTGTCGGACTGCACGTCGCCGTCATAGTTCTTGCACGCCCAGACGTAACCGCCCGTCCATTTCAGCGCCGAGGCCACCATGTCGTCGATCAGGCGATGCTCGTAGAAGATCTTGCGCTTCTCGAACTCGGCCTTGAACTCCTTGTCGTAGATCTCCTGGAAGATGTCCTTGAAGCGTCCGTCATAGACCTTGAGGATGGTGTTCTTGGTCGACAGGTAGACCGGATAATTGCGGTTGAGGCCGTAATTGAGGGAAGCGCGGGCGAATTCCTTGATCGACTCGTCGAGGTTGTACATCGCCATGGCGATGCCCGATCCCGGCGCCTGGAACACCTCATGCTCGATGGTCTTGCCGTCCTCGCCGACGAACTTGATCGAGAGCTTGCCCTTGCCGGGGAACTTGAAGTCGGTGGCGCGATACTGATCGCCATAGGCGTGGCGGCCGACGATGATCGGCTTGGTCCAGCCCGGCACCAGGCGCGGCACGTTCGAGCAGATGATCGGCTCGCGGAAGATGACGCCGCCCAGGATGTTGCGGATCGTGCCGTTGGGCGACTTCCACATCTGCTGCAGGTTGAACTCCTTCACCCGCGCCTCGTCCGGCGTGATGGTAGCGCATTTGACGCCGACTCCGTGCTTCTTGATGGCATTGGCGGCATCGATGGTGACCTGATCCTTCGTCTTGTCGCGGTTCTCGACGGACAAATCATAGTATTCGAGCGGGATGTCGAGATAGGGACGGACGAGCTTGGTCTTGATCAGATCCCAGATGATGCGCGTCATCTCGTCGCCATCCAGTTCGACCACCGGATTTGCGACCTTTATCTTTGCCATGGAAGAAGCCTCTTCATGCTTGGGTGCTTGGGAAGGAGCCAGTGCCTATAGCAAGCACATGAAGCTTGGGCAAACCCCTCTCACAGTGCCGGCAAGCGCCTTGCTATAGCCAGTTGCCCATGAGGATGAAGGCCGACCAGTAGTAGGGATGCCGGAAGCCGGGCTCGGCGGTCAGCGCATTGGCGGAAATATCGACGACCTCGTTGGCCGAGCGCGCGGCGGTCACCATGCTCGGGGGCTTCATCTCGCCCTTCAGCATGGCGATCTGGGCGCGGCGCAAGGCGGTCGCCTTGTCGAGGCCGTCCGCCAGGAAGCCCTTGTAGAAGCCCGACATCAAAAGCGAGGTCGACGAGTCGGCGATCGGCCACAGCGTCGCCATCACCGAGGAGGCGCCGCGCTTCTGGACAACGGAGGCGAAGCTCTCGATCTCGGCCCCCGTCTGATCGACGCCGCCCGCGGTCTCGCAGGCCGACAGAGCAAGGAGGTCGAGATTGGTGAGCCTGAACTTCTCGTCCTTGCGGAACTCGTCGAGCGACAGGCTGCGGCCGTCGCCGAGCAAGAGGACGGATTTGGCGGCATCGCCCGGCACCAGGCGGAAATGGCTCGCGACATGCAGATAGAGGGGGCGGCTCTTCAGCGCATCGCCGAGCGACAGGTTGCTGAAACTTTCGTCCATGCGCGGCGATCCGCCGAGATAGCCCTTGGCGTCCTTGCCGTCGAAAATGGCCTCGAGCTCCTCGGCGACGCCGGGCAGGGCGGCGAAGCCCACATGCTCCTTGGTGACGCCGAAGCCCGCCGCCCGCCCGCGTTCACGCGGCAGGGCCTCATAGCGGGTATTGGCGGCGGTCGTCGACAGCGCCAGGGCATAGTCCTCAATCAGATAGCGGTCACCCGTATGGAGCGCCGCCAGGGGCACGTAGCGCAGGACGCCGCTCAGATTGAACATGAGGACGTCGGCATGCGAGGCCTTGAGCTCGGCCTCGACCGGCTTCACCAGGATGTCGTAGAGCCGCTTCAGATGCAGCCTGGCATCGGGATCGCGGTGAGCGGTGGCGCTCCAGGCGCGGAAGACGAGGAGCGCCATTTCCTTGCGCCCGACCGGCACCGACTTGTGGATGCCGGTGCGTTCGGTGGTCAGGAAGATGTGCAGCGCTGTGTCGAGGCTCGCGATCTGGAGCTCGACCGCGCGGCCTTTCATCGTCTTGAGGCGCTCCTGGGTGGCGTCGACCAGATCAAGGTCGAGCTTGCCGACCTCGCGCTCGATCTGGCGGTCGGCATTGGCGACTTCGGTGAGGAGGGACTCGATGTCGGTCTGCTGCTTGCGGAACTGATCGGCGAGCGTCTGCTCCAGGGCCTCGACGAGACGCTCCTCGTCCTTGCTGAGGCCGATATCGGCCGCCTTCCGCTTGAGCGCCTCGATCTCGCGCGCCGCCTTGATCGGGGCGTCCACGAGATCGATGATCTGGCCCGAGAGATCGGATTCGGTCGGCGTCAGGACGGCGCGGCCGTCGATATTGCCGGCTTCCGCGCTGTCGCGGCGCACGAAGTCGAACAGCTCCTGCTGCTTGATGAGGTCGAGCACCTGTTGGGCCTCTTGCAGGCGGCCGGCGGTGATCAGCATGTTGGCCAGGTATTCATAGAGCTCGCGATAGCGGCCGGCGAGCGCCTTGGTGAGCTCCTCCGGCAGGTTGCGGTTCTGCGCGCGGATCTCCTGGTTGATGTTCACCGCCATCTTGGCGAAGGCGATGGCGGCATTGAGATTGCCTTGCTGCTGCAGGACCAGCGAGAGCGCCCAGTAGCTCTGCCGCAAGTCCTCGGGCGCCGCCTGCTTGTGCAGGTTGCGGATGCGCAGGGCGCGCAGGCCGTAGGTGAGTGCCTCGTTGTTGAGGCCGATGCGCACGGCCGAGCTCGACAGGTCGGAATAGACATCGGCGATACGGCGGTGATTGGGGCCGAAGATGCTCTCGTAGATTTCGGCCGCCTTGAACAACGGCGCCCTGGCGTCGGCGAACTTCCGGTTCTCGCGATAGAGCCCGCCCAGGCGATGATAGGCCGAAGCCACGCGGTCATGGGTCGGGCCGTAGGCCGCGACATAGTGCTCGATCGAGAGATTCTGGACGCGCGTGGCCTCATCGAGGCAGCCGGCGCGCACGAAGGCCACGCTGACATCGTCGAGGACCTCGGGAATACGTCGCTGGGCGCGCGAGTCGGGCCCGGCATAGATGCGCAAGGCGGCCCCCAGGTTCCTGAGCGCCGCTTCCGATTTGCTCATGCCGCGATTGACGGTGCCGGCGAAATGCAGCGCCAGGGCAGTGGTGCGATGGCCATCGCCCAGCCTGCCGCGGCTCAGCGCGACCGCTTCATTGGCGAGCGCCAGGGCGGTCTCGCGATTGCCGAGGCGCGCATGCAGGCTCGCCGTATCGATGAGCAGTTCGGTGAGACGGCTGGTCTCGGCGGGAAGGTTGGCTTCATAGATCGCGCGCGCCGTGCGGAAGGCCTGGAGGGCGGCCTCGAACTGCGTCATGTTGAGATCGATCTTGCCGATATTGTGGTAGGCGAGAGCGACCTTCGGATGCTTGTCGCCGAGGGCGGCCTCAAAGGCCTTCTTGGCGGCGCCATACATGGCAAGGGCGCTCAGGCGGTCGCCCTTGTGCGTGTAGGTCTGGGCCAGCTCCATCTGCAGATCGCCGAGCTCGGCCCTTCGGCTCGGTCCCAGGCCGGCATAGATGCGGGCCGCGGCCTCGAGCGCCTCGACCGCCTTCTCATATTGCGCGGCGTCGCGATAATCGCGCGCCAAGAGGCGATGGGCCGCTGCCGTCCGGTTGCTCGTCTCGCCATATTTGCGGATCGCGTCGGCCAGCCGTTTCCGCGTCGCGCCGATCTTGGATTCCTTCTGCGCTGCGCGTTCGGCCGGATCGAGCGACGAAGTGACCGGACGCTTCGCCACCGACGGCATGGACTTCTCCCGGCCGCCGACGGCAAGCTCGTAGATTCTGACCGCCTCAGGGCAGGCGAGCTTCGCGGCGGTGTTTTCGAGGGGAGGGGCCACTGCATCAGTCGTTATGTCGGTGGCTTCCGGCGTTGGAGCTGCCGTGTCGGGCATAGGCGTCTGCGCGCGGACAGGCGGTTGCGCCGTACCGAGCGCGGCAAGCAGGATCACGGCCCCGAACAGGACCCGCATCGACAAAATCCGGACAATCTGCATGGCGGCGAGAGCCTATTGAACCCGATGTACTGACGCAAGGTCTCGGCAGCTTTTTTGACAGGCAAGGGAGCAGGGCGCATCGTCGGGACAATGACCGCCGCCGATTCCTCCCCTCCAGACCGGCCTCCACAGAATTCCGCCTTTCGCCATCGCGGGTTCCTGTTTTACTGGTGGTCGCGCCTTACGGTGAACTTCGCGACGCAGATCATTTCCGTCGCCGTCGGATGGCAGGTCTATGACCTGACCCGCGACCCCTTCGATCTCGGCATCGTCGGATTGGTGCAGTTCCTGCCTCTGCTGCTCCTGGTGCTGGTCACCGGCGCCGTAGCCGACCGCTATAATCGCCGCGCCATCATGGCGATCTGCCTCGTTCTCGAAGCCATGATCTGCGCTGGGCTGCTGATCATCACCATGAGCGGCACCACGAAGGTCTGGCCGATCTTCGCCTTGCTCGCGGTGTTCGGCGTGGCGCGCGCCTTCATGGGGCCGGCGTCACAGTCGCTCTTGCCGAACCTCGTAGCGCCGAAGGATCTGAGCAACGCGATCGCCTGGAACTCCTCGTCATGGCAGATCGCGACGATCACCGGTCCGGTGGCGGGCGGCCTGCTTTACGGGCTCTCGGCCTACATGGCCTATGGAACGGCACTGTTCCTCATCGCCATCGGCGCTGTGCTTGTCGGCTTGATCCCGAAGCCGGTGCAACGCGTTTCGGACCAGGCGAAGAGCCTTGCGACATTGTTCGCCGGCTTCCGCTATGTGTGGTCGGAGAAAGTCGTGCTCGGCGCGATCTCGCTCGATCTCTTCGCCGTCCTGCTGGGTGGCGCCATGGCGCTGCTGCCGGTCTATGCGCGCGATGTCCTGCATGCGGGACCCTGGGGCCTCGGCCTCTTACGCGCCGCGCCCGGCGTGGGCGCGCTCCTCGTCGCCGGGTGGCTGGCGCGCAACACCATTCGCGATCATGCGGGGCTCATCATGTTCATCTTCGTCGCGGGCTTCGGCGTCTTCACCACCGTCTTCGGCGCCTCGACCGCGATCTGGCTTTCGGTCATCGCCTTGGCACTTGCCGGGGCCTGCGACATGATCAGCGTCTACGTGCGCGAGACCCTCATCCAGCTGTGGACGCCTGACGAGGTGCGCGGACGCGTGAACGCGGTGAATATCGTCTTCATCGGCGCCTCCAACGAATTGGGCGAGTTTCGGGCTGGCATATCGGCGGCCTTCATCGGGGCAGTGCCGGCGGTCGTCTTCGGCGGCATCGGCACCGTCGCCGTCGCCCTCCTTTGGGCGCTGTGGTTTCCCGAGCTCAGGCGGATACGCCACCTGGACGGAAAGCATTAGCGAAATGTCGCGCGGCAAAGGCCCGCTGCGACAGATCGGATGTTGCAATACTGCCGTGTTTGCCGCAGGTTAGCGGCACGGTAGACATCTGAAAGCGTGACGCAATGGATGGCTTCGATCCGGTCCTTCTGGCCCGCTGGCAATTTGCCTTCACCGTCAGCTTTCACATCGTCTTTCCGGCCTTCACCATCGGCCTCGCCAGCTATCTCGCGGTGCTCGAAGGCCTGTGGCTCGCCACCGGACGCACCACGTTCCTGACGCTGTTTCATTACTGGAAGAAGATCTTCGCCATCACCTTCGCCATGGGCGTCGTCTCGGGCCTGGTGATGAGTTACCAGTTCGGCACGAATTGGAGTGTGTTCTCCGACAAGGCGGGGCCGATCATCGGCCCGCTGATGGGCTATGAAGTGCTCACCGCCTTCTTCCTCGAAGCGGGATTCCTGGGCGTCATGCTGTTCGGCCTGAACAAGGTCGGACGCGGACTGCATTTCCTCGCCACCACGATGGTTGCCTTCGGCACCTTCCTGTCGGCCTTCTGGATTCTCTCGGCGAACAGCTGGATGCAGACGCCCACCGGCCACACGATCAATGCCGCCGGACAGTTCATGCCGGTCGACTGGTGGGCCATCGTCTTCAATCCCTCCTTTCCCTACCGCCTCGTCCATATGGTGATCGCGGCCTACCTCACGACCGCGCTCGTCGTCGGGGCGGTCGGTGCCTGGCATCTGCTGCGCGACAAGGTGAATCCGCACGCCCGCGTCATGTTCTCGATGGCGATGTGGATGCTGGCGCTGGTGGCGCCGATACAGATCATCGCCGGCGACCTGCACGGGCTCAACACGCTCGAGCATCAGCCGGCCAAGGTCGCCGCCATGGAAGGGCATTTCGAGACCCAGGCCGGCGCGCCGCTCATCCTCTTCGGCTGGCCCGACATGGAGGCAGAGAAGACGCTTTACGAGGTCGCCATCCCCGGGCTCGGCAGCCTCATCCTCACCCATGACTGGAACGGCGTGGTGCAGGGCCTGAAGGACTGGCCCAAGGAAGACCGGCCCAATGCGACGATCGTCTTCTGGTCGTTCCGCATCATGGTGGGCCTCGGCTTCCTCATGGTGGGTCTCGGCCTGTGGTCGCTGTGGGGACGCGTGCGCAAGAGCCTCTACGACATGCGGACGCTCCATGTCGCCGCCCTGCTGATGGGACCCATGGGGTTCATCGCCGTGCTTGCCGGTTGGGTCACGACCGAGGCCGGACGCCAGCCCTACACGGTCTATGGGCTCCTGCGCACGGCGGACTCGGCGGCGCCGGTCGCAGCGGAAGCTGTGGCGGCCTCGCTCATCGCCTTCATCGTGGTCTATTTCGCGGTCTTCGGCGCCGGCGTCTTCTATCTCCTGCGACTGATGGCGAAGCCGCCCGTCCAGGGCGAGCCCGACAATCCGAGCGATGCGCATCTGCGCTCGGCCGGCATCGTGCCGGCGCCGGCGCTCGAATCGGTCGGCGAGCTGCCGAAACATGGGGAGGGCCTGCGATGAGTTTCGATCTCGCTTTCATCTGGGCGGCCCTCATCGCCTTCGCGGTCCTCGCCTATGTGGTGATGGACGGCTTCGATCTCGGCATCGGCATATTGTTCCCGTTCTACAAATCGGAGAGCGACCGCGACCGGATGATGAACTCGGTGGCGCCGGTGTGGGACGGCAACGAGACCTGGCTGGTGCTGGGCGGCGGCGGGCTGTTCGCGGTCTTCCCGCTCGCTTATGCCGTCATCATGCCGGCACTCTATGCACCGATCATCATCATGCTGCTGGCGCTCGTCTTTCGCGGCGTCGCCTTCGAGTTCCGCTGGCGCACGACGCGCGGCAAATTCCTGTGGGACTGGGCGTTCGCGGCGGGATCGCTGGCCGCCACATTCGCGCAGGGCATCGCGCTCGGCACCATCGTGCAGGGCATTCCGGTGGCGGATCGCGCCTATGCCGGCGGCTGGTGGAACTGGCTGACCCTGTTCAGCGTGTTCACCGGCATCGCGCTGGTGGTCGGCTATGCGCTGCTGGGCGCCGGGTGGCTCATCCTCAAGACCGATGGACCGCTGCAGGACAAGTCCTATCGCTTCGCCCTCGTCCTCGGCCCGGCGACGCTGGTCCTCATCGGCCTCGTCAGCCTGTGGACGCCGTTCCTCGAGCCCTTATACATGGAACGCTGGTTCACCTGGCCGCGCATGCTCTACACCGTGCCGGTGCCCCTCCTGGTGGCGGCAGCCGCCTATCTCCTCATCAGGGGCATCCTGCGCCGCGACGAGCTGACGCCGTTCCTGGCGACGCTGGCGCTGTTCGTGCTGTCCTTCATCGGCATCGGCATCAGCTTCTACCCCTATATCGTGCCGCCGACGCTCACCATCTGGGATGCAGCGGCTCCCAAGGAGAGCCTCGGCTTCCTCCTGATCGGAGCGGTCGTCCTGATCCCGATCATCCTCGCCTATACCGCCTATGCCTATTGGGTGTTCCGCGGCAAGGTCGGGACGGAGGGCTATCATTGAGGGGGGCGCCGGGCGGTCGGCCGCTCCGTCAGCGGCTCGCCTGGTTCGTCCTGCTCTGGGTGGCCGGCTTCGTTGCCGTTGGGGCGGTTGCCTGGGTCATCAGGCTTTTCCTGGGGCTATAGGCCGTTTCCTTGCCATTCCCCGCCGTTCCCGCCATAAGGACGGCCGCACAGAACCTTCCTATTGGATATCATGGTGAAATCGCTGAGATTGGGTGTTGCCGGCCTTGGAACGGTGGGCACCGGGCTTCTGGACCTCCTGGCCAAGCATGGGCCGGAGATCGCGCGCCGCGTCGGCCGCCCGATCGAGGTCACGGCCGTTTGCGCAAGGGACAAGATCAAGAAGCGCGGCCACGAGCTTGGCCATTTCACCTGGTTCGACGACCCCAAGACGCTTGCCCAGTCCGACGGCATCGACGTGTTCGTCGAATTGATGGGCGGCGAGGGCGATCCCGCCAAATCCGCCGTCACCGCGGCGCTCGTTGCGGGCAAGCCGGTGGTGACGGCCAACAAAGCGCTCCTCGCGCATCACGGCGTGACGCTGTCCAAGCTCGCCGAGGAGAAGGGGGTCGCGCTCAATTTCGAGGCGGCGGTCGCGGGTGGCATCCCCATCGTCAAGACGATGCGCGAGGCGCTCGCCGGCAACCAGGCGACGAAAGTATTCGGCATCCTCAACGGCACCTGCAACTATATCCTCACGAAGATGGCGGAGGAGGCGCGCAGCTTCGCCGACGTGCTCAAGGAGGCGCAGCAGCTGGGCTATGCCGAAGCCGATCCCACCTTCGACATCGGCGGATTCGACACGTCGCACAAGCTCGCCATCCTCACCTCGCTCGCCTTCGGCACGGAGGTGAATGTCGCGGCGATCGACATCGAAGGCATCGAGGCGGTGACGCTCGCGGACATCCGCAATGCCGGCGAGATGGGCTTCAAGGTCAAGCTGCTGGGCGTCGCGGTGGCGACGGCCGACGGCATCGAGCAGCGGGTGCATCCGACGCTGGTGCCCAAGGGATCACCTGTCGCCGACACCGACGGCGTCTTCAACGCGGTCGTGGTGCAGAGCGACTTCGCCGGCGATTTGATGCTGGAAGGACGCGGGGCGGGCGCGCATCCGACCGCATCCGCGGTGCTGTCCGATATCGCCGATATCGCGCGCGGCAATCTCAGGCCGTCTTTCGGCCTGCCGGCGAAGGACATGCGTAAATACAAGGCGGCGCCGAAGCGCGCGCATGAAGGCGGCTATTACGTGGCGCTCGAGCTCTATGACAAGCCGGGCGCGGTCGCTGCCATCGCACGCATCCTGGCGGACGAGAGGATATCGATCGAGAGCATCGTGCAGAAAGCTCCCGCCAAGGAAGGCGCCATCGCCTCCTTCATGCTTGTCACACATAAGACACTCGATTCATCCATGCGTCAGGCCCTGGCGCGGATCGAGACGGATGGGCATGTCGCGGCGACGCCCCGCATGATCCGTATCGAACGGCTTTAGCTTCCTGGAGGACCTCTGATGCTCAATCGCATGCTCACCATCGAAATCGCCCGTGTCACCGAAGCCGCAGCCATAGCGGCGGCGGGCTGGCGGGGCAGAGGCGATGAGAAGCGTGCCGATCAGGCGGCGGTCGACGCGATGCGCCAGGCGCTCAACACGATCGTCGAGATGGACGGTCTTGTGGTCATCGGCGAAGGCGAGCGCGACGAAGCGCCGATGCTCTATATCGGCGAACGGGTCGGCGGCGGCAAGAGCTGGCGCATCGACATCGCCCTCGATCCCTTGGAAGGCACGACGCTGTGCGCCAAGGCGATGCCCAATTCGATCGCCTGCGTCGCCATGGCGGAAGGCGGCAGCCTGCTGCATGCGCCCGACACCTATATGGACAAGATCGCCATCGGCGGGGGGTATCCGGAAGGCGTCGTCGACCTCGACCTCAGCCCGCAAGAGAACATCGCCCGCCTCGCCAAGGCGAAGGGCGTGCCCACGGCGCAGGTCACCGCCTGCGTCCTCGACCGGCCGCGCCATGAGAAGATCATTGCCGGCGTGCGCGAGACGGGGGCTTCGGTCAGGCTCATCACCGACGGCGACGTGGCGGGTGTCATCCACACGGCCGACCCGGAAGAAACCGGCATCGACATCTATCTGGGCATCGGCGGCGCGCCGGAAGGCGTGCTCGCCGCCGCCGCCCTGCGCTGCATCGGCGGGCAGATGCAAGGCCGGCTGGTGACCTCGAGCGCCGAGCAGAAGGAGCGGGCGCGCAAGATGGGCATCACCGACTTCAACAAGAAGTTTTCGCTCAACGACATGGCGTCCGGCGACGTGATGTTCGCGGCGACCGGCGTCACCGACGGATCGCTCTTGCGCGGCGTGCGTTTCGACAAGGAGCATGTCACGACCGAGACGGTGGTGATGCGCTCGGCGACGGGTACGGTGCGCTGGATCAAGAACCGCCGCCGGGCCGATATCGGCGAATAGGCTTAAATCGGCAGGTCCAGCACCTCATTGGCGGCAAAGCCCATGGCGGCATAGGCCGCGAGGCTTTCGCTGCCGCGGCCTCGCGCCGAGGTGAGATAGACCGTTCCGTGCGCGGTGCCGTTCATTCCGGCGCCGTTGATGCCGCCTGGGCCCGTGCGCAGGAGATCGCTGACGCGCCGCGCGATGGCGGGCGCCGGATCGATATAGGTCACGGGCCAGGGCGCCACGTCGCGGATCTCATCGAGCAGCAGCGGATAATGGGTGCAGCCGAGGACGACGACGTCGGTCACGCGGTCGTCGCGCTTGCGGAAGACCGGCGCGATCTCAGCTTTGAGCTCGTCCCGGTCGATGGCCTGGCCCTTGAGCTTCGCCTCGGCGATCTCGGCCAGCCGCCTGGCACCATGCAGGAACACCTTGCAGTGATAGGCATAGGTATGGATGAGCGTCTTGGTGTATTCGCGATTGACGGTGCCGGGCGTCGCCAGCACGCCGATGAGGCCCGATTTCGTCTGCGCCGCGGCGGGCTTGATGGCGGGGACGGTGCCGACAAAGGGCACCCGATAGCGCTCGCGCAAGGCGGCGAGCGCCAAGGTGCTGGCGGTATTGCAGGCGATGACGACGAGGTCGGGCCGGGTCGTGGCGATGAGCTTGCCGACCACGGCGACGATGCGCCCGACCAGCTCGGGCTCCTTCCAGGCGCCATAGGGAAAGGCGGCATTGTCGGCGGCATAGATCAGGATCGCCGCCGGTTCGGCGGCGCGGACGGCCGCGGCGACGGTGAGGCCGCCCATGCCGCTGTCGAAGAGGAGGATGCGGGGCGCGGTCATTCGGCGTCGCGGTCCTTCTTCCTGAGATGCGCCCGGGTGAGGGAGGAGACGATGCCGCGCAAGGAGCGCACTTCCTGCTCGGTGAGCTCGGCGCGGGCGAAGAGATTGCGCATGTTGCGGATCATTCCCGGTTTCTTCTCAGGCGTCTTGAAGAAGCCCGCTGCGTCCAATTCACTCTCAATATGATGAAAGAATCCATAAAGCTCGTCTTTCGTCGCGGGCCTGGTATCGGGCGTCATCAGGCCCGGCCCCGACAGAGCGGGAAGCTCCGGTGTCGCCTGGCCGAGGGTCCGCGCCTCGTGCTTGTACCATTCATAGCCGACGAGCAGCACGGCCTGGGCGATGTTGAGCGACGCGAAGGCCGGATTGACCGGGGCTGTGACGATGATATCGGCCAGGGAAACTTCGTCATTATTGAGGCCCCAGCGCTCGCGCCCAAAAAGCAGCGCCAGTCTCTCGCCGTCGGCGATCCGCGCCCGCATCTCGGTTCCGGCCTGTTCCGGCGTGATCACTTCCTTGACCATGCCGCGTGGGCGGGCGGTGGTGGCATAGACACGATGGAAGCCCTTGAGGGCTTCGGCGAGAGTCGCGTGGATCACGGCCGCCTCTATGATCCAGTCGGCGCCCGAGGCCGCCTTGAGCGCCCGCTCATTGGGCCAACCGTCCCGGGGATCGACGATATGCAGCTCATGCAGGCCGAAATTGGCCATGGCGCGCGCCGCGGTGCCGATATTCTCACCCAGCTGCGGATTGACCAGGATGACCGCCGGGGCGGGGCCCAAGGGTTGTGCTTGCGTCTTGTCGGTACCTGCCATGGCTGTCGCTTAACGTATTCGAAGGCAAAGGAAAATGCGGGTGTCGGCGCCTGCGATCTGTGATTGCGTGAAATGCGATTTGCGTCAATATTGGACCTCATCGAGGTATGCATGAACGACGGTAAGACGCAACAGACCGATTTCCGCCTCGCCGATCCGGCGCAGTTCGCGCGCAACATGGCGAAAGTCTTCGAGCAGGCGGCCCAGATCGCCCGCAACTTCGCCGAGACGCCGCCTGATCCGCAGCGCGACATGGAGGCGCAGGTCACGCCGGCCGAGCAGGTGGTCAAGACCCTCTCCGTCGTGGCCCAGTCCTACGCCCAGGACCCGCAGAAACTCATGGACGCCCAGATGCGCCTGTGGGCGAGCTATGGCGAATTGTGGCAGTCGGCCTGGCGCCGGGCGCTGGGCGAGGACGTGGCCCCGGTCGCGGCGCCCGAGCGCGGCGACCGGCGCTTCACCGACAAGGACTGGCAGCAGAACACGCTCTTCGACTTCCTCAAGCAGTTCTATCTCCTGTCGGCGCGCTGGGCCGGTGACCTGGTCGAAGAGGCGCAAGGCATCGACGACCATACGCGCCACAAGGCTCGCTTCTATGTCGACCAGATCGCCAATGCGGTCTCGCCCTCGAATTTCGCGCTCACCAATCCGGAAGTGCTCAGGGCCACGCTCGCCAGCAACGGCGCCAATCTCGTCGAAGGGCTGAAGAACTTCGAGGAGGACCTGAAAGCCGGCAAGGGGCGGCTGCGCATCAAGCAGACCGATCTCTCGGCCTTCGCGCTCGGCAAGAATGTGGCGACGACGCCCGGCAAGGTCGTCTTCCAGAACGACACGTTCCAGCTCATCCAATATGCGCCGACGACCGACAAGGTCTATGAGATCCCGCTCCTCATCGTGCCGCCCTGGATCAACAAGTTCTACATCCTCGACCTGAACCCCAAGAAATCTTTCGTGCGCTGGGCGACGGAGCAGGGCTTCACCGTCTTCGTCATGTCCTGGGTCAATCCGGACGAGAAGCATGGCCACAAGACCTTCGCGGACTATATGCGCGACGGCTTCCTGACCGCGCTCGACCAGGTCCTGGCGGCGACCGGCAGCCCGAAAGCGAATGTCATCGGCTACTGCGTCGGTGGATCGCTGGTCGCGGCGGGGCTCGGCTATCTCGCCGCCAAGCGCGACGAGCGGGTGAACGCGGTCACCTTCTTCACGACGCAGGTCGATTTCGAGAAGGCCGGGGACCTGCGGGTCTTCGTCGACACGGAGCAGATCGAATGGGCCGAAGGGCGCATGAAGGACAAGGGCTATCTCGCCGGCCGCCATGTCGCCGACGCCTTCAATCTTCTGAGGTCGAACGATCTGATCTGGTCCTACGTGGTCAACAACTACATGCTCGGCAAGGACCCGATGCCGTTCGATCTGCTCTACTGGAACGCCGATTCGACGCGCATGCCGGCGGGCGTGCACAGCCAGTATCTGCGCGAATGCTATCTCAACAACCGCTTGGCGCAGGCCCAGATGACGCTCGATGGGGTGCGCATCGACCTCAAGAAGGTGAAGCTGCCGATCTATAATCTGGCGGCGCGCGAGGACCATATCGCGCCTTTGCCGTCGGTCTTCCGGCTCGGCCAGAATCTCGGCGGCGAGACGCGGCTGGTGGTGGCGGGCTCGGGCCACATAGCGGGGGTCGTCAACCCGCCCGAAGCGCAGAAATACCAGTACTGGACGAATGATGCGCCGGGCGGGACGCTCGAGGACTGGTTCAAGGGTGCCACCGAGCACAAGGGCTCCTGGTGGCCCGACTGGGCGTCCTGGATGGGGCCCAAATCCGGCAGACGAGTCAAGGCGCGGGTTCCGGGCGCCGGCAAGCTCAAGGCCATCGAGGATGCGCCCGGCAGCTATGTTCTTGTGAAGGCGGAGTAATCCGAGCCCGGCGGAGCTATTTGACAAGCCCCCCGGCATGCATTACACGAGCCTCCCAACGCGGGGCCGCATTTGGCTTCCCGCGTTTTTGCTTGCCTGCGGACCTGGTTTTCCTTGGCGAAACGAAGGTCCTGTCGGCCGGGCAACCGGCAGAGGAGGGCTCGCTCAATAACTCCGGCGGTCGTGAGGCCGCCACCCGCATTATTTCGAGACTTTGGAGTCCAAAATGACCAAACGCGTGCAAGCCAAGCACAAGATCGACCGCCGCATGGGGCAGAACATCTGGGGCCGCCCCAAGAGCCCCATCAACAAGCGTGAATATGGTCCCGGCCAGCATGGCCAGCGCCGCAAGGGCAAGCTCTCGGACTTCGGCACGCAGCTCCGGGCCAAGCAGAAGCTCAAGGGCTACTACGCCAACATCTCCGAGCGCCAGTTCTACGGCATCTATTCGGAAGCCGCGCGCATGACCGGCGACACATCGGAGAACCTGATCGGCCTGCTCGAGCGCCGCCTCGACGCCATCGTCTATCGCGCCAAGTTCGTCCCCACCATGTTCGCCGCCCGCCAGTTCGTGAGCCACGGCCATGTCAAGGTGAACGGCCGCCGGGTGACCATCCCCAGCATGCGCCTCAAGGCCGGCGATGCGATCGAAGTCCGCCAGAAGTCGAAGGAACTGCCGGTGCTCCTCGAAGCGACGCAACTCGCCGAGCGCGACGTGCCGGACTATGTCGAGACCGATCACAAGGCGATGACCGCGAAGCTCGCGCGCGTGCCGGGCCTGTCGGATGTTCCCTATCCGGTGCAGATGGAGCCGAACCTGGTCGTCGAATATTATTCGCGCTGATCGGCTATTTTTCATGGATTTGTAGACGGCGAGGCCCTGCCTCGCCGTTTTGCGTTTCAGCCGGCTGCTTGGGTTTTGCCGTGGTAGTGTTTTGACATAACCTTGTCCGCGCTCTCTAGAACTCCGGAGACTTTCATGAGCAAGCCAAAGGGGGCGGAGGTCCCCGGCACGAAATCCAATTCCGATCTTCCCGGGCTCTACCGCACCATGCGGCGCGTGCGCAGCTTCGAGGAGCGGGTCGGGGAGCTCTTCGTGCGCGGCCAGACGGCGGGCTCGATGCTGCATCTGTCGATCGGCGAGGAGAGTGCGGCGGCCGGCGTCACCGCGGCGATGAAGCCGCAGGACACCTTCACCACGCATCATCGCGGCCATGGCATCTTCCTGGCGCGCGGCGCAAACCCCGCGCGGATGATGGCCGAGATCGGCGGCAAGGAAGCGGGCTATTGCCACGGCAAGGGCGGCTCGATGCATATCGCCGATATGAGCCTCGGGCATCTCGGCGCCAATGCCATTGTCGGCGGCGGCATTCCCGCGGTCGTCGGCGCCGGCCTGTCGGCGCGCCACAAGCGCAACAACGCGGTGTCGGTCGCCTTCTTCGGCGACGGCGCCACCGGGCAGGGCATCCTCTATGAGAGCATGAACATGGCGGCGCTGTGGGGCCTGCCGGTCATCTTCGCCTGCATCAACAACCAATATGGCATGGGCACGCGCATCGACCAGGCGACGGCCAACATCCAGCTGCATGAGCGCGCCATCGCCTTCGGCCTCAATGGCGAAAGTGTCGACGGACTCGATGTCGAGGAAGTGGCCGATGCGGCGCGCCGGCTGGTCGACGCGGCGCGCGCCGGCAAGCCTGGCTTCCTCGCCATCACCTGCTACCGTTTCTATGGCCACGCGCGCAAGGACAAGTCGCCCTATCGCGACGCCGCCGAGGAAGAGGCCGGACGCGCGCGCGACCCGCTGGCGTTTGCGCGGGCCCGGCTGATCGAGCGCGGGCTCGCTTCGGCAACCGATATCGACGCGCTCGATGCCGAGATCGCGGCCGAGATGGATGCGACCATCGACTTCACCATCGCCCAGAAAGAACCGCCGCTCGCATCCATGTTCCGCGATGTCTTCGACCCTTCGGAGCCCGAGCCCGAGCCGGTCCGCACCCGCATCAACCGCGTCCTTGCAACAGAATAGGCCATGGCTGAACTGACTTACCGCGACGCGTTGCGCAAGGCGCTGGCCGACGCCATGACCGAGAATCCCGATGTGATCATCCTGGGCGAGGAGGTGGGCCGCTATGGCGGCGCCTATGGCGTCACCAAGGACCTCATCCAGGAATTCGGTGCCGACAGGGTGATCGACACGCCGATCTCGGAGCCCGCCATCATCGGCGCCGCCGTCGGGGCGGCGATGACGGGCTTGAGGCCGGTGGTCGAGCTCATGTATGTCGACTTCCTCGGCATGGCGATGGACCAGCTTGCCAATCAGGCGGCCAAGATCCGCTACATGTTCGGCGGCCAGATCGGCGTGCCGATGGTGCTCCGGACGCAAGGCGGCACCGGCCGCTCGGCGGGCGCCCAGCATTCCCAGAGCCTCGAATCCTATGTCATGCACACGCCGGGCCTGAGGCTCGCCATGCCGGCTACGGTGGCGGACGCCTATCATCTGCTGCGCCAGGCGCTGACCAGGCCCGATCCCGTCGTCTTCATCGAGCACAAGGCGCTCTATACGATGAAGGAGGATGTGGACCTCGCGGCCGCGCCCTTGCCCTGGGGCAAGGCGGCGGTGAGGCGCCAAGGCAAGGACCTGGTGATCGTCACCTATTCGCGCCAGCTGCAGCATGTCCTCGAAGCCGCAAAGGCGCTTTCGGCCAAGGGCATCGAGGCGACCGTCATCGATCTCAGAACCCTCAACCCGCTCGACTTCGACACCATCCGCGCGCATGTCGAGCGCATCGGCCGGGCGATGGTGGTCTCGGAAGCGGCGATGACCGCGGGTGTCGCCGCTGAGCTCGCCGCGCGCATCTCCGAGGAATGTTTCGACTTCCTCGAGGAGCCGGTGGTGCGGGTGGCCGGCGAGGACATACCGATCTCGGTGTCGACGGCGCTCGAAGCCGGATCGGTGCCCGGGCCGCAGCTCATCGCCGAGACGGCGGAGCGGATGCTCGGATGACCAGCCGCACGCTCACCATGCCGCGTCTCGGCGAGACGATGGAAGAGGGCACGATCGTCGGCTGGCTGGTGGCGCCGGGACAGGCTTTTCAGCGCGGCGCGGCGCTGCTCGAGATCGAGACCGACAAGACGGTGGTCGAATATCCGGCGCTCGGCGATGGCGTGCTCGAGGCGACGCTCGCCGCACCGGGCGATCAGGTGAGCGTCGGCGCGCCGATCGCGCGCGTCACGGTCGCGCGTGCCGAGGACTGGGCGGAGACGCCGGCCGAATCTTTGTCGGCCGAGATTGCCGCTGCGCCGGTGATGCCTCATGCGGCGCCGGCCACCGCCCGCCGCCGGGCGACGCCGCCCGCCCGCCGGCTGGCGCGCAAGGCCGGCGTCAGGCTGGAGACGCTGCCGGGAAGCGGACGGCGCGGACGCATCGAGCGCCACGACGTCGAACGGGCGGCATCGGCCAGGCCGCAGGGAAATATCGCCTTCGACAGGATCGGCGACGGCGGGGCGACCTTCCTGCTGCTCCATGGTTTTGCCGGTGACCGCAGCACCTGGGTGGCGACGGCGAGCGGCATCGCGCGGGCGGGCCACAGCGTCATCGTGCCGGACTTGCCCGGCCATGGCGCGAGCGCGGCCGAGGCCGGAAGTCTCGACGATCTCGTCGACGCCATGACGGATTTCGCCAGGAGCCTCGATGGCGATCTCCATCTCGTCGGCCATTCGCTCGGCGGCGCGGTCGCCGCCGGTATCGCCGATCGCCTCGGCTCCAAGGTAGCGAGCCTGACGCTGATTGCGCCGGCCGGCACCGGACGCGAGATCGAGAGCGCGTTCATCCTCGGCATGGCCGAGGCGACGCGCGCGGGCGAGGTCGCGCATCTCCTGCGCCTGCTCGGACCCAAGACCGAAGGCCTGTCGGATGTGGTGCTCGCCGCAATAGCGGAGCAACTGGCGCGCGGCCGGCTCAAGACCCTGGCGCAGGCGCTGGTCGGGCCGCAAGGGCAGAAGATCGACATCCTCCGCCTGCTGGCGAAGCTTGCCGAGCGGCTCCGGGTGCGTGTTCTCATCGGCAAGAACGACCGCATCATTCCCGCCTCCCTTGCTTTCAACCTGCCATCCGGCATCGCGGTGCATTTCCTCAGCGCCGGCCACATGCCGCAGTGGGACGCGCTGCCCGAGACCCTTTTCCTTCTGACCGAAGCCGTGCATGGCTGACCCGAAGCAAGAACAGGGAGGAGCGAATGGCCTGCTATCTGACCGCCGATGGGGGAACCGAAAGCCTGCGCGCCCGCGTCTATGACCTCAAGGGCGTCTGCCTCGGGTCCAAAGCAGTGCCCTATGAGACGCGCTTCTCTCCCGGCGCCCGCGCCGAGCAAAACCCGGAAGACTGGTGGCGGGCGCTCATCGCCGCCACAAGGGGCGCCATCGCCGAGGCTGGCATCGATGCCGGCCAGATCGAAGCCATGGCCTATGCGACCACCTGCTGCACCGTCGTGGCGCTCGACAAGGAAGGGCGGGCGCTCAGGCCCGCTCTGCTGTGGATGGACGTACGCGCTCATCGCGAAGCCGATGCTGTCCTGGCCACGGGCGACGCGCGGCTCGCCATCAACGGCGCGGGCCACGGCCCCGTGTCGGCCGAATGGATGATCCCCAAGGCGTTGTGGCTCAAACGCAACGAGCCGGATATCTTCAAGGCCGCCGACACGATCTGCGAATATCAGGACTTCCTCACCTTGCGGCTGACGGGCGAGCGCTGCGCCTCGCTCGACAATGCCGGGCTGCGCTGGCATTATTCGAGCCGCGACGGCGGCCCTGCGCGCGGCATCCTCCATCGTCTCGATCTGGCCGAGCTGGAGGGGAAATGGCCGCAGCGCGTCGTCGCTCCGGGCCAAATCGTGGGCACGCTCACGACGTCCGCCGCCGCGGCTCTTGGATTGAGCCCGAAAGTGAAAGTGGTGCAGGGCGGGGCCGACGCCCTCATCGGCATGATTGGCCTCGGCGTCGCGCGGCCGGGCCAGCTCGCTCTGATCACCGGCTCATCGCATCTGCAGTTCGGCGTCACCGCGGCGCCGATCCATGCGCCGGGCGTCTGGGGCGCCTATCCCGACATCGTCTATCCGGGGCGCTTCATCGTGGAAGGCGGACAGACCTCGACCGGCTCGATCATCAACTGGCTGAAGCGGCTCACCGGCGGCACGCTCGATCTCGCCGAGATGAACCGCAAGGCCGAGGCGCTCGCGCCCGGATCCGACGGCCTCATCGTCCAGGATCACTTCCAGGGCAACCGCACGCCCTATACCGACCCGTTGTCGCGCGGCGCCATTGTCGGCCTAACGCTCGCCCATGAGCCGCACCATATCTTTCGCGCCGTCATGGAAGGGATCGGCTTAGGCACCCGCGCCATCCTCGATGCCTTCCGCGCCGGCGGATACAGCAGCACCGAGATCACTGCGGGCGGCGGCGCCACGGCATCGCCCCTGTGGATGCAGATCCATGCCGACACGGCCGGCCTGCCGGTACGCATCCCGGCGTCACCCGATGCGCCGTCGACCGGCTCGGCGGTGCTGGCCGCGCATGGGGCGGGCCGCTTCGCCTCGATCGACGACGGCATCGCCGCCATGGTCAAACCCGGCACGATGATCGAGCCGCGGCCGCGCGAAGCCGCTCTCTATGAGGAGATCTATCACCGCTACAAGGCGCTCTATCCGGCGCTGAAAGGCGTGCTGGGGTGAGAAAACGTCAAGCCGCGCAGCCGCCAGGCTTGAAGACGCGCTCGGTGCTTGCCGGATATTTCTTCAGCATGGCGGCGGGCCGAATGGGCCGCTTAACGAGATCGCCGCCGCAATTGGGACAGACGCCGGCAAGCTTCTCCTCCGCGCATGTGACGCAGAAAGTGCATTCGAAGGTGCAGATGCGCGCGTCATCCGCGTCGGGCGGAAGATTCTTGTCGCAGCATTCGCAATTGGGCCTGAGCGCCAGCATCGCATGCTCTCCCGTGCACTATCGTCGGCCTAATGCAGCCGCCATTCGCTGCCGACGTAGCGCAATTCGGCTGGGCCAACAATCGCGGAATGGGCGACGCGCACCTGGCAGAGCGGCCCGTCGAGATTGTGCGCCCAGAAATCGAGGAATTTGATGAGGCGCGGGAAGCGGGGGGCGAGATCGTAGTCCTGCCACAGGAAGAGCTGGAGGATGTCGCGGTGATCCGGCAGTCGGTACATGATCTCCGCCGTCGTCATGCTCCAGCCACGCAACTGACCTTCAAAGGCTTTGTCGATCATCGCCATCCTCCTTTGACTTGGCGCGTGATCGGACGGAAAACCGGTGTCCACTTTTCCTGATCACGCGCGAGAGTCGCGGCGAATCCAAACCTGGTGCACCCCGCATCTTCGGTCAAGGATATGAAGGTTGATTTAACGGTTATTTTCCAATTGGTTAGCAGCGCATCTTGAAGAGTGCTGCCAATCAAGCTCAGGGGCGCAGCGCAAAAACCTCTGAGACCTTGGCATCGGCATATGCAAAGCAGCCAGCCAGTGTCGGATTGAAGGGGAGCTCGGCATAGGCGCCAATGGCGCCATGCGCCTCGAGACGGCCCGCGAGCCCCGCTTCCTCGCCCGCCACCACCCAGACGAAGCCGAGCCAGGTGCCGCGCAAGGGCTTGCCATCGGCGGCGATGATGCGCGCGAACATCTCATCCTGGCTGAGACCCGGCTCGAACACGGCGAGCAGCGGTCCCGGCGCCTCGGGTGGAAGTGCGGCCTGGCGCATCGTCACCGCCATGACGATAAGCCACAGGACGAGGACGAGGCCGCCGAAAGCGGCCGCGAATTTGTGGCCCGGCCAGATCCCGGTCATGCCGGCGCGGGCTGCGCGAACTTGTCGGAGCGCTGCTCGCGGATCGGCAGATGCACGATGGCCGCGAAGACGCCGAGCGCCGCGCCCATCCACCAGACCGGATCGTAGGAGCCAAACTGGTCGTAGAGCCGCCCGCCCAGCCACACGCCGAAGAAGGAGCCGACCTGGTGGCTCAGGAACACGAAGCCGTAGAGCGTCGCCATGTAGCGGGTGCCGAACATGACGGTGACGAGGCCCATGGTCAGCGGAACGGTCGACAGCCACAAGAGACCCATCGAGGCGGTGAAGACCAGCGTGGTCGCGTTGCTGATCGGCAGGAGGATGAAGGCGACGATGGCGGCCGAGCGCAGGAGATAGATGATGCTCAAGGGAATGCGCTTGGCATATTTGCCGCCGATGATCCCCGAATAATAGGAGCCCGCCACATTGAAGAGGCCGATGGCGCCCATCGCCAGGCCGGCAAAGCCGGCGCTGATGCCGTGCTCCTGCAGATAGGGCGGCAGATGGACCGTGACGAAAGCGAGCTGGAAACCGCAGACGAAGAAGCCGGCGGTGAGCAGATTGTAGGAGCGGTTGCCAAAGGCGGCGCGGATCGCGGCGCGCAGGCTCATCTCCGCCTCGCCGGGCGGCAGCGCGCTCTTCGACGTGTTCTGCGCCATCAAGGGAAGCGCGAAGACGATGATGAGGAGCGAGCAGGCGGCGAGAATGATGAGCGCCTGGTACCAGCCGAAGGCGGGAATCAGGGCGCCGCCCAGGGGCGCGAAGATGAATTGGCCCATGGAGCCCGCCGCGGTGGCGATGCCGAAGGCCCAGGAGCGCTTCTCCGGCGGCACCAGGCGGCCGAACGCGGCCATGACGATGCCGAAGGAGGAGGCGGCGATGCCGATGCCGATAAGGATGCCGCCGCCGAAATAGAGCATGGCCGGGGTGGTCGCCGCCGCCATGAGGGCGGTGCCCACGGCATAGAAGACGGCGCCGCCCATGAGGACGCGGGCGCTGCCATAACGGTCCGCCAAGGCGCCGGCGACCGGCGTCGCCACACCCCACAGCAGGTTCTGCAGAGCCATGGCCAGGCTGTAGATCTCACGCGGCCAGGCATTTGCTTCCGAGATCGGGCCGGTGAACAGGCCGAAGCTCGAGCGCACGCCGAAATTGACCATGGCGACGAGGCAGCCGGCGACGATGATGACCGCCGGAAGATAGTACCAGGGCGTGGATCTGGGCAGAGTCTGTTCGCTCATAGGGGCCTCGAAAGCTGAGCCGGGCAGGATAGGGCGTTCGACCGGTCGGTCAAACTGCGTTCTCCTCATGTCGGACCCGTTCCCGGCGCGTGATCAGCGCAGCCTGAGCTGGGCGACGGCGACGCCGCCGAGAATCAGAAGGCCGCCACCGATCGTGGACAAGGTCACGGCCTCGCCGAGAAAGGCCGACCCCGCCATGACCGCGATGACCGGGATCACGTAAAGAGCCGCGCCGATCGTGGCGGCAGGCAGCTTGGCCGCGGCGTAAGTCCAAGTGATCATGGCGATGAAGGACGAGACGAAAGCCAGGAAGGCGAGCTCGAGCCATTGCTGATCGGTCATGGCGCCAAGCGTATCGAAAGTGCCCGGCGAAGCGAAGAAGAGCATCGGCATCGTGGCGATGAGCAGGCTCATCGCCGTGACGGACAATGCCCCGTAACGCTGGATGATCGACTTCGCCGGCACCGTATAGAAGGCCCAGGCGAAGCAGGCGAGGAGCAGCAGCCCGATGCCGACGAGATAGGGTTGCGCCGTTATACCGTCGGTGGCCAGATCGTTCCAGACGAGGAGCACCGTGCCGGCGAAGGCCAAAGCAAGACCCGCAAGCACGGGAAGGGTCGGCTTCTCGCCCAGCATCACGATAGCCAAGAGCATGATGAACAGCGGCTGGGTCGCGTAAATGAGCCCGCCGATGCCGGCCGGCACGACGGCGAAACCATAGACCGAAGCGACGCTGTAGACGAAGACGCCGATGAGGGAGACCACCAGCAGCCGAAGCCAGTCCGTCCAGGCGATGCGCCATTTGCCCGTGGCGAGAAGGATGACGATACAGACCACGGCAATGGGGACATAACGGATCACCAGCGCGTCGGCAGGCCCGAGGCCGACCGAAAGCGAGCGCAGAAACACGGGCGTGACACCCCAGATCAGCATGGTGAGCAGCAAGGCGGCGAAAGGCTTCGCTCTCTCCATGGCTCAGGCCGCCGTCGCACGGCGGCAAGTCCAGATGCCGGCCAGGATAGCGGCACCGCTCGCCAGCATCAGCGGTGTCAGAGGCTCGGAGAACAGGATCCAGGCGACGACCGCCGCGACAGCCGTCTGCAGAAGGCCCGTCATCGAGGAGAAGGACGTGGGCAAATGCGCCAAGGCGAAGGTCATGAGCCCTTGCCCGCCGGCATGGCTGACGACGGCGAGGCCCACCAGGATCAGCCAGCCATCGAGCGAACCCGACAGCATGGTCGGGCTCGTCACGACCGCGAAGGGCAGGAGGCCGAGAGCGGCGACGAGCGACATGTAGAACATGATGGTCGTCGTCGAGCTGTGGCGGCGCACATTGACGATGAGCAGGAGATAGATGGCGAAGAACAAGGCGGCGAGCAACGCATAGATGCCGCCCAGCAGGCGATCGGGCGGCGTCACGACGGCGCCGGTCCTCTGCACGGCGAGCGAGGCGACGCCGAAAAGCGCCAGAGCGAGGCCGAGGACGAACAGTGGCTTGATCTTCTCGCCGAACAGGAACACCGCGGCGACCGTCACCATGATCGGGACGGTGCTGGCGAGGAGGGTTGCCTCGAGCACCGTGGTGTGGGCGATGGCGAGATGCCAGAAGGCGATATCGGCGGCAAAGGCGAGGCCCCCCAGGATGAGACGGATGTGGTCGCTCCGGCTGAGCGTGGACAGCCTATCGAGCCGATTGCCGCTCAGCCAGGCGAAGAACCAGATGGCGGGAACCGCGAAGGCCAACCGGTAGAATCCCGAGGCAAGGGGCGCAAGGTCCGAGAGCCGGGCGAAGATCGGCGAGAAGCCGACCGCGACGCCCGCACCCAACAGAGCCAGGAAAGCCAGCGTCGAGGTGCGCGACGTCGTTTGATGGGGGACGGCCATGAGGGTGGATCAGGAGTTGCCCGAAGCCTCACGGCAGGTCAATCGCCGTCGAAAAAGTGACAGCTATGCGTCAGGCAGCGGTCTTCTCGGCGAGAAGGGTCTTGAGCTCGCCCGACTGGAACATCTCGGTGACGATATCGCAGCCGCCGATGAACTCGCCCTTCACATAGAGCTGCGGGATGGTCGGCCAGTTGGAATAGTCCTTGATGCCCTGGCGCAGCTCGCCCGAGTCCAGCACGTTGATGCCTTTGTAGGCGGCGCCCAGGTGATCGAGGATCTGCACGACGCGGCCGGAGAAGCCGCACATCGGCATGTCCGGCGTGCCCTTCATGAACAGCACCACGTCATTCGCCTTCACTTCATCGTCAATCCAGGTCTTGATGTCGGTCATTTTTAGCTCGCTCTCTCAGATAATCTCGGTGTTCCTCATGACGCTCTTCCGTCGACTTGTCGGTCAGCCAGACGGCGGCGTTGCTCTGCCTGATCAGCATGTTCGGCTCACGGGCCCGATAAGACAGTTGCCAATCATATCCGTTTCGCCGGCTCAGTATCCGCAGCACAAGTACGCCCAAGCCTATCACGACAATCGCTAGAATTCCGGCAATCGCGATCAGATTGGGCATCCCTGGCTCTAATCCCTTCGTTTGCGCATGATCACGCGGCTAGTCCTCCGGGGCGCTGGTCTGCAGCGCCAAAGCATGCAGCTCGCCGCCCATCCTACCCTTCAACGCGGCATAAATCATCTGGTGCTGCTGGATCCGGGATTTGCCCTTGAAGGAGGGGGAGACCACATTGGCGGCATAGTGGTCGCCGTCGCCGGCGAGGTCGCGAATCTCCACATGCGCATCCGGGAGAGCTTCCTTGATGAGGCGCTCGATCTCGGAGGCGTTCATGGCCATGCTTCAATCTCCTCAGGCTGCCTTCGTTCCCATATAGGCCGGGAACCAGCCCTCATGGACCCGGCGCAGCTCCTCAAGCGATATAGAGGCCGCACCCTCGACAATCAATCCGACGCCGGTGGTTACCGTGCCGATGCGGATGATATCGACACCCTTGACATGCGCCTGGGTGATGATCTTGGCTGCTTCCTTGGCCGGACAGGTCAGGATATAGCGGGCCTGATCCTCGCCGAAGAGGGCGGCGTAGTCGAGCCCGCCGACCGTCGCGCCGAGACCTGACGCAAGCGCCATTTCGATCAGGGCCAAGGCTAGGCCGCCGTCGGAAATGTCATGCACGGCAGTGACTTGGCCCGATCGGATGAACGATCGAATCAAGTCGCCATGGCGCTTTTCGCGGGCGAGATCGACCGGCGGGGGCGCCCCGTCCTCGCGGCCCAGGACCTCGCGCAGATAGATCGACTGGCCGAGATGGGTTCCATGGCCGCCGACCAGCAGGATGGCCTCGCTTTCGGCCTTGAAGGCGAGCGTGGCCATTTTCGCGAGGTCGGGCAGGAGACCGACGCCGCCGATCGCCGGGGTGGGCAGGATCGCCTGGCCGTTGGTCTCGTTGTAGAGGGACACGTTGCCCGAGACGACCGGGAAGTCGAGCGCCCGGCAGGCAGCCCCTATGCCTTCGATGGCCTTGACGAAAGTGCCCATGATCTCGGGCCGCTCGGGATTGCCGAAATTGAGATTGTCGGTGACGGCGATGGGATCGGCGCCGACCGCGGTGAGGTTGCGCCAGCATTCGGCCACCGCCTGCTTGCCGCCCTCGAAGGGATCGGCCTCGACATAGCGCGGCGTCACGTCGGTCGAGACGGCGAGGCCCTTCTGGCTCCCCTCGATGCGGACGACGCCGGCATCACCGCCCGGAATCTGCGCCGAGTTCGACTGGATCAGATGGTCATATTGCTCCCACACCCAGCGGCGCGACGACATGTCAGGCGAGCCCAGCATCTGGAGGATCGCCGCCTTGAGGTCTTTGGGCGCCGGGACGTCTTCGGCCTCGAGAGGGGCCTTCGTCTTGGGCGCCACCCAGGGCCGGTCATATTCGGGCGCCTCATCGCCCAGCTCCTTGATCGGCAGGTCGGCCTTGACCTCGCCCTCATGCTTGATGACGAAGCGCAGCGTGTCGGTGGTGTAGCCGACGATGGCGAAGTCGAGACCCCATTTGCGGAAGATCGCCTCGGCCTCCTTCTCCTTCTCGGGGCGCAGCACCATCAGCATGCGCTCCTGCGATTCCGACAGCATCATCTCATAGGCGGTCATGCCGTCCTCGCGGCACGGCACCTTGTCGAGATCGAGCTCGATGCCGAGATCGCCCTTGGCGCCCATCTCGACGGCGGAGCAGGTGAGGCCCGCGGCCCCCATGTCCTGGATGGCGATGACGGCGCCGGACGCCATGAGCTCCAGGCAGGCCTCGAGCAGGCATTTCTCCGTGAACGGATCACCGACCTGGACGGTCGGACGTTTCTCCTCGGCCTTGTCGTCGAATTCGGCCGACGCCATGGTGGCGCCGTGGATGCCGTCACGCCCGGTCTTGGCGCCGAGATAGACGACCGGCAGGCCGACGCCTTCGGCCTTCGAATAGAAGATCTTGTCGGCATCGGCGAGGCCGACGGCCATGGCGTTGACCAGGATGTTGCCGTTGTAGCGCGGATGGAAGTTCACCTCGCCGCCGAGCGTAGGCACGCCGAAAGAATTGCCGTAGCCGCCGATGCCGGCGACGACGCCCGAAACGAGATGGCGGGTCCTGGGATGATCGGGGCTGCCGAAGCGCAAGGCGTTGAGCGCGGCGACGGGCCTGGCGCCCATGGTGAAGACGTCGCGCAGGATGCCGCCGACACCGGTCGCGGCACCCTGATAGGGCTCGATGAAGGAAGGATGGTTGTGGCTCTCCATCTTGAAGACGACGGCCTGGCCGTCGCCGATGTCGACGACGCCGGCATTCTCACCCGGGCCCTGGATGACTTTCGGCCCTTTGGTGGGCAGCGTCTTCAGCCATTTCTTGGAGGACTTGTACGAGCAATGCTCGTTCCACATCGCCGAGACGATGCCGAGCTCGGTGATGGTCGGGTCGCGGCCGATGAGCTTGCGGAAGCGCTCATATTCATCGGGCTTGAGCCCGTGCTGGGCGACGAGTTCGGGCGTGATCTTTATGTCGTTGGGAATCATGGTCTTGCTGCTGGACGCCGGGAAGCGGCCTCAATAGCGGGCATCAGGGTCGATAACAACCGTTCCGGTTGGAGCAGGTCGCGCGGCGATATCAGGGATTATCAGGGAATATCAGGGAATTTCAGCAAAAAATTACCCGCTTCAACAATATCAATGACTTGGGAGAATGAGCAGGGAATTTCGAAAACCGGAGCAGGGATTGCGAGCGTCGGCCAACGGCGACCGAATTATTCACCGGTGAAAAAAATAGGGACATTCTGCCGTCCGTGCAGGTCTCGACCTTGATATTTCCAAACCACATACGGCCAGCAATGTCAAGTACAAAACAGGAACATGCGAGCGCTGTCGCTCAGGCGGCATCCGCGAATAATCAGATCGAAGCACTGGTGTGGATGGTGTCGTTGCAGTCGCTGTGAACGTCACGTGGCCGGGATCATCTGGACGGCGCGGCGATATTCATGCACCTTGGTATGGGTCCGTTGGACAAAATCGGCTTGGCTTCGGCGATGCAGTCGTTGGTCCGCAGATAGATACTCTCACCTGACCTGTGCAAACCTGCCAGTTCCCGTCACCCATAGCAGGAGGCGTATCCAATGACGCTCGAATGCATTAATCCCAGCGATCTGCCGATTCCTGAAATGTACACCCAGGTCGTCATCGCGACAGGAAGCAGATTGGTGTTCGTCTCGGGCCAGCAGCCAGAAGACATACACGGCAAGCTGGTCGGCCTCGGTAATTTCGCGGCCCAGGCGCGCCTGGCGTTTGGCAATCTTGGCCGTGCGCTTGCTGCTGCCGGCGCCCGGCCAGAGGAAGTCTGCAAGATCACAATCTACATCGTCGACTACAATCGCGACGAACATGTGCCGATCATCGAAAAGGCCCAGATGGCGCTTTTCGGAGGTCACAAGCCGGCGAACGTGGTGGTCGGGGTAGCGATGATGTCCCCAGGCTACCTGATAGAAGTCGATGCGATCGCGGTCATCGACCACACCAAACGGACTTCCGAAACCACGTCCCTCGCATCACAATCGATTCACCAGCAAGCGAACGACGCCTAAGCAGCCATCGCGGTCACCGCCGGGCGCGCCGCCCCAGCCGGCGGTCGATGCTCAGGAAAGCGACAGCGAGGAGCAGGAACAGCACGAGGATGAAGCCGGTGTTGCGCAGCGCCGCGGCATAGCCGAGCTCCGCCGCGTTCATGATCGGATAGGGATATTGGCCGGTGAGCGCGCCGCGGACCATCACATAGACGGCATAGAGGAAAGGGAAAGCCACCCAGCGGGGCAGGTCGGTGTAGGAGGCGCTGCCCTTGGGCACGAAGCAGGCCCAATGGATCAGGAACAAGGCCGGCATGACATAATGCAGCAGGCGGTCGAGGATGCGCGTCAGGCCTTCGGGCGCCCAGAGCGCCTCGAGCACCCCGATATAGATCACCGCGACGACGAGCATATAGAGGGCGACGGCGGTCTGGACGCCGGGCGAGCGGAAGAAGGCGAGGGGCCGCGACGCACCGGAATAGGCGCTCGCCGCCAGGCAGAGAACCGCCAGGATGTTGCTGAGGATGGTGAAGAAGCTGAAGAAGAACACCAGCGAGCCCCAGACGCCGCGGCCGGCCGCCAGCGACAAGGACATGGTCTGGGCAAACTGGGTGAGAAGCGTCACCGCGCCGATGATGCAGCCGGCCAGAGCGAAACATCTGCCGAGCGTTCCCGTCATCGTCAGGTCCCGAGAGCCCGTAGCCAGGCCGGGGTCGCCGAAATCCGCTGCCACCACTGGGCGACGCGCGGGAATTGCGCGATCAATGCGCGGCCTTCCGGGGCCTCGACGAAATAGCCGAAGACGGGAGCGGCGTGGAAATCGGCGAGCGTGGGCGTCTCATCCGCCAGGAAGGCCTGGCGGCCCATGAGATAATGCAGCGCCTGCATATAGGTGCGCGCCTGGGGGAGCGCCGCGGCGACCAAGGCTTCATCGGTGGGCTTGCCCTCGGCCGGGTTCATGACACGCTCGACATAGACGTCCCAGACGAGCGGGCGGTAGGCATAGGAATCGGTCATCGACATGATCTGCGTCATGCGGGCGCGGTTTTCGGCCTGCACCGGCTGCAATGCCGGACCCATGAACGCCTCATCGACATAGCGGTTGATCGCCGCCGTCTCGAAGAGGACGAAATCGCCATGGCGGAAAGCCGGAATGCGCAAGAAAGGGTGGAGCTTGCGATAGGCGTCGAGATCGGCGTCGGGGGAAAAGATGTCGACGGGCTCGAGCGCGTAGGCGACGCCTTTGGCCTCGAGCGCCATCAGGACGGCGCGCACATAGACGCTGTAGCGGGCGCCGAAGACGGTTACGGTGGCGCTCACGCTGCGAGCAGACTTTCGAAGAGCGGCCGGCAATCGCTGTTGCCGTGCAGGGGCTCGATCATGTTCTCAGGGTGAGGCATCATGCCGATGACGTTGCCCGCTCTGTTCACGATGCCGGCAATGTCGCTGGTGGCGCCGTTGGGATTGGTCGCCTCGGCATAGCGGAAGACGATGCGGTTCTCGTCCTCGAGCGCCTTCAGCGTCTCGGTGTCGCAGACGTAATTGCCTTCGCCATGGGCGACCGGGCAGCGCACGATGTCGCCCTGCTTCATGCGGTTGGTAAAGAAGGTGCGGGTGTTCTCCACCTTGAGCTTTACTTCGCGGCAGACGAATCTGAGGCCGGAATTGCGCAGGAGCGCGCCCGGGAGGAGGCCGGCTTCGGTGAGGATCTGGAAGCCGTTGCACACGCCCAGAACCTTCAGGCCCTTGGCCGCCTTGGCGCGGACATCGGTCATGATCGGCGAGCGCGCCGCGATGGCGCCGCAGCGGAGATAGTCGCCATAGGAGAAGCCGCCCGGCACGGCGACGAGCTCAACCTTAGGCAGCGTCGTCTCGGTGTGCCAGACGATCACGGGCTTCTCGCCGGTGACGGCTTCAAGTGCCCGAGCCATGTCGCGCTCGCGATTGATGCCGGGGAAGAGGATGACGGCCGATTTCATGGCGGTTCTGTTCTGGTCTTGCTGCTGGAAGGTGGCTGAATAGCGGGATTCCGGTCGCTTAAAAAGCCCCCTGGTGGTTATACAGGCGGTGCGTTCTCAAGGGCTCGGATCGACGGTGGTAAAATCCAGTGGGCCCGATCGCGGGGCGACGGATCCCTCTCAAACGCAGCGACCCCGAAGAGCTGTCACGTGGATCGACTGGATGGCCGCCTCAAGGGCGGCCATGACGAGTGTGGCAGACTAAGCCAGCTCGATCTCGTAGTTCTCGATGACGGTGTTGGCGAGGAGCTTGCGGCAGATGTCGTCGAGCTCTGCCTTGGCCTTCGCCTTGTCCGAGCCGTTCAGGTCGATCTCGAAATATTTGCCCTGGCGCACATGCTCGATGCCGGAGAAACCGAGGGAGCCGAGCGCGCCCTCGATCGCCTTGCCCTGCGGATCGAGAACGCCGTTCTTCAAGGTGACTTTGATCTTCGCCTTCATGATGCCTCTAGCTTCTCCAGACCCCACCCCCGCCCTTTGGGCGGACCCTCCCCGCAAGCGGGGAGGGAGAAATGGTTATTCGCTCTTCACCAGCTGCGGGCGCGAGCGCTCGGGCTCGGCGAGCTCCGGCGCAATGCCCAAGCGCTTGGCCACTTCCTGATAGGCCTCGACGAGGCCGCCCAAGTCGCGGCGGAAGCGGTCCTTGTCGAGCTTGTCCTGGGTCTTGATGTCCCACAGGCGGCAGGAATCCGGGCTGATCTCGTCGGCCAGCACGATGCGCATCATGTCGTTCTCGTAGAGGCGGCCGAACTCGACCTTGAAATCGACCAGCTTGATGCCGATGCCGAGGAAGAGGCCCGACATGAAGTCGTTGATGCGGATGGCGAGATGCATCATGTCGTCGATCTCCTGGGGCGTGGCCCAGTTGAACGCGGTGATGTGCTCTTCCGACACCATCGGATCGTTGAGCTCGTCCTTCTTGTAGTAGAATTCGATGATGGAGCGGGGAAGGGCGGTGCCTTCCTCGATGCCGAGACGCTTGGCGAGCGAGCCCGCGGCGACATTGCGCACCACGACCTCGAGCGGGATGATCTCGACCTCGCGGACGAGCTGCTCGCGCATGTTGAGGCGCCTGAGGAAATGGGTGGGCAGGCCCAGCTCGTTGAGCCGCGTGAAGATCATCTCCGAGATGCGGTTGTTGAGCACGCCCTTGCCGTCGATGACGGCCTTCTTCTGGGCATTGAAGGCGGTCGCGTCGTCCTTATAGTGAACGATCAAGGTTCCGGGCTCGGGCCCTTCATACAGGATCTTGGCCTTGCCCTCATAAATGCGGGTGCGCCTGGTGTTCATATTCACAATCCTCATCCAGAAAACCCTTGTTGCCCTCGCAAATTACGTCCGCAAGGGGGACTTACGCCACCAATATCGAGAGGTTATGCGACTCAAAGTCTGCCGCCATGGCTCCAAACATAGTGCCTATGGTTGCGCTGCACAATGGACAGAGCGCCAGGATGCACTAGCCCGCCGGGCCCCGATAATCAAGCGCGGTTGATTTGGGGCCTTGCAGTCGCTATCTCATCCGCCATCGTTCGTTAACACCCAGGGGAGACCGGAATGACGACATTCGACAAGCGCGAGGAAGGTTTTGAGCGGAAATTCGCCCTTGACGAGGAAATGCGGTTCCGGGCCAACGCGCGGCGCAACAAGCTCCTGGGGCAGTGGGCCGCCGAGAAGCTGGGCCTCGCGGGCGCCGAAGCCGAGGCCTATGTCAAGTCGGTGGTCGCCGCGGATTTCGAGGAAGCCGGCGACGACGACGTTTTCCGTAAGGTTCGCAAGGATTTCGACGCCAAGAGCGTGGCCCAGTCCGACCATCAGATCCGCCGCACCATGGACGAGCTCCTCGGCAAGGCCATCCAGCAGCTGCAAGCCGAAGCCTGACCTTCGCAGTCGGAACAGCAGATGAGCGTCGACCTGAGAGCGCGGCTCGCCGAGCCGGAACCTTTCTATTTCAGCTGGATGACCCTGCCGGGCGCAATTGTCGCAGGGCAAATGGCGCGGCTTCCCTACGAGGCCGTGTGCGTCGACATGCAGCACGGCCTGGCCGGCTTCACCGACGTCGCCGCCATGGCGCCGGCGGTCACCGCCTCGGGCAAGCCCTTCATCCTGCGCATCCTGTGGAACGATCCCGGCCTCGTCGGCCAGGCCCTCGATGCCGGCGCCGCGGCGGTCATCGCCCCCATGATCAACACGCCGGCGCAGGCCCAGGCGCTGGTCAAGGCGGCGAAATATGCGCCGACCGGCATGCGCAGCTGGGGCGGCTATGCCGCCGTCCAGGCGGCGGGCCTGGTGCCGGCCGAGTATCTCAAAGAAGCCAATCGCCGCACCCTCATCTTCGCCATGATCGAGACCGGGGAAGCGCTCGGCAATCTGGACGAGATCGCGGCGACCCCCGGCCTCGACGGGCTGTTCGTCGGGCCCAACGACCTGTCGATCTCGCTCGGCTTCGGCCTCGGCAAGGACCTCAAGATCCCCAAGCTCGAAGCCGCCATCACGGCGATCGTCGCCGCCGCCAAGAAGAACAGGCTGGTGGCGGGCGCCTTCGGCGGCTCGCCCGAGAACTGCGCCTTTTTCGCCGGCCATGGCTTCACCTTCATCGCCGCGGCGACCGATGTCGGCCTTCTTGCCGCCGGCGCCAAGGCGATGCAGGACCGGCTCGGGCAGATTTGACGGCTCCAGCAATAATGGCCAAACTCTCCGCTTTGACATGACGAGATTGTGATACGCCGGCGAGAGAGGCAAACATGGACCAGAGAACACCCCTGACCGCCAGGCGCGATGAGGTCCTCGACCGCATCGTCGACATCTGCCTGAGCGCCGGCCCGATCGCGACCCAGACCGACAAGTATTTCACCAACACTTCGCGCATCGTGAAAGCCAATGGCGATGCCGAGGTGACCTTCGCCGTCTTCATGCGCCGGCGCGTCGTGGCGGCGCTCGAGCCCATGATCCGCGTCATCAACCGGCTGGTGCCGGACGCGCGCGTGAAACGCTTCTTCAACGAAGGCGACCTCGTGCCGTCCGAGATGAAGATGATGGAGATCACCGGCTCGATGGCGAAGCTTTCCGAGATCGAGACGCTGCTGCTGCAGAAGACCGGCTTTCCCTGCGTGTCGGCCAACAACGCCTATGAGATGTGCCGCGCCATACCGACCGCGGGCTTCATGGACATGCATGCGCGCCATGCGAGCGGCGCCGAGATGAACATCCTCGCCGCCTATGGCGCGGCGATCGGCAGCGAGGCGGCGCGCCGCGCCGATCCCAAGGTGAGGGGCTTCATCGGCTCGTCGCAGGACCTGACCGCGCCCTTGTTCGGCGCCGATGCCGGCATGGGCACCATGCCGCATGCGCTCGTCGGCTATACCGGGGGCGACGTGCTGGAAGCGATGAAGCTCTTCAACGCGACGATCCCCGATGCCAAGACGCTGGTGGCACTCGTCGACTACACGGGCGAGGAGATCACCGACGCGCTGCGCTGCGCCCGCTGGTTCTATGACGAAGAGAAGCTGCATCTCGAAGGCAAGACCTTCGGCATCAGGATCGACACCCATGGCGGACGCTTCGCCGAAGGGCTCGACTACGAGAAATCGGTGGAGCGGGTCGGACACTGGCTCGGCGTCTCGGGCGAATACAATATCGTCGAGCAGGTCCTGGGCGGACGCGCCTTCCAGCTCGACCCCGGCAACATCCTGGTCGACAAGGTGCGCCGCATCCTGTTCGGCAAGGGCGTGTCGGTGGCCTCCATCATCCATGCGCGCCTGGCGCTGGACGAAGCGGGCTACAAGGACGCCCAGATCGTGGGCTCCTCGGGCTTCGACCCGCAGAAGTGCCAGGTCATGGGCGCGGCCCGGGCACCGCTCGACGTCGTCGGCACCGGAAGCTTCCTGCCCGCCACCTTGTCGGAAACCTATGCCACCGCCGACATCATCGCCTATGACGGGGTGCGGCGGGTCAAGGTGGGCCGGGAATTCCTGTTCGATTAACCTTCGGCATCCAGGCCGGCTTAAACATATTTCTGTAATTTCAATGCGTTCCGCTTGGTCATGATCTAGGAATAATCACGGTGACGTGAAGGATACGCCTGTTGAAGGGCGGGGCTTGGTATGCTTTCCTATCACGGCTGAGATTGTTGAGGGTTGGTACCATGCGTAATCGGTTTTTCCGGACGGCCGTGTCCATTGTCGCCGCCGGTCTGTTCAGCCTGATGATGACGGTTGCCGCCGAGGCGAAAGTCGCGGTCAGGATCGACATATCGCGGCAGACCATGTCGGTCACGGTCAATGGCTGGCACTATGCCAGCTGGCGCGTGTCGACGGGGCGAAGAGGTTACGGGACGCCGCGCGGCGCCTTCCGCCCCTATATGCTGAAGCGCATGCATTACTCGCGCAAATACGACAATTCGCCCATGCCGCATTCGATCTTCTTCAAGGGCGGCTATGCCATCCACGGCACGGGCTATGTGCGCTCGCTCGGACGGCCGGCCTCGCATGGCTGCATCCGGCTGGCGCCCGGCAATGCGGCGCGGCTCTACAGCCTCGTGCGGCAATACGGCAAGGGCGGCACGCGCATCGTCATCACGAATTGAGCAGCCAGGCGTTCCGTAGGAACGAGTCTCGGCGCCTATGAGCCGAAGACCCGCTTGAAGATCGTGTCGACCTGCCTTGTGTGATAACCGAGGTCGAACAGTTCGGCGAGTTCGGCCTTCGACAGTTTCGCGGTCACATCCTTGTCGGCCTGGAGCAGAGCGAGGAAGTCGCCTTCGCCGCGCCAGACCGGCATGGCGTTGCGCTGGACGGCGGCATAGGCCTCCTCGCGCGCCATGCCCTTCTGGGTCAAGGCCAGCATCACACGCTGCGAATGGATGAGGCCGCCGAGCCGGTCGAGATTCTTCTTCATGTTCTCGGGGTAGACGACGAGCTTGTCGATGAGGCCGGCGAGCCGGCGCAAAGCGAAATCGAGATGCACCGTGGCATCGGGCGCGATGCCGCGCTCGACGGAGGAATGCGAGATGTCGCGCTCGTGCCAGAGCGCCACGTTCTCGAGCGCCGGCACCACGGCCGAGCGCACCAGGCGGGCGAGGCCGGTCAGGTTCTCCGACAGCACCGGGTTGCGCTTGTGCGGCATGGCGGACGAGCCCTTCTGGCCGGGCGAGAAGAATTCCTCCGCTTCCAGCACCTCGGTGCGCTGGAGATGACGGATCTCGGTCGCCAGCCGCTCGATCGAGCTGGCGATCACCGCCAGCACCGAGAAGAACATGGCATGGCGGTCGCGCGGGATGACCTGGGTCGAGACCGGCTCGGGCGTCAGGCCCATCTTCCGCGCCACATGCTCCTCGATGCGGGGATCGATATTGGCGAAGGTGCCGACCGCGCCGGAGATGGCGCAGGTCGCGACATCCTTGCGGGCAAAGGCCAGGCGCTCCTTGGCGCGCGAGAACTCGGCATAGGCATAAGCGAGCTTGACGCCGAAGGTGGTGGGCTCGGCGTGGATGCCGTGGCTGCGGCCGATGGTGACAGTGTCCTTGTGCTCCAGGGCCCGGCGCTCGAGCGCCGTGAGGAGGTCGTCGAGATCGGCCAGCAGGATGTCCGAGGCGCGGCAGAGCTGGACGTTGAGACAGGTGTCGAGCACGTCCGAGGACGTCATGCCCTGGTGCACGAAGCGCGCCTCGGGGCCGACGATCTCAGCCAGATGGGTCAGGAAGGCGATGACGTCGTGCCTGGTCTCGCGCTCGATCGCGTCGATCCGGGCCACGTCGAAGACGGCGTCCTTGCCTTTGGCCCAGATGGTCGCGGCCGCCGCCTTGGGGATGACGCCGAGCTCGGCCATGGCGTCCGCCGCATGGGCCTCGATCTCGAACCAGATGCGGAAGCGGGTCTGGGGGTCCCAGATCAGGGCCATTTCGGGGCGGGTATAGCGCGGAATCATACGGGTTCGGCTCGCTTTGGTGTTTTCGGGGGCGGTCTAACAGATTTGGGCGGAAAGCGCGACACAAGGGGGGTGAGGGGGAGCAAAATTATTTCAGGGGGCTCCAAGCTTTTGCCACCGGCCTGCGTCAAAGCTTCCGAAACATGAGTGCGAGCGACCTCGATCTCGTCCGACGTGCGCAGGACGGCGACCGTGCCGCGTTCCAGCTTTTGCTGGAGCGGCATTACGGCCTGCTTTACCGGGTCGCCTACCGCTTCCTGGGCAGCCGGGCCGAGGCCGAGGACGCCGCGCAGGAGATGGCCATGACGCTGGCGCAGAAGATCGGCGGCTTCGCCGGGCGGAGCCGGTTCTCGACCTGGATCTACCAGGTCGCGCTCAACCACTGCCGCGACCAGGCACGGCGGCGGAAGACCCTCGGCCGGATGGAGGCCGCCTTCGTCGAGGTCGCGGCGCTAAGGAGCGCCGATTGGGCCGACAGCGACCTGAGGCTGCAATGGCTCTATCAGGCGATCGACCGGCTCAAGCCCGATCTCAAGGAGACGGCGCTGCTGGTCCTGGCCGAGGACTTGAACCATGCGCAAGCGGGCGAGGTGCTGGGCATCAAGGAGGCGACCGTGTCCTGGCGCATGCATGAGGTGCGCAGGCATCTGAGCCACATGGCGACGACGAATGATGACTGACGAATTCGACGACTTGAAAGCGCGCTTCCGCGCCGAGACGGGCCCGAGCCCGGACCCTCAGGCAAAGGCCGCCGGCATCGCCAAGGCGATGGCGCGCTATGACGAAATTTTTTCCGCAAGCTCCCAAGGAAAGGCCAGGGACCGCCGTCTCATCGAGCGGGTGAGGGGTCTCATTCTCGGGAGCACAAAGATGTATGGATTGAAATTGAGCCATGGCCTGATGGCCGGCGCGAGCCTGGCCGTGATCAGCCTGGTGGTCGTCAACAGCGGACTCCTGCGCGAGGCGCAGAACCTCCCCTTCGTCACCGCGCCGGACCAGGATGTTGCATCGTCGCCCGCGCCCAAGAAGGCCGAGGTCAAGGAAAGGACCGAGGCGGCGAAGCCAGTCGAAAGCGAGGTCGACACGCTGGCGGAGCAGGCTCCGGCGCCGGCGCCCATGCCGAGCCCCGACATGCAGGCGTCGGTCACGCGCCAGAAGCTGGCGGTCGATGCCGGCGCCATCGGCTATCTCCAGAAGGCGCCCGCCACCGGCCTCGCCCAGCCGGCCGACCAGATCGACAGCTATTACCGCGACCAGGGCCGCGACACGTTCACCGACATCGCGACCAACCCGGTCAAGATCGCCAAGGAGGAGCCGGTCTCCACCTTCTCGGTCGACGTCGACACGGCCTCCTACAGCTTCGTGCGCGGCTCGCTCAACCAGAATGTCCTGCCGCAGAAGGATGCGGTGCGCGTCGAGGAGATGGTCAACTACTTCCCCTATGACTATGCCGGGCCCGCCGACAAAGCCATGCCGTTCAAGGCGAATGTTTCCGTCTTCCCCAGCCCGTGGAATCCCGACACCAGGCTCATGCATATCGGCATCAAGGGCTTTTCGCTCAACGGGCAGGAAAAACCCAAGTCGAACCTCGTCTTCCTCATCGACACGTCGGGCTCGATGGATGCGCCCGACAAGCTGCCCTTGCTGCAGAACGCCATGAAGATGCTGGTCGAGACGCTGGGCCCGGAGGACACGGTCTCGATCGTCACCTATGCCGGCAGCGCCGGTACCGTGCTCGAGCCGACCAAGGCCAAGGACAAGGCGAAGATCGTGGGTGCGCTCGACCGGCTGATGGCGGGAGGCTCGACCGCGGGCGCCGAAGGCATCCGCCAAGCCTATCAGCTCGTCGAGCAGAGCTTCGACAAGTCCGGCATCAACCGCGTGATCCTCGCCACCGACGGCGATTTCAATGTCGGCATCACCGACCCGGAGGAGCTCAAGAGCTTCGTCGAGCGCAAGCGCGACACCGGGGTCACGCTCTCGGTGCTGGGCTTCGGCCGCGGCAACTACAATGACGAGACGATGCAGACGCTGGCCCAGAACGGCAACGGCAATGCCGCCTATATCGACACCATCAACGAGGCGCGCAAGGTGCTGGTCGACGAGGTGAGCTCGACGCTCTTCACCATCGCGCAGGACGTCAAGATCCAGGTCGAGTTCAACCCCGACACCGTCTCGGAATACCGGCTCATCGGCTATGAGACGCGGATGCTCAACCGCGAGGACTTCAACAACGACAAGGTGGATGCGGGCGACATCGGCGCAGGGCATACGGTGACGGCCATCTATGAGATCACGCCCAGGGATTCGAAGGCGAAGCTCAATGACGACCTGCGCTATGGCGAAGCGGGCACGCCCGCGGCTCAAGGCGGCGACGAATATGGCTTCGTGAAGATCCGCTACAAGCTGCCGGGCGAAAAGGACTCGAAGCTCATCAGCGAGCCGGTCAAGATCGGCGCGGCCGCGACGACGGTCGAGGCGGCGCCGCAGGAGGCGCGTTTCGCCGCGGCGGTGGCCGCTTTCGGCCAGCTCCTGCGCGGCGGGCAATATACGAAGTCCTATTCCTATGACGACGTCATCGCTCTGGCGCAGGGCGCCAAGGGCAATGATCCGTTCGGCTATCGCGCCGAGTTCATCAACCTGGCGCGTCTCGCCAAGACGGCGCAAGGGCTCGAGCCCCTGAAGCAGTAGTCTTCATGGCAGTGAAACGCCTCTCGCGGCCTTGCCGGTCGCGGGGGGCGCCGTTATCCTCGCCGGCCTATCCGGGAGGCCCTATGACCCACTTCATGTGCCGGCAATGCGGCGTGCAATATGCCGCGAGCGACGCGCCGCCGAAAAACTGCCCGATCTGCGAGGACGAGCGGCAATATGTGCGCTGGGCGGGGCAGGCCTGGACGACGCTGGAAGAGCTCGGCCGCGACCACAAGATGCTCATCAGGGACGAGGACGGGGTGCTGAGCATCGGCGTCGAGCCGCATTTCGCCATCGGGCAGCGCGCGCTTCTCGGCGAGACGCCGGACGGCAACCTGCTGTGGGATTGCGTCAGCCTGGTCAATGACGAGGCGGTCGCCGCGCTCGACGCCCGCGGCGGACTCAAGGCCATCGCCCTTTCGCATCCGCATTATTATTCGGTGATCGTCGAGTGGAGCCAAGCCTTCGGCGGCATCCCGATCTATATCCATGCCGCCGACCGCAAATGGGTGATGCGGCCCGATCCGGCGATCGTCTTCTGGGAGGGCGAGACGAAATCCATCCTGCCCGACCTGACCCTCATCCGCTGCGGCGGGCATTTCGACGGCGGCACCGTCTGCCACTGGACGCGCAAGGACAAGCCCAATGTCCTGCTGGCCGGTGATATCCTGCAGGTGGTGATGGACAGGAAGCATGTGAGCTTCATGTACAGCTATCCCAACACCTGGCCGCTCAATGCGCGCGCCATCAAGCGCATCGCCCAGGCGCTGGAGCCCTTCGACTACGATCAGGTCTACAGCGCCTTCTGGAACATGCGCATCATCGCCGACGGCAAGGGCGCCGTGGCGCGCTCGGTCGAGCGCTATCTCAAGGCGATCGCGGATTAGGGAAGCGCGAAGGGCACGGCGATGAGACGGCGGTCGATGCCCTCGAAGCCCGGCGTATAGACGCCGATCAGCGCGACATGGCGCTCGCCGGCGGAGGCGTGGGAGCGGTAGGCGATCACATCGGCGACGTCATAATCGCGCGGGCAATAACGCGAGGCGGGGATGGCGGCATCCTTGTAGGCCTCAACCGACTTGTCCTGGTCGTTGTCAGTGATGGTGAGCCTGAAGCCCATCTGCTTGCCGTCCTCGGCATAGCAGCTCTCGGGCGCCGCAAAGGGCACGAGCTCGAGCTTCAGCGTGTAGCGGTTGGCCGGCTGACTTGTGAGGCTCATATAGAAGGGATCGAAGCTGAGGCGCCGCCGATCGCCCGAGGCCTGCGTCGGCTTCTGCGAGGCGAGGACCTCGCCGGGCTCCACGGTCTTCAACTGCGCGAGGAGCGCCTCAGCCGCCTTGGCGGACTTGGCGCGCGCGGCCGAGACCGGTGCCCCGTCGTCCTCAACCTTCTCGCGGAAGGGCGAGCCCTTCACCCATTGATTGGCGGGAAGGTCGACGACGAAGATCTCCGAGAAGGGGAAGCCCGATCCGTCCTGCACGCCATATTGCTCGAAAGCGAAATAGCGCCCGTCCGGAGAAAAGCCGATGACGGCACGCTCCGCATTTTCGGCTGCCCCAGCGGAAGTTGTGGCGGCAATGAGGAGGGCGAGAAAGCTCAAGGCGTTGCGCATGAGCAGGGCTTCAGAACGCACGAAAGGTGATGATGGTGTAGGTGTCCTTGATTCCCTTGATCTTGTGCAGCCGCTCGTTGACGAAATGGCCGATATCGGCCTCGGGCTCGAGGTAGAACTTCGCCAGCAGGTCGTAATTGCCCGAGGTCGAATAGATTTCGGAAGCGATCTCGGCATCGGCGATGGCCGTCGCCACCTGATACGCTTTGCCCAGCTCGCATTTAATCTGGACGAAATAGGCCTTCATCTGGTGCTCCCTTCATCTACCGGAACGATCCTTCCCGCCGAACGTTGCCGTGGTCAAGATGCCTTTTATCGGCCCCCTGCGGCCGAGCGAAGGCCAGGAGACAGAACAAGGAGGACCAATCGTGTTCAGCATCAAAACCTTGGCCATGGCCACGGCTGTCTCGGCCGGCGTCGTTTTTGCCATGCCGACGGCAAGCCAGGCCATGCCGCAATCCGCGCCCGTGAAGGTCGATACCGCGAAGAACGGCAATATCGTCGATGTCCGCCACAGGAAATGGCATAAGGGCAAGAAGTGGGCACGCTATTGCCGCTATTCCGACGACCGGCGGTGCTATAAGCGGCGTCACTACAGCCGGCATTATCGCTATCGCTATTATGACCGGTATGACGAGCCCTATTACGGCTATTACCGGCCGTATCGCGAACCCGGCATCGGGCTGCATTTCCGCATCGACTGACGTACCGGCTCAGTGATGAAGGCCCCGCATGGCTGCCATGCCACGCGGGGCCTTTGCGTGCGGAGCGGCGTGAGAGCCGCGCATTTGCGACAGCCGTGACGCCTCTCGTCCGACCACGGATTGTTACGAAATGTGTCCCCGCCGCAGGCGCCTTTGATTGGCCACAAGCCGCTCCTATTTAGAAACGTCTCAGAACTGCTCGAGGTCTTATCGAGAGGAGGGCCTTATCGTGATCAACATCAAGACAGTCCTCATGGCCGCCGCCGTTTCCCTCGGCGTCGCGTTTGCCATGCCGGCGGCGAGCCAGGCCATGCCCGCTTCCGCGCCGGTGAAGATGGAAACCGTCAAGGACGGCAACCTGGTTCAGGCGAGCCACAAGAAGAAGTGGCGCAAGAAGCATTTGAGCAAGAAGCATTGGCGGAAGGGCAAGTGGCGCGAGAGCCGCAGGTTGCGCCATAACCGCCGTTTCGTCAGATATTGCGATCCATGGGACGGCTGCTACCGCCGCCGCCACGCGCGCTTCTACCGCTACTGGGATGAGCCCTATTATGGTTACGGCTACCCCTATTATGGCGGCTACTATGGCCCGGGCTTCTACGGCCCCGGCATCGGCCTGCATTTCCGCATCGACTGACTGCGCCCGGCGTTCAGCCACGCACACACAAAAAAGCCCGCATGGCGCACCATGCGGGCTCTTTCGTTCAGATGGGGGCTGATTACTTGTTCAGCTCGGCATCCTCGGCGTATTTGCCGTCATGCCACTTGTACCACACATACTTCGCATCCTTGATGTCGCCCTTCGCGTCGAGCGAGAGGTCGCCGAGCACGGTCTTCACCGTGTTGCCGGCGCGCAGCCATTCGGCGATCTTCTTGTTGTCGTCGGCACCGCCCGCCGCCTTCACGGCCTGCTCATAGGCCTGGACCGCGGCGTAGGTGTAGAGCGTGTAGCCTTCCGGATTGTAGCCGGAAGCCTTGAACTTCTCGACGACCGCCTTGGCCGTGTCGAACTTCTGCGGATCGGGCGCGAAGGTCATGATCGTGCCTTCGCCGGCCGGACCCGTGATGCTCCAGAACTCGTCGGTGACGAAGGCGTCACCCGAGACCATGAGCGCCTGCGAGCCCTGTTCGCGCAGCTGGCGGAGGATGAGGCCGCCTTCCGTGTGATAGCCGCCGACATAGACGACGTCGATGGCGGCTTCCTTGAGCTTCGACACGAGAGCGGTGTAGTCCTTCTCGCCGGCCGTGTAGGCGTCGTAGAGCGCTTCCTTGCCGCCGGCGGCGTTCAAGGCCTTCTGGGTTTCATCCGCCAGACCTTTGCCATAGGCGGTCTTGTCGTGGATGATCGCGATCTTCTTGTCCTTGTAGTTCTTGGCGAGGAAGCCGCCGGCGACGACGCCCTGGGCGTCGTCACGGCCGCAGACGCGTGCGACGTTCCAGCCGCCTTCATCGGTGAACTTCGGGTTCGTCGAGGCCGGCGAAATCTGCAGGATGCCTTCCTCTTCATAAACCTTGGACGCGGGGATCGACGAGCCCGAGCAGAAATGGCCGGCGATGAACTTCACGCCCTTGGACGCCATCTGGTTGGCGACCGCCACGGCCTGTTTCGGGTCGCAGGCGTCGTCGCCCACTTCCAGAACCACTTTCTCGCCATTGATGCCGCCGGCAGCATTGAGATCGGCGACGGCCAGTTCGGCGCCTTTCTTCATCTGCTCGCCGAAGGCGGCATACTGCCCGGTGATCGGGCCCACCACGGCGATCGTGATATCAGCCCAGGCCGTCGTGGCGGCGAGCGCCGTCGCGAAGCCTAAGGCTAAGCCCGATAGTGCAAACTTCTTCATCTGGTTCTCCCTTGGGGTAATGACCTTGATCGGTCTTTCGGGGGTTGCGCACCCCTTGAGCCTATCTTTGCTCAAATAGGTGCGATTGGAAAGGGCCATGCGGAACGGCATCGCCCTTGTGCCAAACTTCATGGAGCTCCTTTGGCCTTCCAGGTGAAGGGGCTCGAACGCTCGTAAAGCCAGGGATACTGGCTGACCATCTGGCCGACCCGGGTCAGCCGGTAGCCCAGGCTGGCGCCGGCGATCAGGACCAGCGTGTCGGTTATGAAATAATGCAGGCTCAAAAGATCGCCATCGAACAAAGCATAGTGAAAGAAACGTAAAGCCAGGCCCAGCGGGATCATGTAGAGGATCGCCGTCGCCAAGGGGCGCCATTTGGAGGCCAAAGCGCGTCCGGCGAGGTAAGCCGCGCCGCCGCCGATGACCACCGTCATGATCAGGAAGATCCAGGGGTTGTCCTCGACGAACAGAGACATCTTTCGGGTCCTCAGTGAGCTCCGCCTTCGAGATAGGCGGAGCGGATTTCAGGGCTCGCCAGGAGCTCGCTGCCGGTGCCCGTCATGGTGATACGGCCGTTCACCATGACATAGGCGCGATGGGCGAGCCTGAGCGCGTGGAAGGCGTTCTGCTCGACCAGGAAGACGGTCAGGCCCTGGCTCTTGTTGAGCTCGCGGATGACCTCGAAGATCTGCTTGACGATCAAAGGCGCCAGACCCAGCGAGGGCTCGTCGAGCAGGAGCAGGCGCGGCCTCGCCATGAGCGCGCGGGCGATGGCCAGCATCTGCTGCTCGCCGCCCGAAAGCGTACCGCCACGCTGCCCCTGGCGCTTCTCGAGGATCGGGAAGGTCTTGTAGGCGCGCGCGAGATCCTCGTCGAAATGCGCAGGGTTGCCGACCGCGGCGCCCATCTGCAGGTTTTCCAGCACCGTCATGCGCGGAAAGATCCGGCGGCCTTCCGGCGACTGGGCGATGCCGAGACGGACGATCTGATGCGTCGGGCTCTGGGTGATGTCGGTGCCGGCGAAGTCGATCGATCCCGCTCGGCAGCGCGGCGTGCCGCAAATGGTCATCATCAGGGTCGATTTGCCGGCGCCGTTCGAGCCGATCAAGGTGACGATCTCGCCTTCATGGACATCGAGATCGATGCCCTTGAGCGCCTGGATCTTGCCATAGAAGGTCTCGACGCCGCGAACCGTGAGAAGGGGCTTGGCCATCAGCGGCCTCCCTTCTCGGCGGACGCCGGCGTTTCATGCTCGGCCCGCGTGATAGCCTCGGTGACGAGCTTCTGGGCGCTGGCCGGCGCCTCATCCTCGTCGACACCCAGATAGGCGCGGATGACCGCCGGATCGACCTTCACCTCGGCCGGCGTGCCGTCGGCGATCTTCTGGCCGTAGTCGAGCACCACCACATGGTCGGAAATCTCCATGACCACCTTCATGTCGTGCTCGATCAACAGGATACCGATGCCCTGGCTCTTGCGGATCGCGAGAAGGAGCTTGTTGAGATCATCGGACTCGCGCGGATTGAGGCCGGCAGCGGGCTCGTCGAGGCACAGGAGCCTGGGCTCGGTGCACATGGCGCGGGCGATCTCGAGCCGGCGCTGTGCGCCATAGGGCAGATCGCCTGCCGGGTCGTCGGCGCGATCGGTCAGATTGATCTGGTCGAGCCAGTATTTCGACTTCTCGACCGCCTCTTTCTCGGCGCGACGATAGCTGCCCGATCCGATGATGCCGGCAAGGGTGTAGCCCGACGCCTTCATCAGGGTGTTGTGCTGGGCGACGACGAGGTTCTCGAGCACGGTCATGCCGGCAAAGAGCCGGATGTTCTGGAAGGTGCGCGCCACCTTGGCGAACTGCGAGATGCGGAAATCGTCCATGCGCTCGAGGATGAATTCCTTGCCGTCGTCATGGCGCATCACGATCATGCCTTCGGTCGGCTTGTAGAAGCCGGTCAGGCAATTGAAGACGGTGGTCTTGCCGGCGCCGTTGGGGCCGATGAGGGCGGTGATGTCGTTGCGCCCGACGCGGAAGGAGAGGTCATCGATGGCGACGAGGCCGCCGAAGCGCATGGTGAGATGGTCCACGCGCAGCACGGGATTGTCTTTCCAGTTCGCCATCTCAGCCGTGTCCCTGCGCCACGAGGTCGGCGGAGACCGCTTTCTTCTCCTTCAGGAAGATCGAAGGATCGCGTTTGGTGACGAGGCCACGCGGCCGCCAGCGCATGATCAGCACCATGGCGATGCCGACCGCCAGCATGCGGTATTGCGCCGGATCGAAACCGGCCGGCATGATCGCCTTAAGGAACGCCATCTCGCGGAAGAGCTCGAAGGCGCCGATTACGACGATGGCGGCGATGACGACGCCGATCTGCGAGCCCAAGCCCCCCAGCACGACGATGGCGAGGATGATGGCCGATTCCATGAAGACGAAGCTCTCGGGCGAGACGAAGCCCTGCCTTGTCGCGAAGAAGGAGCCGGCGAAGCCGCCGAACATGGCGCCGATGGCGAAGGCGGTGAGCTTGGTGTTGGTGGTGTTGATGCCGAGCGAGCGGCAGGCGATCTCGTCCTCGCGCAAGGCTTCCCAGGCGCGGCCCACCGGCAGCTTGCGCAGGCGCATGGTCACGAAATTGGTGACGAGCGCCAGGGCGAGGATGACGTAATACAGGAAGATGATGCGCTGGATCGGCGCGTAGGTGAGCCCGAAGGTGGCGGCGAAGCCGTTCTCGTCATTGGTGAAGGGGATACCGAAGAAGCTGGGCCGCGGGATGTCGGTGATGCCGTTGGGGCCGCCGGTGAAATCGTACCAGTTGATCAGGATGACCCGGATGATCTCGCCGAAGGCCAAGGTGACGATGGCGAGATAGTCGCCCCTGAGACGCAGCACCGGAAAGCCGAGGATGATGCCCCAGAGGCCGGCGAGCAGGCCGGCAAGCGGCAGCACCAGCCAGAAGCTCCAGAGCGTGATGCCGTCGCCGAACCACAGCGGAAAATAGATGGTGGCGAGCAGCGCATAGGCATAGGCGCCGACGGCATAGAAGGCGACGTAGCCCAGATCGAGGAGGCCGGCGAGACCGACCACGATGTTGAGCCCCCAGCCGAGCATGACGTAGGTGAGCATCAATATGCCGAGATCGACGATGCGGCGGTCGACGCCCGGCAGGAAAGGCAGGATGATGGCCGCCGCCAGAAGTGCCATGCCGACATATTTGCCATAGGGCTCGATGGCTTGGATAAAGCCCGCCTGCGATGCCTTGCCCTGGGTGGTTTCGCCGGCCCCGGAATAAGCGAGCCAGGCGCCCGACAAGAGCAGGAAGACGCCGAGCGCGACAAGCCAGGCGGGGAGCTGCGCATGGATCTGGGCAAGGAAGCCCAGGGGCTGATCCATGGTGAAGAGCCCGATGAGGAGGGCCGCCGCGCCGACGATCATGGCACCCCAGCCCCAACGCTTCACGTGCTGCGGCGTCACCCAGGACGGCCGGTTCCAGACGAGGAAATGGAGGGCTGCCCGTCCGGCGGTGATGATGGCGACGAAGCTCAAGGCCCAGCCCCAGCGATGCTGGAGCACCAGCCCGCCTTGCGGCGCGTCCGCCTTCAGGCCGACGATCGGACCGAGGATCGCGAAGGCGATCAAGGCGGTGAGCGCGATGTCGATGAAGATGCGGTTGAGATCGGTGCCGGAATGTCTGGCTTGCGGGGAGGAGGCGGACCCTGCGCCCTGTCCCTCTTGCTTTTGTGCGGTTTGCGCAGTCGCCATCGTCAGACTTTCTCCACCTCCGGTTTGCCCAGGAGCCCTTGCGGGAGGAAGATGAGCACCACGGCCAGCATCGCGAAGGATGCGACATCCTTGTATTCGACCGAGAAATAGGCTGACCAGAACACCTCGATGAGACCGATGACGAGGCCGCCCAGCATGGCGCCTGGTATAGAGCCGATGCCGCCCAGGACGGCAGCCGTGAAAGCCTTAATGCCGGCGAGGAAACCTATATAGAAGTCGATCACGCCATAGCGCAGGAAGAACATGAGACCGGCGACGGCGGCGAGCGTGGCACCCATGATGAAGGTGATGGAGATGGTCTTGTTGACGTCGATGCCGAGGAGCGAGGCCATCTTCATGTCCTGCTCGCAGGAGCGCTGAGCGCGGCCGAGCGAGGTACGGGTGATGATGGCGGTGAACAGCGCCATCAAGGCGAGGGTCGTCACGATGATGACGATCTGCATGGTGGAGAGGCGCACCACGAACTCGGCTCCTTCCGCGCTCTTGGTGTGCATCAGCTCGACGCCGCCCGAGATGAGCGCCGGCATCGGCTTGGGACGGCCGCCCTGGGCGATGCGGACGAATTCCTGGAGGACGATCGACATGCCGATGGCGGAGATGAGCGGCGCCAGGCGGAACGAGCCCCTGAGCGGGCGGTAGGCCACGCGCTCCACCGTCCAGTTGTAGGCGGATGCGAGAATCATCGCGATGGCGAGGACGAGGATGAGGGCCAGAAGGAGAAGGGCGAAGCTCGCCGAGGCGGTGAGCCCGATCGCCAGGATGGCGATGAGCGAAATAAAGGCCCCAACCATGAAAATATCGCCATGGGCGAAATTGATCATGCCGATGATGCCGTAGACCATCGTGTAGCCGATCGCAATCAGGCCATAGATGGAACCCAGCGTAATACCGTTTATGAGCTGCTCGAGGAAATATTCCATGAGCCCCCCTGTGTTGCCTCACCCTTTGTTTTTCTTGCCGTTATCCAGCTTCTTTTCGGCTGCTCATGCGTTCATTAGACGGATCATTCTGGAAAGACAAGCTGTTGCTCAAAAAACCGCCAAGCCGTTCACAACCACGCCGTAAACTTATGAAATATTTCGTAACGAAATAGTTTGCCGAAATAACTTGTCGTCTGTCAGTAGTGATCCATCTAGCAAGTTTATATCATTTACATTCAACTCCAATCAGCCTATCAAAACCGCCATGTTGCGCCGCATCATATACTTCTTTCTGGTCATTGTGCTCCTGGGCGGACTAGGCGGCGCAATCGCCTGGTATGCCTTCGACTTCAAGCCGAAGATGATCGCCGGCTTCATCCAGGCGGCGCCCAAGCCGGTCGAGACCATCTCGGCCGAGGAAGCCCGCCAGGACCAGTGGGAGCCGCAGATCAGGGCCATCGGCACGCTGGCCGCCGTCAACGGCATCGAGATCGCGCCGCAGGTCGGCGGCGTCGTCAGGGATCTCCTGTTCGATTCGGGCGACCTCGTGAAGAAGGGGCAGAAGCTCATCCAGCTCGACACCGACACGGAAGAGGCCGATCTCGAGAACTTCAAGGTGCAGCTCGCCAATGCCGAGACCGAGTTCGACCGCCGCCAGAAGGTGTTCAACAAGGGCTACGCCTCCAAGGCCGACCTCGACGCGGCGCGCATGCTGAGAGACCAGCTGCGCGCCAATGTGCAGCGCACCGAGGCGCTGATCGCCCAGAAGTCCATCTACGCGCCATGGGATGGGAGGCTCGGCCTCAGGGACGTCGCGGTCGGCAAATATGTGGCGCCCGGCCAGAACATCGTGTGGATGCAGAGCGTCGATCCGATCTATGCCGACTTCACCGTGACCGAAGCCGAGTTCGGCCGCATCAAGGCCGGCCAGGACGTGACGGCCGGGATCAGCACCTATCCGGGCGAGGCCTTCAAGGGCAAGGTCAAGACGACGGACGCGCGGGTTTCCGAATCGAGCCGCATGGTGACGGTCAGAGGCGAGATCGAGAATCCGGACGGCCGCCTGATCCCCGGCATGTATGCCGAGGTCACGGTGATCGCCGGGACGGCCGAGCCGGTGGTGACCATACCGCAGACCGCGGTGACCTATTCGCTTTACGGCGACAGCGTCTTCGCGGTGGTGAAGGCGAAGGAAGCGGACCCCAATGCCAAGGAGCCCGATCTCGAGATCGAGCGGCGCTTCGTCAAGCTGGGTTCGGTGCGTGACGGCAGAGTGAACGTGATCGAGGGCATCAAGCCCGGTGATCAGGTGGTGGTCGCCGGCCAGAACAAGATCGATCAGGGTTCGAAGGTCAGGATAGACAATTCGATTGCGCTCAACCTGACGGTTGACCGCAATAAGCAATAACGGGGCAACCCAATGAGCTTCACCGACATCTTCGTTCGCCGCCCGGTGCTGGCGACGGTGGTCAGCCTTCTCATTCTCCTGGTGGGCGCCAACTCGGTGTGGAACCTGCCGGTCCGGCAGTTCCCGAAGGTCGAAGACACGACCATCACCATCACCACGACCTATCCGGGCGCCAATGCCGACCAGATCAAGGGCTTCATCACCACGCCGGTCCAGCAGGCAGTGGCCTCGACCGAGGGCATCGACACGCTGAAATCGACCTCGGCGCAGAACATCTCAACCATCACCATGAAGCTCAAGCTCGACGCCGACGGTGACCGGGCGCTGGCCGACGTTCTCTCCAAGATCAACGAAGTGAAGAGCGTGCTGCCGGAGGAATCGAAGGACCCGGTGGTGACGCGCACGACCGGCACGCCCTACGCGCTCATGTATATAGGCTTCAGCTCCGAGAGCATGGCGCCGGCGCAGATCAGCGATTATCTCGACCGCGTGATCAGGCCGCAGATCCAGGCGATCAACGGCGTCGCCGAAGCCGAGATCCTCGGCGGCTCGACCTTCGCCATGCGCGTCTGGCTCAATCCGGACAAGATGGCGGCGCTGGGCATAACGCCCCTCGACGTCAACACGGCGCTGGCGCAGAACAACTTCACCACCGCCGCCGGCAGCGTGAAGGGCGATTTCACCCAGCAGAATATCAACGCCAAGACGTCGCTGGAGACGCCGGAGCAGTTCCTGCAGCTGGTCGTCGCGGTCAAGAACGACACGATCATCCGCCTGGGCCAGATCGCCACCGTCGACCTCGGCCCGCAGAATTTCGATTCGACCTCGGCCTTCGACGGCCTCAAGGCGGTGTTCCTCGGCATCACCACCACGCCCGACGCCAACCCGCTGTCGGTGATCTCGCAGGTGCGCGAGCAATTCCCCGACCTGCAGCGCCAGCTGCCGCCGCAGCTCAAGGCCAGCATCGCCTATGACGCGACCGAGTTCATCAACGCGTCGATCTGGGAAGTGAGCAAGACGCTTATCGAGGCGACGCTCATCGTCATCGTCGTCATCTTCCTGTTCCTCGGCAATATCCGCTCGACCCTGGTTCCGGTCGTCACCATCCCCTTGTCGCTGGTGGGGGTCGCCATCTTCCTCCTGGCGCTCGGCTATTCGATCAATCTCTTGACGCTGCTCGCCTTCGTCCTCGCCATCGGCCTGGTGGTCGACGACGCCATCGTCGTCGTCGAGAACATCCATCGCCATATCGAGGACGGCATGACGCCGTTCCAGAGCGCGCTCGCCGGCGCGCGCGAGATCGCCGGGCCGGTCATCACCATGACGCTGACGCTGGCCGCGGTCTACGCGCCGATCGGCTTCACCTCGGGGCTCACCGGCGCCTTGTTCCGTGAATTCGCCTTCACGCTCGCCGGTGCGGTGGTGATTTCGGGCATCATCGCGCTGACGCTGTCGCCGATGATGTGCTCGAAGATCTTCAAGCAGCACGAGCAGGAAGGCTGGTTCGAGCGCCTGATCGAGCGCGTGTTCGGCGCGGTGCGCGGCTTCTATTCGCGCCGCCTCGACGGCGCCATGAAGCAGCGTCCGGTCTTCGCGCTGATGGTCGTCCTCATCGTCGTCATGTCGGGCATCCTCTATTCGGCGATCAACAAGGAGCTGGCGCCGGCGGAAGACCAGGGCGTGCTGTTCTCCTTCGTGAACGCGCCCGAGCAGACCAATCTCGACTACCTGCAGACCTATGCCGACAAGGTGACGCAGACCTTCATGGACGTGCCGGAGCGGCAGAATGTGTTCTCGATCGTCGGCATGGGATCGGTGCATGCCGCTTTCGTCGGCCTCATCGTCAAGCCGTGGGAGCAGCGCGAGCGCTCCGACACGATGATCATCGGCGAATTGCAGGGCAAGCTCGGCGGCATCGCCGGCGTCAAGACCTTCGCCACGGCGCCGCCCGCCATCCCGATCGGCGCCGGCGAGATGCCGGTCGAATTCGTCATCAAGACGCCGGGCGACTACACCAAGGTCGCCGAGGTGCTGGACAAGATCGAGACGGACGCGAAGAAGAGCGGCCTGTTCATCTTCACCAACACCGATCTCAGATTCGAGACGCCGCAGGCCGAGCTCATCATCGACAAGGACAAAGCCAACCAGCTCGGTGTGCGCATGAGCGACATCGGCGCCACCCTCGCCGTGCTGCTCGGCGGCAACAACGTCAACCGCATCAACATCCAGGGCCGGTCCTACGAAGTGATCGCGCAGGTGCCGCGCGCGTTCCGCGGCACCGCCGCGCGGCTGCTCGACTACCAGCTGCGCACGACCGGCGGCGACATGGTGCCGCTGTCGTCCTTCATCAAGCTCGACCAATCGGTGCAGCCCAACAGCCTCGCCACCTTCCAGCAGCTCAACTCGGCGACCTTCCAGGGCGCGCCGTTCCCCGGCCGCACGGTCGGCGAGGCGGTCGCCTTCCTGCAGCAGAAGGCGCAGGAGTACTTCCCGCAGGGCATGACCTACGACTGGCAGGGCGAAGCGCGGCAGTTCGTGACCGAAGGCAACACGCTCGCCTACACCTTCCTGTTCGCGCTCATCGTCATCTATCTGGTGCTCGCGGCGCAGTTCGAGAGCTTCCGCGACCCGTTCATCATCCTCATCGGCCTGCCGGCCTCGATGTTCGGCGCCTTGTTCTTCCTGTTCATCCTGGGCGAGGTGAACGGCATGATGCAGGGCCAGTCGGCGGTCAATCTCGGCTCCGGCACCATCAACATCTATACCCAGATCGGCCTCGTCACGCTGATCGGCCTCATCTCGAAGCACGGCATCCTGATGGTCGAGTTCGCCAACAAGCTCCAGGAAGAGCAGAACTACGACAAGTTCGCCGCCATCAAGGAAGCCGCCGCCGTGCGTCTCCGGCCGATCCTGATGACGACCGCCGCCATGGTGATCGGCGTCGTGCCGCTGCTGGTCGCCGCCGGCGCCGGCGCCAAGAGCCGCTTCGACATCGGTCTCGTCATCGCCGCCGGCATGACCATCGGCACGATGTTCACGCTGTTCATCACGCCGGTGGTCTACACCTATATCGCGGCCGACCGGCGGCCCAAGGAAGCGCTTGCAGCCGGCGGGCCGGCGGAGCATGCTGGCCACGCGCCCGTCGCGGCGCAAGCGGCAAATGATCGTGATGATCGCAGCGAGGCAGGCAAGACCAAGAGGCAGCGCGAACGGCGCCAGCTGCCACCGGAAGCGGCGGAATAACCGCAAGGCGCGGCTCGGATGAGCGAGCCGGGCCGCGGATCGGTATTGGGGCGCTTCATCCGGCGCTCGTTCCAGGCGATCGTGATTCTGGCCGCGGCGGCGGCAGGCGTGTTCGCCTATCTCATGTATCCCACCTGGCGGTCCTATCCCGCCGCCGATGTCGCGCCGGCCGCGACCGAGGCCGACCGGAACCGCCAGGACCTCGACTATCTCAGCCATCTGCCCGAGATCGACCGCAGCTTCAGCAAGGAGAAGCGCCGGTCCTTCGCGCGCGCGCTCGAGCGGCTGATCCCGCAGTCCGGCGGCTTCGACCGGGCCAAGCTCACCCTCGAGGCGGCGCGGCTCACGGCACTTGCCGACAACGGGCATACCAGCGTCCTGACCCAGCTCGCCGACACGAGCTTCCGCTCGGTGCCGATCCGGCTCGGCCTGTTCAGCGACGGCCTGTTCGTGGTCAAGGCGCTGGGCGACAACCGCGATCTCATCGGCGCGCAGCTGCTGGCGGTAAACGAGCGTCCGGTCGAGGCCGTCTTCACCACCTTCCGCCCCTATATGGGCGGGCCGCAGACGCTGCTGCGCCAGCACCTGCCGCGGCTGATCATCGCGCCCGAGCTGCTCACCGCCGCCGGCCTCAATGGCAGCTCCGACAACGGCTATTACCGCTTCCGCCTGACCAACGGCACGGTGATCGACCGCCTCCTGACCGCCATCGACGCCGCACCAACGCGCGAGGACAACGCCTATTGGCCGGTGCGCGACCTGAGCCCGGTCCCGACGCTCTCCGACACGCCCGGCTGGTCGCATGTCCTCGATGCGCCGCCGCTCTATCTGTCGCGGCTCGACGAGAATTACTGGCACGCTTATGTCGATGCCGGACGAATCCTCTTCCTGCAGCTCAACCGGATACGCGACCACGGGCGCCAGCGGCTCGCCGATCACCTCTCGGAGGTGCTCGGCCTCATCGAGCGGCGCGGGACGAAGTTCGTGGTCGTCGACCTGCGCTACAATCGCGGCGGCGATTACACGCAGGCGGCGGATTTCTCGCGCCGGCTGGCCGATGTGCTGCCGCCCGACGGGCGGATCTTCATCCTGACCGGCGGCAACACCTTCTCGGCGGCGATCAGCACCGTGTCGCGCATCAGATTCTTCGCCGGCGAGCGCGCGACCCAGGTCGGCGAGCCGATGGGCGACCGCGGCCAGTTCTGGGGCGAGGGCGACAGGATCGCGCTGCCCAACTCCAAGATCGCGGTGCGCTATGCGACCGCCTATCACGATTGGGAAAACGGCTGCAGCCTGGAGCAGATCACGACCTGCTTCCTGTTCAACTACGTCTATGGCACCGCACCGGGCCCGCTCACGCCGCAGGTCGCCGCCAGCCCGCGCTTCGCCTATTACGCCTCGGGCCGCGACATGGTGATGGACGAGGTGATGAAGATCATCCGCTCGGCCGCCGTGGTGAGCGCCGTCACGGGCAAGGGCGCAGAGCCAGCGCCCATTCAGCCGAATTAGGCCGGTCCAGATGCCTGAAGAACGATCGGCGAGCTGCGCCTGCGGAGCGCTCAGCGTGACCTGCCTGAGCGAGCCCGTGAAAGTGTCGCTCTGCCATTGCCTGGCCTGTCAACGGCGGACCGGCAGCGTCTTCGGCATCGCCGCCTTCTTCGAACGCCGGCACGTGCGGGTCGACGGGGAGGCGAGACGCTTCTCGCGTCCATCCGATTCGGGCTTCCCGGTGATCTTCCATTTCTGCCCCCGATGCGGATCGACCGTCTTCTGGGAGCCGCAGCGCAAACCCGATGTCGTCGCCGTCGCCGCGGGCGCGTTCGCCGATCCGGAGTTTCCGCAACCGGACCAGTCCGTCTACGAGGACTGCCGGCACGCCTGGGTGGGGTCCGTAGATTAAGCGGTCAGCCGGGCCAGCCCGCCGGTGAAGCGGACGAGCGCCTTGGCGAGCTCGGCCTCGCCGGTGGCGAAAGAGAGCCGGATGCAGTTCGGGTCGCCGAAGGCCGAGCCCGGGACGGTGGCGACGCCATGCTCGTCCAGGAGCCAGTCGCACAGGGTCTCGACGCTGTCCATCACGTGATTGCCGGCCTTGCGGCCGAGATAGGCGGCGACATCGGGGAAGGCATAGAAGGTCGCCGGGATGGGTGCCAGGCGCAGATCGGGTAGGGGGGCGAGGGCGGCGACGACCATGTCGCGGCGGTCCTGATAGCGCCGGCGCATCTCATCGACATCGTCGCGCGGCGCCGCGAGCGCGGCGAGCGCCGCATGCTGGACGAAGGAATTGGCGCCGGCGGTGAAGCCGCTCTGCAGCCGCGCCATGGCCTGGGCCAGAGGCTGAGGCCCCGCGGCATAGCCGAGCCGCCAGCCGGTCATGGCGAAACTCTTGGAGAAGCCGTTCACGGTGACGGTGCGCTCGCGCATGCCGGGGAGGCCCGCGAAAGAGGTCATCTCGCCGTCGAACAGGATGTATTCGTAGATCTCGTCCGAGAGCACCATCAGCCGGGGATGGGTCTTCACCACCTCGGCGAGGGCCGCAAGCTCAGGAGCGCTCCACACGGCGCCCGTCGGGTTGTTGGGCGAGTTCAGGATGAGAAGCTTGGTCCGGTCGGTCAGGGCCGCGGCGATGCGCTCCGGCGGCGCCTTGAAATTCTCCTCCACCCCCGCCGAGAGGATGACCGGGACGCCGCCCGCGAGGCGAACGGTGATCTCATAGGAGACCCAATAGGGCGAGAGCAGGACCACCTCGTCGCCGGGCTCGATCAGGGCGAAGACGGCATTGCCGATGGCCTGCTTGGCGCCATTGGCGACCACGATCTCCGAGGCGGCATAATCGAGGCCGTTCTCGTCCGTGAGCTTCCTGGCCAGCGCCTGGCGCAATTCGGGAATGCCGGCGACCGGGGAATAATGGGTGAGGCCCTTCTTCATGGCAGCACCAGCAGCCGCCTGGATATGCTCCGGCGTGTCGAAATCGGGCTCGCCCAGAGTGAGGCTCGCTACGTCCCGGCCCTTGGCCCTGAGCTCGCGGGCGCGCTGCGACATGCGCACGATGGCGCCTTCATCGGACTGGGAGGCACGGCGGGCGAGGAGGGCGGATACGTCGAAGGGGGCCATGGCGGGCTCCTATGCCATGCAGGCCCGCAGGCGTCGAGGCTTCCCGCAAAAATGTCACAGTTTGTCCCTAGACGCCGTCCGCTTCCCTCAGGGCGCATTTGCTTAACCTCCTTCCTGTAAGGAGAGGCGAGCGCGTCACCATCGCCGATCCCTGGACCTGTCCCATGAAATCCACCGTGCCTGCCGTGCTGTGTCTCGCCGTCCTCCTCGCCGCCTGCAGCAAGGCCGGCAATGTTGACATCAATTCCGGCGGTTCGCGCAAGGTCCAGACCCAGTCGCGCTCGGAGCCGATCTTCTACAACGGCAAGCACTATGCGCTGAACTACACCTACAATGACGCGATGAGCGCCTTCGATATGAAGGTTTCGGGCACGACCACGCCGATGAAATCGGACAGCCAGAAGGACGCGGTCAATATCGCCTCCTCGTCGCTCGGCTATTTCGCCTGTCCGGACGGGCAGCGCGGCCGCCTGGTCGGCACGCCCAAGTTCAATGGCGGCGTGTGGGCGCTGCAGGCCCGCTGCGGCTGAGCCATCCTTAGCGCATGATCCTTTCGGACAACCGGCTTCCCCTTTTCCAGATCATCCGCTAGCAATACCGGCATCCTCTCGCGATTTCGGATGCTGGGGCGGTGGTTGTCCGATTTGTCGTTCTTCTCCTGAGTCTGGGCCTGGCGCTCTTTTCGCCGGCCGGCTCCGCCATGGCCCAGACGCCAAGAGTCTGCCTGGACGACAGCCAGGCGGCGCTCGGCCAGTTCGCGCAATTCCATGAGCTGGCGACACGCGCGCTGCTCAGGTCACGTTCCGTCTCACTCGAGCCGAAGCGCTTCGACAATCTCGCGGCGGATGCGGAGAGATATCTCGACGAGCGGGAAGGGACGGCGCTCCTGGTCTATGCCTGGGACGAGGACGACCTCTGCCTGTTCCTGTGGTCGTGGGCCCTGCCGGGGCCGGACCACCGGCTCTATGTGCGGCTCTCCGGCGCGAAGCGGACGCTTATCCGCGATGCAAGGCTACTGAGCGAGCTGGCGCAGGCGCAGACGAGCCTCGCGGCGGGACGCCTGCCGCGCAAGCGCGCCATGACGGCGCTCGACCCGCCCGAGGCGCCGTCGGGCGACATCACGGCGGTCACCGCCGAGCTTTCGGCGCTGTTGTTTCCGCTCGAGCTGCATGGCGCGCTGCGCGAGGCTCGGGAGCTTGCCATCGTACCGGTGGGGCCGATCGCGACGACCCCCTTGTTCATGCTCAGGCCCTTCGGCGATGAGCGCGTCACGGCCGAGCTCTTCGCTGTCAACATCCTCACCCTGATGGAGGACATACAAGAGCCGTCATCGGCGTCCTCCCGCACCCCTCGGAATGTCCTGATCGTGGGAAATCCCACGGCCCGCGACGAGGAATGGGACTTTCCCGACCTGCCGGGCGCCGAGGCGGAGGCGCGTTTCGCGCATGGCCTGCTCGGCGGCACGATGCTCACGCGCGAGGAGGCGACGCTCGCCCGGTTCGAGGAACTGGCGCCCGACGCCGATCTCATCGTGCTCGCCGCCCATGGCGTGGCGGATGCCGAGGCGCCCCTCGACGGCAGCTTTCTCGCCTTGGCCGACGGCCGCCTGGTGCCCCGCTATATCCAGTCGCTCATGCTCGACGGCCGTCCGCTGGTCGTGCTCAGCGCCTGCCAGAGCGGATTGGGGCGGGCGCTCGATGCCGGCGTCGTCGGCCTGGCGCGGGCCTTCCAGCTCGCCGGCGCGTCCAACACGGTGATGAGCCTGTGGAGCGTGGACGACGACGCGACGCGCTTCCTCATGGAGCATTTCTACCGGCTGCTCGCCGAGCATGAGCCGGCCGAGGCGCTGCGTCTGGCAACGCTCTCGACGCGAGAGCGCTTTCCCCATCCGGGGCAATGGGCGTCCTTCGCCGTGTTCGGCGGGCCGTGAGGGGCGGTTTCAGCCGAAACGGCGGTCGAGCCAGTCGCGGGTGCGGAAATAGCGGCCGATCCAAGGCACGAACCAGGTGTTGCCGGTGTAGAGCGGATGCGCTGGAAACTCTTCGCGGTCGAAGGCGCAGATGCGGTTGACGGAGCCGGCGATCTTGCGCCCCGTCTGGAAGCCCAGATAGCTCAGCATCGCTATGCCTGAGCCGTTGCAGCCCAGCGCATAGTGCAGGTTGTCGAACCTGCCCATATGCGGCATCTCGTCGAGGGTGAAGGCGACATTGCCGGTCCAGGCATGGGTGATCTTCACGCCCGCGAGCTGCGGATAGCGGTCGAGCATGAAGCGGTAGAGGATGGGCGCGGTCTCGACCGGATCGGTCTGGCCGAACTTGGCGCGGCCGCCGAAGATGAGCCGTTTGCCGTTGGGCGCCATGCGATAATAAGTGAGCACGCGACGCGTGTCGGCGATCGAGCGGTTCCTGGGTGAGAGCGAGCCGGCGATCTCCGGGCTGAGCTCCTCGGTCGCGATGATATAGGAGCCGACCGGCACCACGCGGCGCTTGAGCTCGGGCGTTACGTCGCCTGTATAGCCGTTGGTGGCGATGACGACATCGGCGGCTCTGATCTCGCCCCGCGGCGTGGCGACGATCCAGCCCGCGCCCGACTGAGTGAGCTTCGTCACCGGCGTCTTGGCCGCGATCGGAATATTCCGTTTACGGACGATATCGAGCAGGCCCTTGTAATAGAGGGCGGGGTGGATATGGGCGGCGCGCTTCACCACCATGCCGCCGCGATAATAGTCGGAGCCGATCTCCTCGCGCTGGCGCTGGCGCGGCACGATATAGGCGTCCGATTGCGCATTGGCGTTGAGGGCGGCGATCTTCTTCTCCATGTCGCGATAATGGCTGTTGCACCAAGCGCCGAGGAAATAGCCGGCCTTGGTCCAGTGGCAGGCGATCTTCTCGCGCTCGATCAGGGTCTCGACATGGCTGAAGGCCTCGGCCGCGTCGCTGAGGAAAGGGGCCGACTCCTCGGGCGACATCGGCTTCGCCAGATAGCGCTTGCCGACATTGACGCCGCCCGACACCATGCCGCCGTTGCGGGTCGAGGCGCCGAAGCCCGGCTCGTTGGCATCGAGGATGAGGCAGTCGAGGCCGGCGTCACTGAGCGCCAGCGCCGACGAGAGCCCGGCATAGCCCGCGCCCACGATGGCGACGCGCACCTCCCTGGGCAGGTCGATGGTGGCGATGGTCTCCGGCGCATAGGCCTCCCACCAGAAGGGGCGGGCCTTGAAGTCGGGATGAAATATCTGTGAAGACATGGGGTGCCTGGCGCGGGAGTTGCCCCCCATTCTTATACTGGCTTTTTCCTTTTTCAATATCAGAGACTTAAGCATCACTTGCGGAATATTCCGACGCTTCGTCTTCGACGTTAGTTGAATGACGCGGCAAGTTGCCTCACCCTGGCAATTCCTGCACACTCCGCGCCAACCAAGAACACTGAATCACTGTGGAGGAGCCCGATGACCAAGGAACGCAAGCCCAAGAACCGCGAGGACGCCCGCAATTCCCGCCGGCAATTCCTGAAGACGGGAGCGACGGCGGTCGCCGGCGCGGCCGCCCTGTCCATGCCCAATGTCGCCCGCGCCCAGGAGGCCGTGGTGTTCAAGTTCCAGAGCACCTGGCCGTCCAAGGACATCTTCCACGAATATGCGCAAGACTATGTGGCCCGCGTCAACGAGATGACGGGCGGGCGCCTCAAGCTCGAACTGCTGGCGGCGGGCGCCGTCGCCAAGGCCTTCGAGGTGCAGGACGCGGTCATTGCCGGGACGCTCGACGGCGGCCATGGCGTGTGCGCCTATTGGTACGGCAAGCACAAGGCCTATTCGCTCTTCGGCACGCCGCCGGCCTGGGGCTGGCGGGCCAATCAGATGGTCGGCTGGATGAAATATGGCGGCGGCCAGGCGCTCTATGACGAACTCGTCCAGCAGGTGCTGGGCCTCAACCTGGTCGGCTTCCTCACCGGACCGATGCCGACCCAGCCGCTCGGCTGGTTCAAGAAGCCGGTCGAGAAGCCGGAAGAGCTCGCCGGCCTCAAATACCGCACCGTCGGCCTCTCCGCCGACCTGTTCAAGGAAATGGGCGCCGCGGTGACCATTCTGGGCGGCGGCGAGATCGTGCCCGCCATGGATCGCGGCCTGCTCGAGGCGGCGGAATTCAACAACCCGTCCTCCGACCGGGTGCTGGGCTTCCCCGATGTCAGCAAGGACTACATGCTGCAGAGCTATCACCAGTCGGCGGAGTGTTTCGAGGTCATCTTCAACAAGGCGAAATATGACGCGCTGTCTCCCGACCTGCAGGCGATCCTCAAATATGCCGCGGAATCGGCGTCGGCCGACATGTCGTGGAAGGCCATGGACCGCTATTCCAAGGATCTCGAGGCGATGAAGGCGGAGCAGGGCGTCAAGGTGCATCGCACGCCCGACGCCGTGCTGCAGGCGCAGCTCGCCGCCTGGGACAAGGTGATCGCGGCGCAGTCGCAGGAGCCGTTCTTCGCCAAGGTGGTGGAAAGCCAGAAAGCCTGGGCGAAGCGCGTCGTGAGCCTCCAGTTCGACATGGAAGTGGACCAGAAGACGGCCTACGATCACTTCTTCAAGGCGTGATCTAGACCGGGCTTGGCCTGCTGAAACGGAATCCCGCCGCGCGGGCGGTGGCGGGATTCGAGATCGTGGTGAGGGGAATGCCGAGATCAGACCGCATGGCGGCGCCATGAAGGGCACGCGCCTGTCTTTGCTGCTTTTTGGAGGCGGCGTCGTCGCGACGCTCCTCGCGATCTTCTGGTCGCTCTATGCCTATAGCCAGGTCGGCGGCCTCGTCGCCGGCAAGGGCCTCAGGCCCAACCAGGTCTTCATCTGCCTGTTCGGCCCGTTCGAGCGTTGCGCGCCGCTCGCCGCCGCCCATGCCGAGCGCGGCACGACGCCTTATTCATCGCTGCTGTTCTGGGCGGGGGTCGCGGCGATCGTGGCGAGCTTCGCGCTCAATCTCGCCAAGCGCGTGCCGGATGAGCGGTGGGGCCTGCGGCTGCAGCGCGTCCTCATCCCGGTCGACCAGGTCTCCACTTTCATCGGCAAGCTCTTCGCCTGGACGATCGTCATCCTCACCATCGCGGTGAGCTACGAGGTGTTCGCGCGCTATGTGCTCCGGGCGCCGACCACCTGGGCCTATGATGCGAGCTATATCCTCTATGGCGCCCTGTTCATCATGGCGGGCGCCTATGCGCTGTCGCGCAATTCGCATGTGCGCGGCGATTTCCTCTATCGCGCCTGGCCGCCGCGGCGCCAGGCGGCGATGGACCTCGTGCTCTATTTCCTGTTCTTCTTCCCGGGCATCATCGCCTTCATCTATGCGGGCTACGGCTTCGCGGCGCAGTCGTGGATGACGCATGAGCATTCGGCCTACAGCCCCGACGGCCTGCCGGTCTATCAGTACAAGACGCTGATCCCGCTCACCGGCGTGCTCCTCCTCCTGCAGGGCATCGTCGAAGTGGTGCGCTGCATCTTCTGCCTGAGGCGCGGCGAGTGGCCGCAACGGCTGCATGACGTGGAGGAGCTCGAGAACGTCATCCTGGCCCAGCATGGCACGCCCACCCAGACCCTCGGAGACCGCCCGTGACCGATCCGCAACTGGGCGTGCTCATGCTCGTCCTCTTCATCTTCCTCATCATGCTGGGCTTCCCCATCGCCTTCACCCTGATGGCGATGGGCGTCGGTTTCGCGTTCCTCGCCTATGACGGCAACATGGACACGGTCGCGGCTCTTCTCGTCCAGCGCACCTGGTCGGTGATGACGAACGACGTGCTGATATCGGTGCCGCTGTTCGTGTTCATGGGCTATATCGTCGAGCGCGCCAACATCCTCGACCGGCTGTTCCGTTCCGTCCAGCTCGCCTCCGGCGCGCTGCCGGGCTCGCTCGCCATCGCGACGCTCGTCACCTGCGCGCTCTTCGCCACCGCCACCGGCATCGTCGGCGCGGTGGTGACGCTGATGGGGCTGCTCGCCTTCCCGGCGATGCTGCGCCACGGCTATGACGTCAAGCTGTCGGCTGGCGTCGTCTGCGCCGGCGGCTGTCTCGGCATATTGATCCCGCCCTCGATCATGCTCATCCTCTATGGCGCGACCGCGGGCGTGTCGCCGGTGCAGCTCTATGCCGGCGCCTTCTTCCCTGGCCTGATGCTGGCCGGCCTCTACATGGTCTATGTGATGGCGCGCGTGCTCATCAACCCGTCGCTGGCGCCGCCGATGCCCAAGGAGGAGCGCAACGTTCCCTATGCGACGATCCTCTTTCAGCTCGCCACGTCGTTCCTGCCGCTGGCGCTCCTGATCCTGGCGGTGCTCGGCGCCATCATGTTCGGCCTCGCGACGCCGTCAGAAGCGGCCGCCATCGGAGCGCTCGGCGCCCTCATCCTGGCCGCCGCCTATCGCTCGCTCACCTTCGACAAGCTCAAGGAATCGGTGTTCCTCACGGCGCGCACCTCGGCCATGGTGGGCTGGCTGTTCGTCGGCTCCTTCATGTTCTCGGCGGTCTTCGCAGCGCTTGGCGGCGATGCCGTGATCAAGGACTTCGTCGTCGGGCTCGATCTCTCGCCGATCCAGTTCCTGATCGTCACCCAGATCATCATCTTCCTCCTCGGCTGGCCGCTCGAATGGACCGAGATCATCGTCATCTTCGTGCCGATCTTCCTGCCCTTGCTCGAGCATTTCGGCATCGACCCGCTGTTCTTCGGGCTCCTCATCGCGCTCAACATCCAGACCTCGTTCCTGTCGCCGCCGGTCGCCATGGCGCCCTTCTACCTGAAGGGCGTGGCGCCCAAGCATGTGAACATCAACGACATCTTCCGGGGCGTGATGCCGTTCATCTTCATCGTGCTCATCGCGATGGCGCTGCTCTACATCTTCCCCGAGATCGGCATGTGGCTGCCGCGCCAGGTCTACGGCGGGTAGAGCCTCTCGACATCCCTCATGCTGAGGCGGCCGCGGAGCGGCCCTCGAAGCATCCTTCAGGATAGAGCGGGACTATTGAAGCACACCCTTCGAGGCTCGCTTCGCTCGCACCTCAGGGTTGTTTGGACCGGGGACATAGCGAACAGGTGTGCGAGGACATCGCGAACAGTTTGGCGCGATTCGCGCGCCGGGGGGTTCGGATGCCGTTCAGAGACACAAGCGCGATGAGTAAGAGGCAAGAGTTT
>JBFWNN010000006.1:0-113192 GCA_050251035.1 Parvibaculaceae bacterium
ATTGCCGGCAACGACAATCCGATCGCGCCGTCGATCAAATTCGCGACCAATCCCGAGCCGGTCCACACATACGATCCCGGGAAGGCCAGAGAGCTCCTGAAGAAGGCCGGGCTCGACGGCGTGAAGGTGGACCTCTCCGCCGCCGACACCGCCTTCGCCGGCGCGGTGGATGCCGCATTGCTGTTCAAGGACTCGGCTGCCGCGGCCGGCATCGAGATCAACGTCATTCGCGAGCCCAATGACGCCTATTGGGAGACGGTCTGGGGCAAGAAGCCGTTCATCGCCTCTTATTTCAGCGGCCGGCCGGTGCAGGATCTGCAGTTCTCTCTTGCTTACACCGAGGGCGCCGCCTGGAACGAGACGAAATGGGCGAACAAGCGCTTCAACGAGCTTGCGATTCAGGCGCGCGTCGAGCTCGACGAGACGAAGCGTGCGGCGCTCTATGCCGAAATGCAGCAGCTCGTTCATGACGACGGCGGCACCATCGTGCTCCTGTTCACCAACTATGTGAGCGCCCACGCCAAGGCCGTGGCGCATGGCAAGCTCGCTACCGACAAGGAGCTCGACGGCACCAAGATCGCCTCGCGCTGGTGGATGGCGGAATAGGGCAAGAGACGAACATGACCGAACGCTATTTTCCGATTTCCGAGTATGAGCGGCGCTGGCAACTCGTCGAGGCCGAGATGCGCCGCCGCGGCGTGGAGACGGCCGTTGTCTGGGGACGCAGCGGCGGCACCTATGACCGGGCCTCCGATGTCTATTATCTCACCAACTACTACGGCAACAATTCCGGCCAGGGCTTCGACAACTCGCTGCAGAACTGCCGGGCGTTCTCCGCCGTCATCCTGAGGGCAGGCGAAAAGCCCGAGCTCATCATCGAGGAATCAACCCCGCATCTGAATCTGCTCGCGACCGAGCGCTTCAGCAGCACCTGGGATCCGGTCAGGACGGTGGCCGACCGCCTCAAGGCGCGCAAGAATAAGGGGCCGGTTGCCTTCCTCGGCACCGATTTCTTCTCCATGAAGCACTGGCGCGAGCTCGAGGCTGCGGCGCTCGGCGTCGAATGGCGGTTCGAGGACGACATCGTGCGCAAGATCCGTCGAGTCAAGAGCGCACGCGAGCTCGATGCCTATCGCGAGGGCGGGGTGATCGCCTCCAGGGCCTGCGATATCCTCATCGAAGGCTTGCTCACGGGGAAGTCGGAAGCCGAGGCAGCGGGCGATGCGGCGCGCGAGGTCGTACGCTCGGGTGGCGCCATCCACATGATCCCGATCTCGCATGGCGACAAGATCGACAATATGTGCCGCAACCCGCTGCCGGGCTACAGCCGCGACACGCCGAAGGCCGGTGATCTGATCCGCGGTTTCGTCTATGGTCCGATGTTCCAGGGCTATTATCTCGACCCGGGACGCACGGTCGTCGCCGGTCGCAAGCCGACGCCGGCGCAACGCGAGCTCGTCGAATCCTGCGTCAGCGTGACGAACGATCTCTTGGCGGCGTTGCGGCCCGGCCTCAAGGTGAAGGAGCTGGTGGCGCTGGGCGACAGGCTCAAGGCCGACCTCAATGTCGAAGACGACGAGATGGCCAAGAAGTTCCCGCTCTATGGCCACGGCCTCGGCCTGTTCTTCGAACAGCCGATCTTCTCGGTCGCGATGGGCTATGGCGAGGACGAGTTCGTCGAAGGCATGGTGGCCGGTATCGAGGTGTTCTTCGCGCGACCCGGCGTCGGCAGCGTCGGCTTCGAGCAGAACGCCATCGTCACGTCGAGCGGCGTCGAAGTGCTGACCACCACGCCGATGCTGTGGTGGTAGCCGCGGCGACGGGAATAGATCTCGTCACGATGCCAGGCCGCGGGTCTTCTCGACCAGGGTCTTCGCGACGATGTCGAACGCGCCATATTGCTCAAGGAGCATGCGGCGCGCCAGCCGCCGGGCATGCTCGACGCCGTTCACCTTGGCATTGCCGAGCTCGCGCCTCATCCGCTCGCCGCTCTTCGAGGAGAGATGCCAGGTATTGCCCCCGGGATTGCATTCCAGGACATGGAGGTCGCGCGTCGCCTCGTCGCGGATCACGTCGCAACCCAGAAGCGGAATGTCGGGAAACTGGGCGTGCACCCGTTCCGCCATGTGCCGGATATCGGCATCGCTTGCGAGCCGCCGGTGCTTCGCGCCGCTTTGCGTGGCGATCGCGGTACGTTCGATCTCCTCGTCGGGGGCGGTGAGAGCGCAGCGTGGCATCGTCAGGCTGCAATGCGTCAAATGGATGATCCGGCCGAGGAAGGTCTGGACCCTGTAATATGAGGGATAAGCGCCGGTATCGACGAATCTCTGCACCAGATAACCCTCGCGCGCCTCGTGAATAGGGTGGTCGCGGGGGAAATCGCGGGGCTGCAGGCGTTCGAGCCGGTGGCGCCGGAAGAGCTGGACGCCCGTCCCACGCGATGTGAGATCGAGATCCATGGGCTTGATGATCACGAACTCACCGAACAGCAGCGGGTCGAGCGTCATCCCGAAGCGGAAGGGCAGCATCGGCGGCGTCGGTATTCCGGCTTTGCGAAAGGTCTCGTATTGGGCGAATTTCGCGATCTGGGTGTTCCTGAGGACCGTGCCGCGTTTGATCTGTAGCCGGTAATCGGACATGAGCGCCACGACGAGGGTCGGCCACATCCAGGCGAGGCCCGGCAATTGCGCCATGGAGCTGTCGGCCAGGGCATAGACGGTGATGTCCTTGTCGATCGCCGTCACCTTGCGGGCGATTTCCTTGAAGTCCCGGTCATATTCGGGGCCTCGGTGAATGAGGATCAGGTTTCGCTTGGCCATCGGCCCTGCTCAGCCACGCGCCGGCGGAAGCCGTCTCAATCCGATTTCGTGCCGACGCGGTTCAGATAGGCTCTGATGCCATGATAATAGTTGACCAGGGCTTCCTTGTAGAGGGCATCGGCCTTGGCGAAGTCAGCCGCGCTGATCCGGTGCCGCTTGAGCTGACGCTGGGCTTTCTTGTAGGCGCCGACAGCCTGGCGGCGGCCCTTTTCCATGAACCGCCGGAACAATTCGAGCTGCCAGGGCGTGGGCTCGCCGAGCGCCACCTCCCTGAGCGATACACCATTGAGCGGGTTGGCGCCTTCGGCGGCCGCTCCCATCCCCTCATAGTCGACGATCGCCGGACATTGGCCGGCCTTGAGGCTGATCGCGGCGCAGGCCTTGCCGCAGGATTGCGTCAGGCTGGCATCGCAGCAATTGCAAAAGCCCATGGCCGCGGATCTGTCGGACAGTCCAAAGCCAAGCACCACCGCCAAAACGGCGCCCAGCGCCAATAAACGCCCCATCCCCAACCCCATTTTGCCAGTTCTTCGTGTCGATGTTGACCTTAGCGGCAAAGTCCCCCGCCGCAAAGACCGTTGACCACGGCTCATCCAGCCGCTTGGATGCGCCGATGACCGACATTTTGTTCTACCACCTGGAGCGGCAGCCGCTCGAACGCGTGCTGCCGCAGCTTCTGGAACGCACTTTGGAGCGCGGTTGGCGCGCCGTGATCGAGACCGATTCGGACGACCGGGTCGAGGCGCTGTCCACCATGCTGTGGACCTATACGGAAGAAGGGTTCCTGCCCCATGGCACCGTCAGGGACGGCCATGGCGAGGACCAGCCGGTCTGGATCACCGCCGCCAACGACAACCCGAACCAGGCGTCCGTGCGCTTCTTTGTCGGTGGTGCCGAGCCTACGACCTTTGCCGGGCTGGAACGCGTCGTGCTGCTGTTCGACGGCGCCGATACCGACGCGGTCGAGCGCGCCCGCCGCGTCTGGAAGGCGGCGAAAGGCCAGGGCCACGAGGTGAGCTACTGGCAGCAGGACGAGCGCGGCCGCTGGCAGAACAAGGCCAAGGGTTCGGGCTGAGGGATCAGAAGCGCAGGATCCTGATCCAGCGCGCCACGTCGATCAGGCTCATCAGCGCCGACGCGACATAGGTGAAGGCCGCCGCGCGCAGCACCTGGCGCGCGCCCTTCATGTCCTCGGGCCGGATATAGTGAGTGAGGACAGGCAGCGCCCGCTTGAAGCTCGCATCGAATTCCGTCGGCAGCGTCACGATATGGAGGACGATGGTGGAGGCCAATATCGCCAGGCCGGCGACGAGCTCGAAGGCGAGCACGAGCGGCGAACGTGTGAGGGCGAAGACGAGGGGTGTTGCCAGGAGCAGGGCGCTGCCGACCCGTTCGATCACGATGCCATAGCCGACCAGCCGCTGGCGCAGCCGCAAAGGAGCATAGCCTTCCTTGTCCTGCAGCGCATGCGCCGCCTCATGCGCCGCGATCGCTATGGCGGTGACCGACCTGCCGGTGAAATTGCTTTTGTTGAGGCGCACGGCCTTGTCGATGGGGCTGTAATGGTCGCCGCCGTCGATCGCCTCGACCTTGACCGCGGGGAGGCCCGCCTCGTCGAGCAGATGGCGCGCGAGTTCGCCGCCGGTGCCGGGGAAATCGGCGCGCTCCCCGGCATGGCGCGCCATGGTTCGCCTGATCCAGATCTGCGGCCCGAAGATGAGACCGAGAAGTGCTGCGATTCCGAGTGCGATGAAGATCATGTGCCGGACGTTATACTATTTCTTCTTGGCAGAAGCCCGACGACCTGCCTAGCATGCCGTCATTACCTACCACATAGCCGAAACCATAACCCCATACGTAAACGTAGGAGCGGAGGACATCATGTGCGTAGCCGGATGCATGGCAACAGTTGCCGAGACTGTTTCGCGCCGCGGTCTGTTCAAGGCGGCGGGGACGACCGCCGCCTTGGGGGCCATGTCGGCCTTCAGCCCGTTCGCGGCCCAGGCGGCGACGATGAGCTTTTCCAAGGTCGTCGACCTGACACATGTGCTGTGGCCCGATTTTCCGACCTTCACCGGCAAGCCGCAGCTCAAGCTGGAAGTGATGTACGTTTTCGAGAAGGACGGCTGGAACGAGAACCAGTGGCATCTGATCGAGCATACCGGCACGCATATGGACGCGCCGTTGCACTTCTCCGCCAAGGACAAGGGAGCCGACGCGTCCGCCCTTCCGGCCGAGACGCTGGTGGCGCCCCTGTGCGTGGTGAACATCGCGGAGCGGGCGGCGAAGGACGCGGACACGCAGCTCACCGCCGATGACATCAAGGCCTGGGAAGCCAAGAACGGTCCCTTGCCGGACGGTGCCGCGGTGGCGATGAATTCGGGCTGGGACCAGCATGTGAAGACCGACAAGTTCCGCAATGCCGACAAGGATGGCGTGATGCACTTCCCGGGCTTCCACCCGGATGCCGCCGCTTTGCTGCTCGAGCGCAAGGTGGTCGGCATCGTCGTCGATTCGCTGTCGCTCGATCACGGTCCGTCCAAGGACTTCGCCACGCATTACCGCTGGCTGCCGGCGGGACGCTGGGGCCTCGAATGCGCCGCCAATCTGGGCCAGGTGCCGGAAAAGGGCGCTGTGATCGTGGTCGGCGGTCCCAAGATCCTGGGTGCCACCGGCGGCATGACGCGCGCTTTCGCGCTCCTGCCGTAACGGCCGTCAGACGACCAGCAGCCCCTGGCATTCGGCGACGCCGACTGTCGCCCGCGTACCGGCATTGAAGTCGAGGAAATCGGCTTCGATGCCGTCTCTGAAGATCAGGCGTGCTCGGCCATTTCGGAAACGAGCGTCATCGGGCAGGCTAGCCGCTTGGAATCTGATCGGCTGAGCCTTCGCCGGCCGTACTAAGCCGTCTGCTCGAGCCGCTCCTGGGCTTCGAGCCATTGGGTTTCCTGCTCTTCGAGGTCGCGGCTGAGCTTGGCCCGCAAGGTGGCGAAATCGGACGCTTTCCTGGGATCGGCAATATAGAGCTGGTTGTCCTGCAAGGCGCGGTCCAGGACGTCGATTTTTTCCTGCAATTTCGACATCTTGACGGTGATTTCTTGAATCTGTTTCTTCACTGCCGCCGGGTTCGCGCGGGCGGGCGCCGCCGGCGGCTTGGCCGGGGCGGATGGCGGCGCGGCGTCGCGCTTCTGCGGCGTGCGGCCCAGGATGAAATCCGTATAGTCGTCCATGTCGCCGTCGAAAGGCTTCACCGTGCTGTTGGCGACCAACCACAGGCGGTCGGCCGAGGTCTCGATGATGTGGCGGTCATGGCTGATCAGGATGACGGCGCCCTCATAGTCGTTGATCGCATGGATGAGGGCCTCACGCGAATCGACATCGAGATGGTTGGTCGGCTCGTCGAGCACAAGAATATGCGGCGCATGGAAGGCGGCGAGCGCGAAGAGGAGGCGCGCCTTTTCGCCGCCCGACAAGGTCCTGCACTTGGAATCGGCCAGCGCCGCGCCAAAACCATAGGAGCCGAGCCGCGCCCGCCTCTGCGCCTGGGTGTTCTCCGGCATCAGGTCGGTGAAATAATCATAGGGCGTGCGCTCGGGCGACAATTCGTCGAGCTGATGCTGGGCGAAATAACCGACAGTGAGGCGCGGCGGATGGCGCATCTCGCCGCTCGCCGCCTTGAGCTTGCCGCAGAGCAGCTTGGCGAAGGTCGACTTGCCGTTGCCGTTCGAGCCCAGGAGCGCGATGCGGTCGTCGGGGTCGAGCCTGAGCGTGATGTTGCGCAGGATCGGCCTGCCCTCTGTGTAGCCGACCGAGGCGTGGTCCCAGCGCACCAGCGGCGGCGCCAGCGGCTTTTCCGGATTGGGGAAATGAAAGGGATAGACGCGATCCTCGATCACGTCGGCGATCGGCTCGAGCCGGGCCAACGCCTTGAGGCGGCTCTGCGCCTGACGCGCCTTCGAGGCCTTGTAGCGGAAGCGCTCGACGAAGGCCTCCATGTGCTTGCGCTGGTCTTCCTGCTTCTTCTTGAGCTTCAAGGTGAGCGCCTGCTGCTCGCGCCGCTGCCGCTCGAAGCTGTCGTAATTGCCCTGATAGAGGGTGAGCTTGCCGCGCTCGAGATGCAGGATGGCGCCGACCGCATCATTGAGGAGGTCGCGGTCGTGGCTCACCATGAGGATCGTGTGCGGATAGGAGCGGATGAAGCTCTTCAGCCAGATCGTGCCTTCGAGGTCGAGATAGTTGGTGGGCTCGTCGAGCAGCAGCACGTCGGGCGAGGCGAAGAGGGCGGAAGCGAGCGCCACGCGCATGCGCCAGCCGCCGGAAAGCGCCGAACAAGGGCCGGCCTGCGTCGCTTCCGAGAAGCCGAGGCCGGAGAGGATGGTGGCGGCGCGCGCCGGGGCCGAATGGGCATCGATGTCGGCGAGGCGGAGCTGGATCTCGGAAATGCGGTGCGGATCCTGAGCGGTTTCGGCCTCATCGAGAAGGCTGGCGCGCTCGAGATCGGCGGAAAGGACGGTGTCGAGAAGCGAGTCATCGCCGCCGGGCGCTTCCTGCGCCACGGTGCCGATCTTGGCATTGCGCGGCATGCCGACGGTGCCCGATTCCGACTGCAGGTCGCCCAGGATCAGATGCAGGAGGGTGGATTTGCCCACGCCATTGCGGCCCACCAGGCCGACCTTGTGGCCGCCCGGTATGGCAACGCCGGCATCGTCGAGCAGCAGGCGCCCGGCAATGCGGTAGGTGAGACCATTCACATGCAACATGGGCGGGCTGTTTAGCCGCAATCAAAGCCATTGTCATTCTTTAGGTGCGGTGCACAATAGCCCTTAGGTTGGCGCGCGATCGGACGGAAAACCGGTGTCCACTTTTCCTGATCGCGCGTTGGCGGGAGGACAGCCTCAATGGCAGACACGACCCGGCATATTTTGCCCGTCGACGGCGGCTATGTGGACGAGATCACTGTCCTTTTGCGCGACTTGTTGCGCCGGGTGATCCGCGAGCGGGCGCCCAAGGTCCTCGCCATCATCGACAATCCCGAAGATGCCCGCTCGATCAAGCCGGACCTGATCGCGCCCGCTCTCCAGGTCATCGGCATCTGGCTGCAGCTTCTGAACATCGCCGAGGAGAACGCCGCCATGCGCTCGAGACGAAGGCTCGAGACGATGGGCGGCAACGACCAGATCCTGGGGTCCTTCTCCAATGCCTTCGCCACCATCGCCGCCGCCGGCGCCACAGGCGAGGCGGTGGCCAAGGCACTCGAGACGGCCGAAGCCGGCCCCACCATCACCGCGCACCCGACCGAGGCGAAGCGCGTGACGGTGCTCGAGATCCATCGGCGCATCTATCTGCGTCTCTATGATCTCGAAAGCCCGCGCTGGACCCCACGCGAGCGCGAAGCTCTCATCCGGCAATTGCGCAACGACATCGACCTCCTGTGGCTGACGGGCGAGATCAGGCTCGAAAAGCCGACGGTCGAGGCCGAGGTCGCCTGGGGCCTGCATTTCTTCCGCGAAACCCTGTTCGACCGCACGCCGCAGCTCTGCGAATTGCTGGAAGGGGCGCTGGCGCGCCACTATCCCGAGCAACCGATCAGGGTGTGCCCCCCGGTCAGGTTCTATTCCTGGATCGGCGGCGACCGCGACGGCAATCCCTATGTGACGGCGGCGACGACGCGCTGGGCCTTGCGCGAGAATGCCAGGGCGGCCATCGAGCGGCTCGATAAAAGGCTCGAATATCTGGCCCAGATCGTGTCGGTGTCCGAGCGGGAAGCGGATGTGCCGGAGGCGTTCCGCGCCCGCGTGACGCGCGAGATCGCGCATGCGGGCGATGACGGTGTTGCCGGGCGCAATCGCGGCGAGCCCTTCCGCCAGTATTTCTCGGCGCTGCGGTCGCGGCTCGCGGCGACGCGGAGCCCGACGGAGTTCCCGGAGCGGAAGCCCTTCGCCGATCCGGACGAACTTGCCGAAGCCATCCATCATGCCGAGCGCACGCTCGCCCAGATGCGTGCGACCGCGATCGCAGCCTTCACGGTGCGGCCGGTGCGCTGGGAAGTCGAGATCTTCGGCTTCCGCACCATGAGCCTCGACCTGCGCCAGAACACGACGGTCATCAACCGGGTGCTGGCCGAGCTGTGGCAGAAATTCAACCCGACCGCCAAGCGCGAGCCGCCGCAGCCGGAATCACCCGAATGGGCGAAATGGGTATTGGCCGAGCTCAAGAAACCGATGGGCTTCCTGCCTCTGTTCCAGGACCTTTCGGAAGAAGCCAGGGAAACACTCGATCTCCTGAGTCTCATCCGCGCATCGCTCGACGGCGCCGACGCCAAGGCGACGGGCGCCTTCGTCCTCTCCATGACGCGCAGCGCCACCGACATATTGGGCCTCTACCTCCTTGCCAAATATAGCGGGCTCTTCACCGATGCCGCCTCGCGCGAAAGCTCGCGGCTCGCCATCGTGCCGTTGTTCGAGACCATCGACGACCTCCAGCGCGCTCCCGGCATCATGGCGGAGCTGTTCACGATCCCGATGATCCGCCGCACCGTCAAGGCGCAGGGCGGCCGCCAGGAGATCATGCTGGGCTATTCCGACTCGAACAAGGACGGCGGCTTCTTCTGCGCCAGCTTCGAGCTCTATGAGACGCAGCGCCGCCTTCTCCAGGTCGCCCGCAGCGCCGGCATCGAGATCAGCTTCTTCCATGGCCGCGGCGGCTCGGTCAGCCGGGGCGGGGCGCCGACGGGGCGCGCCATCGCCGCTCAGCCCGCGGGAACGGTGGGCGGGCGTCTGCGCGTCACCGAGCAGGGCGAGGTGGTGTCGTCCAAATTCGCCAATCGCGGCACCGCGCTCTATCAGCTGGAAGTGCTGGCCTCGAGCGTGCTGGTCCATACGCTGAAGTCGGCGAAGGAGAGCGAGTTGCGCCTGGTGCCCGCGCATCAGGCTGCTGTCGAAGCCATCGCCGCCGCCTCGTTCAAGGCCTATCGCGGCTTCGCCGAGGATCCGGGCCTCATCGATTATTTCCAGGCCGCGAGTCCGGTCGAGGAATTGTCGCTGCTCAAGATGGGGTCGCGGCCGGCGCGCCGCTTCGGCGCCAAGGGTGTGGAAGACCTGCGCGCCATACCTTGGGTCTTCGCCTGGAGCCAGAACCGGCACGTCGTCACCGGCTGGTATGGGCTGGGCTCGGCGCTCGACCACTATGCCGCCGAGCATGGTGATGCGGGTTTGGCGCTGCTCAAGGAGATGTTCGTGCGCTCGCGCGGTTTCCGGCTGGCCATCGACGAGGTCGAGAAGTCGCTCTACCTCGCCGATATGGAGATCGCCGGCCTCTATGCCGGGCTGGTGCCCGACCGCAAGGCGGCCAGGCGCATCCTCACGCGCATCCAGGCGGAGCATGCGCTCACCCGCGAGAAGGTGCTCGTCCTTTCCGGCGCCAAGGGGTTATGCGTTCGCTTTCCCGGCTTTCGCCGCCGCTTCGACCGGGTGCGTCCGATGATCGACCAGACCAATCGCTGGCAGGTCGATCTCCTGAAGGACGCGCGCGCCGGCCAGCACAAGGACAAGGCGCTGACGCCGCTCCTCATGACCATGAACTGCATCGCCGCAGGGCTGGGCTGGACCGGGTGATCTTGGCGAGCCCACGCATAGCCGTCCTCACGGTTCCCTCGCCGCAGTCCTGGATCATCATCAACGCACTGGTGAAGCAGTTCGGGCCGGTGACGATCGTGGCCGAGCAGCGCGAATCGAAGCTCGCGCTGATCCGCAAGCGGATGCGCCGGCTCGATGCGGTCACCGTCATGGGCCAGATCGGCTTCGTCCTGTTCCAGAAGCTCCTGGCGCGCCGCTCGGGGCCGCGGATCAAGGCGATCGTCGCCGAGCATGGCCTCGATCCCGAGCCCAATGCCGCCTGTGAGCTGTTGCCGGTAGGCTCGGTCAACAGCATGGCCTGTCGCGCCGCGCTCGCCATGCTGAAGCCCGATGTCGTCCTGGTCATCGGCACGCGCATCATCGGCAAGCAGACGCTCGCCAGCGTCGCCGCGCCGGTGATCAACTTCCATTCCGGCATCAATCCGAAATATCGCGGGCAGGCCGGCGGCTATTGGGCGCTGGCTTCGGACGATCCGGAAAATGCCGGGGTGACCGTCCATCTCGTGGACGAAGGCGTGGACACCGGCGCGGTGCTCTACCAGACGCATTTCACGGCGACCCGCGAGGACAATTTCATCACCTATTTCTACATCCAGGCGGCGGTCGGCCTGCCGGTGACGATCAAAGCCGTCGAGGACGCGCTGTCCGACCGCCTGCGGCCGGTCAAGGTGGACCTGCCATCGCAGCAATTCTACCATCCGACCCTGTGGTTCTATCTGTGGACCGCCTGGCGCAAAGGCGTGTGGTAACCTACTTGAACGCCTCGTCGATCGGGACCTTGTAGGCATTGGCCAGGCGGTTGGTCATGTTGGCGAGCCCCGTCACCGCATAGACCTCGCGGATCATCTCCTCGCTCGCCCCTTTCTGGCGGGCGCCCGCGGTATGGCTCGCCATGCAGTACTCGCATCCATTGGTGATCGAGACGGCGACGTAGATCAGCTCCTTGGTGAGGGGATCGAGCGCGCCGGGCGCCATCATGTCCTTGAGGCTCTCCCAGACATGCCGCAGCATGCGAGGGTCATGGGCCAGATATTTCCAGAAGTTGTTCACATCCGCGACCTCGCGGGTCTTCTTGATGTCGTCGAAGACGGCACGCACCTCGGCGCTGGCGTTTTCATAGGCGATCGGCTGCACAACGAGCTCCCTTGGCTGTCCAATTCCGCCTCAAACTATCACGCCATCCTCTAATTTTCGTCATATTGCTGGAGCCTATGGGGGTGTTGTGCGGAAAAGTGGAGGGCTACGCATGAAAAAGACCGTCATCACCCTTGCCGCGGCATTGATGCTCGGAACGTCCTGGGCCGCTTTCGCCCAGGATCAGGAGTCGAACGATGCTCCCGTGATTGTTCCCGACGGCCAGCCGGCGGCCCAGGGCGACGAGCAACCCACCAAGAAGCGCAAGAAGAAGGAACGCGCGGAGCAACAGGACTCTGTCCAGTCGCAGGGCGACGAGCAGGCCGAACAGCCGGTCAAGAAACGCAAGAAGAGGGAACAGGCCGAGCAGTCGCAGGACGCAGGCTCCGCACAGGCAGAAGAGCAGACCGAGCAGCCGGTGAAGAAGCGCAAGAAGAGGGAGCAGGCCGAGCAGGGTCAGGAACTCGATCAGCAGCCGGTCGGCGAGCAAACCGAGCAGCCGGTCAAGAAGCGGAAAAAGAAGGAACAGGCCGAGCAGCCGCAAGATTCAGACCCATCGCAGGCGGTCGAAGAGCAGACCGAGCAGCCGGTCAAGAAACGTAAAAAGAAAGAACAGGCCGAGCAAGGGCAGGAAACCGACCAGCAGCCGACCGACGCGCAGGCGGAGCAGCCGGTCAAGAAGCGCAAGAAGAAGGAGCAGGCTGAGCAGCCGGTCGATCAGACCCAGCCTCCCTCCGATCAGACCACGGGCCAGCCGCAGCCGGAACAACCTGTGGCGGGCGAGGGTCCCTCGGAGGTGACGCAGTATCTCTCCGATACGCGCTCCGTGAAGGAACTCTCCGATGAAGAGTTGGCGCAGCGCGCCAAAGCCGGCCGTGACCTTTCGCGAATGAAGGGCTTGTCGGAGGACACGCGGCGCAAGCTTGCTGCCGAGGGCAGGAAAGCGCGCGCCGAGGCCCTGGCACGACAGCAGGGCAAGGGCGATCAGGGTCAGCCGACCGCCGAAGTGCCGGCAGGCGAGCAGCCGGCAACGGGCGAAGCCACGAAAGGCGATCAGGCGCCGTCAGGTGAAGGCCAGACGGGGCAGCCGACCGATCAGGCCAATCAGCCGACGATCAATCCCGACAAGAAGGATGTGCAGAAGCTCGACGGCAACAAGGCGTCGCCGGAAGCGGAAGCCAAGGCCAAGGCCTATCTGGATGACACGCGTCCCGCCGACCAGCTCAACGAGGACGAGTTGCGCGACCGGCTCGAAGGCATGCGCGCGCTGATGGCCGGCAATGAGCTTTCGCGCGACAGCGAACGGGCGCTGCGCCGCAAGCTCAGGGCCGAGCGCGATATCCTGCGCAACCGCGTCGCCAAGAAGGTGGTGGTCGAGGAAAAGAAGCGGGATGACGAACTGCCGGGCAAGCCGCGCCGCCGCGACCGCGACGAGCGCAAATGGGACAATTGGGCCGAGCGCGACATCCTGCGCGACCGGCGCCGCTCGGAGGATCTCGAGGAAGGCGAACTGCGCCGGCGCATCGATATCTACCGTGTGGCCATCTATGACGACCGCTATGACGACGAGGAACGAGCCTATTGGCGCGACATGATGGAGCGCGACCGCCGCTATCTGCGCGACCGCATGGTCGGGGACCGGCGCGAGCGCGAGCGCTATTGGCGCGACCGGCGTGACCGCAACGAGCTCAACATCGACATCAATATCGATCTGGGCGCCGACCGCGAGCCCCGCGAAGCGGTGTTCATGGATGAGATCGACGATGAGGAACTCGAGGACTACCTGGTGGCGGCGCCGCGCCGCAAGATCGAGCGCCGCTACACGATCGAGGAGATCGAGGAGGAGCCGGAGGTACGCACCGCGATGCCCGCCATCGAAGTCGACAACATCCACTTCGGCTTCAACGAGTCCTTCGTGCGCGAGGAGGAGGTCGAGAATCTCGACCGTATCGCCGAGGTGATCGAGAAGATCCTGGCCGCCCATCCGGGCGAGGTCTTCATGATCGAGGGCCATACCGACGCGGTCGGCGGAGATGCCTATAACCTGAAGCTGTCGCGGGAGCGGGCCCAGGCCGTCAGGAAGGCGCTGACCACTTACTATGTCATCCCGGTCAGGAACCTGAAGGCGGTGGGTTATGGCGAGCGCTATCTCAAGATACCGACCTCGGATGCCGAGGAGGAGAACCGGCGCGTGTCGCTGAGGCGGGTGACCCCGCTGGTCGGCGAGGCGCAGGCGGCCGAGGTGGAATAGACCGGCAGGCCGGACCGCCGGGGCCACCGGCCGGCTCCACCGCTACTTGAAGCCTCTTCGGGCCGCCGCTATAAGGCGGCCCGAAGCTTTGAAATATGGCTCAAACAAGGGGATTTCCATGGCCAAGGAGCGCACGCTCTCCATCATCAAGCCGGACGCGACACGGCGCAATCTGACCGGCGCCGTCAATGCCAAGATCGAAGCCGCGGGTCTGCGGATCATCGGCCAGAAGCGCGTGAAGTGGAAGAAGAAGGACGCCGAGGCCTTCTACAAGGTGCACAAGGATCGCCCCTTCTACAAGGACCTGGTCAAGTTCATGACCTCGGGCCCGATCGTCATCCAGGTCCTCGAGGGCGACAATGCCGTCACCAAGTACCGCGACGTGATGGGTGCCACGAACCCGGCCAATGCCGCCGCCGGCACCATCCGCAAGGAATTCGCGGAATCGATCGAAGCCAATTCCGTCCATGGCTCCGACAGCGCGGAGAACGCCAAGAAGGAGATCAAGCTCTGCTTCAAGGCGGCGGAGGTCGTAGGCTGAGCCCATGTGGGTCGTCGTTTATATACTCTCGATCGTCCTGGTGAACTGGCTGTTCGTGGCCGTGGCGCCGTGGCCGACGGTATTCGGCGACCTCTATCTGGCCAATCTGGTGGTCGGCTTCGTCTTCGTGCTGCGCGACTATGGCCAGCGCCAGGCCGGCCACAAGATCCTGCTGGCGACGCTCGCCGCCGGCATCATCACCTATTTCATGGTCGATCCGGCAATCGCGCTGGCCAGCATCACCGCCTTCGTCCTGTCGGAAATGACCGATTGGGCGATCTATTCCTTCACCCGGCGCCCGCTGCAGCAGCGCATCCTGCTGTCGAGCCTGGTGGCGGTGCCGCTCGACACGCTGGCTTTCCAGTATCTCGCGAACTATTTGACCCCCGCCGCCTTCACGACCGAAGTCCTCAGCAAGGCGCTCGGCGTCGTCATCGTCTGGTACCTGCTCAAGATGCGGGCCGGCAACACGCCAGCCGCGGCGCTGTAGCGGGCGGCCCGTTTGCGGGCAGGGCTATCACGTGCACACATCTTGCGAGGCGCCTGGGCTTTGCCTCGCCCCGCATTCACACATCGTATCGAACGCGGTTCGTTGTCGATCCCCTCTCCCCCTGCGGGGGGGTATAGTGATAAGCCAGAATTTGAACATCGATGACTACACCCGGTCAATTTCTAAGAATGAACGTAAAATGACTGCTGAATGGGTATGACGGAGCAACTGAATTGGAGAATGCCGCGCCATGAACCTATCCTGATCCACGCCAGCTTCCCGGCCTACTGGTGACTTTTTGCCGGAACTCTGGCGGCAAATGGGCTGGGGCCATTGCATACGAAGCCTGGCCAGCTTCCCACCCGCTGGTGGCTCTCTCCGGGTCGCTGGCGAGCATCGGGAAATGGCAGTTCGCCTGCAAAGTTGTGGTCCGTCCGCCCTCTAGTCCTGGAGCCAACCCTTTTTCATGCCATCCATCCACACCATGACAGCATATTGATCAGCCGAGATGTTGGACGTGTTGCTATTCCAACTGACCTGTCCGGATTTCAGAGCCTCGGAAAAGGCCGAACAGACGATTGGCGCGTCCAGTCCATGCTGCTTTACCAGCTTGCGCATAAAGTCGCGTTGCCCGTGTGGCAAAATTATCGCAAAGGCGTTTGCCGCTCGGTCGATTATTTCCTGTATGCTGGGCAAGCCGTTGCGGAACTGCTCCGGCGTGTGGGCCGCATAAACCTTGATAAATTCGTCAACCGATCCATAGGTCTCGGCAACCCGACGCTGCACGACAGTAAGCATCTGGGAGCCGCGCTCCGGCCAATTGTGCGCATCGAACATAAGGCCCAAGCCCTGATAATATTCGCGGGCAATCCGGGCGATCTCCTTAGCGTCCCATCCGGGCGGGCGCTCGCTTGCCACCGCGACCCCGTTGGCATCCGCCGTCAGTCCGGCGAATAGCAGGGCTTGGATAGCGTCGGACCGAGTCACCTCTTTGGCGGCGGCATAGTTGTCAACTTCCGCCAACAGGTCTTCTTTAATGCGGGTTGAAATCATTTTAGTGGGGGACATTTGACTTCCCTTCAGCTTTTGTATTACCAATTCGTAGTGTATTACGTTGTAATACGCTTACTGTCAAGGGGACGGGGCGTGGAATCCATGAGTGGGGATACTGAATTCCACGGATGACTTGGGACAGCAGCAGAGGAGGGAGTTGAACCCTCCCCTTCTCAAGTCATGCCCGTTGAAAACTCAGAAACTTAAGTAGTTTCAAATATTTAAATAACGGATTTGTTTGTAGAATAGTTTGTAGTTATGTCTCGACTGAGGGCCCGCCCATCGACCTCAGCGTACCGTCAATAACTGCCGTTGCAACCCTCGTCCCGCACCTGCAATCATGAGATTTGCAGCGGGGCGGCTCCCATCAATGTTCAACTCTCTTCCGAAGTCGGTACGTACTCACGTCAAAAACGTTTTCAAGAGAGCAAATAATCGGGTCTCAAGGAACCTGACGCTGGACCCGAATTCACACGAACCGTATTTGGACCAAGTTCTGATTGGATCGCTATCGGGAAGCGCCCCCAGATACATTCACATTGACGATATTGAGGTGACGATTACAGCACACTTTCTTGGAAGCCGTGCCCTGCATGGCCGAAAGGAAGTTGCAGACATTGCGATACTAGCATCACTGACGCAGTATGGCAGAACTCAAGAGAAGATCGCGCTAATACAAACAAAGCGACTTTACCCCGAGCCGGTCACAGGCCCCACAGCGGCAGGACACCGCAGCTACTACGAATTCAATGCTGACTGCGAATACAAAGCGCTTTTGCCCGCGTCTTCACAAGTCGATGCCATAGACAAATTCCACAAGGAACTCGGAGTAGACGTCTTTTACGGGCTTTATAATCCGGTCCAGTTTTTGTCTCCTGCTTACCCCTATCCGCTGGACTACCACGATACGACTGCCATCAATCAGGCGACGAATTGGATCGGCTGTCGGATCATGCCAGCGGCCGAAGTGCACGCGACGCTGCACAAACTCGGAAGACAACCTAGCTATCACGAACTCTTCTTACCAAATGCCAAACTCAAAGATGGAAAACCCGCAACTGCGTGGAGACTAGAAACATTCGTTGCCGGTGAGTTGATGAGGTGTCGCCAAGGTAACTTACTATCGAAAAGTCGGCATGCGAAAATTTATCGGCTATTGCTTGATCGCGAGCGGCCAATTGCATCGCTTGTCGAGATCGCGGTGATTGATCGGCGGCCCGAATGGGCAATTACCGATGGCGGCTGGCAAGATTTGCGGTAAAACTCAAGTATCACGCTTTTTTGTTTGCTTTCCCCGGTTTTAGCAGATCGCTTTGCAGCGCAATGGGGCAATGGACTGGCAGAAGTTTGCAACAAACTTCTCCGCAAACTCAAAAACTAGTATTCACCAGACATAATACGGCATTCGGTCGGAGACCAAACATACCGCGTGCGTGGACGGAGTTTTCAATGACGAAGCAACCAAAGACTAGAGACCAACTCGCTGAGTTAGTTTTGACCGAAGTTCGAAAAGTTGATGCTTGCGGGCAAGGCGAAGCCATATTCACCATCAGGGCATGATGAGAAGTTGATTCAAAATGCAATGGTAATATTGGAGGGGTGCCTTAAGCTTGATACCGGCTTACAACATAGCTTCCAGAACGTTTAGCGTCCTACCGTTCTTCACAAGCAACAGGATCAAAAATGACGGCACTGAGCAATGATGATGAAGAACGCGCCAAAATACGAAATGACTTTAGGCGCCTCGCAAGATGTGTGAATCTGATAACCTTGCGGGAGAGGGGGGATGGAGAGCGATAGCGCTTCTATCAGCCTCATATGCGACGGCCGCGCGTTTGCGGGAGCCTGAAGCACCTTCTCTGCTTCAGTCGATCAGGGTTGCGGCGTCGGATCGGGCGGCGCGCCGCGCTTCTTCTCGCGATAGGAGATATAGGCCGCGCAGGCGATGAGGATGCCGACACCAAGGAACGTCCAGCGATCGGGGAAGTCACCGAAGAACCACCAGCCGCATACGACGGCCATGATCATCTCGGCATAGCCGAGCGGCGCCAGCAACGAAGCCTCGGCAAAACGGTAGGCGGTGATCGAGAGATAATTGCTGATCATCGCCACGACGGCGATCACCAGATAGAGGCCCCATTGCTCGGGCGTCGGCGGCACCCAGACGAAAACCACCGCGACGGTGGTGATGATGGCGCCCATCAGATTGGTGTGGAACATGGTCACCATGGGATCGGCGCGTTTCGAGACCTTACGGGTGAGGAGCATGTAGAAGGCGCTGGTGGCGCCCGAGAGCAGCGCCAGGACGACGCCGGGATTGAGAGCCTGCAGGCCCGGCCGGATGATGATCAAGGTGCCGATGAAGCCGATGAAGACGGCGATCCAGCGCCGGGGGCCTACTTTTTCCTTGAGCATCAAAGGGGCGAGCAGCGTCACCATCAGGGGCTGGATGAAATAGATGGAGAGCGTGTCGGCGATCGGCAGATAGGTGAGGGACGCGAAGAAAAGGCCGGTGGAGGCGACGAGGAGCGCCGCCCTGATGCCGTGCGTGACGGGGATGTCGGGAATGAGCTCCTTGCGCGGCCGGCCGACAAGGACAAACGGCAGATTGAGGATGAGGCCGAGGAAGAGGCGGGCCCAGACGCTTTGCAGCACCGGCATGTTCTGGTGCCCGAGGATCTTTGCCGCCACGTCGAGAAACGGGATGACAGCCATGGCGGCGAGCATGAGAGTTATGCCGGCAAGGGGCGCGTCGGATCGGGAAGGTGGTGGCATGATGGGCCGCGAGGGGAAGTTGTTCACTGTCTACAAGGCCACTTTGTCCGTGACAATGCGGATCAGCGCAATCCTGCCTTGAAGGCAGATCGGCCTCTCTTCAGGGCTGCGGTGGCGACGGGCTGGCGGGAACGCCGCGCACTCTTTCGCGATAGGAAATATAGACGGCGCAGACGATGAGAATGCCGACACCCAGGAACGTCCAGCGATCGGGAAAATCACCGAAGAACCACCAGCCGCAGACCACCGCCATGATCATCTCGGCATAAGCCAGGGGCGCCAGGAGGGAAGCCTCGCCGAAGCGGTAGGCTGCGATCACGAGATAGTGGCCGATCAGCGCGACCACGGCGAGGACGAGGAGCAGGGCCCACTGCTCGGGCGTCGGCGTCACCCAGACGAAGCCGACCGCCAGCGACGTCATCAGCGCACCCATGGCATTGGTGTGGAAGGTCGTGACCATAGGGTCGGCGCTTTGCGAGATCTTGCGGGTGACGATCATGTAAAGGCCGGTGATGGCGCCGGCGAGCAGCGCGAACAGAATGCCGAGATTGAATGTCTGCAAGCCCGGACGGATGATGATGAGCGTGCCGATGAAGCCGACGAAGACGGCGATCCAGCGGCGCATGCCCACCTGCTCTTTCAGGATCAAGGGCGCCAGCAAGGTGACGATGAGCGGCTGCACGAAATAGATGGCGAGCGTGTCCGCGATCGGAAGATAGCCGAGGGACAGGAAGAAGAACGCGGTCGACGCGACGATGAGAAAGGCGCGTGTCCCGTTGAGGACCGGAAGTTCCGGCACCAGGACGCGCCACGAGCGGCCTTTGAGCACGAAGGGCAGGGAAATGATCATGCCGAAGAACATGCGCGCCCAGACGCTCTCGATGACCGGCATGCCCTGCTGGCCGAGAAACTTGGCCGCCACATCGAGGAACGGCAAGATGGCCATCGCGGCGAGCATGAGGGCGATGCCGGTGAGCGGCGCGTTATGTTGGGACGAGGGCGGCATGCTGAAATCGAGAGGCGGGCGATCATGTCGCTCTACAAGACATGCAGGGCAATGACAATGCGGGTCGCTGCAATCCTGCCCTGCCTCGTAGTAAGCCCTGGGCGCGGCTCACCGTGGCGGCAGCAGTTCAGGCCGGTATTCGAAATGCATGGTGTCGTAGTGATACCAGCGCCCGCCCCATACGAAGCCGTGGCGCTCGAAGACATCGACGATCGCCTCAGGGATCTGGTTGGCCCAGGCATATTTGCCGTCCTTGCCCGGTTTGCTCCAGCGCCAGTAATGCGCATATTTCGTGTTGATGTCGATCGACGCACCATAGGCGTGCATGGACATGCGCCGGGTGCCGGCGATCGGCCGGCAATTATAGGTGCCGGCGGACGGGGTGAGATATTTCAGCATCTGCTTCGGCAGCCTGGCGAGGTCGCGCGCCACGGCTTCGAGCGCCTGGTCGGCGCCGTTGCGGGTGGTGAAAAGCACGGACCCTCCAAACCAGGCAACCTTGCGCAACTCACCGCTGATGCTGCCTTTCCGGCAGTCGCCATAGATCGCCCGGAACAGGTCTTCGGCACGGATGCGGCCGGGGTCGGAATCGACCGGCGGGGCCGTGGGCTCGCCCCCTGACGGATAGGGGATGGCGAACATGTCGTCGATGTCCGGCTGATCCAGCAGCTCGGCGAAGCTCTTGTCCGTCCGCCCGTCCGAGATTGGAATCTCGACACCCGACTTCAGAACGAGTTTCGTCTTGTCATAGCCCTTGATGATGTCGGGATAGGCCTCCTTGAGCCGCGCCAGATGGCGGTCGAGATCGGGCGGCGGGGCACCGTAACGGCCATCGCCGGCGAGGGCGGCTGTCGCTGCCGTCCACAGGACCAGCGCGATAAGGAAACGCCTCACTTGGCTTTTTCGAACTTCTGGATGAGCTCGACATTCTTGGCTTCGAGGAAGGTCAGCTCGACCTCGCCGAATTGCGGCCGGTACCAGTCGAACTGCTTGAAGTAGTTCGCGACCTCCTTGCGCACGAATTTGCGCCCGCGCCTGGCGTAGATCTCGTTGCGGGCATTGCGCAGCTGCGCTTTGCCCAGGCCCTTGAGGTCCGCCGCGGTCAAAAGCCGGCGATCGGAATCGGCGAACAGGAAGCCGGCCTTGGGCGCCGATTGGGTCATCTCGAACTGGCGGATCAGCGCCACGTTTTTCTTTTCGACGGCGGTGAGCGTGGGCTCGTAGCTCTCGGGCCGGTACCAGCCGAACTTCCCGAAATGAGCCTTTAGGGCCGGGTCGTTGAAGATGCGGCCGTTGCGCGCGAAGATCTCGTTGCGCGCGAGCCTGAGTGTCGCCGCGTCCTTGCCGGCGAGGTCGGCTTCGCTCAGCAGGGCCTCGCTCGATTGCGGAAAGATGACGCCGATATCGGCATCAGGCTCGGGCGGGGTGAGGTCGACCACTTTGCCGGGTGCGACCGCCGGGGAGACGGCGGTGAAATAGAAGCTCTTGGTCAGCGAGTTCTCGAGCCAGACCGTCTGACGGCCCTCGGTCCTTTCGCGCACATGCAGGCTGACGGCGCGCATGATGTCCGACAGCTCCTCATTGGGCTTGCCGAGATTGTCGAGCAGGCCCTCGGCGAAAGGGCTGTGTTGGCCGCTGCCGTCGAGCGCCACCATTCCCTGCGCGGTGGAGAAGGCGATGAGCATGTCGCCGGTGCGCGCTTCGGCCTCCTCGGGCTTCTCGATCACCGTGGCGCCGCGGCTTTCCAGCGGATTGTTGCGGCAGGCGTCGAAGAGCAGCATCTTCACATTGGCATGCGTGCTGGAGAGCGTCTGCAGCAACCGGTCGGTGGCCAGCGCCTCCTTGTCGATCTCGTCGAAATTGCTCATCGAGAAATCGGTCGGCAGCGCGAAGCTCCGGCCGTTGATCATGGCGCCGTGCCCGGCATAGTAGATGAGCGCCGCCTCGGCCGCGATGCCGTCCGGCACGAAGGCATCGAGCGCCTTCTGCGCGGTGGCGAGATCGCTGTCCATGACCACGGTCACGGCGAAGCCGAGATCGGACAGGTTCCTGGCGACGGCGCGCGCATCGGCGACCGGATTGCGCAGCTCATAGCCCGGCCGATAGGCCGAATTGCCGATGACCAGCGCGATGCGCTGGTTTGCTTCCACCGAAATGGGGAAGAGTGCGAGAAGAGTGGCGGCGAAAGCCGCCCTTCTGAAATGTCGTCCCAAAGCCATGTCGCCGTCGTCTTTTCTTCTGGTCCGCTACCCTTTCAGGCGCGAATTCGTTCCGTCCCAAGCTGGTTCGGCGATAATTTGGGCTTTTTTCCGTTCCCCCAGCAAGAGGATTTCGAGCGTCTGGCCGGGCTTGGCGAACGTGGGCTCGACATAGGCGAAGGCCAGCGACTTGCCGACGGCAAAGCCATAGCCGCCCGATGTGGTGAGGCCGACGACCTTGCCATTGAGATAGACCGGCTCGTTGCCGCGGCAATCATTGTCGCCCGCCTCGACCGCCATATAGGTGAGCTTGATCCGTTCACCCTGCTGCTTGCGGCTGAGGCTGGCGGCGCGGCCGATGAAATCCTCCTTGTCGAGCCGGATGAAGCGCTCCATCGCGCCTTCGAACATATCTATCTCGCTGGTGAGCTCCGAGCCCCAGCCGCGATAGGCCTTCTCCATCCTGAGCGAGTTCATGGCATAGGTGCCGAAGAGCCTGATGCCGTGCGCGCTGCCGGCCTTCATCAGCGCATCGAAGACCTTGGGCATGGCGGCCATCGGCGTGTGGAGCTCCCAGCCGAGCTCGCCGACATAGTTCACGCGCAAGGCCCGGATGCCGGCGACGCCGGCGACCTCGATCTCCTGCGCGGTGAGCCAGCGGAAGGCGGCATTGCCGAGATCGGCCTTGGTGCATTGGGCCAGAACGTCCCGCGCCTTGGGGCCGGCGAGCACCAGCACGCCGTAATCGTCGGTGACGTCGGTGATTTCGACGCGTTCGCCGGGCTTGATGCGCCAGCGCAGCTGGTCGAGGTCGTAGAGCTGCGCCGCCGCGGCCGAGAGGACATAGAAGCTGTCGTCGGCGAGCCGGGTGACGGTGATCTCCGATTCGATGAAGCCGTTGTCGTTGAGGAGGTGGCCAAGGATGATGCCGCCCGTCTTCGCCGGGATCTTGTTGGCGCAGATGCGCTCGAGGAAGGCATAGGCATCGGGGCCCGACACCTCGAACTTGGCGAAGGTCGAGAGGTCCATGAGGCCGACGCGCTCGCGCACCGCGAGCGCCTCCGCCTTGACCGCCTCCCACCAGTTCGAGCGGCGATAGGAGAAGTCCTCGCCCTTGCCGGATTTGTCATACCAGCGGGCTCGCTCCCAGCCGAAGATCTGCGCGAACTGCGCGCCCTCGGCCTTGAGCTTCTCGTGCAGGGACGATGTGCGCAGGTTCCGGCCGACCTCGTGCTGCTCGGAAGGCTTGTAGCAGTAATACATGTGATGATAGTCGGTGATCGAGACTTCTTCGGTGTAGGACTTGCTCGCCCAGTTGCCGAAGCGGCGCGGATCGAATTCGCGCATGTTGATCTCGGCCTGGCCATGCACCATCCATTGCGCCAGATATTTGCCGGCGCCGCCGCCCTGGCAGATGCCGATCGAAGCGCCGCAATGCATCCAGTAGTTCCGCGGACCATGGGCGGGGCCGGAGAGATAGACGCCGTCCGGCGTATGGGTGATGGCGCCGGACACGATCGACTTGAGGCCGGCCTTGGCGAAGAGGGGCAGGCGCTCGGTGGCGCGTTCGAGCCAGGGGGTGAGGCGGTCGAGCTCCGGCGCTACGAGCTCGCTTTCGAAATCCCAGGCCGGCGGCCGGCCGTCCCAGCAGACATGCGCCGTCTCGGTCTCATAGGGGCCGACCAGGATGCCGTTGGTCTCCTCGCGCAGATAGGAGTGGGAATAGGGGTCGCGCACCACCGGCAGTTCCATCTCGAGATCGATGAGCTCCTGCAAGGGCTCGGTGATCATGTAGTGATGCAGCACATTGGCGATCGGCACATTGTGCCCGGTCCAGGCGCCGACCACGTCGCAATAGGACCCGGCCGAATTGACGACATGCTCGCACGTGATGTTGCCTTTGTCGGTGATCACCTGCCACTCGCCGGTCTTGAGCCGCTTGATGTCGGTGACGAGGGTGCGGCGACAGATCTCGGCGCCGAGCTTGCGGGCGCCGGCCGCCATCGCATTGGTCACGTCGGCCGGCGCCACATGGCCGTCGGTCACGGTGCGGAAGGCGGCCTTGAGGCCGAAGGTCTCGAGATAGGGATGATATTTCCGGATCTCGTCGGGGCCGACGATCCCGCCCTCATAGCCGGCGAGCCTGGCGATGCCTTCGACATATTTGAGCCAGCTCAACTCCTCGTCGGTCTGGGCGAGGCGCAGGCCGCCGCAGCCATGCCAGGAGACGGCATGGCCGGTGAGCGCCTCGAGCCTGGGATAAAGCTGGGTGCCATAGAGATGCACCTTGGTCATGTTGAGCGAGCCGTTGAAATGCGGGCACTGGCCGGCCGCATGCCAGGTCGAGCCCGAAGTGAGCTCGCCCTTCTCGACGAGGACGATGTCGGTCCAGCCCTCGAGCGCCAGATGATAGAGGAGACCGACCCCCATGATGCCGCCGCCGACGATCACCACCCGTGCATGCGATTTCATTCAGCTCCTCCTCAGGTTCCTGTCGAACCTAGTCTCGCCCCCGCCATCCCGGCAAGAGAGGGGACAGGTGAGGGGTGTTTACCCTCTTTGCCCCGAAAACAAGGACGAATTCGCAATAGCCTGGTGAAATGACCTCACCTGAGGAAAATCGCCTTGGAGAGGGTGTCGGGAAGGCTAATCTCATCGGCAAAGCGGAGGAGACCATGAAGAGAATTCTGATCGCCTTTGGCCTGATGCTGCTCGCAGGGGCGGCGCATGCCACATCGGGGCCTGGCTGCCTGATCGTGGCCAATGTCGCGGCCAATGATGCGCTCAACATGCGTTCAGGCCCGGGCACGTCCTATAGGGTGGTCGATGTCCTGCCGCCCGGCAATCACGGCATCATCCATCTCGATGGGCCCTGCGTGCCGAAATCGGTGAGCCCGCGCTCGCGCTGGTGCAAGGTCTCGCATTACAATGGCGACCGGGTGACCAAGGGCTGGATCAAGCGGCGCTACACGGTGGACAGCGATTGTCCCTGAATGCCTAGGCGAGCTCGGGCCGTTTGATTTCATAGAGCATCAGAGCGCTGGCGGTCGCGACATTGAGGGATTCGGCCGCGCCCGGCATCGGGATGCGCACCGACACGTTGGCTTTGGCCGCGAGAGCAGGGGAAAGCCCGCCGCCCTCACTGCCCATGAGCAGCAATGTGGGGCGTCCATAGGGGCGACGAAAATCGGCCGCGGCATCAGCGGCGGTGGCGACGATCTCGCCCGTCCATTCATCCAGCATGGCCATGAATTTGGCCGTCGCCAGGCGGGTGAGGGTGATGCCGAAGAGCGAGCCCATCGTCGCGCGCACCGCTTCCGGCGAGAAGGGGTCACAGCTTTCGCCGACCAGTACGACATGGCGGACCGCCACGGCGTCGGCCGTGCGGATGATGGTGCCGAGATTGCCGGGATCGCGGATGTCTTCGAGCCCGATCGCGACATCCTTCGCGCCAGGGGCGAAGGCGGCGAGGATCGCCGATTGCTTGAAAACGCCGATGAGGCCCGCCGGATTGTTCTGTTGGCTGAGCCGGGCCATGACCGCTTCGGAAACCCTGATGTCGCGAGCCTGGCCCCAGTCCTGCGGGCCTGCAACCGACAGGACATAGTCGGGCACGATGCCGGCCAGGCGCGCCCGTTCGAGCGCCCGCGCGCCCTCGGCCACGAACAGTCCGGTCTGCTGGCGGTGCTTTTTCTGGTCCAGCGCGCGGATGAATTTGATCGTCGGGTTCTGCGCGCTGGTGATGATCTCGGAAGACATGATCATTCCGCTTAGCGCGCTTGCCGACGAAAGGAAATCGCTTCGTCGGCCATTTGCGTCAGTCGGCGAAGCGCTCAGGGCATGAATTTATAGATGAGAGCGGCGCGAACCGTGTCGGTATCGAGATCGGCGGTATAGTCTTCCTCGTCTTCTTCGTAGTCCTTGTCGCCGAATTCGTCGTGCAGATATTCGATGCGCCCGATCAGCGCGTCGGTGAAGGCATAATCGATGCCGCCGCCGATAGACCATCCATAATAGTCGCCGCCGATCTGGTTTGTATTGTACTGGTCGATATCGAGATCGGCGATGGCGAGGCCGCCCGCCACGAAGATCAAGGCATTGTCGAAAGCAAAGCCCGCTCGCGCCCTGACATGGGCGTTCCAGTTGAGCTCATAGGAGTAATCGGGCTCAGGCGGCGGAGCTACGCCATCGCCGTCGACATCGGTCCAGCCGATGTCGGCCTCGAGGCCCAGCACCAGCGGATCGAACTGGACATTGAAGCCGGCAAGCGCGCCGCCGACGAAGCCGTCGATATCGCCGCCTGAGGCCGCAACCTCGCCTTCCTCCTCGATATCGACATCGCCCCAGAGATAGCCGGCATGGAGGCCGAGATAGAATCCGTTCCAGTCATAAGGGGCCGGCGCCTCGATGTCGGCGGCGTAGGCCGATGACGCCATCAGCAGGGCGGCGCAACCGCAGGTCAATGATCTCAGCATGGAACTCTCCCCGAAATCCCCCGAGAGCAAAAGCCTATCACAACGACAGGTAGAAGCAATGCGAAGGGTGCATTTCGTACCCGGCCGATTCCGGGCTATAGACTTGGCCCATGAACATCCGCACCAATATCAAGATCGGCCGGTCGGTCTGCCCGCATGACTGTCCTTCGGCTTGCGCTCTCGATGTCGAGTTGCTCGACGCCCAGACGATCGGGCGCGTGCGCGGCGCCAAGGACAACAGCTACACGCTGGGCGTCATCTGCGAGAAGGTGGGACGCTATGCCGAGCGCATCCATCATCCCGACCGTTTGCTCCATCCGCTGAAGCGCAAGGGCGCCAAGGGCACGGGCCAATGGCAACGCCTCTCCTGGGACGACGCCATGGGCGAGGTCGCCGAGGCCTTCCTCCGGGCCGAGACGCGCCACGGCGCGCAATCGGTCTGGCCCTATTATTATGCCGGCACGATGGGCCTGGTGATGCGCGACGGCATCAACCGCCTGCGCCACGCCAAGAAATATTCCGGCATGTATGACACGTTCTGCGTGGCGCTGGCCTGGCCGGGCTACCTCGCCGGCTGCGGCCGCATGTCGGGCTCCGACCCGCGCGAGATGCAGAAATCCGACCTGATCGTGATCTGGGGCACCAATCCGGTGAACACTCAGGTCAATGTCATGACCCATGCCGCCATCGCCCGCAAGACGAGGGGCGCCAAGATCGCCTGCGTCGACGTCTATGAGACCGGCACGATGAAGCAGGCGGATGTGAAGATGATCATCCGGCCGGGCACCGACGGCGCGCTCGCATGTGCGGTCATGCATGTGCTGTTCCGCGACGGCCATGCCGACTGGCCCTATCTCGATCAATACACCGATGTGCCGCGCGAGCTCGAGGCGCATCTCGAGACACGCACGCCGGAATGGGCGGCGGCCATCTGCGGCTGCCCGGCCTCGGAGATCGAGGCCTTCGCCAAGCTCATCGGCGAGACGAAGCGCAGCTATCTGCGCATCGGCTATGGCTTCACGCGCTCGCGCAACGGCTCGGCCAACATGCATGCGGTGACGGCGGTCGCCGCGGTCGCAGGCTCCTGGCAATATGAGGGCGGCGGCGCCTTCCACTCGAACAGCGGCATGTACAAGTGGAACAAGACGATGATCGAGGGGCTCGATGTCCGCGATGCGTCGATCCGCCAGCTCGACCAGTGCCGCATAGGGCCGGTGCTCCTGAATGATCCCTATGACCTGGCGGGTGGGCCGCCGGTCACCGCGATGATCATCCAGAACACCAATCCGGCTTCCGTCGCCCCTGACCAGACCAAGGTCAGGCAAGGGCTCATGCGCGACGACCTCTTCGTCTGCGTGCACGAACAGTTCATGACCGAGACGGCCCAGCTTGCCGATATCGTGCTGCCGGCGACGATGTTTCTCGAACATGACGATCTCTATCAGGGTGGCGGCCATCAGCACATCATGCTGGGCGCCAAGCTCATCGAGGCGCCCGGTGAGTGCCGCAACAATCACGAGGTGATCACCGATCTCGCCAGGCGCGTGGGCGCCGAGCATCCGGGCTTCACCATGAGCCCGCGCGAGCTCATCGACTGGACGCTGAAAAACTCGAACCATCCTGATCTCGAGGCCCTCGACGCGGCGACCTGGATCGACGTGCAGCAGGATTTCGACAGCGCGCACTTCCTCAACGGCTTCGGCCATCCGGACGGCAAGTTCCGCTTCAAGCCGGATTGGACGTCGGTACGCTACCGGGTCGGGATCGGGCCCTACGGTCCGGTCGACGGCATGCCGGCGCTGCCGGACCATTGGGGCGTCATCGAGGAAGCGACCGGGGCCTATCCGTTCCGGCTGGCCACGAGCCCGGCGCGCACCTTCCTCAACTCGACCTTCAACGAAACTCCGTCGTCGCGCAAACGGGAAGGGCGGCCGACCGTATTCGCGCATCCGGAGGACCTGGCCGGCCTTGGCCTAAAGGACGGCGACAAGGTGCGGCTGGGCAGTGCCAGGGGCGTGGTGACGCTGCATGTCCAGGCCTTCGACGGAGTGCGCCGCGGCGTCCTGGTGGCGGAATCGATCTGGCCGAACGAGGCCTTCGAGGATGGCAAGGGCATCAACACGCTGACCGGCTGCGACCAGCCGGCGCCGGCGGCGGGCGGGCCCTTCCACGACAACCGGGTCTGGCTCAGGCCGGCTTAGCGCCGAAGATGAACCGCAGATGAACGGGCTGCTCAGCCTGGGATCACCCGGGCTGTGGCAAGTTGCGCTCAACTTGGGGCGTTTAGGCTTCCTCATGACGGGAAGCGCCGATGATCGAGAGAGGATGTCCAGTCATGATCCGTATGACAATCGCAGGCCTGCTCATGGCCGCGGCGCTGGCCGGACCTGTGGCCGCGGGCGACAAGAAAGCGGCGCCGAAGCTGACCCAGGAGACCCGGGACGGGGCTCAGATCACCCAGGAGAACATCGTCAAATTGAAGCTCAAGACGGTGCAGCCGGTCCAACCCAATCCGCCAATGCCGGTGGGTGGACCACCGCCGGCGCCGCCACCGTCGCTTCCCGGTCCGTGAGGCATAACTGAATCAAAGGCTTAGTCTGTGAATCTAAGCCTTTGAAAAGAATCATTTTCCCGAATTGAGAATCAGCACACAGTCCACCGCCATGAACGCTCGCCGCGCCACTCTGCCCGTCCACTGGTTCCTGATCATGGCCGCCTTGCTCATGGTGGCGACGGCCGCTCCCCTGGCCATGCTGGCCGTTCCGGTCTGACCCGAACATAAACATTTCTCCGGCAAGCCGCCGGAAAGCGTAACTTCCTGCCAGCTTCCTGACATGCTTTGTCAGCAGCACTGCAGTAGGGTCCGCCCATGAGACGCGCTGACCGACTTCTGCAGGTCCTTCAGATCCTGCGCCGCCACCGCCGGCCGGTGACCGGCGAGACCATGGCCGAGGAGCTCGAGGTCTCGCTGCGCACCGTCTATCGCGACATCAACTCGCTGGTGACGCAGGGCGTGCCGATCCGGGGCGAGGCCGGCATCGGCTATGTGCTGGGCGAAGGTTTCGACATGCCGCCCTTGATGTTCACGGTCGACGAACTCGAGGCCGTGATGCTGGGCCTGCGCTGGGTGACCCGCCGTGGCGACGTCCAGCTGTCGCGCGCCGCGCGCGATTCGGTCGCCAAGATCGGCGCGGTGCTGCCCGAGGGGCTGCGGCCCTTCCTGTTCGATGCCGGGCTTGTGGTGCCGCCGCGCGAGGAGCGCGCCGCCGACGCCGTAGATGTCGCGGGCCTGCGCAGCGCCATCCGCGAAAGCCGCAAGGTGCAGATCCAGTATCGCGATGAGCTCGACCGCCGCACCGAGCGGACGATCTGGCCGATCGGCATCGCCTATTACGAGGCGACGCGCAACATCATCGCCTGGTGCGAGCTGCGCACCGCCTTCCGCCATTTCCGCACCGACCGCATCTCGCATTTCGATATACTGAAAGACCGCTATCCCAAGCGACGCAAGGCGCTGCTCAAGGAATGGCAGGACGAGCTGCGCGCCGAGCAGGAAAAGCCCGATCTCGACGTGTTTCTCTGAAACCCATCACTCTCGCAGGGGTGGCCATTGCCGCGAGGTATGGACCACGGCGAGAATCCATACCGTCGTTTCATCGACCTCGTACACCAAGCGATAATTTTCGTGCGGGATCAACTCGCGAGTACCAGTAATCTTGCCGGGTCGGCCGAGCAGGGGAAAGTCGGCAAGTCTTTCAGCGCAGCATTGAAGAGGTGACCCATGCGGGACGCAGCCTGAATATCATCCGCCGCAATGTAGTCGCAAATATCGATAAGATCCTGTTCCGCTTCCGGCGTCCAAACGACCCTCACGCCCGCTTCTCGATCTTGGCCCTGCGGGCCGCAATAGCAGCTTTGACTTCGCTATTGGATTTACCTCGTCCAGCGCGCGCCGATTTACGGGCTTTTTCCACCTTTCGCCGGAGGAATTCATCATATTCACGCGCCTCCCGCTGGCGCTGAACGAATTCGCGCATCAGTTCACGAACCACTTGCGACGCCGGCCGGTGAGTTGCCTCAGCTTCGGCCAGGAATTCATCGCGCAATTCCGCCTCGAGCTTCATCGTGAAAACGGCTTCCTTCGGCATGAAGACTCCTGCACTTCAATGTATTGCCGAAGTATATACGTTTTCACTACTCCGCGCAACAAGGCCGGAGAGGGCCTGAGCCTAAGCAAGGCCATCCATGTATTGATCGAGATGGGTCTTCCATAATGCGGGTTTGAACAGCAGGCTGTGGCCCGTGGGCGCGGCGAAGAATTTCCCCCGTCCTCCCGCCGCCACATACTTTTCGAAATTCTCGCGGCAGTGGCCTATTCGATAATACTGGTCGAAGCTGCCATGCAGCCAAAGGGTGGGAATTCCGGCGGGTGCGCCCCGTTCAAAGATCATCGGATTGACGGTCTCGAAGGTGGGGCAGGCCCGGCCAAGCCATCCTCCATTGAAATTGATGGCGCCCCGGAATGTCTTCGGACGCATGCCCGCATAGGCTATCGCCAGGATGCCGCCGCGCGACGCTCCGCCGATGGCCAGCCTGTTCTGATCGACGTCAGGCCGGCCGCGAAGGTGGCGCATGACGGCATCCAGGTCCTCGACGGCTCTTTCGAATCCGGCCATCGCTATTTCAATAGCGCAGGAGTAGCCGGAGCCATCCGGAGCCAGTCCTTCGCCATATCTTCCACCTGATTTTCCGCGTCCTCGTCGTTGCGGGAAGAGCACCATCCAGCCCCTGTCGGTGAAATAGCTCGCGGCGACCGGCGGCGCCCAAGTCCTTGCATAGAAGGACTGGTTTTTCCCCTGTCCCGTGGAGCCATGGTTGAAGATGATCGTCGGATGGGGACCCTCGCCTTGCGGCCGGGCCATGACGATTTCCAGACGCACATCCGTCTCATGGGACGGGATGAGAAACTTCTCGAACATGCATCAATGCGTGGGGATGATGATCGGCAGATCCACATCCGGCGAAACCGGAATGATATTATCGCCCTCGACCCGGAATGCGCCCGACGCGAGCAGCGCCAGGGCCCTTGGATAGATCTTTTGCTCGGCATCGAGCACGCGCTGGGCGAGGACCTCCGGCGTATCGCTTTTCAGCACCGGCACGCGCGCTTGCGCGATGATGGGGCCTGAATCGACGTCGTTCCTCACCAGATGCACGCTGCAGCCATGGCGCGTCGCACCATCCGCCAAGGCCCGCTCATGCGTGTGGAGGCCCTTATAGGCGGGAAGCAGTGCCGGATGGATATTGATCATCCGGTCGCGCCAGGCGTCGACGAAACCTGCCGTCGTGATGCGCATGAAGCCGGCGCAGGCGACGATCTCGACATGATGGCGCTTGAGCGCCGCATCTAGCGCTTGGTCGAAGGCCTCGCGTGAGGCATAAGCCTTATGATCGATGATCTCGGTGGTGATGCCGCGCGCCTTGGCGAACTCAATTCCCTTGGCATCCGGACGGTTGGAGATGACGACGGCGATTTCGGCCGGGTAGGCGGGGTCTTCAGCGGCCTTGATCAAGGCTTGCATGTTCGTGCCGCGCCCCGAAATGAGAATGCCGACTTTGCGCCGCGTGCTCATCCAAGCGCGAGCTTTCCACTTGGCTTCACCTGTTCTTCCCGGCCCTGGCGCTCGGCGATCGAGCCGAGGATCACGACATGCTGGCCTTGCTCGGTGAGGAGGCGGGCGACTTCCGTAGTGCTCTCGCGGCTCACGACGCAGATCATGCCGATGCCGCAATTGAAGGTGCGCAGCATCTCGCGCTCCTGCACATTGCCCACTTTATGGAGCCAGCCGAAAACCGGCGGGCAGGGGACTTGACCGAGATCGATCTCGGCCACCGTGCCCGCGGGCAGCACGCGCGGGATGTTCTCGAGGAAGCCGCCGCCGGTGATATGGGCGAGCGCCTTGATGCCGTCTGAGGCCGCGAGCGCGGCGAGGACCGGCTTCACATAGATGCGCGTCGGCTCGAGCAGCGCTTCGCCCAGCGTCCGGCCGGGCGCGAAGGGCGCGGCGTCCGAATAACCGAGGCCGCTCACCGCGACGAGGCGGCGGATCAGCGAATAGCCGTTGGAATGCGGGCCCGACGAGGCGAGGCCGAGGATGACGTCGCCCGGCCCGACATCGGGGCGCGGCAGGATATTCTCGCGCTCGACCGCGCCCACCGCGAAGCCTGCGAGGTCGTAGTCGCCGCCATGATACATGCCGGGCATTTCCGCCGTCTCGCCGCCGATGAGGGCGCAGCCCGCCTGTCGGCAGCCTTCGGCGATGCCGGCGATGACGTCGCGCGCTTCCTCGACCTTCAGTTTGCCGGTGGCGAAGTAGTCGAGGAAGAACAGGGGCTCGGCCCCTTGCACGATGAGGTCGTTGACCGACATGGCGACGAGGTCGATGCCGACCGTCGCATGCCACCCCGAATCGATGGCGATCCTGAGCTTCGTGCCGACGCCGTCATTGGCGGCGACGAGGACCGGATCCTTGAAGCCGCAGGCCTTGAGATCGAACAGGCCGCCGAAGCCGCCGAGCGCCGAATCGGTGCCGGTCCTGGCCGTCGCCCTGGCGAGCGGCTTGATCGCCTCGACCAGGGCGTTTCCGGCCGAGATATCGACCCCCGCATCGGCATAGGAAATGCCGTTATGGCCGTCTTGTTTGCCCGCGCCCATGCCGCTAGTTTGCCTCAATGATCCTGGATTGCTGCTGGCCGTCTGTGTGCCGCGGTGAATAGCCCGAACGGGCAGGCAGATAAAGCGTTCAGTTTGAGCGCTGGCTCGCAGATGGAGTTTTGGATGAAGTGGCGTTTTTGGGGCCTGCTTGTCGTCGTCCTGGCCCTGCTTGTCGCCTTCGTGCCGGAGAATGCCCGGGCCGTCGGGCCGGTCGAGACCGGCATGTTTTCGGTCACCGGCGTCGAGGTCGACGTGACCGACAAGGACGCGGCCTCGGCCCGCACCCGCGCCATCATCGAAGCCCAGGTGAAGGCCTTCTACGTCCTGGCCGAGCGGCTGGGGTCGCCGGAGGCGGCCCAACGCCTCGCCGGCATGGACGCCCGCGACATCGGCCGCATGCTGCGTTCGCTCTCGATCGAGGAGGAGCGTTCCGCTCCCGGGCGCTATATCGGCAAGCTTACGGTGCGTTTCCTGCCGGCCAAGATCCGCGAAGTGTTCGGCCAGCACGGCATCGACGTGGTCGAGGACCAGGCGCCGCCGATCGTCATCCTGCCCTTGTGGAAAGGCCCCAATGGCCCGGTGGTCTGGGAGGACAATCTCTGGCGCAAGGCCTGGCTCGACCTCAAGGCCGAGCAATCGGTGGTGCCGATCATCATTCCCTTGGGTGATCTCGAGGACACCTCCGCGATCTCGCCCGAGGAGGTGCTGGCGGGCGACGCCATCAAGCTCGAATCGCTGATGCTGCGCTATGAGGCCAAGGCTGTCCTGGTGGCGGTCGCCGAGCCCGATCCGCAGGGTGGCATCCACGCCGTGATGCAAGGCGAATCGCCGCTTGGACGGATCAATTTCGACAAGACCTACACGGCCGAGGACGGCACGCTCGAAGCCGCCGCGGCCGTCGCCGCGCGCCGCTTCGACGACGTGATGCTGGAGAAGTGGCGTTCGGTCAAGATCAAGATGGCCGCCGAAGCCCGGGCCCGCGTCGAGGCCGAGCAGCAGGCGGCGCGCGCCTCGATGTCGCTCGCGGTCGCGGTGCCGTTTTCCGGCATACACCAGTGGAACGGCATCCGCGCCAGGCTGCTCTCGACCCCCGGCGTGATCGGCGTCGATGTCTCGACCATTGGTCAGAACGGCGCCGTCATCCAACTCGCCTTCCTCGACACGATCGAAACCCTGCAATCGGAGCTCTCCGGCAGCGGCTTGCGTCTGGTACGGGCGGGCGGGACATGGGTGCTGCAACCGTTGTAATGTCGCCCGACGCAACCATTCGCCGTTTCAGCTTCGCATGAACCTGCCCAATATCATCACCATTGGCCGAATCCTGCTGGTGCCGGTCACCATCTGGCTGATCGTCGCCGGCGAGTTCGGTTTCGCCTTCCTGGTCTTCATCATGGCCGGCGTCGGCGACGGCGTCGACGGCTACATCGCCCGGCGCTATTCGATGAAAACGCAGCTCGGCGCCTATCTCGACCCCTTGGCCGACAAGCTGCTGCTCGTTTCGATCTACCTCTCGCTCGGCTTCCTGCAGCACATGCCGGCCTGGCTCGTCATCCTCGTTGCCTCGCGCGACGTGCTGATCGTGGGCGCTGTCATTCTCTCCTGGATCATGGGCAAGCCGATCAAGGTCGAGCCGCTGATGATCAGCAAGGTCAATACCGTGGCCCAGATCGTCTTTGCCGGCGGGCAGCTGGCGATGCTGGCCTGGATGTCGGACGCGACCTGGTTCCCGGTGATCGGCAGCGCCGTCGTCGCCTTCCTCACCATCGCATCCGCCGCCCTTTACTTGCGCGAATGGGCCCGTCATATGGCCAATGGGGCGGGCACGAGGGACACGTCATGACATTGCAGCGCCAGATGGTCTTTTGGGCTATCGCCCTCATCATCCTGATCCTGTCGCTCTGGCTCCTGGGCGACATCATGCTGCCCTTCATCGCCGGGCTGGTCTTGGCCTACTTCCTCGATCCCGTGGCCGATGCGCTGGAACGGCTCGGCCTGCCGCGCATCGCCGCGACGCTCGTCATCCTCACCACCAGCATCGTCGCCATCGTGGTGCTGCTGCTCCTGCTGCTGCCGGTGCTGGGCGATCAGATCACCCGCTTTTCCTCGAACCTGCCGAGCCTCATGCAGGCGCTGGTCAAGCTCTTCAACGATCTCGCCCCGCAATGGCTCAAGGACATGCTGGCCGCGTCCGGCACCAACCTGCCGGCCTCCCTGTCCGACCTTGCCAGCAAGGCGGCGGGCTGGCTGGCGGCGATCCTGGCTTCGATCCTGTCCGGCAGCCTGGCCCTGGTCAATGTCATCTCGCTTCTGATCGTGACGCCGATCGTCGCCTTCTACATGCTGAACGACTGGGACCGCATGGTGGCCAAGGTCGACAGCTGGCTGCCGCGCGACCACCACAACACGATCCGCGGCCTGGCGCGCCAGATCGACGAGGCGATGGCGGGCTTCATCCGCGGCCAAGGCACCGTCTGCCTGTCGCTCGGCATTTTCTATGCCGTGGCGCTCTCCTTTGCCGGGCTCAATTTCGGCCTGCTGATCGGGCTCGGGGCCGGTCTTTTGAGCTTCATCCCCTATGTCGGCACGATCATCGGCGGCGTCCTCGCCATCGGCATGGCGCTCATCCAGTTCTGGCCCGACTGGGTGCATATCCTGGTCATCATAGGCATTTTCGCAGCCGGCCAGTTCATCGAGGGCAATTTCCTCTCGCCCTATCTGGTCGGCAACCGCATCGGCCTCCATCCGGTCTGGCTGATGTTCGCGCTCTTCGCCTTCGGCTATCTGTTCGGCTTCGTCGGCCTGCTGCTGGCCGTGCCATTGGCTGCGGCGGTCGGCGTCCTGGTGCGGTTCGCGCTTCAGCAATATCTCAAGAGCCCGCTCTATCTGGGCGTTCCGACTCAGGAAAAGCCGCCAGAGCGCAAGCGCCGGAGCGCGTCCAAATAATGGCCGGCGAGGGCCGCCAGCTCGCCTTCGACCTGCCGCACCGCCCCGCCACCGGGCGCGACGATTTCCTTGTCACGTCCTCCAATGCCAAGGCGGTGGCGCTGATCGATCTGTGGCCCGCCTGGCCGTCGAACACGCTGATCCTCCTCGGCCCCCCGGGCAGCGGCAAATCCCATCTGGCTGCCGTCTGGCATGAGATGACGGGCGCCTTGCAGGCCCGCCCGTCCGATATCCGTGCGGATGCCGTGCCGCGGCTCCTGGAGCAGGCCGCTCTGGTGATCGAAGACGCGCCGGGGGAGGCGCTGGCGGAGGCGGCCTTCTTTCATCTGCTCAATCTGGCCCGCGAGCAGAAGGCCCATGTGCTGATCACGGCGCTGGCGCCGCCGCCCGCCTGGGGCATCGCCCTGCCGGACCTCTTGTCGCGGCTCAAGGCGGCTCCCACGGCCCAGCTCGGGGCGCCGGACGACGCGCTCCTGCGCGGCGTCCTGGTCAAGCTCTTCGCCGACCGCCAGATCGGGGTGGACGAGGCCCTGGTCAGCTATCTCCTGTCCCGCATGCCGCGGGAACTGGCCGCCGCCCGCAGCCTGGTGGCCGAGATCGATCGCCGGGCGCTGGAGGAGCGGGCCGAGGTGACCCGGAATTTTGTCGGAAAGGTGCTTCAGGATATAGTTTCTCCCGGCCCGTTCACGGGTGAGGAAGGTTAACCAAGGGCTTGCCGGACGCCTTCATCGTTCGGTCACATGGCCCGATTATGAGCCTGAAATTCGGGGTCTCCGGCAGGATTTGGCGCGATGAACGAAATCTCCCTCACAATCGAACCCAAGACGGCGACCCAGCTCACCGATCCGAGCCGCTTCATCAACCGTGAGCTGTCCTGGCTCGTCTTCAACATGCGGGTGCTGGAGGAGGCGCGCAACAAGAACCATCCGCTCCTCGAAAGGCTGCGCTTCCTGTCGATCTCGGGCAACAATCTCGACGAGTTCTTCATGGTGCGGGTGGCGGGCCTCGTCGGCCAGATGCGCGCCAAGCTGGTGGAATTGAGCCAGGACGGGCTGACGCCGGCCGAGCAGCTCGAACAGGTGCGCAAGCTCGCCCAAGAGCTGATGACCGAGCAGGACACCCGCTTCCTGCAACTGCGCGACGAGTTGAGCGAGAACGGCATCCGCATCGTCGATCCAAGCGAGATCGCCGATGAGGAGCGCGCCTGGCTCGACGAGCGCTTCCTCGGCCATATCCTCCCCGTCGTGACGCCGATCGCCATCGATCCGGCCCATCCTTTCCCCTTCATCCCCAATCGCGGCTTCATCATCGCGCTGCAGCTCAAGCGCCGCCGCGACGGTGGAACGATGAACGCGCTGCTGCCGATCCCGCAGCAGCTCGACCGTTTCATCCGGCTGCCCGGCACGACCACGGGCCAGGCCCGCTTCATCTCGCTCGAGAACATGCTGTCGCTGTTCGTGCCCAGGGTGTTCCCGGGCTACGATGTGCTGGGCCAGGGCCTCATCCGCATCATCCGCGACAGCGACATCGAAATCGAGGAAGAGGCGGAAGACCTGGTGCTGGTGTTCGAAAGCGCGCTCAAGCGCCGCCGCCGCGGCTCGGTGATCCGCATGGAGGTCGACGCCGCCTGTCCGTCCAACCTGCGCGACTTCATCGCCGACGAGCTCGGCGTGTCGAGCGACGAGATGGTGACCTGCGCCGGCCTCATCGGCTATTCCGACACCAAGCAGCTCATTCTCGACGAACGGCCCGACCTCAAGTTCAAGCCCTTCGTCGCCCGCTTTCCCGAGCGTATCCGCGATCATGGCGGCGACTGCTTCGCCGCCATCCGCCAGAAGGACATCATCGTCCATCACCCTTACGAGTCCTTCGACGTGGTGGTGCAGTTCGTCAAGCAGGCGGCGCAGGATCCCGACGTCGTCGCCATCAAGCAGACGCTCTACCGCACCTCGAACGACAGCCCGATCGTCGCCGCCCTGGTGAAGGCGGCGGAGGCGGGAAAATCGGTCATGGCGCTGGTCGAGCTCAAGGCGCGGTTCGACGAGGAGGCCAATATCCAATGGGCCCGCAATCTCGAGCGCGCCGGCGCCCAGGTGGTCTTCGGCTTCATCGAGCTCAAGACCCATGCCAAGGTGTCGATGGTGGTGCGCCGCGAGGGCGGCAACATGCGCACCTATGTGCATTTCGGCACCGGCAACTACCATCCGGTGACGGCCAAGATCTATACCGACCTCTCGTTCTTCACCTGTGATCCGGCGTTGGCGCGCGATGCTTCGCGGCTCTTCAACTACATCTCGGGCTATGCCGAGCCCGAGGACCTGGAGAAGATTTCGCTCTCGCCCATCGACATGAAGACGCAGCTGCTCGAGGATATCGATGACGAGATCGAGCATGCGAAGGCGGGACGTCCCGGCCAGATCTGGGCCAAGCTCAATTCGCTGGTCGATCCCGGCATCATCGATGCGCTCTACGCGGCGAGCCAGGCGGGCGTGCAGATCGACCTCGTGGTGCGCGGCATTTGCTGCCTGCGACCCGGCGTTCCGGGTCTTTCGGAGAATATCCGCGTCAAGAGCATCATCGGGCGTTTCCTCGAGCACAGCCGGATCATCTGCTTTGGCCAGGGCCACGGGCTGCCGCATCCGAGCGCCAGGGTCTACATCGCGTCCGCCGACTGGATGCCGCGCAACCTGCATCGCCGCGTCGAGACGCTGATTCCGATCGAGAACCCCACGGTGCACGAGCAGGTGCTGGGCCAGATCATGATGGCCAACATGAAGGACAATGAGCAGAGCTGGGAGCTTTTGTCCGACGGCTCGTCGCGGCGCATAGCACCTGGCCCGGACGAAGAGCCGTTCAATGCCCACACCTATTTCATGAAGAATCCATCTCTCTCTGGACGCGGCAGATCGCTTAAAGGTAGTCTGCCGCCCCCGATCACAGGGCGTGTCGGCAGGAAGTCCAGAGCCAAGAAGTGAAGCGCAAAAGACTAGGCAGCGGGTCGACGAAATACCGGCCGGTATCCGTCGTCGACATCGGTTCGAACTCGGTGCGTCTCGTCGTCTATGACGGCCTGCGCCGCGCGCCCACACCGGTCTTCAACGAGAAGCTGCTGTGCGGCCTGGGCCGCGGCGTGGCGACGACCCGCCAACTCAATCCGCAGGGCATGGAGCGGGCGCTCTCGGCCCTGCGCCGCTTCAAGGCGCTGTCGCGCCAGATCGGCGCCCGCGAGGTCTATGCGGTGGCGACTGCCGCCGCGCGCGAGGCGGAGAACGGCCCGCAATTCGTCGATATGGCGGAAGAGGCGCTGGGCGCTCATATCGACGTGCTCTCGGGCAAGGAGGAGGCGCGTCTCGCCGCCATGGGGGTTATGGCGGGCGTCACCGGGGCAGACGGCCTCATCGGCGACCTGGGCGGCGGCAGCCTCGAGCTCATCGACGTCAGCGAGGGGCGCATCCGCGACGGCATCACTTTTCCCCTGGGTCCGTTGCGGCTCTTGGACATGTCGGGGGGATCGGCCGCCAAGGCGCGCGACATCATCGACCGGTATCTCGATTCATCGCCGCTCATGACCCAGCTCAAGGGGCGCAACCTCTACGCCGTCGGCGGCACCTGGCGCAACATCGCACGCATCCACATGGCGCAGACGCGCTACCCGCTGCATGTGCTGCACAATTACACGATCGGGCGCGAGCAGGCGCGCTCGGTGGCGGACCTCGTCTCGCATCTGTCCTCATCTTCGCTCAAGGACATCAAATCGGTGTCGCGCAGCCGCATCGACACGCTGCCCTACGGCGCGCTCGTACTGGAGCGCCTGCTGGCCAAGTCGAAGGTCAAGCAGATGGTGGTGTCGATCTACGGCGTGCGCGAGGGGCTGCTCTATTCGAAGCTGCCCAAGCGCAAGCGCGATGCCGACGCGCTGCTCTCGTCCTGCTGGGAATTCTGCTGCCGCTATGCGCGTTCGCCCGAGCATGAGCTCGAGCTGTGCGACTGGACCGACAAGCTGTTCGCGCACAAGAGCTTCGAGGAGACCGAGCCCGAGCGCCGCTTGCGCCATGCCGCCTGCCTTTTGGCCGACATCGGCTGGCGGGCGCATCCCGACTACCGCGCCCAGCGCTCGCTCGGCATGATCTCGCAAGCCGCCTTCGTCGACATCGACCATGCCGGACGCATCTTCATGGCGCTCACCATCTACTACCGCTACGAGGGCGAGGAGGAAGGGCTCACCAGCAATCTCGCCCGCCTTGTCGACGACAAGATGCTGGAGCGGGCGCGGCTGCTCAGCGACGTGTTCCGCCTCGCTTACATCATCACCGCCGCCATGCCGGGCGTCCTGCCCAAGATCGGCATCGAGGCGGAAGGCACGAAGGGCCTGATCCTCAGGGTGCCGAAGAAATTCGCCGATCTCATGGGCGAGCGGGTCGAGAAGCGCCTTCAGGCGCTGGCTGGCCAGATGGGCCGTGCCTCCCGGATCGAGATCGTCTAGCGCATAGCCCCGAAAAGTTGCTCGACTTTTCGGATCAGGCTATGCGCCAAAACAAAACTGCGGTTTACTTCACCTTGGCCAGCACCTTGGCCATGTCGTCGGCGGAGAAGGCCGGCAGCGTCTCGGTCCGCACATTGCCGCCCATGCCGAGGCTCAAGCCGAGCGCCGTCATGGTGGTCACGTCGGGCGCATCGACTATGGCGACGACGTCATATTTGCCGAGGGTCCAGTAGATGTCCTTGAGGGTCGCGCCGTTCTGCTTGCAGAGCTCGCTGAATTTCTCGGCCCGTTTGACCGTGTCCCTGGCGGTGCGGACACCCTGGTCGGTGAGGTTCGTGAGAATGACGAAGGCAGGCATGATGCTCCTCCCTGGGAGCCCCCGGTGAAGCAAGCCTAGCACATGATGGGAAGGTCCGGCATGATCTCGGCCCAGGCGGAGACGGCGAGGACCTGAATTCTACTCGGCCGCGGCCGCCGCCGGCTTGAAATTGCCGGCATTCGGCATGATTTCGGCCCGGCCGTCGCGGAAGCCGATGACGGCGCGACCATGCTTGAGGTCGAGCGCCAGGCTGCCGAACATCTGGCGGCGCCAGCCCTTCATCAAGGGCACGTCGGCCTCGTCGTCCTGCGCCACGGCATCGATATCGGCGGCGCTGGCGAGAAGGCGTGGCGCCAGGCCTTCACGTTCGGCCACGATCTTGAGGGCGAGCTTGAGGATTTCAGCGGCGGCCTGGGTGCTCTCCGGCACTTTCTCATGCACGCCCGGCAAGGCGGGCAGGAGCTTGGCGTCGGTCTCGAGCCCGTCCTTGACGGCGGCGAGAATGGCCTCGCCGGCGCGCGAATTGCCGAAGCCGCGCGGCAACGCGCGCGATGCATTCAACGCCTCACGTGTCTGCGGCATCTGGGTCGCGACCTCGATCAAGGCGTCGTCCTTGATGACGCGCTGGCGCGGCACGTTCTTTTCCTGGGCCTCGCGCTCGCGCCAGGCGGCGAGCGCGATCAGGACGCCGAGCTGCTTCTTGGAGCGCAGGCGCGTCTTGAGCCGTTTCCAGGCGTCTTCCGGCGCCAGATTGTAGGTCTTGGGCGAGGTCAGGACCGCCATCTCCTGCGCCAGCCACGGTTCGCGCCCGGTCTTGTCGAGCTCCTCCTTGAGCTTCTCATAGACGGTGCGCAGATGGGTGACGTCGGACAGCGCGTAATTGAGCTGCTTTTCGCTGAGGGGCCTGCGTGACCAGTCGGTGAAGCGCGAGGATTTGTCGATCTGGGCGCGCGCCAGCTGGCGCACGATCGATTCATAGGAGACCTGGTCGCCGAAGCCGCAGACCATCGCGGCGATCTGGGTGTCGAAGACGGGATGTGGCACCCGGCCCGAGAGGTGGAAGAAGGTCTCGATATCCTGCCTGGCGGCATGGAAGACCTTGAGCACGGCCTCGTTCGTCATCAAGGCGTGGAAGGGCTTGAGATCGATGTCCGGCGCCTTGGGATCGATGATCGCCTGGCGCGTCTGGCCGGCGATCTGGATGAGGCAGAGGTCGGGCCAGAAGGTCTGCTCGCGCATGAACTCGGTATCGACCGTGACATAGGGTTCACGGGCGAGTTCCTTGACGAGGGCCTTGAGGGCTGAGGTGGTGGTGATGACCTCCATAGGGCTCTAAGTCGCGCGAGTCCGGGGCAGGCGTCAAATGATTTGCTGGCATGGCAGCTACAATTCTATTTTCTTGTTGTTTTTCAATGATTTAGGGTCAGTTGTCGGGCCGCTGCGTCAATTTGGGCCATTGGCTGGCCCGGCGGGCCGGAAAGATGCGGCAAAGGCCGGAAATCCGGGGAAAATCGCCCAAGCTTGACAATCCCGCCTGCGCATGCGCTTTTCCGCGCGCTCATCCGATCTTCCAACCCCGATTTGCGAGGGATTATGCACGCCTATAGAAGCCATACCTGCGGTGATTTGCGCGACACGCACCAGGGTGCCGAGACGCGCCTGTCGGGCTGGGTGCATCGCGTGCGCGATCATGGCGGCGTGCTGTTCATCGACCTGCGTGATCACTATGGCCTGACGCAGGTCGTCGCCGATCCGGACAGCCCGGCCTTCAAGATCGCCGAGCGCTTGCGCAGCGAATGGGTGGTCAAGGTCGACGGCAAGGTGAGGCTGAGGCCCAAGGGCACCGAGAACCACGACCTGCCGACCGGCCTCATCGAGGTGTTCGCCGCCGGCATCGAGGTCCTGTCGGAAGCCAAGGAATTGCCTCTGCCGGTCTTCGGCGACGTCGAATATCCCGAGGATGTCCGCCTCAAATATCGCTTCCTCGATCTCAGGCGCGAGAGCCTGCACCGGAACATCATGGCGCGCACCAAGATCATCGCCGAGATGAGGAGGCGCATGGGCGAGGCGGGCTTCACCGAGTTCTCGACCCCGATCCTCACCGCCTCGTCACCCGAAGGGGCGCGCGACTTCCTGGTGCCGTCGCGCATCCATCCCGGCACGTTTTACGCCCTGCCGCAGGCGCCGCAGCAGTATAAGCAGCTCATCATGGTCTCGGGCTTCGACCGCTATTTCCAGATCGCGCCCTGCTTCCGCGACGAGGATCCGCGTGCCGACCGCCTGCCGGGCGAGTTCTACCAGCTCGACGTCGAGATGAGCTTCGTCGAGCAGGACGATGTCTTCACCACCATGGAGCCGGTGGTGCGCGGCGTGTTCGAGACCTTCGCCGAAGGCAAGCCGGTGACGAAGGAATGGCCGCGCATTCCCTATGAGGAGGCGATGCGCAAATACGGCTCCGACAAGCCGGACCTGCGCAACCCGATCGTCATGGAGGATGTGTCGGAGCATTTCCGAGGGTCGGGTTTCAAGGTCTTCGCCAATATCCTGGCCGGCGATGCCCGGAACCGGGTCTGGGCCATTCCGGCGAAGACCGGCGGCTCGCGCGCCTTCTGCGACCGGATGAACGCCTGGGCGCAAGGCGAGGGCCAGCCGGGCTTGGGCTATATCTTCTGGCGCAAGGAAGGCGACAAGCTCGACGGGGCGGGGCCCATCGCCAAGAACATCGGCGAGCGCGCCGAGGCCATCCGTCAGCAGCTTGGACTTGGCGAGGGTGATGCCGCCTTCTTCGTCGCGGGCGATCCCAAGAAGTTCGCGAATTTCGCCGGAAGCGCGCGCAGCCGCGCCGGCGAGGAACTGAACCTCGTCGACCGTGCGCGTTTCGAATTGTGCTGGATCGTCGACTTCCCCTTCTATGAGTGGAACGAGGAAGAGAAGATGGTCGATTTCGGCCACAACCCGTTCTCCATGCCGCAAGGCGGCATCGAAGCCCTGAACAGTCAGGATCCGCTGACCATCAAGGCCTTCCAGTACGATATCGTGTGCAACGGCTTCGAGATCGCCTCGGGCGGCATCCGCAACCATTTGCCGGAGACGATGGTCAAGGCCTTCGAGATCGTGGGCCAAGACCGCCGGACGGTCGAGGAGCGCTTCGGCGGCCTCTATCGCGCCTTCCAATATGGCGCTCCGCCGCATGGCGGCATGGCGGCCGGCATCGACCGCATCGTCATGCTGCTGGTGGGAGCCAAGAACCTGCGCGAGGTGACGATGTTCCCGATGAACCAGCAGGCCTATGACCTCCTGATGAACGCGCCCTCTGAGGCAGCCCCCAAGCAGTTGCGCGAGTTGCACCTGCGGGTCAATCTGCCGGAGAAATAAGCCGGAGAACGCGCGTGGGGGAGGGATTTGGCTACCGCAGCTGGCATGCGACCCTGCCTCCCCGCGGAGAGGAGTGGCGCGAGCGTGATACGTTCAACGCGCTGTCGGACCGCGCCTTTGCCGAGCAGCTGAGACCGCTGCGCCATGCCGGACCCCTGCGGCCCGGTGAGATCGCCGTGATCGGCATGGTGCGCAACGAGGCATCGCGCCTTCCGCTCTTCTTCGAGCATTACAAGACAATCGGCGCGTCACGCTTCCTGATGATCGACAATGCCTCCGAGGACGCGACGTCCGAAGTGCTTCGGGCCGAGCCCCTGGCCGATGTCTTCCATGCGACGGCGTCCTTCGATGACGCCTGCAGCGGAATCTATTGGCAGAACGGGCTCGCGCGCGCCTATTGCATCGGTCATTGGACCCTGTTCGCGGATGCCGATGAGCTGTTTGTCTATGACGGCATGGATGGTCATGGTCTTTCCGACCTGACACGATGGCTCGAACGCAATTCCCTGGATCGCGTTTTCGCAACGATGATCGACGTCTATCCGCCGCAGGTCATCGGCGAGACCGGCCTGTCGATCCGCGAGAACTATGAGCGGAACAGCTGGTTCGACACGGCCGGCTATGCCTTGCAGCGCCATCCGGGCGGCTGGCTCGCAACCGGTGGGCCGCGTCAGCGATTGTTCGGGAAAAAAAATCTCAGCAAGGGAGAATGGGCGTCGAAATACCCGCTTTTCCGGATGACCGCGGACACGGCCATCTGCAATGCGCATTTTCTCTGGCCGGGCGATGACGGGCCCGCGCGGCCTCTCGCAGCGTTGATCCATCTCAAATTCATGGACGACTTCGCCGAGCGCGCCCTGCGCAATGTGCGCGAAGGAGAGCATTACGACAATTCAAAGAAATACCGCGCCATCGTCGACACCCTGACGACGCAACCCCGGCAGATGGCGGCCCATTCGCGGTCGGCGAAATATGCCGGCCCGCAGAGCCTGATCGCGCATGATCTGCTGCTGCCGATCGACTGGAGGGCCGATGGCGGCCAGGCCCTGGCGTGCCTGCGCAGCCTGGGTGACATCGACTACCGCATCTGGACCGGCATGGGACGGCCGGCTTCGATGCCCGAAAGCGAGCGGGCGGAGTTCGAGGACTTTTCGATGCGGGCCTTTCGCGCTCATCTGACCGTGATCCGCAGCCATGGACATCTGGCGCCCGACGACATTGGTCTGATCTGCGTTCTGCGCAATGAGGCCGCCCGCCTGCCCCTGTTTTTCGATCATTACAGGCGGCTCGGAGTCACCCGCTTTTTCATGATCGACAACAATTCGGACGACGGCTCCCGCGAGCTGCTGCTCGCGGAACCCAAGGCCGATGTCTTTCATGCGCGAGCCTTGTTCAGCGAAGGGCAGGGCGGACTCTATTGGGCCCAGGCGGTGGCCCGGCGCTTCGGTGAAGGCAATTGGCTCATTCGCCCCGATGCCGATGAGCTCTTCGTTTATGACGGGATGGACGAGCATGATCTCGGCGACTTGGCGCGCTGGCTCGAGCGGCACGGCATGGACAGGATCTATGCGCCGATGATCGATCTCTATCCCTCGACGGCGATCGGCGGAACGTCCCAGACGATCGCCGAGCTGATCGAGAAGGACAGCTGGTTCGACAATGACGGCTATTCGCTCGAGCGATGGCCGCAGGGCTGGCGCCTGACCGGCGGCCCGCGGTTCCGGCTCTTCCATCAGGACGATTCGCACCGGAACCTCATATGGAAATATCCGTTCTTCCACATGGCGCCCGGAACCCTGATCTACAACCATCATTGGCTGTGGCCGGATGACGAGGTCACGCGCGGCGCATTGGGAGCCATGGTGCATCTCAAGCTCATGCACGACTTCATCGAGCGCTCCGAACGCTTTGCCCGCGAAGCGCAGCATTTCGGCAAGTCGAACGCCTATCGGGTGATCAGCGAGAAGATCAAGGACATGCCGGAGGTCGTCGCCTTCCATGAAGGATCGAAGCGCTATCGCGGCCCGCGCAGCCTCATCCGGCACGGCATGCTGATGCCGATCGACTGGGACGACCAGGCGCAGGAAATCCCGAGTCCGTCATAAAAATGGCCGGACGTTCCCGGCCATTTCCGTGTTCGGTGGAAACCGCTTCAGTCGTTGGCGGATATGGTGACGCCGAGCTGATCGATCGCCGCACCCGGATTGTTGGGGTCGAGCGCCATGATCTGCTGGACGGTGACGGGCTGCGCCGGCTTCGCCAGGATGGTGAGCGAGCGCGGGTCCTTGAGATAGGCATTGACCGCCTCGACCGCCTTCTGGGTGAAGGCCGGGTTCTTGAGCTCGGCGAGGCCGAGCTGGAGCATGGCGCCGGCATTGGCCACCATCGTCGCCTCGTCCATGCCCTGCATCTTGGCAAGCAGCGGGATGACCTTCTTGGTGATCGACTGGTCCTCGAAGCGGAAGGTGACGCGGCTCACCTGGATGCCCTGGACGAGGGGCATGAAGGTGTTCGGGTCGGGTTGGGCCTGGCCTTCGAGCTTCTGCAGCTCGGCGAGGAGGGCGGCGGGAATTTCGCCCACTCCGGCGCCGACCTTGATCGTGGCCATGTCCTTGCCGGCATAGAACATGTCGAAATCGAAGGCCATCTTGTCTGAACCGAGGTCGATCTTGCCGCTGCCGCCGACATCGAATGACAGCGATGTATAGCCGAGCTGCTTCAGCGTGCCGGAGGGATCGAGGCCGGCGATGGCGGCTTCCGGTATGGCGATATTGGCGATTTTGAAATCGGTCTTGCCGGAGCCGGTAACCGGATCTCCGTCCCAGGTCATCTCATAGCTGTCGGCCGAGAAGGTCTGCCCGGCCGTCGTCAAGGTGATGGTGCCGGAAGACATCTTCTTGGCGACATTCATGCTGGCGCGCAGGATATCCTGAGGGCTGGGATTGTCGCCCAAGGCCTTGACATACCAGTATTCGGCCGAGCTCTGCGGCATGGCGATCACGAAGCTGGCCTCGGTGTTGCCCATGTCGATCTTGGTATCGCTGTATTGGGCCGCTGCCACCTCGAACAGGCCGTTGCCCTTGTCGCTGATGCCGCTCAGCTTGATCTCGGCGACCGAAACCGACATCTTGCTCAAGGCATCGCCCGGCACCACCATGTTGGCGCTGAGCCCCTTGATGACGACGGTGCCGTCGCCCTCGGTGGTCAGCGATTGATAGGTGGGCTTGACCTTGAGCTGGGTCTCCCAGTTCTTCAGGATGGCGGTGACAAGCGGGGGCTCTTCGGCGGCGAAGGCGGGCGCGATACCGGCGAGGGACGTGAACACTATCAATACGAGCGCCGAGCGCTTGACCAACGACATTTCCAAAACCTCTTGAAAAGTTAGATTGCCCCCACCCGGAGCGGCCGACATTAGGTCAAGGAGTGGGAAAAACCAATGGCGATATGGCGACAAAGTTGCGATTTGAGGAGGCGGGCAAAGGCCTTGCCGGTTTCGCCTCGTCACGCAAGGTTGAAATCATGGGACCTTGTAACCAGTTGAAAAGGCCCATGGTCCAGATTATTGTCCGCCGCGTCGGATATATGCGAGACGGGGCTGTCTCTTAAGAAGGGGTTAAAATGCGGAAAATCTGGGTTGGCGCCGCGGCTGTGCTTGCCGTCGCCGGGCTTGTGGCAGGGGATGTCCAGGCCTCGACGCCGAATGTGAAGACCAATATCACCGTGGTCGACGAGAAACCGGCGCCGAAGAAGAAAGCCGTCAAGGTCATCAAGATCGAGCAGAAGAAGCCGCAGACCAAGCGGGAACCCCGCCGGGTTTCTTCGGTCCGCCGGACCTGCGACAGCTTCTTCGAATGCCTGTTCAACACCAGGCGCGCCACGCGCACGTCCTTCCGCTCATCGGGGGGGATCGGCGACCGGAAGACCCGTTCGACCGTCGCCTTCTCCGACGCCAAATTCAAGCCGGGCTCGATCATCGTGCGCACCCCCGAGCGCGCCCTCTATTATGTGCTGCCGGGCGGCAAGGCGCTGCGCTACAAGGTGGGCGTCGGCAAGGAAGGCTTCCAGTGGAGCGGAAACTCCAAGATCGGCATGAAGCGGGAATGGCCGGATTGGCGTCCGCCCGCGACCATGATCGCGCGCGAGGCGGCGAAGGGGAACACCATCCCGGAATATATGGAAGGCGGTCCCAACAACCCGCTGGGCGCCCGGGCGATGTATATCTCGGGCACGCTGTTCCGCATCCACGGCACCAACAATGCCGCCTCGATCGGCGGCGCCGTATCGTCGGGCTGCATCCGCATGATGAATTCGGACGTGATCGATCTCTACGGCCGCGTCGCCGTCGGCTCGCGAGTCTACGTCTATCAATAGACCCGGACGGCGTTTCCGCCAGCAGCGAGGCCGCGGTTGAAGGCAACCGCGGCCTTTTTTGTCTCCGCAGGAGGGGCTTATGGACTGGTTTGCGCCGATAGACGCTTACTGTGAACGCCTGGAGCCCGGTCTCGCGGCCGAGCCGCTCAATGCGGTGAGCAACGTCGCCTTCATCATCGCGGCGATCTGGGCGGCGCGGGCCGCGCACAGGCGGGGGAGCGGACCCGTGATCTGGCTCCTCATCGCGCTTGTCTTCATCATCGGCCTCGGCAGTCTGGCTTTCCACACTTTCGCCAACCGCTGGTCGGCCATGGCCGACGTGCTGCCGATCACGCTCTTCATTTATGGCTATCTCGCTTTCGCGCTGCGCCGGTTCCTGGCCTATGACTGGTGGAAGGTGGGGCTGGGGCTCGGCATCCTGCTTCTCGCCACCATGGCCGCCGAGCGCATCATGCCGCCGGGCTTCATGAACGGCTCCGGCGCCTATCTGCCGGCTCTCGTGGCGAGCGTGATCGTCTCGCTCGAGCTGTTGCGGCAAGGCCATCCCGCCCAGCTCAATGTCAGCCTCGCCTCGAGCGTGCTTTTCGTGTCCTTGATCTTCCGCACAGCGGATATGGTCCTGTGCTCGGTCCTGCCGATCGGCACGCATTTCGTCTGGCACATATTGAACGGGCTCGTGCTGGCGCTCTATCTCGAGGCCGCGATCCGCTACGGCGAACGCCGCGAGCCATAGGCGCCCCCTAAAAAAGAACTGGCCCCGGAGGCTCATGCCGTCCGGGGCCCAGTCCTGAAGTATCGCTAAAGAAGATTACTTCTTCTTCTTGGCGGCCTTCTTCTTCGCCGTCTTCTTAGCAGCCTTCTTCTTAGCAGCTTTCTTAGCAGCCATATCAAGTTCTCCTGGTTAAATTAGAGCCCCAATAACGCAGGTAAGCCTCACATCTAACGTCCAACAGTGCGATCCTCGAGAGGAATCATCATTTGTCAGGCCGTCATCGCAACGTGTTGTCTACCTGTTTGTGTGATTCGGCAATATGCCGACCACATCTGGTATGTCAGCAGAAATCAGCTAACAACCCGTAAACATTGGGAAATAGCGGTTTTCGTCCGTGCACGGAAGGACTCGCGTCTGATCCGCGAGATTCATGCGGGAATCAAGTGTTTTTTCGTGTGCTCCGTATACGGATCAGTGTCCGGAATCGGGCTCGGCGAGGAGGTTTTGGGGCGCTTCGGCCCTGTGGCGGGGAAGTCACGCCGGCAAAGATTTTTTTGCAAGGCGGGTGGTTTTGAGCATGAATCTGTCTCGCCGAGGCAGGCCGGAGAGGTTCGAAGGGCGCCGCAAGGAGTGCTTCGGGATGCTCCTGAAGCGAAAAGACGAGGCGGTTCGACGGCCGTGAGAGCCGTTTTCGGACAGAGGAGAAGAGAAGGATGACCGCAAAGAGATCCGCCGTCCTGTTTCTGACCGGAAAAGGACATGATCATCGCGGCCGCTCCCTTGCCGATGTGCTGGCATTCGACGATGCCCGGCTCGAGCGGAGCCACGATTACATCCAATGGCTGTTCCCTCTGCGGGAAGCGAGCCGCTTCAACGCCGATGCGCCGGTCTTGAGTGACGAGGCCGTGGCCGAACTCGCTGCAAGCGACTTGGCGAGGAACAATCTGAGGCGCGCGGGCGACCGGATGCTCGCCTTCTATCGGGCCAACGACCACTGGCTCATCGCCTTCGACCACAATCACTTGCGCATCACCCGCATCATCCGCTGCCTGGCGCTTGTCCTCGGCAAGGATGAGGCGCGGACCTTCCATGACGAGATCCTGGCGCTTGCCGTGGCTGCCGGAGACCCGGTGAATGCCGACTCTTTGCGCTATTGGCGCGAAGCGGCGGCTTGAAAAGAAAATGGCCGGGCAGGGGCCCGGCCATGACCATTCGCGAGAGGCTCACGAGCATCCGCTCGTCGAGCCGCAGGTGTCGCATTTGAGGCAGGTGCCGTTGCGCACCATCGTGTAGTTGCCGCATTCATTGCAGCTGTCGCCTTCATAGCCCTTCATGCGCGCCTCGGTGCGCCGGTCGAGCTCCAGCGCGGCGGGCGCGGCGTGGACATGCACATGCTCCTCGTGATGCTCATGCACATGGACTTCCGCCACGCGGGCCTCGGCGACGGCGAGCGCCGATGTGCCATAGGTCTCGGCGGCCCGCATCTGCAGCGCATGGGCGGGCGATGTGCCGGCCGTCGTGCCGCCGGTCGGCATGACGACGACATTGCGCGTGTTCAGGTTGCGGCGCACGAAGCCCGAAGACAGGACCCTGGCGGCGGGCACCGGCGCCGGCGGCGGGGCGCTGCCGTCCTCGACGCCCTTGCCGAGCGCGTCGAAGCCGATGTCGGAAGGCTCGACATGGGCCAGGTCGTGGCGGCCGAGATAGGAGACGGCGAGCTCGCGGAAGACATAGTCGAGGATCGAGGTCGCGTTCTTGATCGACTGGTTGCCCTGCACCAGACCCGCCGGCTCGAAGCGGGTGAAGGTGAAGGCCTCCACGAACTTCTCGAGCGGCACGCCATATTGCAGGCCCGTCGACACCGCGATGGCGAAATTGTTCATCATGGCGCGCAAGGCGGTGCCTTCCTTGTGCATGTCGATGAAGATCTCGCCGAGCCTGCCGTCCTCATATTCGCCGGTATGGAGGTAGACCTTGTGGCCGCCGACGATCGCCTTCTGGGTATAGCCCTTGCGGCGCTGCGGCATGACCTCGCGCTCGCGCTTGACCATGACCTCGACGATCTTCTCGATCACTTTCTCGACCCGCTGCACCTGCGGCTTGCCGGCGAGCGTCTCGGCCAGGTCCTCCTCGGCCTCGTCGTCCTCGACGAGCTGGGCCGAAAGCGGCTGGGACAGCTTGGAACCGTCGCGATAGAGCGCATTGGCCTTGAGCGCCAGCTTCCAGGACAGGAGATAGGCCTCGTTGCACTCCTCGACCGAGGCGTCGTTCGGCATGTTGATGGTCTTGGAGATGGCGCCCGAGATGAAGGGCTGGGACGCCGCCATCATGCGGATATGGCTGTCGACCGAGAGATAGCGCTTGCCGAGCCGGCCGCATGGATTGGCGCAGTCGAAGACCGGCAGATGCTCGTCCTTGAGGCCCGGCGCCCCTTCGAGCGTCATGGCGCCGCAGACATGGATGTTGGCGCGCTCGATATCGGCTTTGGCGAAGCCGAGATGGCTCAGGAGGTCGAAGCCGAAATCGTTCAGCTGCTCATCCCCGAGCTTGAGCGTCGTCTTGCAGAAGGCCTCGCCCAGGGTGAACTTGTTGAACACGAATTTGATGTCGAAGGCGGAAGCGAGACCGGCCTCGACCTTGGCGATCTCGGCATCGCCGAAACCCTTGGACTTGAGCGCCTGATGGTTGATCGCCGGGCTGTCGGCGAGGGAGCCGTGGCCCACCGCGTAGGAGACGATGGTCTCGATCTCGTCGACGCCGTAGCCCAGCGTCCGCAGCGCTTCCGGCACCGCCTGGTTGATGATCTTGAAATAGCCGCCGCCGGCGAGCTTCTTGAACTTGACCAGCGCGAAGTCGGGCTCGATGCCGGTCGTATCACAATCCATCACGAGGCCGATCGTGCCGGTCGGCGCGATGACGGTGGACTGCGCATTGCGATAGCCATGCGCCTCACCGAGGTTCACAGCCTTGTCCCAGGCGGCACGGGCATGGACGATGAGCGCCTTTTCGGGGCAGCTCAGCTCATCGAGCGGCACCGGCGCGGTCTTGACCCCCTCATAGCCGACGGCGGCGCCGTAGGCGGCGCGGCGATGGTTGCGCATGACGCGCAGCATGTGGTCGCGGTTCTTCTCGAAGCCCGGGAAGGGGCCGAGCGCCGCGGCCATCTCGGCCGAGGTGGCATAGGAGATGCCGGTCATGATGGCCGAGATGGCGCCGCAGATGGCCCGGCCTTCATGGCTGTCATAGGAAATGCCGGCCGTCATCAACAGACCGCCGATATTGGCGAAGCCCAGGCCCAGAGTGCGAAACTCGTAGGAGAGCCTGGCGATCTCCTTGGACGGGAACTGCGCCATCAGCACCGAGATCTCGAGCACGATGGTCCACAGGCGCACGCCATGCTCGAAGGAGGCGACGTCGAACGTGCCGTCGTCCTGGCGGAACTGCAGAAGGTTCAGCGAAGCGAGATTGCAGGCCGTGTCGTCGAGGAACATATATTCCGAGCACGGGTTGGAGGCGCGGATCTCGCCCGAGGCCGGGCAGGTGTGCCAGTCATTGATGGTGGTATGGAACTGGATGCCCGGATCGGCCGAGGCCCAGGCGGCATAGCCGATCTTGTCCCACAGGGCGCGAGCCTGGATCGTCTTGGTGGTCTTGCCGGTGAGGCGGGAGGTCAGTTCCCAAGTGCGGTCGCTTTCCACCGCGTTGAGGAAGTCGTCGGTGACGCGCACCGAATTGTTGGAATTCTGACCCGATACGGTGCGATAGGCCTCGCCGTCCCAATCGGTGTCATAGGTGTCGAAGGTGATGTCCTTGTAGCCCTGGCGCGCGAACTGGATGACCCGCTTGATGTAGTTGTCGGGCACCATATTGCGGCGCGCATCCTTGACGGCGCGCTTGAGGGCGGGGTTCTTCTCGATCTCGAAGCAGTCGGTGCCCGGGCCCTCGCAATTCACGCAGGCCTTCATGATGGCGGAAAGCGCCTTGCGCACGACCTTGGAGCCGGTGACGAGGGCCGCGACCTTCTGCTCTTCCTTCACCTTCCAGTCGATATAGTCCTCGACATCGGGGTGGTCGATGTCGACGACGACCATCTTGGCGGCGCGCCGCGTGGTGCCGCCCGATTTGATGGCGCCCGCGGCGCGGTCGCCGATCTTGAGGAAGCTCATCAGGCCGGACGACTTGCCGCCGCCCGAGAGCCTCTCGTTTTCGCCGCGCAGCCTGGAGAAGTTGGAGCCGGTGCCCGAGCCGTATTTGAACAGGCGGGCTTCGCGCACCCACAGATCCATGATGCCGCCTTCGTTGACGAGGTCGTCCTCGATCGACTGGATGAAGCAGGCGTGGGGCTGGGGATGCTCATAGGCCGACTTCGACTTGACGAGCTTGCCGGTTTCGAAATCGACATAATAATGGCCTTGGCCCGGGCCATCGATGCCATAGGCCCAATGCAGGCCGGTATTGAACCATTGCGGCGAGTTGGGCGCGCATTTCTGGGTGGCGAGCATGTAGCAGAGCTCGTCATAAAAGGCGCGGGCGTCTTCCTCGCCGTCGAAATAGCCGCCCTTCCAGCCCCAATAGGTCCAGGTGCCGGCCAGCCGGTTGAAGACTTCCTTGGAGCTGATCTCGCCGCGGGTGCGCTCCTTGGGCGAGAGGGCGGCCAAGGCGGCGTCATCTGGAATCGAACGCCAGAGCCAGGAGGGAACGGTTTCTTCCTCGACGCGCTTCAGGGCCACGGGCACGCCCGCTTTGCGGAAATATTTCTGGGCCAGGATGTCGGACGCGACCTGGCTCCAGGCGGCGGGGACCTCGATGTCCGCCAGGCGGAAGACGATGGAGCCGTCCGGGTTCTTGATCTCGCTCACCGCCTTTCGGAAATCCAGACCCTCATAGGCATCCTGACCCGGTTGCGTGTAGCGGCGCTCGATCTTCATAATGTCCCTCGTTCTTCTTCAACTGTTGGCCTGAGGTGGACGCGCAAGACTCCACCCACCGGCTCCATTCACCCGTGTTTGACGACGCAAAACTCCCTATCCCCGGGAACGACACCCCCGTGGATCAAGCAGCATTATTTTGGGTTTTTCGTTGTCTGAGAGCCGGCTTTTGCCCCGGTTCTCGCTACCCCTCAGCCTCAGGACTCAATCTATTACATCGTCATAGGAACGTCAACAGGTAGTGTATTGCCAAATCCTTAACACTAGATATTGTGTCCACAGTTGACGATCGCCTGTGGATAAAAGAGACTGCGCCACGATTCGGCGCACCCTCGCAAGCAAACCTTGGGCTTGACTGGGAAAACGCGGGAAAAGGGCCGATTCTCGGATGCGCCGGCGGACGTGCGCAATCTTTCGGCGGCGCGCCGATCGAGTCCGCGGCCTGTATCATGGCGCCTTCCAAAGTCGCAGTGCCGGAGGCGGAGCAGGTGGGACGAGCGGGCTGAACAGGCGCTCGCCGGCCCAGGTCCATGTCCGCCAGTCGCCCTGCCGGGCCTCGAGATCGCGGTAAAGCCTGTCCCTGACCTGGGCGGCATAGGGCTGGTGTCCGTTCTGGTTCATGTACCAGTCGAGCGCCGGCAAGGATGCGGGGCCTAGCCCCCCGAGATAGCTGAGGTCGAGATGAACGCCGCGCCCCGTGACCTCATGGGCATGGCGGACATTGTAGTTCGCGATGATGCCGGGGAAATCCAGGAAGGTCGATATATAGAGCACGGCAATGGCGGTGAGCGCATTGGCATTGATGAGCCAGCGTCCGCTTTTGCCGAGCGCGATGCGCCAGACGATGAGGACGATGCCGGTGGCGACCAGTCCCATCCAGATGAGGGCCGAAAGCCTGAGAAGGGTAAGGGAATAGTCCTCCACATAGTTCAGCGTGCGCAAGATGGCCGAGGCGACGAGAAAGATATTCTGCGCCAGCCACAAATATACGAAGACGCGGATCCGCGGGTCGTGCTCGGTCGGCGAGCCCCGGCGCAACGCCACGAGGACGAAGGCGCCGGCGAGGAGCGCCGTCAGGATGAGCGGATAGGCGCCGCGATGCGCATATTGGGCATGGGTCATGCCGTTGGGCAGCGTCTCGCCAGTCCAGAGATAGGCGATGTCGAGGCCGTTCTGAAGGGCGAAGATCGCATTGCAGAGGATGAGGGCGACGAGCACGCTCGCCGGCGAGAACAGGCGCACGATGCGCTCGTCGAGCTTCTCGGCCTCGTAGTTCGCGGCCTTGGGGAGATAAGCGGCGGCCGTGCGCAACAGGCTCCAGGCCACGAGGCCAATCGTCACCCAAAGGGCGAAACGCTCGACGGTGAGGAGGGCGGCGAGGCCGTTCATATCCAATCGCCGGGCGAAACCCTCGAGGATAGGATTGGCCCAGATCAGGAGGGCACCGAACACAATAAGCGCCACCACGGGCAGGATGAGGGGTGTCAGCCGGAACCGGGCATGGCTGCGGCGCTTGGCTGCTTTCCGCAGAAGACCCAGATCCTTGAACGGGCGTATCGAGGTCGCCGAGGTAAATACGGCGAGTTTCAGGAGCAGGTCGCGCGCGTCGGCGGGCTTGCCGAAAGTGGGGCGCAGCACCAGCAGAGCAAGCATTGCCCAGAGCAGCCCCGCTGTGAGCGCCCCCGGATCATTGAAGAGGGCGAGGCAGAGGCCCAGAGCGAGAGCGCCAAGCAGATAGTCGGCAGCCTCGGGGTGGGGCACCCGCAACGCCCAGACGATGAGGAGAAGGGCAAGACCGAAGATGCCGAGCGTCGATCCGGCAGTGAGCCCCTCAGGTCCGAGAAACAGATGATCGGCAAGGAGCGCCAGAACCGGGACCGCACCGGCTTTGGCCCAGAAGCGGGAAGGGATGTGTTCGAGAAAGGCACGTCCAAGCGGCAGAAAGCCGCTGAAGCTCGTCATGAGACCGTCCCTCTTGCTTTTATGCGCGTGATGGAAGGACGGCCGCGCGGGTTTTGCATGACGCATTCGCGGCGGACCGGCGGTTGAATTGCGGAATGATCGAGGCGGCTAGTTGAGCTTTCGGATCAGGACATCGATGGCCGCATCGAGTTGCGGATCGGCGCCCCGGGCATAGCGGATGTCGAACGGCACCTCATGGTCGGGAGCGACGCCTACGCCTTCCAGCCGTTCGCCGTCGACCGTCACGTCGGTGACGGCGATCAGCAGCAGGCTGCCGTTCGACTGCATGAAGGCGCGCCCGGCGAGGAGGGCCCCGGCGCTTCTCGTTCCGACGACCTCGCCATAGCCGTATTTCTTGAAACCGTAGCTCAGCACTTCCTTGCCGCTGCGCGTGCCGCCATTGATGATGAGGATCACCGGCTTGCGCCAGCGCGTGTTGACCGTCGAGGCGCCGTCGCGTCCGGTCAGGATCATGGTGGGGCTTCGGGCATTGAAGATGTCGAGATAATCGGGCTGCGCGCCGCCCCAGCCGTCGCGCAGGTCCCAGATGAGGGCGTCGGCGTCCTTGAATTTTCCCGAGATGAGCTCTTCGAGAAGCTCCTGATACTGCCGCCCCGCGTAAGACCAGATATGGACATAGCCCAGCCTGTGGCCGCCCTTTTCGATGAGGCGAGCGCCATTCTCCATGGCGGCGTAGAAGGTCTGGTCGGGGCGCAGCTTCTGGGGGACGACCGCGACGGTCTGGGGCTCGGCACCGGCTGCGCGCCGGATCGTCAAGTGCACGCTCCGTGCGACTTTGCCGGAGAAGGATCCGATGGGCTCGAACCCCTTGCCGTCGGCGGCGACGATCTCGTCACCCACCGCGAGCCCGGCCGCGGCGGCCGGGAAGCCGGCGAGCAGGCCGCTGATGAAATGCCGGCCGTCGATGACGCGCGTGACCATGCCGACGCCCTCATAGGCGACTTCGCCCTTGGCGAAGCGCTTTTCGAGCTCGCGCCTGAGACTGTGGGAGAAGATGTCGGCGAGATCGTAATAGGCGATGTCGTCCGGCGTGTAATAGCCGGTATGCGACGACTTCAGCTCCGCCAGCATACGGTTGATGATCTCGGCCACATTCGCTTTCGGCAGCGTGGCCTCGGCGCGGTATTTCCGGCCCACGGCGTTCCAGTCGAGACCTTTGAGCTTGGGATCGTAGAAGGACTCGCGCACCTCCTGCCAGGCTTCGTCGAATGCGCGCACATTCTCTGTGGCCGCCGGCCTCTCCAGCGTTTCGGCCTGCGCCGCCGCGCGGGCGGAGCGCGGTTCGTCCACCAGCGCCGCCGTGGCCGACGCGAGAGCCCAGATGAATGCCACGAAGGCTGAACGAGGGATGCTGCGCATTGCTGTAGACCTTTTGTCCGATCCGCCGTTCAGGCTACCATCACCGCGACATGGTCTCGGTCACAATCGCGCGATTCCCGCGTCTGTCCGTCATTCTGATTGACTTTGTGCGGCAAATGTGCGATTTGGGAAATATCAGGATCGAATGATGTGCGCCCGGAGCAACCAGCTGCCGGGCTTTTTCATGACCGCTTCAACCCTGGTGTCCTCATGAGCCTCGCGCACTTCCTCATGTCGTGTCTGCGCGTCCTCGCGCGCGCGCTCCTATGCGCGCTCATGGCCGTTCATGCCGGGCGCCGCCTGCCGCCGCGCGTCACGCCGCGCCTGGCAAAGGCGGCGCTTGTGAAAGGTCTGAACGAGGATGACGGAACGACTGAATTCGCCGATGTCATGGACCATGGCCAAGCGAGCAAGACCTTCGGCCCATCGCGACCGAGGCGGCGGATTGCGGCGGTCTTGATGGCCGGATCGGCAGCCCCGGCATACGGCCGCGTAAGCAGCATGCGCCGCCCTGCCTGCCGCCAAGTAAAATAAGAGTCTAGTGCCGCCCCAACATATCGGTGACGGGTTTTTCCGGCTTTCTCGCGAACAGCAGGGCCGCCAAGCCCAGGACCGCGATCGCCGCGAGCATCGTCCAGGCGTCGTTGACCGCCATCACCAGCGAATGTTTCTCGAGATCGGGCATGAGGTCGAGGAGGCGCATGGAATCGAGCCCGCCTGCGATGTCGGCGGGAGTCAGTCCGAAGAGGTCGAGGGTTTGGGGATCGCCCGCCTTGAGCTTCTCGGTGAGCGTCTCGGCATGTTCCGGCCCGCGCGTGAACATGAGGGTGTCGATAAGCGATATGCCGATGGCGCCGCCGAGGTTGCGCATCATGTTGAACAGGCTGCTGCCGTCGCCGATCTCGTCGGGGCCGAGGCCGCCGAGCGCGATATGGGTCGGTGCCAGCAGGCACAGCATGACGGCGGCGCCGCGGATCACCTGCGGCCAGAACATCTCGTTGTAGTCGGTATCGACGGTCTCGTGGGTGCTGAGGCCGAGCCCCAGGGCGAAGAGGGTGAAGCCCAGGACCGTCAGCCAGCGCGCATCGATCTGTTTTTCGAGCTGCACCGCGACGGGCGCCATCAGGAGCTGGGCGGCGCCGGTCACCAGCATGATCTCGCCGATGCGCAAGGGACCATGGCCGCGCACGAAGGAGAGGAAGACCGGCATGAGATAGACCATGCCGAAAAGCGAGATGCCGAGCGCGAAGCTCAAGACGCAGCCGGCGGCGAAATTGCGCCGGCCGAGGAGGCGGATGTCGACGACGGGATTGTCATGGGAGAGGGCGCGCTGGATGAAGAATGCACCGAGGATGGCCGTGGCCGCGAACAGCCCGAGCACCGTTCCCGAGGTCCAGCCGTCATCGGGCGCCTGCTTGAGGGCGATCTCGAAAGCGGCCAATGCGCCGGCGAGGCAGATGAGGGAGAGCCAATCGAGCGTCTTGAGACCGGCGATGTCGCGCGGCTGCGGCCCGAAGCTCGCAAAAGCGACGGCGATCGCGACGATGCCCGGCAGGACATTGATGAGGAAGAGCCAATGCCAGGACGTGGTCTCGGTGATCCAGCCGCCGACGATTGGTCCGAGCGTCGGCGCCAGCACCGCCACCACGCCGGCGATGGTGGTGGCGAGCGGATGGCTCCGGGGCGGAAACTGGAGGAAGATGGCGGCGAAGACCAGGGGGATGAGAACGCCGCCGGCAAAGCCCTGGACCACGCGCGCCGCGATCAGCGAGGCGAAGTCGAAGCTCGCCGCGCAGGCGATGGAGGCGAGCGTGAAGACGCTGAGCGCGATGATGAAGGTCCGCTTGAGGCCGAGGGTGCGGATGAAGAGACCGGTCAGGGGGATGGCGATGATCTCGGCGATGAGATAAGCGGTCTGGATCCAGCTCATCCGCTCAGGCCCGATGGCGAGCGCGTCCTGGATCACCGCGAGCGACGTCACTACGACCTGGATATCGAGGATCGCCATGAACATGCCGAGACACATGGCGGCGAAGCCCGCCCAGGTGGCGACCGTGGCTGCGAATCGATCGGAAGAGGCAGGCGTCATGCGATAGCCGGAACCGGGCAATGGGGGATCAGCAATAGCAAAAGAGGGGGCGGCATTCGAGGATGGCAGCGACAAGCGATTCGGCGTAGTCTCCCGAGATGCGATTTTCTTCGCCTCCAAATCGGCATGGGTTCCATCGCCCGCTCCTAGCGCCTTGTTCTTGACATGAGGTTCTTGGTAAGTCCGGCCTCGCCCGTCCCCGAGGCTCCCACCATCGTAATAACCTTGTGACTTTCCTGACTTAACAACCGCCGGCCGCATGGAGCATATACAGCCTTATCTCGATTATTTCGCCCAGCATCCCGGCTGGGCGATCGCCGTCGTCTTCCTGATTGCCTTTGGGGAAGCCCTGCTCATCATCGGCCTGTTCGTGCCCTCGACCGCGGTGCTGGTGGGCGCCGGCATGCTGGTCGGAACCGGGCATCTCGAATTCTGGCCGGTCTTCATCGCCACGGCCGTCGGCGCCATTCTCGGCGATCAATTGTCCTATTGGGCCGGGCGCTTGTTCGGCGACCGTCTCAAGACCTTGTGGCCGCTCAACCGCTATCCGGTCCTCGTCGCGCGCGGCGAGGATTTCGTGCGCAAGCACGGCGGCAAGTCGATCGCCATCGGGCGTTTCGTGCCGGGGGTCAAGGCGGTGGTGCCGGGCATCGTCGGCATGTTCGGCATGGGCCAGGTCTATTTTGCCGTCATCAACGTGACCTCCGGCCTGTTCTGGGCGGCGGCGCATGTGCTGCCGGGCATGCTGTTCGGCCAGGTGCTGGCCATGGCGGGCGAGCTCAGCGAGAGACTGCTGATCGTGCTCCTGGTGCTGCTGGTGTTGGTGGCGATCGCGGGGTGGCTCATCCGCCTGTTCATCGGCGGCCTCGGTCCCATCATCGAGAGCGCCCAGGACAGCTTCGCCGCCTGGGCGCAAAGGCAGCCGGGCCGTTTCTGGCCGCGCATCGGCGCCGTGATCTCGCCCGCCCATCCGGGATCGCTGGCGATCATCCTGTTCGCGGCGCTCGCGGTCACGGCCCTGATCGCCTTCCTGCACATCATGAGCAGCGTCTTCGGCCAGTCGACGCTGATCGATGCCGACCTTTCGATCCACAACATGATGCAGGGCCTGCGCAATGCGCCGGGCGACGAGATCATGACCATCGTCACCATGCTGGGCGACGGCTTCGTCATGATCTCGGGGGGCCTCGCCATCGTCGCCTGGCTCCTCTGGCGGCGCGAATGGCGCATCGCGGTGGCGGCCTTCGTCACCATCCTCGCCGCCCGGCTGTTCGTGCCTTTGATGAAATTGTGGCTGCAGCGGCCGCGGCCGCTAGAGCTCTCGGGCCTGCCCGAGGTCTTCAGCTTTCCTTCGGGCCATACGACCTTCGCCACCGTGACGCTCGGCGTCTTCGCGGTGCTGGCCAGCCACGGCCTCAGGAGCTGGGGCAAGGCGGTGGTGTTCGCCGCCGTCGGCATCGCCGTCATCGCCATCGCCTATTCGCGCATCTATCTCGGCGCCCATTGGATGTCGGACGTGCTGGGCGGCTTCCTGTTCGGCGCGGTGATGATCGCAGCCTTCGGCATCGCCATCGAAGCGGTGCCGCCGCGCCGCATCAAGCCCTTGGGCCTGACGGTCGCGACCTTGCTCGCTTTCGCGGTCGCGGGATCGGTCCATATCGTGCGCGACTACACGGCCAATGCCGATATCTATACGCCGCGCGAGGCCATCGTTCTCTATGACCGCGAGCAATGGGAGACGGGCTCCTGGGCGAGCCTGGCGCGCCAGCGCATCGATCTTTCCGGGCGCAGCGACGAACCGTTCGCGGTGCAATGGGCCGGCAATCCGACGCCGCTCGGCGAAGCGCTCGGCAAGGAGGACTGGACGGAGGAGGCCAAATGGTCCTGGACGCTGGGGCTGGCCTATCTCGACCCGCAACGCGGCCTCGCCGACCTGCCGCCGCGCCCGGCCTTGCACCAGGGCCGGCTGGCCGACCTGACCTGGACGAAGCCGGTGGCGGGCCGGCCCGACGAGCGCCTGGTCCTGCGCGCCTGGAAGACCGATGTGATGATCGGTCAGGCGGAGCAGACCTATCCCGTCTATCTCATGAGCCTCATGCGCGAGCGCTTGCGCCGCGGCTTCAATCTCTATGCGGTTCCCTCGCCGGCCTTGCCCGAGCCCGTCGAACGTGAGGGCCTGGCCGCCCTGATCCGGTCGATCCCCACGATCAGGGTGGTCGAGGCGCGCGGACTCGACGTCAAGGACGGCCTGACCCTGGTCGACGCCATGAAATGACGCCCGGCAGGACGGACTGGACAAAATCGGCCAATTCCGCCATTCAGGCGGGTGAATTTGGCGCATGAGCAGGCGGGAAACCAGCCCATTTCTTCTGGCCCATGCGCGTGAAAGGTGACGATGTGATCAACTTCCTCAAGCAGCTCCTGACCTGGTGGAGCGGACAGACGCTGGGCTTGCGCTTCTATACCTGGCGCAAGGGCGAGTTCGTGGGCGAGGACGAGTTCGGCAACCGCTATTACCGCGCCCCATCGGCGCTGCCGCGGTCGATCGCCGAGCGTCGCTGGGTCGTCTATAACGGCTATGCCGAAGCCTCGATGATCCCGCCGGGCTGGCATGGCTGGATGCATCACCGCGACGCGCAGCCCCCGGCGAAGGACGGTTACAAACCGCACGAATGGGAAAAGTCGCATCAGCCCAACCTGACCGGCACGGCGCGCGCCTATCGTCCGCTCGGCAGTATCATCGGCAGCGCGCGGCCGAAGATCGTCGCCAAACCCGATTACGAGGCCTGGCGCCCCGAATAGTCATCTTTTCCGGCCTGCTGCTGCCACAATTTGCGGGTTGTCTCGAATCCCCAAAGACCGCTACATGGCCAGTGTGCCGAGCCCGACGTTTCTGGAACTTCGCGTTCAAAAAGCACAGTGGAATCATCAAGTTGCCAGTGTCCTTTCGAATCCGAAGTTCGCGCGGAGGGACGCCTGCGGTAGAGTGCGGACTTCGGATTCGGGATAGCAGGCCGCAAGGGACCGCAGCATGAAAAACACCACCGTTGAAACCGCCATCGGCGCGCTCGTCATCCTGATCGCAGCCGGCTTCTTCGCCTTCGCCTATTCGACGTCGGGGAAGGGCAGCACCACTGGCGGCTATACGCTCAAGGCCGAGTTCGACAACGTCGCCGGCGTCAATACCGGCACCGACGTCCGCCTGGCCGGCATCAAGGTGGGGACTGTTCTCAGCCAGTCGCTCAACCCGGACAATTACCAGGCGGTCGTCACCATGTCGATCGACCCCAAGGTGAAGCTCACCGACGACACGACGGCGAAAGTGACGTCCGAAGGTCTCCTCGGCTCGAACTTCATCGCCCTCGATCCCGGCGGATCGGAAACCCTGCTCGCCGATGGCGGGCAGATCATCAACACGCAAGGTGCGGTCGACATCTGGACGCTGATCTCGACCGCGATGTTTGACAGCAACAAGGGCAAGGGCGGCGGCGACACGCCGGCGGAGAACACGCAAAGCGCGCCCGCGCCCGAGCCCCCGGCCACGCCGGCACCCGAGGCTCAACCGGAAACCCAGCCGCAGCCGGAAACTCAGCCGCAATGACAGGTGAGGTCCCGCGCCGCCAGACCTGGTCGGCGGCGTCCTATGACGAGCATGCGCGTTTCGTCTCCGATCTCGCGGAGGGCGTGGTCGACTGGCTGCAGCCCATAAGCGGCGAGCGCATTCTCGATCTCGGCTGCGGTGACGGTGTGCTGACGGAAGAACTCGCCGGCAAAGGCGCCTTGATGGTGGGCGTCGATGCGAGCGCCGACTTCGTGCGCGCCTGCCGGGCGCGCGGCCTCGACGTGCGCCTGATGGATGGCGAGGCTTTGACTTTCGCCAATGAGTTCGATGCCGTCTTCTCGAACGCCGCGCTGCATTGGATGACGCGGCCGGAGCGTGTGATCGCCGGCGTTGCGCGCGCCCTCAAGCCGGGAGGCCGCTTCGTCGCCGAATTCGGCGGGCACGGCAATGTCGCGGCGATCACCACCGCCTTGCAGGCCATGGCGGTCCGCTACGGCAAGGATGCGGGCCTCGCCCATCCCTGGTTCTTTCCCTCGGTCGCGGCCTATCGCGCGCTGCTCGAGGCGCAGGGCTTCACGGTGCTCCGCATCGCCCTCATCCCGCGGCCGACATATCTCAAGACCGGCATGGCGGCCTGGCTCAGGCTCTTCAACATGCCGTTCTTCCAGCAGTTCGGCGCTGAGGCCGAGGCCGCCGTGATGGAGGCCGAGGACCTGCTCAGATTCGCGCTGTGCGATGCCGAGGGCAACTGGACGGCGGACTATGTGCGCCTGCGGGTCGAGGCGCGCAAGGCATGAAACACATCCTGCCGGTTCTGGTTCTTCTGGCGACGGCCTCGTCGGCTTCCGCCGAGCGCATCTCCAATCCCATCGCCGTGTTCTCGGGCCTCGACAAGATCACCGGCCTCACCACCACCTTCGAAGCCAAGATCGGTGAGGAGAAGCGCTTCGGCGGGCTCTTCATCAAGGCGGATGCCTGCTATACGCGCGACGTCACCGAGGAGCCGCGCACGACGTCCTTCGTCGAGGTCCAGGAGATCGAATCCGACGACACGCGCAAGAAGATCTTCTCCGGCTGGATGTTCGCCGAGAGCCCGGGCTTGAGCGCGGTGGAGCATCCGATCTACGACGTGTGGCTGACCGGCTGCCGCGATCCCAATGCGCCGCCGCCGGTCATCGAGCAGGTGCCCGACACCCAGCCTTTGCCGGAAGGCGAGGAGGGTGAGCCGGAGGATTGATCGCGAGCGCATCCGAGTGAACCGGCCATTCCATCTCGTCGAAGCCTCGATCGCCGAATTGCGCCAGGCGCTCGCGAGCGGCGCCGTCACCAGCGTCGAGCTGGTCGGCGCCTATTTACGCCGCATCGCGCACTATGACCGCCACGGCCTCGCGCTGAACGCCGTTCCGGTGCTCGATCCGGCGATGTTCGAAGCGGCCGCCGCGTCGGACCGGCGTCGCCGCGAAGGCAGACCGCTCGGGCCTCTGGACGGCATACCTTACACGGCCAAGGACAGCTACCGGGTGAAAGGCCTGACCGTCGCCGCGGGCTCTCCGGCTTTCGAGCATTTGCGCGCCGGCGACGACGCCTTCACCATCGCGCGGCTGCGCCAGGCGGGTGCCGTCCTCATCGGCCTCACCAACATGCCGCCCATGGCCAATGGCGGCATGCAGCGCGGCGTCTATGGCCGGGCCGAAAGTCCTTACAATGGCGATTATCTGACAGCCGCCTTTGCCTCGGGCTCCTCCAACGGCTCAGGGACGGCGACGGCGGCGAGCTTCGCCGCCTTCGGCCTGGGCGAGGAGACATGGTCCTCGGGGCGGGCGCCCGCGTCCAACAACGCGCTCGTCGCCTATACGCCCTCGCGCGGTGTGATCTCGGTGCGCGGCAACTGGCCGCTCGTGCCGACGATGGACGTCGTCGTGCCGCATACGCGCAGCGTCGCCGACCTGCTGGAGCTGCTCGATGTCATCGTCGTCGACGATGCGACCGCGCGGGGCGATTTCTGGCGCGTCCAGCCCTGGGTCGAGATTCCCAAGAGTTCGGCGGTCCGGCCGGCGAGCTATACCTCGCTCGCTGTCGCCGGCGCGCTGAAAGGGGCACGGCTCGGCGTGCCGCGCATGTATATTGGGCGCGACACGGAGGCCGACAAGCCGATCGCGACCCGTCCATCGGTGCTGGCGCTCTGGGAGAATGCCGCGCGCCGGCTCGTGGCGCTGGGAGCCGAGGTGATCGAGGTCGATTTCCCGGTCGTGTCGAATTACGAACGTGACCGGCCCGGCGCGCGCTCGATGGTCGAGCGCGGGCTGGTTCCACCAGGTTTTGCCGAGCATGAGCTCGGGCTCCTGTCGGCCTGGGCCTTCGACGATTTCCTGCGCGCCAATGGCGATCCGGCGCTTCCCGATCTCGCGCGTGTGGACGGCGCCAAGATATTCCCGCAGCCACCCGGCGCGCTGCCCGACCGCTATGGCGATGATGCCGGCTTGGCCAGTTATGTCGACCTGGCGAAGCAGGGATTTCCGCCGCTTGCCGACATTCCTGACATGGCCGCGGGCGTCAGGGGGCTTGAGCAGGCGCGGCGCGTCGATTTCGAGACCTGGCTGGACGAGCTGGGCCTCGATGCGGTCGTTCTGCCCGCGGTCGCCGATGTGGGGCCGGCCGATGCCGATGTGAACGAGGTCTCGGCCGATCTCGCCTGGCGCAACGGGACCTGGGTCGCCAACGGCAATCTCGTCTGGCGCCATCTCGGTATTCCGACGGTGACGGTGCCTATGGGCATCATGGCCGATATCGGCATGCCGGTCGGCATGACGCTCGCCGGCAAAGCCTATGACGACGCCCGGCTCCTGCGCTTCGCGGCCGAGTTCGACCGCTCGGCCAAGCTGCGCGCGAGGCCGCCGCGCACCCCGGAGCTACCGGAGGATGTTTTCACGGCGCACCCTTCATTCCGGCAGACGGCGGGCACGGAGCTGAGAGTCAGCATTCAGGCTGAGATGCACGCGCTGGATGCCATGTTCGATGAGGTGATGGCGCACGTGGAGGTGAGCGCAGACGAGCCCATCGACACCGCGGGTGTCATTGTGCAGATCCATGTGAACGGAGAGCCGGCCGAGATCATCGGCCAGGGGCCGACATACAAGGCGCGCCGGGCCGTGGCGGCGGTGGAACACAGGCGACTGCACAGCGTGTGGCGGGAACCTTACGGAGCGATCGTCACCGCCGTGATCCGTCTTGCCGACGGGCGCAGCGCCGGTGCTTTCGCCGTCACCGGCGGCATCATGTGAGCTCAGGCCTGGCCGGCCAGCCGCAGCACGGTTTCCGGATCGCGGTCGCCGGTGAATTTGAAGAACTCGGCATCCTGGTCGATGGCGCGCTCGAGCAGCAGGTGATAGTCGGCGCGGCTGACCGCGCGGGCGCCGAGGCTCTCGAGATGCGGCGTGGTGAATTGCGCATCGAGCAGGCTGAAGCCGCCGGCCTTGAGCCGCGCCACCAGATGGACGAGCGCCACCTTGCTCGCATCCGTCTCGCGCGAGAACATGCTCTCGCCGAAGAAGGCGGCTCCGATCCTCACCCCATAGAGCCCGCCGACCAGCTGCTGGCCGCGCCAGCATTCGACCGAATGACAGCAGCCCATCTTGAAGAGCTGACCGTAGAGCGACCTGATGCGCTGGTTGATCCAGGTCGTCCGGCGGTCCGGCTTGGTTTCGGCGCAGGCCGAGATGACGTCCTGGAAGGCGCTATCGATGCGGATGTCGAAGCGGCGCTGGCGGACGCGCTTGCGCAGGGAGTGCGAAATATGCAGCCCGTCGAGCGGGAAAACGCCGCGCTCCTCCGGCTCCACCCAATAAAGCGCGTTGTCCTCGGCGCTCTCCGCCATCGGGAAAATCCCGGCGGCATAGGCCTTGAGCAGGATCTGCGGCGTGATCGTGGACATTCAGGTACTGTTGATCAGATATTTCTCAAGCCAGTGAATGTCATAATGGCCGTCGATGATGTCGGGTTCCGCCACCAGGCGCTGGAACAGCGGGATTGTGGTCTCGACGCCCTCGATCACATATTCGTTGAGGACACGGCGCAGGCGCATCAGGCATTCGGTGCGCGACTTGCCGAAGACGATGAGCTTGCCGATCAGGCTGTCATAATAGGGCGGGATGCGATACCCGGCATAGAGCGCCGAATCGATGCGCACGCCGAGGCCCCCCGGCACATGCACATTCTCGACCCGGCCGGGCGAGGGGGCGAAGGTCGTCGGATTCTCGGCATTGATGCGGCATTCGATGGCGTGGCCGGAGAAGACGATGTCGTCCTGCTCGTATTTGAGCTGCGCGCCCGCCGCGACCCGGATCTGCTCCTGCACCAGGTCGAGCCCGGTCAGCATCTCGGTCACCGGATGCTCGACCTGGAGCCGCGTGTTCATCTCGATGAAATAAAACTCGCCGTTCTCATACAAGAACTCGACGGTGCCGACGCCTTCATAGCCGAGCTTCTGCATGGCCCGCGCCACGCGCCCGCCAATGGCTTCGCGCTGCGCCGCATTGAGGGCGGGGGAATGGGCTTCCTCCCAGATCTTCTGGTGGCGCCGCTGCAGCGAGCAATCGCGCTCGCCGAGATGCACCGCCCGGCCCTGGCCGTCGCCCAGCACCTGGATTTCGATATGGCGCGGCTTCTCCAGGTATTTCTCGAGATAGACGTCGCCATTGCCGAAGGCCGCCTTGGCCTCGGCCTGGGCGGTCTGGATGGCGTTCTCGAGCTCGGATTCCGAGCGCGCCACCTTCATGCCGCGCCCGCCGCCGCCTGCCGTCGCCTTGATCAGCACCGGATAGCCGATGTCCCTGGCGACGAGCCGGGCTTCGCCGATGTCGCTGATGCCGCCTTCCGAGCCCGGCACCACCGGGATGCCGAGCTCCTTGGCGGTGCGCTTGGCCTCGATCTTGTCGCCCATGATGCGGATATGCTGGGAGGAGGGGCCGATGAACTTGATCTTGTGCTCTTCGAGGATCTCGGCGAAACGGGCGTTCTCCGAGAGGAAGCCGTAGCCCGGATGCACGGCCTCGGCGCCGGTGATCTCGCAGGCCGCCACGATGGCGGGTATGTTGAGATAGCTGTCGCGCGCCGGCGGCGGTCCGATGCACACGCTCTCGTCGGCAAGCCGCACATGCATCGCCTCTTCGTCGGCCGTCGAATGCACGGCGACGGTGTGAATGCCGAGCTCGCGGCAGGCGCGCATCACGCGAAGGGCGATCTCGCCGCGATTGGCGATGAGGATTTTGTCGAACATCGCTATTCGATCAGCACGAGGGCCTCGCCGTACTCGACGGGGCTGCCATTCTGCACATAGATCTGGGTGACCTTGCCGGCGCGCGGCGCCGGAATCTGGTTCATCGTCTTCATGGCTTCGATGATGAGGAGCGTCTGGCCGGCCTTCACCTCGGTTCCGACCTCGACGAAATTGGGCGATCCCGGCTGCGGCGCGCGATAGATCGTGCCGACCATCGGGGACTTGACCGCATCGACGGGAACGGCCGGCGCGGCCGTGGGCTGTGTCGCGGCGGCGACAGGCGGAGCGGCACCAGCGGGCGCCATGGGCGCGGCAGCGGCATAAACGGCACCGCCGCGCGAGACCCTGACCCTGACGCCCTTCTGCTCCAGCTCGATCTCGGTGAGGCCGGTCTCGTTGAGAAGGTCGGCGAGGTCGCGGATCAGCCGAAGCTCGCTGGTATTCGATTGCGGGCCGGGGGGCGGCGCTGTCTTCTTCGCTGGCATGATCAGGACTGTCCCTTCTTCTCGGTCAGGATCTTGTGGATGGCATCGACGGCCAACTCGTAGCCTTGCCCGCCGAAGCCGCACAGCACGCCGTCGGCAACCGGCGAGACATAGCTGTGATGGCGGAAAGGCTCGCGCTTATAGATATTGGTGAGGTGGACTTCAATGATCGGGATCTGGGCCACCTTCAGCGCGTCGTGGATCGCGATCGAGGTGTGGGTATAGGCGGCGGCATTGAGGATGATCCCGCTGGCGCCTCCGCGCGCTTCCTGGATCCAGGAAACGAGCTCGCCTTCGACATTGCTCTGGCGGAACGAGATGTCGAGCCCCAGGGCCGTGGCCTTCCGGCGGCAGCGTTCCTCGAGGCCGACCAGGGTCTCCTTGCCGTAAACATCCGGCTCGCGCAGGCCCAGCATGTTCAGATTGGGCCCGTTTATGACGTAAACAGGTTTCATGGGAAGCTTATAGGCGGTCAGCCGCGCTTCGGGAAGGAGGAGAGGTCAGCCTATCCTCAGGCCATTCTCAGCACAGCTTGCACCCGCCATTGTCGCGCACCTGCTTGACGGCCGCGGCAAGCGCCTCAAAGCCGACCGCCCCCGGGATGACGGTTTCGTCGATGATGAAAGCGGGGGTGCCCTGGATCTTGAGCGTATCGGCCAGCTGCATGTTGCGGGTGATGACCTGGGCGACCTCCTCGGCCTCCATGTCGGCTTTGAGCTTTTTGACATCGAGGCCCGAGGCCTCGGCGACCTGGTCGGCCACCGCCTCGTCGATCCGCCCCTCATGCGCCATCAAGGCCATGTGATATTCCCAGTATTTGCCCTGCTTGCGCGAGGCGAGGGCGGCGCGCGCGGCATAAACCGAGCCCGGGCCCAGGATGGGGAATTCCTTCATCACGAGCTTCAGGTCCTTGTCGGACTCGACCATCTTCATGACATCCGGAAAGGCGCGCTTGCAGTAGCCGCAATTGTAGTCGAAGAACTCCACCAGCGTGACCTTGCCCTGGGGGTTGCCGCCGACCAGGTCATCGCCGCTGCGGAAAATCTCGGCCGACATGGCCTTGAGCGACTCGGAGCGGGCCGCTTCCTCCGCCATCTGCTGCTTGCGCTCGAGCTCCTGCATGGCGTCGCGCACCACTTCCGGATTCTCCAGGAGATACTGGCGGATGATGTCGCCGAGCTCCTTCTTCTGCTCGGGGCTGAACTCGGCCGCCTGCGCCGGCAGGATGAAAAGGACGGCGGCGAGGGCGATCAGGCAGGCGCGGATGAGCTTCGGCATCAATAGTCCTTGTGAGAAGCGGGAGGCGGGCCACAATGCACCCTTTTGCGGGTGGGGTCCACTTACTCGCGGTTAACGAAGTTCAAAATGTCGTTAGCGCGCAACCAGTCGGGCGAGCCGCGCTTGAGCGTCGCCATGGCGACCTTGGCCTTCTCCTGCGCCAGCTTCTTGTCGCCCCTGAAATAGGCGGCTTCCGCGGTGGCGAGATCGGCGCGCGGGATGTCGCCCATCTGGCCATAAGCCATCGCCATGAGCTGATAGAGACTGGGCGTATCGTCCTCGGTCTTGCGTGCCAGCCTGAGCTCGGTCAGCGCGGCTTGCGCATTGGCCTTGCTTTCGGTTCCGAGCAGGGCCTGCGCCAGCATGATGCGGATGAGCCCGTTGTTGGGAAGCATCTTCACGGTCTGGCGCAGGGGCGCCACGGCTTGCGCCGGCTGGCCGCCTTCCAGCAGCGCCTGGCCCTTCAATTCGTGGAAGTAGGGGTCGCTCGGCAAGTCGCGGATCAGCGTGTCGATCACCCTGACCGCATTGCGGGTATCGCCTGAGCGGAACATGGCGATGGCGCGGGCATAGCGGGCGGGCATGCTGGTGTCGGACTGGGGATAGCGCTGGAACACCGTCTGCGTCGGCTGCAGGAAGCCCACGAGCTTCGCTTGCATCAGCTTGTGACGCAGCATGATCTCCGGCTTGTCGAGCGTATCGAAATATTTGCTGCCCTTGGCCGCGATCTCGAGATTGCGGATGCGATCCAGCGGCATCGGATGCGACATTACATAGGGATCGACATTGCGCAGCGAGGCGAGCGACTGGTTGGCGAGCTTCTGGAACAAGGTGAGCATGCCCTTGCCCGACTGGCCGGTGGCGGTGAGGTATTTCATCGCCGCCTGGTCGGCCGAGGCCTCCATGGCGCGCGCATAGCTGAGCACCATGCGTTGCGTCAGCCCCTGCGTTCCCATCATGATGCCGCCGCCGGCCTGGACGGCCTCGCCTTCGCCCGCAACCGCGCCGCCAGCCATGGCGGCGGCGCCCAGCAGCATGCCGATGATCGCCGCGGTGCTCTTGCGGTCGATCTCGATCTGCATGCGCGCGAGATGGCCGCCGGCGATGTGGCCGGTTTCATGAGCGAGAACGCCGATCACCTCGTTGGGCGTCTTCGCCTGGGTGAGGAGACCGGTATGGATGAAGATGCGCTGGCCGCCGGCGACGAACGCATTTATGCGCGGATCGTTGATGATATAGACGTGAACCGATCCGGGATTGAGGCCCGCGGCCCGAAAGATCGGCTTGGTGTACAGCCGCATCAGGCTTTCGATCTCGGCATCGCGGATGAGCGACGGTCCTTTCCGCTTGCCTTGCGCCAGCGCCGGACCGACGAGCGCCGCAAAGGCGAAGCTCGTCGCACAGGCCAGACCGATGATGCGGCGCCAAGTCATCCGAAATCCTCTCGGGATCAAATGAGGCGAGTTTGAGGCTCCCGTCCGCGTTTCACGGCAAAGTGCGATCTATCCCCGCTTGCTCCACCACCCGGTCTTCGTCTGGGCCGGGCGCTCGACGACCGTGGCCGCGGGCGGCTGCCATTTCGGCGGCTGGTAGGCGTCGGCGACTGCCGCGACGGGCTGGGACTCGGGCTGCGGCTTCTCCACGGGCTGGGGTGCGGGAGCATCTTCACCGCGGTCCTCGCGGCGATCCCCGCGCTGCGGCGTCTCGGCCGCCGCCGGTTCCACGGCCTCGCCATTGCTTCCGTGCTCATGACGGTTGCGGTTGCGCCGTCCGCGCCCCCACCGGTCGCGTCGGCCGCGGCCGCGTTCGCGCTCCGGCCGGCCGTCCTGTTCGCCGGACTCTCCGCGGGTGTCCTGCGCGCCGGCCTCTTGGCTTTCGCCGGCTGCGTCTTGGCTTTCGCCCGCTGCATCGTCCTCGCCCGCCGCGAAAAGCTCGGCCTGGGGCATGAGATTCGGCTGGTCGCCGAGCCCCGGAACCTCTTCGCGCTCGCTGTCGTTGAAAGTCGGATCGCGGTCCTGGCCGCGGCGTCCGCCGCGACGTCCGCGCCGGCGCCGGCGCCGGCGCGAGGAGTCGCCGTTGCCATTCTGCTCGCCGGCCTCCGCTCGCTCAGGCTGTGGCGCGCTGTCCTCTTCGTCTTCGCTTTCTTCGATCGGCTCGGCTTCCGGTTCCTCGTCCCTGTCCTGGAAGGCGGTATCGATCTTGACCGGCGCCGCGGCGGTCTTGCGCTGCGGGACGGCGCGCTCGCCGGCGCGCTCGATCTGCACCTGCGAGCCCTTGATGTCGTCGCTCGGCACGATGAAGATCGAGATGCCGTAGGACGCCTCGAGATCGAGCAGGTGATTGCGCTTCTCGTTGAGCACATAGGCGGCGACGTCGCGGTGGCATTTGACCGTGAGGTTCTCCGCCTTGCGGGTGATCAGATGCTCCTCGATGGCGCGCATCACCGAGAGCGCGCATGAGGAGACCGAACGCACGATGCCGCGGCCCTCGCAATGCGGGCACACGCGCGTCGAGCCTTCGAGCAGGCTGGGGCGCAGGCGCTGGCGCGACATCTCGAGCAGGCCGAAGTGGCTGATGCGGCCGACCTGGATTCGGGCCCGGTCGTTCTTCAGCGCTTCCTTGAGGCGGCGTTCGACCGAGCGGTTGTTGCGCTTCTCCTCCATGTCGATGAAGTCGATGACCACGAGGCCGGCAAGGTCGCGCAGGCGCAATTGCCGGGCGATCTCGTCGGAAGCCTCGAGATTGGTCTTGAGCGCCGTGTCCTCGATATTGTGCTCGCGCGTCGCCTTGCCCGAGTTGATGTCGATCGAGACGAGCGCCTCGGTCTGATTGATAACCATGTAGCCGCCCGACTGGAGGGTCACGGTCTGCGAGAACAGGGAGTCGAGCTGGGTCTCGATCTGGAAGCGCGAAAACAACGGACGTGTGTCCTTGTAAGGCTTCACGTTGCGCGCATGACTCGGCATGAGCATCTTCATGAAGTCCTTCGCCTCGCGATAGGCTTCGTCGCCCTCGACCTGAACCTCGTCGACATCCTTGCTGTAGAGGTCGCGGATCGAGCGCTTGATCAGGCTGCCTTCCTCATAGACGAGGGCAGGGGCGGTGGACGAGAGCGTCAGGTCGCGCACATTCTCCCATAGCCGCATCAGGTAGTCGAAATCGCGCTTGATCTCGCTCTTGTTTCGCTGGGCGCCGGCGGTGCGCACGATAAGCCCCATGCCGGTTGGCACTTCGATGTCGCGCGTCACTTCCTTGAGACGACGGCGATCCGTCGAATCGGTGATCTTGCGCGAGATGCCCCCGCCTCGCGCGGTATTGGGCATCAGCACGCAATAGCGGCCGGCGAGCGACAGATAGGTGGTGAGGGCGGCGCCCTTGTTGCCGCGCTCTTCCTTGACGACCTGCACCAGGATCACCTGGCGGCGCTTGATGACTTCCTGGATCTTGTAGACCCGCCTTTGCGGGCGGCGGCGGCGCTGCGGCACTTCCTCGAGCGCGTCCTCGGCGCCGACCGAATCGACCGTTTGCGCCTCGGCGTCCTCCTCGACCGTCTCAATGCCATCGCCGATCTCGGCGGGCAGGCCATGCTCGACAGTGGGGACGGCAACGGACTCGGCCTCGCCGGTCCCGGGGCTGGTCGCTTCGGCGCTCGCCTCGGCTTCCTCGCCGCCATCACTCTCCGGCGCGCTCTTGGAACCGTGATGATCAGCGTCATCCTCGTGGAAGTCGTGATTCTCCGACGCTCCGTTCCGGTGCTGGGCGTCGTCCTCGGCCTGGTGACGGGCGTCTTCCTCTTCCTCGCGCAAGAGGGCCTGCCGGTCGGCGACCGGGATCTGGTAGTAGTCGGGATGGATTTCCGAGAAGGCGAGGAACCCGTGACGGTTGCCGCCGTAATCGACGAAAGCCGCCTGCAGCGACGGCTCGACGCGCGTCACCTTGGCGAGATAGATGTTGCCTTTCAGCTGTTTGCGTGCGGCGCTTTCGAAATCGAATTCTTCGATGCGGTTGCCGCGAACCACCACGACGCGGGTTTCTTCCGCATGGGTGGCGTCGATGAGCATTTTGCTGCCCATATTTCCTTATCCTTTGCAGCGGCAGGCGGCAGGGCGGCTTCGGTCTCGATTCCGGGCAGGAGACGTTGTGAAGGCCAAGGCGCCGGCGCGCGCGTAAGAGGCATGGTTTGCGCAAGACGCGACTGCGCGCTGTCCGAAGCGGCTGCCCTTGGCGGCCATTCCGGAAAAATTGTCAGCGCGGGATGATTCATGCCTGTTGTTATCCACATGTCCCGGCCGTGCCGGAACGGTTCAACGCATCTGCCCCGTCATCTGGGTGCCACCCCAAAAGGGCAGTGGGACCGCCCTATTGCGGGCCCGTACTGAAACGCATCCGAAGGGGCTATCGTTGAGATCCCGGAAGCCCGTCCGTAGCGGAATTCGACGCTCCGGCGGCTTCGCTCACGGACCCAGGGGTCCCGCTCGGCCTGCGGAGGGTTAGAGCCTGTTTAGGCAGACATCGGCGGTTTGGCAAGCTTAGGCGGATGACCCAAGGGAATTTTTCCCGCGCCTTTGGAAACTTTGGGTTAACCACCGGCCCGCTAGGCTTTGCCGCGATGATTTGGGTTCCACCGGCGATGCAGGCTTTTCCTCGCAGAAATTGGGGGTTAGGCGCTCTCTTTACAGTGATGCTGGCGCTGGCGGCGGTGATCGCGGCGCCGGCCGGCGCCGGCGCGGAACCCGTGACGGCGCTGGCCGCGCGGGTGGCGGGCGATGATGCGAAGACCCGTTTCGTCGCCGATTTATCCCGCCCCGTGAGCTACAGCGTCTATGTGCTGCCCAATCCCTATCGGGTCATGATCGATCTGCCCGATGTCAGTTTCGCGCTTCCGGCCCATGCCGGCGGCGAACCGCTGGGCTTGGTGAGCGCCTATCGCTTCGGGCCTTTGGGCACTGGCCGCTCGCGCATCGTGATCGATGCGACGGGGCCCGTGCTCATCGGCAAGTCCTTCCTGGTGAAGCCGGAGGCCGGCCAGCCCGCGCGCCTCGTCGTCGACCTGGTCAAGACCGACGCGAAGACCTTCATGATGGCGCATGCGGCCGACCAGGCGACACGCCTGTCGCCCGCAGCCGCGGAGGGCGGCACGTCGGACGGCATCCTCGAGACGGCCACCGCAACTCCATTGCCGCCGCCCAAGCCCGACAGCGATCAGGCCTCGCCGGCAATCGAGCGCGCCATGCCGGCGAAGCGCGCCGACGGCCGCCGCGTCATCGTGATTGATCCGGGCCACGGCGGGATAGATCCTGGCGCCGTCGGCGTGCGCCGCACGCGCGAGAAGGATGTCGTCCTGGCCTTCAGCCGCGCCCTGCGCGACCGGCTGAAGGAGAACAGGACTTATGAGGTCGTGCTCACCCGCGACGACGACACCTTCCTCTCGCTCAAGCAGAGGGTCGGCGTGGCCCGCCAGAATCAGGCCGATCTCTTCATCGCCGTCCATGCCGACACGGTGCGCGGCAAGTCGGTGCGTGGCGCGACGCTCTACACGCTGTCGGACAAGGCATCCGATGCCGAGGCCGAAGCCTTGGCGCAGAAGGAAAACCGCGCCGACATCATCGGCGGCATCGATCTCGCGACCGAGAATGAAGAGGTCACCGACATCCTGATCGAGCTCGCCCAGCGCGAGACGAAGAATCACTCGATCTTCTTCGCCAAGAAGGCAACGACGCAGCTGCAGATCGTCACCCATATGACCGGCAAGCCGATGCGCTCGGCGGGGTTTGTCGTGCTGAAGGCGCCCGACGTTCCCTCAGTCCTGCTCGAGCTCGGCTATCTGTCGAACAAGGCCGACGAGGCGCTCCTGGTGTCGCCGAAATGGCAGGCCGGCATCGCGGCAGCCATGGTGAAGGCCATCGACGCTTATTTCGCCACCGAGATCGCCGCGCGCCAGCAATAGGCTACTGTCCCGGTCCCAACACGCGCATCTGCGCGCCAGAAGCCCGCCACATTTGCTCCCTAAGCCGCTAGAACTGTTAATTGGGCAGGCGGCGCGAAGCGTGCTAAAGCGCTGATCCGACGATTGTTCTTCGGGATCCGAGGCTGTCTCAGGGGAAACATGCTAAGATTTCTAGGCTGGCTGTTCACGGTAGGGTTCATCGCGTTCCTCGGCGTCGCCGCCGGTATCGGCTATGTGATCTGGGACATGTCCCAGGGCCTGCCGGACTATAAGCAGCTCGCCCAGTACGAGCCCCCGGTGATGACGCGGGTGCATGCCGCAGACGGCACCCTGGTCGCCGAATATGCCGAGCAACGCCGCCTCTTCGTGCCGATCAACGACATTCCGAAGAAGCTCATCCAGGCCTTCATCTCGGCGGAAGACAAGACCTTTTACCAGCATCAGGGCCTCGACTGGCCGGGCCTCGCGGCCGCGGGGCTGCGCTATATCGAAGTCAAGGTGACGGGCAAAGGGCAGATCGTCGGCGCCTCCACCATCACCCAGCAGGTGACCAAGAACTTCCTTCTCACCAATGAGCGCTCCGTCGAGCGCAAGGTGAAGGAAGCCATCCTGGCGCATCGCATCGAGCAGGCCTTCAACAAGGACCAGATCCTCGAGCTCTATCTCAACGAGATATTCCTGGGGCTCAACTCGTATGGGGTCGCTGCCGCCTCGCTCAATTATTTCGGCAAGTCCCTGAACGAGCTCTCGCTCGAGGAGATCGCCTATCTCGCGGCCCTGCCCAAGGGCCCCAACAACTATCACCCGTTCAAGCAGACCAAGCGCGCCATCGAACGGCGCAACTGGGTGCTGAACGAGATGTATGACAACGGCTACATCACCAGGGCCGAGCGCGATGCGGCGCAGGGCAAGTCGCTCGAAGTCAATCCGCGTCCCTTCGGCGCCAGGCTCTTCGCCGCCGAATCCTTCGCCGAGGAGGCGCGCCGCGAGCTCGCCCAGATCTACGGCGAGAAGAAGCTGATGACCGGCGGCCTGTCGGTGCGCACGACGCTCGAGCCGAAGCTGCAGATCTATGCCCGCCAGGCGCTCGCCCGCGGCCTCATCACCTTCGACCGCAAGCGCGGCTTCCGCGGTCCGGTCAAGACCATCCCGCTCTCCGGCGATTGGGGCGAGACCATCGCTAAGATAGAAATCCCGTCGGATCTCGACCCGTGGCGGCTGGCGGTCGTTCTCGAAGTGAACGAGACGGGCGCCAAGATCGGCCTGCAGCCCAAGACCCTGACATCGGGTGCGGTCGCCCGCGACCGCGAGACCGGCACCATTCCCGTCGCCCTGATGGCCTGGGCGCGCAAATATGTCGACGGCAGCAAACTCGGTCCCGAGATCAAGACGGCGGCCGACGTGCTGGCGGTCGGCGATGTCGTCTATGTGGCGCCCGACAGCACCGCGGGGCGGTTTCACCTGGCCCAGGTCCCCGATGTCGAAGGCGCGCTCGTCGCCATGGACCCGCACACCGGGCGCGTCCTGTCGCTGGTGGGCGGCTTCTCCTACGGCCGCAGCCAGTTCAATCGCGCGGTGCAGGCGCTGCGCCAGCCGGGGTCCGCCTTCAAGCCATTCGTCTATGCCGCCGCCCTCGACAACGGCTATACGCCGTCATCGGTGATCCTCGACGCGCCGATCGAGTTCAAGATGTCGAATGGCGAGATCTGGAGCCCGAGAAATTATCAGCGCAAATACTACGGTCCTTCGACCTTGCGCCGCGGCATCGAGCAGTCGCGCAACGTGATGACGGTCCGCCTCGCCAACGATCTCGGCATGAGCAAGATCGGCGAGCTGGCGCAGCGGGTCGGCATCTACGACCGGGTTCCCAACCAGCTGTCCTATGCGCTGGGAGCGGGCGAGACCACGCTCCTCAAGATGACCACCGCCTACAGCATCATCGCCAATGGCGGCAAGAAGATCGAGCCGACACTCATCGACCGGGTGCAGGACCGCTACGGCAAGACCATCTACCGGCACGACAAGCGCGAGTGCAACCAGTGTAGCAATCAGGAATGGCACGAGCAGGCGGAGCCGGAACTGTTCGACATCCGCCCCGAAGTGATGAACCCCTATACCGCCTATCAGATCACCTCGATGATGGAAGGCGTGGTCGAGCGCGGCACCGGCAAGAAGCTGAGGCTCGTCGCCAAGCCGGTCGCCGGCAAGACCGGCACGTCCAATGACGAGCGCGACGCCTGGTTCATCGGCTTCACGCCCGACCTCACCGTCGGCGTCTATATCGGCTATGACAACCCCAAGCCGATGGGCAAGGGCCGCACCGGTGGTGAGCTCGCGGCGCCCGTCGTCACCGACTTCATGCGCATGGCGTTGCGCGACAAGCCGGCGACGCCCTTCCGGGTGCCGAAGGGCATCGAGCTCATCCCGATCAACGTGAAGAGCGGCCAGCGCGATCTTTTCGGCGACGACGGCGTGATCCTCGAGGCCTTCAAGCCGGGCGAGGAGCCGCCGTCCAGGACCAAGGTGATCGGCGACCAGGTGGCGACCTCGGGCGCGCCGATGCCCAGCGGCACCCCGCAGCAGCCGGAGAGCGAGGCCGTGATCGAAGGTGGGTTGACGACCGGCACCGGCGGCCTTTATTGAGCCCGCTCAACCGATCAACTTGCCAGAAACAACGTCATGCGCACTGAAATCGTCAATCTCGTCGATGAGATGAAGCAGTCCATAGGGCTGCTGAGGAGGCATCTTTGACTGGGATAACGCCCAGAAGAAGCTCGCCGAACTGAATGCCAGGGCCGAGGATCCGGCCCTGTGGAACGATCCCCAGGTGGCGCAGGACGTCATGCGCAAGCGCCAGGATCTCGAAAGTCGGATCAAGCTGGTGCGCCGCCTCGAGCAGACGATCGCGGACAACACCGACCTGATCGAGCTCGGCGAAGCCGAGGGCGACTTGGGCGTGGTCAAGGACGCCGAGAAGGCGCTCATCGGCCTCAAGGAAGAAGTCGGCAAGCATGAGATCGAGACGCTGCTCTCGGGTGAGGCCGACCAGAACGACACCTTCCTGCAGGTGAATGCCGGCGCCGGCGGCACCGAGAGCCAGGACTGGGCCAATATGCTGCTGCGCATGTATGTGCGCTGGGCCGAACAGCACGATTACAAGGTGGACGTGCTCGACGAGCATGCGGGCGAGGAGGCCGGCATCAAGTCGGCCACCCTCCAGGTCAAGGGCCACAATGCCTATGGCTGGCTCAAGACGGAATCAGGCGTCCACCGCCTGGTGCGCATATCACCCTATGATTCGAATGCGCGCCGCCACACGTCCTTCGCCTCGATCTGGGTCTATCCGGTCATCGACGATTCGATCGACATAAAGGTCAATGAAAGCGACTGCCGCATCGACACGTACCGCGCTTCCGGTGCCGGCGGCCAGCACGTCAATACGACCGACAGCGCTGTGCGCATCACCCATATACCGACCGGCATCGTCGTCGCCTGCCAGAGCGAGCGCTCGCAGCACAAGAACCGCGCGACCGCCTGGAAGATGCTCAAGGCCCGGCTCTACGAGATGGAGCTGCAGAAGCAGCAGGAGAAGATCGACGCCGCCAACGCCAAGAAGACCGACATCGGCTGGGGCCACCAGATCAGGTCCTATGTGCTGCAGCCCTATCAGCTGGTGAAGGATCTGCGCACCGGCGCGACCAGCACCAATCCGTCGGCCGTGCTCGACGGCGACCTCGACGAGTTCATGGCCGCTTCCCTCGCGCAGCGCGTGCATGGCGGCGGGCCGTCGCAGGTCGACGACATAGACTGACCGGCCGGTCGGAGTGAGGCCTTTTCAATCGGCGAAGTGATGAGCTAGCCTGTGCTGACCCGTTCAAAGGCAGGTGTCATGCTCAATCTCGATCCGCGCTTCTATGTCGATCCCGCCATCTACGACCGCGAGCGCACGGAACTCTTCGCCGGGACCTGGCAGTTGCTGGGGCCGGTATCGCAGGTGAAGGAGCGCGGTGAATACTGCGCCGTCGAGATCGCCGGCCACAAGGTCTTCGCGATCAGGGGGAAGGACGGCAGGCTGCGCGGCTTCCGCAACCTCTGCCGTCACCGCGGCTCCCGGCTTCTCGAGGAAGGCAATGGCCGCTGCCCGACCATCCGCTGTCCCTATCATCAATGGGTGTGGGCCGATGACGGCCGTCTCATGAACGTGCCGTGGTTCGGCGAGGATGCCGATTTCAAGCTGACCGACTGGCGGCTGACCGAAATCCCGGTCGCCGAATGGCGCGGACTTCTGTTCATCGCCATCGAGCCCAAGGTGACGCTCGAGCAGCAATTGGCCGATGTCTTGGGCGAGCTTGCCGATGAGCCGATCGAGACCTACACGCCCATGCGCCGCGAGCGCATGGTCTTCGATGCGAACTGGAAAATCTACACCGACAATTTCGTCGAGGGCTATCATATCCCGGGTATCCATCCGCAGTTCTTCGCCGCCATCGATTTCGAGCAGTTCAAGACCACCGCCCATGACGGCCTCATCCGCATGACGGCGCCGCCGCGCGACGGCCTGTTCTACCGCGGCAAATGGCTGTGGATGTGGCCGAACTGGACCTTGTCGCTGTTCGATGGCGGGATGAACACGTCCCGGATCAACCCTCTGGGGCCTGACCGCACCGAGCTCGTCTACCACTTTTATTTCGCCGACACCTCGGCGGCCAAGGCGAAGGAGCGGGACGACCTGGTCGCCCGCAACCTCGCGATCGTGCGCGAGGATTTCGAAATATGCCTCGAGACCCACAAGAACTATGCTTCGGGCGCGTATTCCCCGGGACCTTTGTCACCACGCCATGAGGCGGGTGTCGCCTATTTCCAGGACCGCATCCGGCACAGCCTCGGCCTGCCGCAGCTGTCATGAGGAGGCTTGATTTATCGAGAGAATCTCCGAAACCTCCGGGGTGAAGGATAGGCCCGAAGGAGGGGGCTCGTCCTAGCGACCTGCCATTGTTTGGCCGTCATTGGTGGGCTTATCTCGCTGGGGCGCCTCCCGCCAAAGTTTACCCGGCTTTGGCGATAGGGGGCGTTCAGGTATATGTCGATCGAGTCCTTTTGTCCCGAGCGGATTGAATCAGCCGGCCGGGAAGGGCCATGGAGGGGCCGATCGCCGAAACCGTCGGGCTTCGGCGGCGGGACGAGTTCCGGAGGGGATGCTCGACCAGCCGGATAAGGGTGTGGGCCCTGATGGTTTGTTTGGCGGCGCGAGCCGCCTTCGCGTGACGGTGCATAGGCGAAATCTTCAGTCGGGGCTGCGCAGTTTGCGGCGATTTTGGAAAACGGCGGCGTTGGTGTTTCTGTCCCTGGCGGCGATCGTTTTCGTCGGCGGCGGACTGCTTTTCGCCAAGCTGATGACCGGTCCGGTCTCGCTCGATTTCATGCGCGACCGCATCCAGTCGGGGATCAACTCCAATCTCGGAGGCCTGAGAGTCAGGCTCGAGGGTGTGCTGGTGGAGCGCGACGCCAATACCGGCATGCCGCATTTCCGGCTGCGCAATGTCGAGCTCACCGACCCGCAAGGCGAGGTCATCGCGCGCGCGCCCAAGGCAGCGATCGGCGTCGACGGCAGCGAGCTGATGAGCGGCACAGTGGTACCCAAGCAGATCGAGCTGATCGGTCCGCGCATCGTCGTCCGGCGCACGCTCGATGGCGGCTTCAAGCTGGGATTCGACGAGCACCAGGCGGCCGACGGGCCCGTCAGCGACGCCGGAAAATCCAACCAGGAAACCAGCCTGCAGCAGATTCCCCCCGAGACGCAGGGGGCCACCGTCATCGATTTTCTGAGCGGCAACATGCCGGGATCGGAACGGGCGACCGCCACCATTGCCAGCCTCGACAGCATATTGGTGAGCGAAGCCGTCATTCAGCTGGTCGACGAGGTCAACGCCACGCGCTTCAACATTCCCAAGGCCAGTCTCGCATTCAAGCGCATGCCCTACGGCTTCACATTGTTTTCCGAGGCCTCGATCGCCTCGGGCGGGGAGCCCTGGCGCGCCGAGGTTTCGGCGAGCTACCGGCGCGAGCGCAAGTCCTTCGCGGTCTCCGCGCGGATCAGCGATCTGGTGCCGGCGAACATCGCCGATGAAATTTTCGCGCTGTCCAAGCTGGCCCAGGTGAAGCTGCCGCTCTCCGGCCATGTCGAGATGGAGGTGAGCGAGAATGCCGACATATTGAGCGGCTCGGCCGAGTTCACCGCCGCCGCCGGCGAGGTCGGCCTGCCGGGCTTCATCGCCGAGCCTATTGCCGTCGATGAGGGCCTCTTGCGTCTCGACTTCGATCCGCAAAGCGGCGGCATGGTCATCAGCAATTCGACGTTGCTCATCGGCGGCACGCCGGCGCAGATCTCGGGCCGCATCAGCCCGATCCGGCAAGCCGACCAGCGGCTCGATGCGCTCAAGATCGAGATCAACGCACGCAATTTGAGCCTCGATCCGAGCGCCAATTTCGACCAGGAGATCGCCATTGACCGGGTGGACTTCTCCGGCATCGCCTCGGTGCGCGAGGCGCGTTTCGACGTCGATGACGCGGTGATCATGGCCGGCAATGCCGGCATCAGGCTGCGCGGCACGTTCACCGGCGGCGAGCGGTCGGTGGGCATCAGGCTCTCCGCGCGTCTGCGCGACATACCGGCGCCGGTCCTCAAGCGCCTGTGGCCGCCGATCATCGCGCCCAATACGCGCAAATGGGTGAATGCGAACATTCTGGCCGGCCGCATCACCGACGGCGAGTTCACCATCAATCTGCCGGTCGACGCCTTGGCGCGGGGGCTCGAGAACAAGCTCATCCCCAATGACGCCGTCTCTGCGCGCTTCGGCCTCGAAGACGTCACCACCACCTATTTCGGCGGGCTGCCGCCGATCAGCGAAGCCGCGGGCGAGGGCACGCTCGGGGGCGACACATTCGCGCTTCGCCTCGACAAGGGCGAGGTCAAGCTGCCGTCCGGCAAGACCGTCGATCTGAGCAAGGGCACGCTCAAGATGACCTCGCTGCTCGCGCCGATGACGCCCGCCGATATCCATCTGGACGGCAAGGGCGATATCCCCGCCTTCATCGAATATCTCGACCTCGACCCTTTGAACCTGGTGAGCAAGAGCGGCGGCAAGGCCAGGGCCTTGACCGGTGACGCGACGGTTGCGGTGGATCTGCATCTGCCGCTGAAGAAGATCGTTTCGCGTGACGACGTCAAGGTGTCCGCCGTGGCCAAGCTGCGCGACGCCGGCCTCGAGGGCGCGCTCGACGGCATAGATTTGAGCGACGGCGCGATCGAGCTCAGAATCAACCAGGATGCGGTCAGGGCGGAGGGAAGCGCCAAGCTCAATGGCATCGCCGCCAAGATCAGCTGGTGGCGCGACGGTGGCGCGAGCGACCCGCAGAATGCCGTCATCGAGACCGAACTCGACGCCAAGGAGCGCGAGGCCGTCGGCGCCAAGGTCAGCGACTTCCTGGATGGGCCGGTGAAGGTCAAGGTGAGCCTCGAGAATTTCCGCGACGACATCGGCCGGATCAAAGTCGAGGCCGATCTCTCCAAGGCCCAGCTTCGCCTCGCCGCCATCGACTGGTGGCGTGCGCCTTCGCCCAGAACGACGGCAAGCTTCGACTACATCCCGGGCGAGAGCAAAGGCGGGCGCATCGATAACCTGACCCTCAAGGGCGACGGGTTGCTGCTCAAGGGTCAGATCACCGTGGACCGGAGCGGCAATGTGTCGGAGGCGAAGTTCCCGACCATTGTCCTGAACGAGGACAACCGTTTCGGGGTCAGGCTGGTACGCACCGCCGATGAAACCAATGTTTCGATCAACGGAGCAAGCTTCGATGCGCGCCCGCTGATCCGCTCGCTGTTCTCGAACCACCCCGCCGCCGAGTCCAAGACGAAAAGCGTGCTGATCGTCGACGCGCTGGTCGACAAGGTCTACGCGCATCGCGGCGAGATCGTTAACAGGGTGGCGGGAAGTTTCGTGCTGCGCAATGGCAATGTCGAGCGTGCCACCTTGAACGGCACGTTCTTCAGCGGCCAGCCGATCACCATCCGCATCAATCCCGCCGACGACGGCGGGCGCGACCTGCGCATCGCCGGCCGCGATGCCGGCTCGGCGCTCAGGGCCGCCAACCTCTATTCCAAGGTTGCCGGCGGCCAGATCGATTTCGCCGCACGGCTCGGTGCCGGCGCCGATGCGACGGTACGCAATGGCCGCCTGACCTTGCGCGATTTCGAAGTGCGCGACGAGGCGGCCCTCGCCGAGCTTGATCAGAAGGGCAAGCCGAAGAAGGCGGGTCCCCGTAAAGGCGGAGTGGTGTTCTCACGGCTGACGCTTCCGTTCACCAGCGACGCGCGCTTCATCCGCATTGGCGACACGCTGGTCAAAGGGCCCGAGCTCGGCGCCACGGCGCAGGGCCTCATCCGCAAGATGGACGGCGCCATCGATATCGACGGCACGATCATCCCGGCCTATGCGCTGAATTCGGCCATCGGCGAGGTGCCGATCCTGGGCGACATCCTGACCGGCGGCAAAGGCGAGGGCATATTCGGCCTGACCTACGCGCTCGGCGGGACGATGTCGCGACCGCGCTTCCAGGTGAATCCGGTCTCCGCCATTGCACCCGGAATCTTGCGCAAGTTCTTCGAATATGGCGGCAGCGGCAACGGCCAGCCGACCAGGCGAAGGGAACGGAACAACTGACGCCCTGATGATTCTCATCGGCCAGTATGATTCGCCCTTCGTCCGCCGCGTCGGCATCGCGCTGACGCTCTATGACCTGCCTTTCGAGCACCGGCCCTGGTCGATCTTTGCCGATGCCGACCGGATCAGGCCCTACAACCCGCTGACCCGCGTGCCGACGCTCGTGCTCGACGACGGCTCGGCGCTGATCGAAAGCCACGTCATCCTGGATTATCTCGACAGCCTCGTGCCCGCCGGCCGCGCGCTGTTTCCGCAAGCCGAGCCCGGGCGCCGTGCGGCTCTACGGATCGCCGCGCTCGCCACCGGCCTCGCCGACAAGGCGGTCAGCCTGTTTTATGAGACGCGCCTGCATGAACGGGTTTCCGAGGTCTGGTCCGAGCGCTGCCGGACTCAGATGGCGAGCGTCCTCGCCGTCCTCGAAGCCGATCGTGCCGGGCGGGCCGGCGATTATTGGTTCGGCGAGCGGATCGGCCATGCCGACATCGCCGTCGCCGTCGTGCTGCGCTTCGTGAGCGAGGTCCATCCGGACCTTGTTTCAATGGGCGACTATCCAGCCCTGAAAAGCCACGCCGCGCGCCTCGAAGCGTTGCCGGTCTTCCGCGAGATCGTTCAGCCCTTCGTCCCGCCGGCGTGAGCGAGGCAGAGGCCTTACGGCGCCGCCTTGAGCAGCACGTGCTTCTTGCGGCCTATCGACAGCTTGATGACGCCGTCGGCACTGAACGCGCTCTGGGTGAGCTGCAGCTTGTCGTCGCCGACCGCGACGTCGTTCACGCGCACCGCTCCGCCCTGGATCTGCCGGCGCGCATCGCCATTGGAGGAGGCGAGACCCGCCATCACCAGCGCCTTGAGCAGCCCGACGCCGTCACGGAAATCGGCTGCCGGCACGCCGATCGTCGGCAGGCCTTCGGCGGCCTGGCCTTCCTCGAAGGTGCGGCGCGCCGTTTCGGCGGCCTCGCCGGCGGCCTCGCGGCCGTGAAGCAAAGTGGTGGCTTCCGTCGCCAGCGTCTTCTTGGCGTCGTTGATCTCCGCCCCGCCGAGGCTCGCCAGCCGGTCGATCTCGGCGAGCGGCAAGGTGGTGAAGAGCTTGAGGAAGCGCGCCACGTCGGCATCCTCGGTGTTGCGCCAGAACTGCCAGTATTCGTAAGGCGAGCGCATGTCGGCATTGAGCCATACCGCACCCGCCGCCGTCTTGCCCATCTTGGCGCCGGATGCGAGCGTGATGAGGGGCGTGGTCAGCGCATAGAGCTGATGCGTGCCCATGCGCCGGCCGAGATCGACGCCGGTCACGATGTTGCCCCACTGATCCGAGCCGCCCATCTGCAGATTGGTGCCATAGCGGCGCGCCAGCTCGGTGAAATCATAGGCCTGCAGGATCATGTAGTTGAATTCGATGAACGACATTTCCTGCTCGCGCTCGAGCCGGAGCTTCACCGAATCCATGGTCAGCATGCGGTTGATCGAGAAGTGCCGGCCGATGTCGCGCAGCATGTCGATGTAATTGAGCCTGGTCAGCCATTCGGCATTGTCGACCATGATGGCGTCCTTGGGCCCGGTCCCGAATTTCAGGAACCTGGCGAAGACGCTCTGGATGCCGCGCTTGTTCGCCTCGATCTCCTCGACCGAGAGCAGCTTGCGGCTCTCGTCGCGGCCCGTCGGGTCGCCGACCCGGGTGGTGCCGCCGCCCATGAGCGCTATCGCCTTCTGGCCGGTCTGCTGGGCCCAGTAGAGCAGCATGATCTGGACGAGCGAACCCACATGCAGGGAGGGCGCCGTGCAGTCGAAGCCGATATAGGTGTTGACCTCGTTCCTGGCGGCGAGCTGGTCCAGCCCCTCGAAATCGGAGCACTGGTGGATGTAGCCGCGCGCGGAAAGCGTGTTAAGGAACTCGGACGAAAACTTGCTCATGAACGGGCCTGCACTTGTCGAGAGGGGCTCTTACCACGGGAAAAGCGCGTGTCAAAACTCTACACCGCCTTGGGGCTCATGTCGGGGACATCGCTCGACGGCATCGATATCGCGCTCATCAAGACGGATGGCGAAGGGGCGGTGAAGCGCGGCGCTTCGCGGACCTATCCTTACGTCCCGGAGCAGCGCGCCATCCTCCAGGGGGCGCTGAAGGACGCGCTGGCGGTCAAGGACCGGCGCGAGCGTCCCGGCAGCCTCGCCGAGGTCGAATGGTCGCTCACCGAGTGGCATGCCCTCGCGGTTGAATCCTTTTGCCAGGACTTCGGCCTAACCGATTCGGATATCGACGTAATCGGCTTCCACGGCCAGACCGTCATCCACCGGCCGGAGCGCCGCCTGACGGTGCAGCTCGGCGATGGGCCGCTGCTGGCGCGGCGGCTCAAGGTCAAGGTGGTCCATGATTTGCGCGCCGATGACATTGCCGCCGGCGGGCAAGGGGCACCCCTGGTGCCCGTCTACCATCGGGCGCTGACGCAGAGCCTGGAAGTGCTGCCGCTCGCCTTTCTCAATATCGGCGGGGTCAGCAACGTCACCTGGATCGGCGCCGACGGCGAGCTCATCGCTTTCGACACGGGCCCCGGCAATGCGCTCATCGACGACTGGGCCCTCAAGGCGACAGGAAGCCCCGTCGACAGGGATGGCCGGCTGGCTCTTTCGGGACGCGTGAACGAGGCCGCTCTCGCCCAGTTCCTGGGCGACTCCTTTTTCGAGGAACGGCCACCCAAATCGCTCGATCGCAACAGTTTCGCCGGTCTCGACCTCACCGGCCTCAGTCCGGCCGACGGTGCGGCGACCTTGACCGCCTTCACCGCCCGGTCCGTCGCCTTGTCACGCGCATGGTTCCCCGCCGATCCCAAATGCTGGGTTATCTGCGGCGGCGGCCGCAAGAACCCGGCCCTGATGGCGGCCTTGCGCATAAGCCTCGGCCTCGGCGCCGAGGCCGTCATTCCGGCCGAGGCCGCAGGCTTCAATGGCGATTCCATGGAGGCCGAGGCCTGGGCCTATCTCGCGGTGCGCAGCCTCAAGGGCCTGCCGATCACATTCCCGGGCACGACGGGCGCCCCCGAGCCGATGACGGGCGGTGTCACGGCGGAGGCCTGAGCTGACCATAGGCAGCGTCCCGACCGCGCCGTGGGGGCGCTCTCTCACTGGGTCTCGTGGAAGCATTCGTGGATCTTTCCGTCAGTGCCGATATAGGCGATGTGTTCCACATTGTCCGAGGTGACCCAGCTGGTCGGCGTTTGGCCGGGAGCAGCGGGCTGCTGACCGAAACTCGGTACGGTATGGCGCCACGTCCCATCGCCGCCGACCTCCACATGGAAGTAGCATTCATGGACCTGTGAATCGGTGCCGACATAGGCGATATGCTGCACGTTCTCGGGCGAGGTGTACCAGCTGGTAAGACCGCCTTTGCCGGCCGGCATTTCCGGTGAGTTGCATATCTCATGCCGCCAGCCGCCAAAGCCGCCGTGGAAGAAGAAGCGCTGGTGCACGAGCCCTTCGAGGCTGAAGGCGAAATGCTGGATGTTGGCGGGAGTGGAGCACCAGCTCGTGGTCGGAACAGGAGCTACCGCCGTGACATGCGGCAGGATGACCCTGGTTTCCCAACGGGGATCGGCGGGAATAATGCGATGTATGCATTCGCGTAAGTGGCCGTCCGCCCCCACATAGATGAGATGCGCGATCTGGCCGCCATGCGTGGTGCAGGCGGTCGGAGTGGTGCCTTGCAGTATTTCCGGCTGCAGGAAATTGGGAATGCTGTGCTGCCAGCCGCCCGATGTGCCCGCTTTGCGGAACCATTCATGGATCTGGTTGTCCTTGCCGGCATAGGCCACATGGTTGACGTCGTCGAAGTCGTACCAGCTGATCGGACCCGTGCGGAAAAAGATTCCGGGCAGTTCGACGCCTGGAATGCTGTGCTCCCAAATCTCGCTGTCCGCGGTCCGTGAGCATATATGGAGCGCACCACCGCTGTTATCCAGGCTATGGTAGGCGATGTAGTCGACATTGTCCTTTTTGCTGTGCCAGCCGGTCACTTTGGTCAGACGTTCCGCGAGATTGGCCACGCTGGCGAAGGAGCCGGGCGTCTGTGTGAGATTGGGAATGGAATGTCTCCACTGGAGACCGCCAAGTCGGCGCCGCAACTCATTGACCCTACCGCCGTCCTCTCCACCCCATGCGATATGCTCCACTTTGGTGACGGGGTCGAACCAGCTCGCGAGACTGACATTGTTCGTCAGTGAGATACTGATCTCGGTTTCGCCGGCATTGACTACCCGGTGACCCCATTTCGGGTCTCTGATCAATGTCCCGATGCGCTGGGGCCCGCGCCACGTCAGGTCTTCACCGCGGAAATAGAAGTCAAATCCATGCTGGTGACGGCGACGGGCGATCATCTCCAGGTTGCCGTGTTCGCCGCCGAAGTTGCTTTGAATGAGCGAGACCTCATCATAGAGAGGACCGGAGATGCGCAGCGGCTGATGCCACCGGGGGGCTTCGCCGATCGGGATGAAGCCGTCCTGGCGGTTGCCGCAATCGCGGAAGAAGTGCAGCAATCCGCCGTTGTTGCTGGCGACGACAAGCTCCAGGTTGCCGAAGTGACCGATGTCGAACGGCAAATCGCCTTCCGGCTCCCAGCCGAAATCACCCTGAATGAGACATGGCCGCCCTCTGAACTCTCCGGCAAGCTCGGGAAAAACATCCTGGCCGAAGGTGGTTCTGTCTATCCATCCGACACTATGCCCGGAGGCATCGGTTATCCACCTGACGTGCAACTCCAGCAGGCCGGCGACCGTAACCCCGGCGACGATCCTCTCTTCGCCCGGGCCGACATCGGCGTAGCCGGTATCGGCCGTATCGGTGAAATGCGTGCTTCCCATGGCGAGGGAGGTCATTCCGACACCGACCAGCCGCTGCTGTCCGGCGCCGAACAATTTGCTCCATCGGATGTTGTCGCTGCCGTCGAAGTTTGATCCGTTAAAACGCTCCCAGTATTCGAAGCCTGCGAACATGTCCGGCACGGCGACATAGAAGGAACTGTCGTGGTGCCCGGTTCCGCCGGCTCGGAAATAGGCTCCCGAATATGCCATGCTGGGCGCGCCGCGAACGCCGGAAAGCGTTTCGCCCGCTGGAGTCGCGACGAGCGCGGGCCCTTTCCAGACGAAGTCGACATTGTCCCGCCAATAAGCATGGACGATGCCATCATCACGCGTGGCCAATACTTCGAGGTTGCCCAAACGGCGCTCGGGATCGAGACGGAAATCGGATTCGATCACCGTCGCACCGACATATTTGCCGGTTCCAAAGACGTTCGGCCCGAGCCATCTGAATTCGTCGTTGTCATTGGCACGGGCATAGTGGGCCAGGCCGCCATCGGGCCAGGGGATCACGGCCTCAAAATTTCCGTTGGCTCCGGCGCGGCTTTGGATCAGGAATCCGCCGAGAGGCGACATCATGGGACGCCTGCGCCAGTCAAAGTCACCGATGTCGCTCATCAGGCCAGGCCCCTTAACCGCGGTTTCACTCGTCCGGCACAAGGGCGTCTCAGATCAGGCACGCGCGATCAGGTTAGCCAGATGTGTCGTTGCCGTCCAGGTCAATCATCCCCGGGCCCCGCTGCCTGAAGAATCTGGAGCCCGCATGTCACATCATCCGCCGCTGTCTCGTCTCATGGTGGAAGCCGAGAAGGATGAACCAAATGAGACTGGCACAAAATGCGATCGACAAGGACCTCTTCCAGGCCGTCCTGGCACTCGAGACGAAAGTCCGCGCCAGCGGCCTCGACCAGAAGCTCTATCTGCTCGTCAAGGCGAGAGCTTCGCAGATCAACGGCTGCGCCTTTTGCATCGACATGCACATGAAGGAGCTGAAGGCACAGGGCGAAAGCGAGGACAGATTGTTCCTGCTGAGCGCCTGGCGCGAGGCGGACCGTTTCTTCACACCGAAGGAACGGGCGGCGCTCGCCTGGACCGAGACGGTGACCCTCCTGGCTGACACCCACGTGCCCGATCGCGAATGGGAGGCGGTGCGCAAGGAGTTCAGCGAGGAGGAGGTCGCCAAGCTCACTTTCGCCATCGGCACCATAAATATCTGGAACCGGATCTCGGTGTCCTTCCGGACACCTCCCGGAACCAGGCCGCCGGGCATATGATGGCAGGGGAGGCAGCCATGGCCGTCACGGATTTCGAAACTTATCGCAAGTATCTGACCGGCATCGCCTATCGCATGCTCGGCTCCTATGCCGAAGCCGAGGATGTCGTGCAGGACGTCTATTTGCGCTGGCACAAGGTCGACCACGGCACCGTCATCGACCCGAAGGCCTTCCTGGCGCGGATCACCACGCGGCTCTGCCTCGACATCCTGAAGTCGGCGCGGATGCGGCGCGAGACCTATGTCGGCCAATGGCTGCCCGAGCCCTTGATCGAGGGGCTTGTCGATGAAAGCTCGCCAGAAGAGGAACTGGCGGGCGATCTGTCGGTGGCCATGATGCTGGCCCTGGAACGGCTCTCGCCGCTCGAGCGCGCCGCTTTCCTGCTGCATGACATCTTCGAGATGGGATTCCCGGCCGTCGCCGAGACGATCGGGCGCAGCGAGGAAAGTGCCCGCCAGCTGGCGGCCCGGGCGCGCAAGAACCTGCGGAGCGGCCGTCCGCGCTACAAGGTGAACGAGGCGGAGGAGACCGCCGTCACCCGGGCGTTCTTCACGGCCTCGCGCACCGGCGATCTCGCCGGCTTGTCGAAGCTTCTCGCCGACAACGTCGTTTTCCACGCCGATGGCGGGGGCAAGCGTACCGCGGCCACCAATGTCCTCGAGGGCATCGCGCGTGTGACGCAATTTATTGCCGGCTACGGCCAGAAGCTCTTTCCGCTGCATGGCCTGCCCCCGGTACGCTTCACCCGCGTCAACAACATGCCGGGCTTCGCCACCATCGAGGCCGATGGTCTTCCGCAGACCATGTCCTTCGAGATCGGGGGCGGCAAGATCACGGCAATCTATGTGATGCGCAACCCCGACAAACTCAAGCATGTCACGGCCGAGTGGATCAGGCAGGGCGCACAATGAAAAAGCTGCGGCATTTGCATGCCGCAGCTTCCGCATATCGTTGCTTGCGCCGCGATCAGGCGAGATCGAAGCGGTCCAGGTTCATCACCTTCGACCATGCCGCCACGAAGTCCTTCACGAACTTCTCCTTCGAGTCCGCGCAGGCATAGACTTCGGCGAGAGCCCTGAGCTGCGAGTGCGAGCCGAAGATGAGATCCGCGCGTGTGGCGGTCCACTTGACTTTGCCCGATGCCCGGTCGCGTCCTTCGAACACGTCCCTGGCGTCCGACGCCGCCTTCCATTCCGTGCCCATATCGAGCAGATTGAGGAAGAAGTCGTTGCTCAGCGTCTCGGGCTTCTGGGTGAAGACTCCATGCTTGGACTGGCTGGCATTGGCGCCGAGGACGCGCAGGCCCCCGACGAGAACCGTCAGTTCAGGCGCGGTGAGGGTCAGCAGCTGCGCCCGGTCCACCAGTGACTCTTCGGCTTTGAGCCGCTGCTTGCCGCGCTGATAGTTGCGGAAGCCGTCGACGGTCGGCTCGAGCGGTGCGAAGGACTCGACGTCGGTCTGATCCTGCGTCGCGTCCATGCGGCCCGGCGCGAAGGGCACCTTCACATCGACACCGGCGGCCTTCGCGGCCTTTTCGACGGCCGCCGAGCCGCCGAGGACGATCAGGTCGGCGAGCGACACCTTCTTGCCGCCGGCATTGAACTCCTTCTGAATCGCTTCGAGCTTCCGCAGGACCTCCGCCAGCTGGGCCGGCTGGTTGACGTCCCAATCCTTCTGCGGTGCGAGCCGGATGCGCGCGCCATTGGCGCCACCGCGCTTGTCGCCGCCACGGAACGTCGAGGCCGACGCCCAGGCCGTCGAAACGAGCTGGGAGACCGTCAGGCCCGAGCCGAGAATCTTGGCCTTGAGAGCCGCGATATCGGCTTCGCCGATCACGTCATGATCGAGCGCCGGGATCGGATCCTGCCAGATCAGCACTTCCTTCGGGACGAGGGGGCCGAGATACCGCACGGCCGGACCCATGTCGCGATGCGTGAGCTTGTACCAGGCCCTGGCGAAGGCGTCCGCGAACTGGTCCGGATTCTCGAGGAAGCGCCGCGAGATCTTTTCGTAGGCCGGATCGAACCGCAAGGAGAGGTCGGTGGTGAGCATCTGCGGCACGTGACGCTTCGCGGCATCATGCGCATCGGGCACGGTACCGGCGCCCATGCCATGCTTCGGTTTCCACTGATGTGCGCCGGCTGGGCTCTTGGTGAGCTCCCATTCATAGCCGAACAGATTCCAGAAGAAGTTGTTCGTCCACTTGGTCGGCGTCGTGGTCCACGTGACCTCGATGCCGCTGCCGATCGTGTCGCCGCCCTTGCCGGTGCCGAACTTGTTCTTCCAGCCGAGGCCTTGCTCTTCGATGCCGGCAGCTTCCGGATCGGGGCCCACCGAGGCCGTGTCGCCGGCGCCATGGGTTTTGCCGAACGTGTGACCACCGGCGATCAGCGCCACTGTCTCTTCATCGTTCATCGCCATGCGTCGGAAGGTCTCGCGGATGTCGCGCGCCGCGGCGATCGGGTCGGGATTGCCGTTTGGGCCTTCCGGATTGACGTAGATCAAGCCCATCTGCACCGCGCCGAGATTGCCCTCGAGATCACGCTCACCGCTATAGCGCTCGTCCGCCAGCCACGTGCCTTCGGGACCCCAATAGACGTCCTCTTCGGGTTCCCAGACATCGGCGCGTCCGCCGGCAAAGCCGAAGGTCTTGAAACCCATCGATTCCAAGGCGACGTTGCCGGTGAGGATCAAGAGATCGGCCCAGGAAATTTTACGGCCGTATTTCTGCTTGATCGGCCACAGCAGGCGGCGCGCCTTGTCGAGATTGACGTTGTCCGGCCAGCTGTTGAGCGGCGCGAAACGCTGCTGGCCGCTGCCTGCGCCGCCGCGCCCGTCGCCGATGCGATAGGTGCCGGCGCTGTGCCACGCCATGCGGATGAAAAACGGCCCGTAGTGGCCGAAATCGGCCGGCCACCACTCCTGCGAGCTGGTCATCAGGGCCTTGAGGTCCTTGATCACGGCATCGAGGTCAAGGCTCTTGAATTCCTTGGCATAGTCGAAGGCCTCGCCCATCGGGTCGGAGAGGCCCGAATGCTGGTGTAGAACCTGAAGATTCAGCTGGTTCGGCCACCAGTCGCGATTCTTCTTGATTACCGGCGCATGGGCGACCGGGCATTTGCCCGCGCTTTCATTGGTCTTGGTGTCCATATTCGCTCCGATCCTGGCTAAGTTGATGTCCTGGCTGAGGGTGATTGAGCTGCGGGAAAAATCCCGTCGTGCTGTTTCGCCTAGCAGAGTTGCTCAATAAATTTAAGTTGGATTTTTTGATTGTACCAATAAATTGAAATTATGAACAACCTGACGATCAAACAACTTCGTTATTTCGAGGCGCTTGTCCGGCACAGCCACTTCGGACGCGCGGCCGATGCCTGCGCGATTTCCCAGCCGGCGATGTCGGTGCAGATCAGGGAACTGGAGGGCGAGCTCGGCATCGACCTCTTCGAGAGAGGCGCCAGACAGGTGCGGCTGACCAGCTTCGGCGAGGAATTCGCGCTCCGCGTGCGCGAGATACTGCGCTCGATCGATGAGCTGGGAGATCTGGCGCGCGCCTCGCAGGACCGGCTGACGGGACGGCTGCGCATCGGAGTGATCCCGACGATCGCGCCCTATCTGCTGCCCACCATCATCGGAAATCTGTCACGCCTTTATGAAGGCCTCGACATTCACGTGCGCGAGACGCTGACGGGGAAGCTCATCACCGAGGTGGCGGAAGGCCGGCTCGACACGGCGATCGTCGCGTTGCCGATATCCGAATCCTCGCTGAACGAAGTGGCACTGTTCACCGAAAATTTTGTGCTGGTGCGCCCCGGCGAGGATGAAGGCAAGCCAGTGCCCAATGCCGAGAAGCTGCGTGAGATGAGGCTGCTTCTGCTGGAGGAGGGGCATTGCTTTCGCGATCAGGCCCTGTCGTTCTGCAACATGCATTCGGCGCGGCCGCGCGAGTTGCTGGACGGTAGTTCCCTCTCGACGCTGGTCCAGATGGTCGGCGCCGGCATAGGGGTCACCTTGATCCCGGAAATGGCCGTTGCGGTGGAGACACGCTCGGCGTCGGTGTCCGTGGCTCGCTTCAAGAACCCGCAGCCCTCGCGGACAATCGGCATGATCTGGCGCAAGATGAGCCCGCTCGGCAAAGAGCTCAAGCAGATTTCCGAAGTCGTACGTCAGTCGGCCGATGCATTGCGCGAGCAGCATGATCCACGTTGAACTTTCGCAGGGAGATACTACAAAAGTCTCGGACTCGCTAACTGAGTCGGAGGGGATTCACATGCAGAAGAAGCTTGCGGCGGAGTTCTTTGGTACGTTCTGGCTGGTCCTCGGTGGGTGCGGAAGCGCGGTTCTGGCCGCAGCTTTCCCTAACGTAGGTATCGGCCTGCTGGGCGTTGCATTCGCGTTCGGGCTCACGGTGCTGACCATGGCTTATGCGGTGGGCGGTATTTCCGGAGGACACTTCAATCCGGCCGTTTCGGTCGGCCTCGCGACCGCAGGCCGTTTTCCCTGGGCCTCGGTCATTCCTTATATCATTGCCCAGGTGATCGGTGCCATTGTCGCGGCCGGCGTGCTCTATCTCATCGCTTCGGGCAAGGCGGGTTTCGCGATCGACCCCGCAGCCCCTGGGGCATTTGCGACGAACGGCTATGACGCGCATTCACCCGGCGGCTATTCGCTCACGGCTGCGCTTATCACCGAGATCGTGATGACCGGATTCTTCCTCATCATCATTCTCGGCGCCACCGGCAAGTCGGTGCCGGCGGGTTTTGCGCCGATCGCGATCGGACTTGGGCTGACGCTCATCCACCTGATCTCGATCCCGGTGACCAACACATCGGTCAATCCGGCGCGCTCGGTGGGGCCTGCGCTCTTCGTCGGCGGCGCGGCCTTGCAGCAGCTGTGGCTTTTCTGGGTCGCTCCGCTGATCGGCGGTGCGCTCGGCGGCTTCGTCTACAAGGCGCTGTTGAGCGAGAAGGACTAGCATCCTGCACGGCGGGCGGCGTCGAACGCCTTCGGCGCCGCTCGTACCGTCCGCCCGCGTCTTGAGTGGACACGACGGCCAAATTGGTATCGAAGCTGGGGGTGCCTTCGTCGGAAGGCTTTAGAGCTGGCGAAGGATCACGCCTCGCGCGCCAGCCGCTTGTCGAGATAGGTGGCGCAGATCTTGGTCAGGTCGTCGATCTTGTCCTGGAAGAAGTGGTTGGCGCCGGTGAGCACCTTATGCTCGATGACGATGCCTTTCTGCGTCTTGAGCTTGGTGACGAGCGTGTTGACCGCTTCGGGCGGCGTCACCGTGTCCTTGTCGCCATTGACGAAGAGCCCGGAAGCCGGGCAGGGGGCGAGGAAGGAGAAATCATAGTGCTTGGCCAGGGGGGCGACCGAGATGAACCCTGAGATCTCCGGCCGGCGCATCAGGAGCTGCATCGATATCCAAGCGCCGAAGGAGATGCCGGCGATCCAGCAGATCTTGGCCTCGCGGTTATGCGCCTGCAGCCAGTCGAGCGCGGAGGCCGCATCCGAAAGTTCCCCGGCGCCGTTCTCGAACAGACCCTGGCTCCGTCCGACACCGCGGAAATTGAACCTCAGGACCGAAAAACCACGCTGGGCATACATGTAATAGAGGGAATGCACGATGGGATTGTTCATCGTGCCGCCGAAGCTCGGATGGGGGTGGAGGAGGATCGCTATGGGGGACCCTTGCGCCTTGGAGTGGTGGTAGCGCGCTTCGATCCGGCCCGCCGGCCCATTAAAAATCACTTCAGGCATGAGCGAATGTCGATCCTGTTCTGCATCTGGCGATCATTGAAATCGTGTGGAAACCGGCGAAATAGTTGACTCCGGTAGTCGGATATTCTATTTCCCTTGTTTAGAATTGTTCAAAGAAATATAGAATCCCACGGGACGCCGGCGAAGCCCGGCTCTTAGCACGGCTCCGGGGGAAAATGGCAAGTTTTCTCAAGGCGGCTGCAACGGAAAGCAACCATGAAACTCTCGACAAAAGGCAGATATGCGGTGATGGCCATGGTCGATATCGGCCAGAATGGCGAGGGCCGCACCGTGTCGCTGGCCGAGATTTCCGGGCGCCAGGACATCAGCCAGGAATATCTGGAGCAGCTCTTCGTGAAGCTGCGCAAGGCGGGCCTGGTGCAGAGCGCCAGGGGGCCGGGCGGCGGCTACCGTCTGGCGCGCGGTGCCGACGACATCGTCATCTATGACGTCATCGCCGCGGTCGACGAGCCGATGAAGATGACCCGCTGCGAGGGCGATGCCGTCGATGGCTGCGTCAAGGGGGAGCGCTGCTGCACCCATGACCTGTGGTCCTCGATCGGCCGGCAGGTGAACACCTTCCTCGCCAACGTCACGCTCGATGATGTGGTCAACAAGCGCAACCTGGCGCTCGCGGCCTCCATCCGGCAGGCCAAGGCACGCCACGTGCGCAAAGCCCAGAGCGAGGTCGATGCGCGTCTATCTTGACCATAATGCCACGAGCCCGCTCAGGGAGAGCGCCCGCCAGGCGATGCTCGCCGCCCTGGCGCTTTCCGGCAATGCGTCCTCCATCCATGCCGAGGGACGCCAGGCGCATGCGCTTCTCGACGAGGCCCGCGATACCCTAGCCCATGCGCTGGGCGTGATCGCTCCCATGGTCGTCTTCACCTCGGGCGGCAGCGAGGCCAACAACCTGGCGCTCAAGGGCGCCCCGGCCGAGCGGCTCATCGTCTCCGCCATCGAGCATCCCTCGGTGCTGGAGGCGGCGCGTGGCACGGGCAAGCCGGTCGACATCCTGCCCGTCGATGGCGAGGGCGTGGTCGATCTCGCGGCGCTGGAGCGCCTGCTCGAGGCCGGCCCCAAGGCGCTCATCAGCGTCATGCTCGCCAATAACGAGACGGGCGTCATGGAGCCAGTTCGCGAGGTCGTGGACCTCGCCCATGCGCATGGCGCGCTGGTCCACACCGATGCCGTCCAGGCCTTGGGCAAGGTCGCGGTCAATTTCGGGCTTTTGGGCGTCGACCTCCTGAGCGTTTCCTCCCACAAGCTCGGCGGACCGGCGGGAGGGGGCGCTCTTATCGTTCGCGACGGCCTGGCGCTCGCACCTCTCATCCATGGCGGCGGCCAGGAGCTGAGACGGCGCGCCGGAACCGAAAACCTCGCCGCGATTGCCGGCTTTGCCGCCGTGGTCCGAGAAAAAAGACTCGAAATCAAGGCCTTGCGTGACCATCTTGAGGAGGGGCTCGAGGGCGCCGTGATCTTCGGCGCCAAGGCGGATCGCCTGCCGAACACCAGTTGCTTCGCTTTGCCGGGGCTTTCCGCCGAAACCCTCCTGATGGCGCTCGATCTCGCCGGCTTCGCCATCTCCTCGGGCTCGGCTTGCTCCTCCGGCAAGGTGGCGAATTCGCATGTCCTGGCGGCGATGGGAGTTGCTCCCGATCTGGCGAGCGCGGCGATCCGCGTGAGCCTCGGCTGGACCACGACGGCCGAAGACGTTGAACAGTTCATTTCCGCCTGGAGCCGGATCAAGGCCCGGCGGAAAGCGGCTTGAGGTTGTAAGAAGATGCCTGATATCGATACGATCGAACTCGTCAAGGACATTGACGTTGACAAGTACAAATACGGTTTCACCACCGAGATCGAATCCGAATTGGCGCCCAAGGGCCTCAATGAGGATATCGTCGCCTTCATCTCGAAGAAGAAGAACGAGCCGCAATGGATGCTCGACTGGCGGCTCGAGGCCTATCGGCGCTGGGGCCAGATGGACGAGCCGACATGGGCGAAGGTCCATTACCCCAAGATCGACTTCCAGGACCTGCATTATTATGCGGCGCCCAAGAGCATGTCGGGGCCGAAGAGCCTGGACGAGGTCGACCCCGAATTGCTCAGGACCTATGAGAAGCTCGGCATCCCCTTGCGCGAGCGCGAGGTTCTGGCGGGCGTCGAGGGCGCCAGGGTTGCGGTCGATGCGGTGTTCGATTCGATCTCGGTCGTCACCACCTTCAAGGACGAGCTCGCCAAGGCGGGCGTCATCTTCTGCTCGATCTCGGAAGCGATCCGCGAGCATCCGGAGCTGGTGAGGAAATATCTGGGCTCGGTGGTGCCGCAGGGCGACAATTTCTACGCCGCGCTCAATTCCGCGGTCTTCTCCGACGGTTCCTTCGTCTATGTGCCGCGCAATACCCGCTGCCCGATGGAGCTTTCGACCTATTTCCGCATCAATGAGAAGAAGACCGGCCAGTTCGAGCGCACCCTGATCATCGCCGACAAGGGCGCCTATGTGTCCTATCTCGAGGGCTGCACGGCGCCGACGCGCGACGAGAACCAGCTGCACGCCGCGGTGGTCGAACTCATCGCCCTCGATGACGCCGAGATCAAATATTCGACGGTGCAGAACTGGTATCCGGGCGACAAGAACGGCAAGGGCGGGGTCTACAATTTCGTGACCAAGCGCGGCGACTGCCGCGGCCGCAACGCCAAGATCTCCTGGACCCAGGTCGAGACCGGCTCCGCCATCACCTGGAAATATCCGAGCTGCATCCTGCGCGGCGACAATTCGCGCGGCGAGTTCTATTCGATCGCCATCTCCAATGGCCGCCAGCAGGTCGATTCCGGCACCAAGATGATCCATCTCGGCAAGAACACCTCGAGTCGGATCGTTTCCAAGGGCATCGCCGCCGGGCAGAGCGACAACACCTACAGGGGCCTCGTCTCGGCGCATCGCAAGGCGACCAATGCCAGGAACTTCACCCAGTGCGATTCGCTCCTGATCGGCGACAAATGCGGCGCCCACACGGTGCCCTATATCGAGGCCAAGACGCTCTCCGCCCATTTCGAGCATGAGGCGACGACGTCGAAGATCTCGGATGACCAGCTGTTCTACTGCCAGTCGCGCGGTTTGTCGGAAGAGGAAGCGGTGACGCTGATCGTCAACGGCTTCGTGCGCGACGTGCTGCAGCAACTGCCGATGGAGTTCATGGCCGAGACGCAGAAGCTGATCGGCATCAGCCTGGAAGGCAGCGTGGGATGACGGGGAAGCTGCCGGCGAATGTCTGGTTCGTGCGCTCCAATGGCGGGCAGGGGTCTTATCCCGTGACGCCGGAAGGCTGGCGCGTGGTCTGGGTGTTCGTCGCCGGCATTGCCGCCTCGGCGATCATGGGCCTTGTGCTGGCGCAAACCATGCCCACCTTGCTCTGGGTGGCGATCACCGCGGTCGGCATGGCGGTCGCCGCCATCTGGTTCATCATGACGGCCCGCGCCCATACCGATTATTCGACGACCTACAATGAGTATGTGAAAGACAAGAAGAATGCTTGAGATCAATAAGCTTAGCGTCAAACTTGCGGATGAAGACCGCACCATCCTGAACGGCCTCACGCTCGAGGTGAAGCCGGGCGAGGTCCATGCCATCATGGGCCCCAACGGCTCCGGCAAGTCGACCCTGTCCTACGTGCTGTCCGGTCGCGAAGGCTATGAGGTGACGGGCGGCTCGGTCACCTTCAAGGGCGAAGACCTGCTCGCCATGGAGCCCGACCAGCGCGCCGCCAAGGGCCTGTTCCTGGCCTTCCAGTACCCGATCGAGATCCCGGGCGTGGCCACCATGCAGTTCCTGAAGGTGGCGCTCAACGCCCAGCGCAAAGCGCGTGGCGAGAAGGAGCTGACGACGCCCGAGTTCATGCGACTGGTGAAGGATCGCGCTCAGAAACTCGATATCTCGCAGGACATGCTGAAGCGCGCCGTCAATGTCGGCTTCTCGGGCGGCGAGAAGAAGCGCGCCGAGATCCTGCAGATGGCGGTGCTCGAGCCTTCCCTGTGCATTCTCGACGAGACCGATTCCGGCCTCGACATCGATGCCTTGCGCATCGTCGCCGATGGCGTGAACGCGCTGCGTTCGCCAGACCGCGCCATGGTCGTCATCACCCACTATCAGCGCCTGCTCGACTATATCGTGCCGGACTATGTGCATGTTCTTTCGCAAGGGCGCATCGTCAAATCGGGCGGCAAGGAATTGGCGCTCGAGCTCGAGGCCAAGGGCTATGCCGAGTTCGCCAGGGAAGCCGCATGAACATCGCCGTGAACAAGACGCCGGCGGAGCTCGCCTATGACGGCATGCTCTTGCCGCATCCGCGTCTCGAAGACTGGAAATGGACCAATCTCCGGGTCCTGATCGACCGGCCTTATCCGCCGCGCATGAAGGTTTCCGCGTCACCGAAGGATGTGGAGCGCCTGCTGAAGCGCGATCCCCTAGGCAAGCTCGCGCGTAGCCGCATCGTCTTCGTCAATGGCGTGTTCGAGCCGTCCTGGTCGAGCCTGCCGCCGGGCGGCGATGTCAAGGTCACGCGCCAGCTTCAGCCGGTGGTTGCCTCCGATGAGCCCGTGATGGCGATGAACGGCGCCTTCGCGACGGACGGCGTCGTCATCGAGATCGCCTCCAATATCGACGCGCCGGTGGCGCTGGTCATGCTGGCGACGGCGGGCGAAGCGCGCACTATCGCCACGCGCCATGCGATCAGGGTGGCGGAGGGCGCCTCGGCGACCCTGTTCGAAATCCACCTGGGTGAAGGCGACTACCTCACCAACAGCGTGGTCGACGTGACGCTGGGCGCAAGCGCGAAGCTCGACCGCGTGAAGCTCGAGATCGAAGCGCGCGACGCGATCCATCTGGCGCATGCACGGATCGCGGTCGGCCGCGCGGCGGTCTTGCGCGACTTCACCCTGACATCGGGCGCCAGGGTCAATCGCCAGAACGGCACGGTCTCCTTCACCGGCGAGAAGGCCGATGCCAAGGTGGCCGGCACCTATCTCCTGGCCGACCGGCAGCATGCCGATACGCGGCTCGTCATCGACCATCGAGTGCCGAAATGCACGAGCCGCGAGCTCTTCAAATGCGTCATGGACGAGAATGCGCGCGGCATCTTCCAGGGCAAGGCCATCGTCCAGCGCGATGCGCAGAAGACCGACGGCAAGCAGTCGTCGCATGCGCTCCTGCTCTCGGAAACAGCCGAGTTCGACGCCAAGCCCGAGCTCGAGATCTATGCCGATGACGTCGTCTGCGGCCATGGGGCGACCAGCGGCGATATCGACCACAACCATCTGTTCTATCTGCGCTCGCGCGGCATCCCCGAGGCCGAGGCCAAGTCGATGCTGATCGCCGCTTTCGTCGCCGAAGCCTTCGACACGATCGGCCATGAGGGCGTTCGCGACGAGCTTACGCATTTCGCCGAGCGCTGGCTGGTGGATCACAAGGCGGCGAAGCCGTGACGGCGCACGAAAAGATCAAGCCCGCTTACGATGTCGAAGCCGTTCGCCGCGACTTCCCCATCCTGTCGCGCGAGGTCTATGGCAAGCCGCTGGTCTATCTCGACAATGCGGCCTCGGCCCAGAAGCCCAAGGCGGTGCTCGAGCGCATGCGCCAGGCGATGGAAGACGACTATGCCAATGTCCATCGCGGCCTGCATTATCTCTCTAATGCCTCGACCCAGGCGTTCGAGGATGCGCGCGAGAGCGTCAGACGCTTCATCAACGCGCCGTCCAAGGACCAGATCATCTTCACCCGCAATGCCACCGAGGCCATCAACCTGGTGGCGCAGTCATTCGGCGGCATGGTGATCGGCGAGGGCGACGAGATCGTGCTCTCGATCCTCGAGCATCATTCCAATATCGTGCCCTGGCATTTCCACCGCGAGCATCGCGGCGCCGTCATCAAATGGGCGCCCATCGACGACGACGGCAATTTCCTCATCGAGGAATTCGAGAAGCTGCTCGGGCCCCGCACCCGGATGGTCGCCATCACCCAGATGTCGAATGCGCTCGGCACCATCGTCCCCATCAGGGAGGTCATCCGCCTCGCCCATGCGAAGGGCATCCCGGTGCTGGTCGATGGCAGCCAGGCGGCGGTGCATCTGCCTGTCGACGTCGAGGCGCTCGATGCCGATTTCTATGTCTTCACCGGCCACAAGACCTACGGTCCGTCGGGCATCGGCGTGCTCTATGGCAAGATGGAGCACCTGAAGCGCATGCCGCCTTACCAGGGCGGCGGCGAGATGATCGGCGAGGTGACCCTCGACCACATTACCTATGCCGAGCCACCGCATCGCTTCGAAGCGGGAACGCCGGCGATCGTCGAGGCGATCGGTCTGGGGGCCGCGCTCGACTATATGAGGGGCGTCGGCCTCGCGGCCATTGCCGCGCATGAGGCGGATTTGCGCGACTATGCCACGGCCAGGCTCGCGGAGATCAATTCGCTGCGCATTTTCGGCCGCGCCAGGGAGAAGGGGGCTATCGTCTCCTTCAACATGGAAGGGGCGCATGCGCATGACATCTCGACGGTGATCGATCGCGCCGGCGTCGCGGTCAGGGCCGGCACCCATTGCACCCAGCCGCTGCTTGCCCGGTTCGGCGTCACCGCCACATGCCGGGCCTCTTTCGGCCTCTACAACACCCGCGCCGAAGTTGATAAATTGGCCGAAGCGCTTATCTCAGCGCAGAGGATATTCTTGTGACCGAAGTCCAGGACCATAATGCTGCGCCCGACGCGGCTTCTCCGTCACCGGCGTCCGCCATCCCGCCGGACGAGGTCGCGCGCCTGACGGACGACATCACGGCGGCCCTGAAGACCGTCTATGATCCTGAAATCCCTGTCGATATTTACGAGCTGGGGCTCGTCTACAAGGTCGATATCGAGGATGACCGGCAGGTCACGATCGACATGACCTTGACGGCACCCGGCTGCCCGGTCGCCGGCGATATGCCGGGCTGGGTCGAGAACGCCGTCAGTGCGGTTCCGGGCGTCTCGGGCGTCAAGGTTAACCTGGTGTTTGACCCACCATGGGATCATTCCCGCATGTCGGATGAAGCGCGCGTCGCGCTCAATATGTGGTAGATTTCATGACCATGCCCCGTCCTCGTCCCAAAGTGATGACACTCACCGATGCCGCCGCGGATCGCGTGAAGGCCATCATGGCCAAGGCCAAGAACCCGGTGGTCGCCTTGCGGCTCGGCGTCAAGAATGGCGGCTGCGCCGGCATGGAATACACGATGGAGTGGGCCGAGCATAAGCGGCCCCTCGATGAGGTCGTGGAGGACCGCGGCGTCAAGATCTTCATCGATCCCAAGGCGATCCTGTTCCTGCTCGGCACCGAGATGGACTACAAGGAATCGATGCTGAAATCGGGCTTTGTCTTCAACAACCCGAACCAGACGTCGGCCTGCGGCTGCGGCGAGTCGGTGATGCTGAAGCCGGCTCAGGCGATGCCCGCCGAATAAGGCCGATGGCGGCGAGCGCCGAATATCTCGATTTCATCAAGGAACAGCTTTCGAGCTTCGGCCCGGTGACGGCGCGTCGCATGTTCGGCGGCGCCGGCGTCTTCCGCGACGGTCTCATGTTCGCGCTCATCGCCGACGAGACGCTCTATTTCAAGGCCGACGATGCCTCGCAAGGAGAATTCGAGGCTCGGTCGCTTCCTCCGTTCACCTATGGGACGAAAGAAGGCAGAAGGACGATCATGTCCTATTGGCGGGCGCCGGAAGCCTGCCTCGACGACCGTGACGAGATGACCGAATGGGCGCGCAAGGCCTATGCCGCCGCCTTGCGCGCGCAAAAGCCGGCCAAAGGGCGCGGGCCCGCCCGGCGCACGGCCGTTAAGCGCAAATAACGCTTTTACCCGCTTTTCATAACCGCCTCGCTAATCTCTTGGCGGAGGGTGGATGTCGGCCAGAAAGCTCATTACGCGCTTGTTCGGCGTCGTCGGCGCGCGCGCCGCGGCGGCGGCCTTTGGCCTGCTCAGCCAGCTCGCTCTGGCGCGGATGTTCTCACCCGCCGATGTCGGCATCTTCCTGCTCACCACCAGCATCATGGCCTTTGGCAGCCTGTTGATGACGGGCGGCTATCCGGCCCTGGGCTTCATCTATCTGGCGCGCTACCAGTCGCTGGCGCGCAAGGCGCTGGTCGAGGCCTTCCACGCCGCCGCCTTGCGCACGACACTTGTCCTGACCGCCGTCATGGCGGTCGTGGCCGCGATAGCCTATTTCACGCCGGCTCTCGCGGCGATGCGCCAGGCCATTCTCTTCGGCGCGCTCGCCGCCCCGGGGCTTGCCCTCATCCGCCTCAACAATTCGGCGGCCAACTCGCTGCGTCTCTTCAATCTATCCTACGTGCCCGATTTCGTGCTGCGCAGCGGCTTGATCTTCCTGGCCATCATGGTGATCATCGCCTTGGCGCCTCAGCCCGAGATGGTCTGGGTATTATGGGCTATCGTCATCTCGACCTATGCCGCCGCCCTGATCCAGGCCGTCCTGCTCGGGCGCTCCGGCGTGCTGGCGAAAGCCTTCTCCGCAAGGCGGCGCAGCCTGGCCGCGTTCTATCGCCTGAGGGCCGGCGCTCTCCTGGTCGGCGCCTTCGTCTCGGTGGCCTTCGCTGAAATCGTGACCCTCGTTGCCGGTCTCCTCTTGCCGCCTGCCGACGTGGCGGTGGTGGGCATCGCCGTCCGGCTTGCCTCGATCGCGGGTTTTGTCGTCCAGACGATGCAGGTCATCGCCATCCCGGATTTGACCGACACGATGACCAAGGGCACGCACGCTGCCGCCGATCGTCTGATGCGGCGGACCAATCTGGCCAATTTCGCGCTGATGGCGATGGCGATCCTCGCCACGCTGGTGCTGGGCGATTGGGCCTTGTCGCTGTTCGGCACCGACTATCAGGCCGGCAAATGGGTATTGATCCTGTTCCTGCTCAGCCAGACGGTGCGGTCAGCCGGGACGATGAACAATCATCTCCTGTCGCTCGGCGGACACCAGTCGCGCACCGCCGTCGTCTGCGCCATCTCGCTGGTCGTGCTTTTCGGCGCCGCCGCCGGGCTCACGCCATATCTCGGGATCGACGGCATTGGCTTTGCCACCTTGGCGGCCGAATGCGTCTGGGCGGTAGGCCTCGCCGTGTCGGCCCAGTCACTGACCGGCCGGCGCGGCGATCTTCTGGCAGGCTTCGGTTCGCGGATCAGCTAGAGGCGCTGCGCACCGGCCGCGACAGGAAGGCCGGCATGTTGCCCGAGTGGAAACTATCGGAATCAGGCACATCGCCCGAGGGACTGTGTCTGCGGTCGCGACCGGGTTCCTTCCGGCGCTGCTGGGAAGCCGGACGCGATTTCTCCTCGCGCGGCTTTGCCTGCGGAACCTCCTCATCGCGCGGTTTTGCGTCGCGTGACTTTGCCGCGGCTGGCTGACGGCGTTCCCCGTCCGGCTTGCCGCGTCGCCGGCGCGACTCGCCGCCGCGCTTCTCGGCTGTCGTGTCGCCAGTCTCGGCGTCCGCACTGGGAGCAGAACCTCCTTCCACCGGGATGGTTTTGCGGATCAGCTGTTCGATGGCTTTGACATATTTCGCTTCGGCATTGGTCGCCAGCATGAAGGTAAAACCTTCGCGGCCGGCCCGGCCGGTGCGCCCGATGCGGTGAACGTAGTCTTCCGCGTGGATCGGCACGTCGAAATTGAACACATGACTCACGTCCGGGATATCGAGGCCGCGCGCGGCCACATCGGAGGCAATCAGGAAAGTGATCTCGCCGGCGCGGAAGGAGTCGAGGGTGCGCAGGCGCGCCCGCTGGTCCATGTCGCCATGCAGGGCGGCAGCGTTGAAACCATGCCGCTTCAGCGAGGCTTCCAGCACGCCGACGGTGGTCTTGCGGTTGGCGAAGACGATGGCGTTCTTCACATTGGTTTGCGAATTCAGGAGCTGACGCAACGCCTCGCGCTTCTGCTTGGGGTCATGCGGGACCCGCACCAGCTTCTGCTCGATCGTCGACACCGTGCTTGAATGCGGCGAGACTTCGACGCGCACCGGCGCATGCAGGAACTGGTTGGTGATGCGCTGGATTTCGGGCGGCATCGTCGCCGAGAAGAACAGCGTCTGGCGGGTGAAGGGCAGGAGCTTGCAGATGCGCTCGATGTCGGGAATGAAGCCCATGTCGAGCATGCGGTCGGCCTCGTCGATGACCAGCATCTCGACGCCGGTCAGCAGCAGCTTGCCGCGCTCGAAATGATCGAGCAGGCGTCCTGGCGTGGCGATCACGACATCGGCGCCGCGATCGATCTTGGCGGCCTGGTCGTCGAAGGAGACGCCGCCGATCAGCAGGGCCACGGTGAGGCGGTGATGCTGTCCGAGGCGCTCGAAGGCCTCCTGGACCTGAGCCGCGAGCTCGCGGGTCGGCTCGAGAATGAGGGTGCGCGGGATGCGTGCCCGGGCCCGTCCCGTCTCGAGCAGCGAGAGCATGGGAAGCACGAAGGCGGCGGTCTTGCCGGAACCTGTCTGGGCCAGTCCCAGCACGTCCTTGCGGGCCAGGGCGGGCGGTATGGCGCCGGCTTGGATGGGGGTAGGGGTGAGGAAGCCCGCCGTCTCGACCGCGGTGAGAACCTTGGGGCTCAGGCCCAGTTCAGAAAACTGCATGGAAAGTCAAAAAACCGATCTGGCGAGGGTGTTGTTGATTAGTGTGTCGAAAGCATCCGTTCGGACTCGCCATATCAGCGGATGCATGAAATGTGCCCGGAAAATAAGTAGAATCTCATAAAAGTCAAATGACGGTCTCCTGCGGCATTTTAACTTTATCATTATGGAGACACAAAAATGGGCAGTCTTCTCAAAAGGCTGCCCAAAGTTCATACGCCAGGGAGGTTACAGACACCAGATCAGCGGAACTAATAGGTCCAGTATGCCTGATTCTTTCGTTCAGGGCACCCACGAATTGTATCGCATCAGGCACATTTCCGGATCAATTTGATCCAGGTACGAAAGGCTCTATGGTCGGCCAACCCGTGACTTAGGCATTGAACAGAGCAGCAGCAACATGAGTATTTTTCTATCGTTACGTAATATCGGCGTCTCGCTCACCATGATGACTTTTGGTTGTGGGCAGGCATTGGCTTTCGAGCCCCCCGTCTTCCCGCTGAACGATGCGCAGCTCAAGGCGTTCGAGGAATATGCCGTCGCCAGGAGCGAGAAGGCCTTTGCCGCCGGGCCCGACGGGCAGTTCTCGGCACAGACCGGTTTTACCAGCCTGACGATCGCCGTGCGCGAGGCACTCAAAGCATGCGACGAGGGCGTATCGGACGAGACCAAGCGCTGCATCCTGATTGATCTCAATGGCCAGCGCCTGTCCAACGCCCTGCAGATGGCGCAGCTCTTTCGGGTCGATCCCGGCCTGTTCGAGAAGCCGACGAATGTCCCGGACCTGGTGCTCGATGTGGACGCCTGGCGCGCCAAGGAAGGATACCGGGACAAGGCCGAGCACAAGGCTTTCGCCATAAGCCTCAAGGGGCCCTGGGCGCGGTCCTGGGAAGGCAGCACGCTCGAGGAGGCCGAGAAGGAGGCGCTCGACAGCTGCAACCGCAATGACGCGGCGCAAAAGGCGCCGTGCTTCATCCTGATGCGCGACGGAACCGCCGTTCCGGTCGAGCAATTGCAGGCCAACCCTGATCTTTCCGTAGGCGGACAAAAGCCTCAATGAGGCTGACCAAATAGTGGCTAGACGGGCTGATCAGGTCCGGAACGCCACCGGCGAGGCCTCTAATGTTCATGATTTCCTAACCATCACCAGGCAAGCCGCGCTGGCCGGACCATGATCCGCAACTCTTGGCATTCCCCTTGCAAAGTTAACGACCACGACGCCGTTGGTGACCGCCTGAGACGTTAACTGTGTCGAAATGGTTAAGGGAAGCCTTTTGTGACGAATATTCAGCGACGCCCTATGGATATGGGGCAATGGTCGGCTTCGGGCGCCAGCGGCGCCCTCATGGGGCTTGAGACGGGTAGTGAGTTGGGTGAGACGGACCAGCCGTTGGGCGCGATCATCTTCGGCGGGACTCATGGCAGCCTCTCCGTCGCCCGCAGCCTCGGCCGCCGCGGCATCCCCGTATGGCTCATCGAGACCGGGCGCGGCGTCGCCGGCTTCTCGCGCTATGTTCAGAAGCGCCTGCGCTGGGACGGACCGGACAGCGCCGGCGCCGTCGACTGGCTGATCGACCTTGCCGACCGCCATGGATTGGGCCGCTGGCTGCTCTACCCGGCGGCGGATCCCGAAACCCATTTCGTCGCGGCGAACCACGAGAGATTGTCGGTCCGCTTCCGGGTGAACACCATGCCGTGGCGCATCCTCGAGACGGCTCAGGACAAGTCGCTTCTCTACAAGCGGGCCGCCGAACTGGGCCTCGCCTATCCCAAGAGCTATATGCCCGACGCCGAAACGGGGGCGGGGCCCAGCCCTGAACGCTTTCCGGTCGTCATCAAGCCGGCCATGCGTGAGAGCGACAATCCCTTGACCACCGCCAAGGCTTGGCGCGCGGATGACGCGCAAAGCTATGCGCGTCTCTATAATGAGGCGCGCAAATACCTGCCGGCCGAAGATATCGTCGTCCAGGAGATGATCCCCGGGGGCGGCGAGGTGCAGTTCTCCTATGCCGCCCTTTGGCATCGCGGACGGCCGGTCGCCTCCATGGTGACGCGGCGCACCCGCCAATATGCGGTCGTCTTCGGCACCGGCACGTTCGTCGAGACGATCGACAAGCCAGAGATCGAGGATGTCGCGGTCCGTCTCCTCAAATCCTTCGCCTATCACGGCCTGGTGGAAGTCGAGTTCAAGCTCGATACGCGCGATGGCCAATACAAGGTCCTCGATGCCAACACCCGCACCTGGGCCTGGATCGGGCTCGGCGAGCCCGCTGGAGTCGATTTCCCGTGGCTTGCCTGGCGCATGGAGATGGGCGACGTGCCGGAGCTGAAGCGCGGCCGGGCCGGCGCCAGCTGGCGGCATCTGCCGCGCGACATACTGGCCGGACTGCATGAGGTCAGGAGCGGCCGCATGAGCGCCGGCGCCCTGGTCGATTCTCTGCTGCGTAAATCGACCGGCGCCGTCCTTGCCTTCGACGATCCGGTGCCGGCATTTGTCGATGTGCCGCTGGTGACGCCGCGGCTGCTGCGGCGCGTGATGAGGCGGTTGGCGGGCTGACGCTCACTCGGTCGGCTGCGCTGCGGTCTTTTGCGTGACGGCGTGACGCCAGACTTCCCATTTGACCCGGGCGATCTTGTAGGCATCGAGAATCGACAGTGCATAGATGAAGAAGCCGCCGGCATAGCGGCCGAGGAACGAGGCCTGCTCGGGGGCGATCTTCGAGGTGGCCCAGCCTATCACGATCGTGAAGAACAGGAATTGCAAGCCGCGCGCCGGCACGCCGGAAAACACGTGGCCCGATCCGGGCAGCACGATCGCCAGCGCCAGTATGGCGTAGGGATGCATCGGTTTGGGCGGCGGGTCGGTCATGCGTTTTTGGTCCAGTCGAGTATGGATTTGCGCAGGGCGATGAGCCGGTCGAGCAAGTTGCGCACCAGCTCGGGATCGAGCTCGACCTCGCCGAACTCGGCTTGCCGGAAGACCCCATAGCGGGCCCGGTCGGCTTCCGCCACCTGCCAGACGATGCGCAACCCCTTGGGCGTGATCAGGAGCTCCTTGGCCCAGGGCGCGGAGAAGATAGCGAGATGAGGCGCCACCACGTGATGCGGCAGCACATGGTCGGGATCGTCGGTGCGCACGACCGCGTAGAGGGGCAGGTCCGGCAGGGAATCGAGGGTGGCAGGGAGGTGGTCGAAATTCGAGAAGGTGGTGGGGCCGGCCGGGCGCATCATGAGATCGAAGGTGGCCGTGATCGGGAGCGGGTCGGGGATGGTTGCGAGCAGCCACAGCGATGGCAGCTTGCGGACGGCGAGCGTGTCGATGACGGGTTGGAGTCTGACCGGCAGGCCGCTGTAGCGACCGACGAGCTGGGGATAGCCGACCGCCCCTTCGCCTTCATAGCGGGCATTTTCGATGAGCGGCTTGACCTTGGCGAAGAAGGTTTCGGGTGCCGCCGCGCGTTTGCGCGCCGCCTGCCGCAGCTTTATGCCGAGACGGATCAGAAGGCCGATGGCGACGGCAATGCCGAGGAAAGTGGTGAGGGTTTCGAGCATCGTAAGTGACTATGGCCCGCCAAAGGCGGGCCATAGAGCGTGATTGTCAAGCCTGGCTCAATAGCCTTGCGGCTTGGGCCAGGGCATCGTGAACTGGTCGCCGCGCCGCACGAACTTGTAGCGGTAGAAATGGAACCAGAGCGACACGATGACATAGAAGAGCACCATCGCGATCAACTGCGAGCCGAAGCCGAGGAAGATCGCGAAGAAGGTGATGACGCACAGCACGAACAGGCAGGCGGCCGGGATCGGGTGGAACGGATGGGTATATCCGCGCCGGATCGAGCCCAGTGGCCATTTGTTGCGGAACATCACGATATTGATGCTCATGAAGGTATATTGCAGCACGCCCGACAGGATCGAGAAGGTGATCGCCTGGTTGAGGTCGGCGATGAAAGCGAAGGCCAAGGCGATCGGCAGCAAGAACAGGATCGACCTGTAGGGTGTGCGGTAGGTCGGGTGCACCGCCGCGAACCATGTCGGCAGATAGCGGTCGCGGCCGAGCGAGAACCAGGCACGGGCCGCGTCGTTGATGCAGCCATTGGCCGAGGCCACCGCCGACAGCACCGTTCCCCAGAACAGGATGAATTCGAGCGTCGGGCTTCCCGTGACGCGTGCAGCATCGAAGAGCGGGAAGAAGGTGAAGCCCAAATATTCCCAGGGCAACAGGCTGGCGCAGACATACCAGGTGAGGGCGGCCGCGATGAGCAGCGTGATGATGCCGGCCATCGTGCCATAGGGCAGGGAACGCGCCGGGGAACGGACTTCCTCAGCGGCCTGGGTCGTGCCCTCGATGCCCAGGTAATACCATATGGCGAACTGGAAGGCGGCGATGACGCCGATCCAGCCATAAGGCAGAGCGTTCTGCGGCGTCACGAGTTCGTTGAGCTTGAGCACCGCGCCCTGACTCCAAGGTTGCACCGAGAAGAACAGGATGACGATCGACAGATAGGCGAGCGCCGTGATGATGAAGTTGACATTGAGCGTCATCAGCACGCCGCGGTAGTTGAGCCAGGCGAAGACGACGATGGTGAGCACGACGAAAGCGTGCCGCGTCAGCCCTTCGGTCGCCGCCACCGTGACCATGAGGTCGCCGACCAGGATGGAGTCGGAGACTTCCAGCATGGTGTAGGCGAAGACGAGGTAGAGCGCGACATTGAAGGCCATCAACGGACCGACGATGTGCTTGGCCTGCGCATATTGGCCGCCGGCCGCAGCCACCGTCGATGTCACTTCGGAATCGATCATGGCAACGGACGTGTAGAGGATACCGACGAACCAGCAGGTGATGAGGGCGGCAAGCGCGCCGCCCTTGTCGGCCGAAAAGTTCCAGCCGGTGAATTCACCGACGAGGACGATGCCCACGCCCAGAGCCCAGACATGGGCAGGGCCGAGCACGCGGAGCAGCGAGATGCGTTGGCCGTTGGCGGGCGTTGCTGTCGCTGCGGCTTGAGCTGCTTGTGACATGGCGTTTCCCCTCAGACCTTGTGCTTCTCTTGGACGGCCTCGATCTCACCCTCGCGCGAGGAGGTCAGTTGCTCCTCGGTGTAGGTCGTGTCGGTCTTGAACCAGTCATAGAGCATCCACAGCGCGAGAACGGCCGAGATCGCCCAGGCGATGTATGAAAGTGTGAACCACATGGGCCGCTCCTATTTCCTGTCGCCGAATTTCTCGGCAATCACTTCGCGATACTCCTTGTCGGAAGCACGGAAGAGAAAGACGAAATAGCCGATGAGCACCGCCGCCATGAGGATGAGGCTGAGCCAGTCGATGTTGTAGTGGAAGCGGTTCTGGATGATGTCATGCGCGGTTTCGGGCGTGTAGCCGAGCTTTTCCCAGATCGACACCATGGTGGGATTCTGCCCGAGCAGCTCCCAGGTCGGGTTCTCGATCTTGTCGATTGCTTTGGCGGCGCCGGCGAGGCCGAGCTGAAGTGGCAGCCACAAAGCGCCGAAGATCGCGAGAATCAGGAAGCCGACATCGACGAATTGCAGCGCCTTGCCTTGTTCGGGTGGTATGTATTTTGCCATCTTGCCCTCCCTCAGATCCGGCCTTGCTTGCGCATGGCGTCGAGATGCTTGATGTCGAGGCCGTAGATGAATTCCTTGTCCTCGGCATAATGCTTGACCATGGCGGCGATGGCGGCGGTGTTGAAGATCAGGATGGCGGCCGCGCCGATCAGCACGACGATGCG
>JBFWNN010000007.1:0-112594 GCA_050251035.1 Parvibaculaceae bacterium
CCTGATGAAACAGGGTTCCTGCGGCAAGGTGGTTCTGGACTGGAGCACCTGAACATGGCACGGGACCGACTATGCTTGTCGCCTATGGGACCGCCAATGGCTGCCTGACCGAGTTTCCGCAAGCGGACAAACCCGTCATCCCGCCGGGCACTGTATGGATAGATCTGGTCGAGCCGAGCCACACGGAGGAAGCCGCCGTGGAGGAGGCGCTCGGCATCGACATCCCGACCCGCGAGGAGCTGGCCGAGATCGAGGCCTCGAGCCGCCTCTATTACGAGGACGGCGCCGCCTTCATGACCGCCAACCTCATCCGCCGCGGCGAGAACGACCGGCCGGAATCCTCGCCCGTCACCTTCATCATCAAGGACAACCAGCTCGTCACCATCCGCTATCACCATCCGCAGGCTTTTCCGGTCTATGTACGCCGCGCGATGAAGCCGCAGACGACCCCGATGTCGGGCTGGGGCGTCCTGATCAGCCTGCTCGAGGCCGTGGTCGACCGCGCCGCCGACCATCTCGAGCGCGTGGGCACGATCGTCGACGATACCTCGCGGCAGATCTTCGACACCGACCGGCGCTCGAAGAGCCGCCGGGTGCGCAAGAAGGCTCCCAATCTCCAGGAGTTGCTCGAAAAGATCGGCGAGGAGGGCGACTTCAATTCCAAGATGCGCGAGAGCCTGGTCTCGATCGGGAGGCTGGCCGCCTTCATGTCGGCCATTCTCGAGCCCTTGAAGCAGACGCGCGAGATGAAGGATCACCGCTCCCGCACCAAGATCCTGCAGCGCGACATCATCTCGCTGACCGACCATGCGAGCTTCCTATCGGGCAAGATCGCCTTCCTGCTCGATGCCGTGCTCGGCATGATCTCGATCGAGCAGAACGGCATCATAAAGATCTTCTCGGTCGCCGCCGTCGTCTTCCTGCCGCCGACCCTGGTGGCGAGCATCTACGGCATGAACTTCGAGGTCATGCCCGAGCTGCAATGGGTCCTGGGCTATCCCTTCGCTCTCGCCATGATGGTGGTTTCGGCGGTCCTTCCCTTCCTCTATTTCAAGCGCAAAGGCTGGCTATGAATACACTCACCCTCATCAAGGGCGCGGACCGGATCGTCTCGAACGAACTCGGCGATGCGGTTACGGCGAACGAGCCGCAAGGCGCGCCCATCGCCATGATCAGGAGCAAGGACTGGCGCGAGGGACCGGATGCCGGCGTGTGGGAATGCACCCCCGGCAAATGGAAGCGGGCGGTCAAGAACGCCGAATTCGCCCATTTCGTGAAAGGGCGCTGCGAGTTCCAGCACGAGGATGGCACGGTCTTGAAGATCGAAGCAGGTGATGCCGTCTATTTCCCGGCCCACACGAAGGGCACCTGGAATGTGATCGAAACCGTGCGCAAGACCTATTTCTTGCTGCCGCTGGACTGACCGATGGCGCTGACCTTGTGGATCGCACTGGGCGGCGCCGTGGGCGCCGTGCTGCGCCACGGGCTGAATATCGGCATCGCGCGGCTCGCGGGCAGCGACTTCCCCTGGCACACGATGCTCATCAACATCTCGGGTTCTCTTGTGATGGGCCTCCTCGTCACCCTCATGGCCCTGCGCTGGAACGTCAGCGGCGAGATCAGGGCCTTCCTCACCACCGGCATCCTCGGCGGCTATACGACCTTCTCGGCCTTCTCCCTCGACTTCGCGGTGCTGGTCGAGCGCAAGGCCTATGCGCTCGCCGGCGCCTATGCTTTGGGCTCGGTCGTCCTCTCCCTCGTTGCGATCTTTGCCGGCATGGCGCTGGCCCGGGCGCTCGCATGAGCGAGGTCACGCGCCGCCGCGTGGTGCGCGACGAGGACGGCATGCGGCTCGATCGCTGGTTCCGCGGCCATTTCCCGCAAGTGACCTTCGCCTATCTGAACAAGCTCGCGCGCACCGGACAGCTGCGGGTCGACGGCAAGCGTGTCAAGCCCAATGCCAGGCTGGCCGAGGGCCAGGAAATCCGCGTGCCGCCGCTCGCCTTCGAGGCGCGCCCCGCCGATGCGCCGGCGGCCGAGGCGAAGCCTCTCACCAGGGAGGAGCGGCAGCTCTTCCAGGGCATGATCCTGCATGAGGACAAGGACATCTATGTCCTCAACAAGCCGGCGGGGCTCGCGGTGCAGGGCGGCACCAAGACCCACCGCCACGTAGACGGGTTGCTGATCGGGCTCGGCGTCGAAGCGGGCGAGCGGCCGCGCCTCGTCCATCGCCTCGACCGTGAGACCTCGGGCGTCCTGGTGATCGCCAAGCGCCGCGCCGTCGCGGCCTCTCTCGGCAAGCTCTTCGCCACGCGCTCGGTGCGCAAGATCTATTGGGCGGGCGTCAAGGGCGTGCCCAAGCCGGCCCAGGGCAAGATCGACATTTCCCTCATCAAGGCGGCAGGCCCTGACGGCGACCGGGTGCGGCCGGCCGAGGCGGACGAGGCGGAGGCGCAGCGCGCCGTCACCCATTACAGCATCATCGACAAGGCGCCGCCGGTGATGGCCTGGATGTCGCTCAAGCCCTCGACCGGCCGCCAGCACCAATTGCGCGCCCATATGGCGCATATCGGCCACCCGATCCTCGGCGACGACAAATATGGCGGCGACAAGGATCTCCCGGCGGCGATCGCCAACCGGCTCCATCTCCATGCGCGGCGCATCGTGTTCCCGCATCCGCGCGGCGGCACGGTTGACGTGACCGCACCCCTGCCGCCGCATATGCAGGAAACCTGGGCTCTGTTCGGCTTCGATCCCGGGCGCTATGACGAGGGACCGCCTGCGGAGGACAGGGAAGCCCGCAAAAGATGAAGCTCGCACTCTTCGACGTCGACGGCACCTTGATGGACAGTCAGACGATGATCATCGCGTCCCTCACCGCCGCCTTCACGGCGGAAGGTCTGCCGACGCCCTCGCGCTCCGAAATGCTGGGCATTGTCGGCCTGTCGCTGGTCAATGCCATGGCGGTCCTGCGCCCGGCGGAAGAGGCGGCGCGGCATGAGCGCCTGGCTCAGGCCTATAAGGAGGCCTTCTGGTCCTATCGCGCCAACCGCTCCTACCCGGAGCTGCCCTTCGATGGCGCTTTCGACCTGCTGCGCCGGCTCCAGGCGCGGGGCGACGTGCTGATCGGCGTCGCCACCGGCAAGGCTCAGCGCGGCGTCCGCCACATCATCGACCAATTCGGCCTCGAGGGTGTCTTTGCCACCATCCAGACATCGGATGACGCCCCCTCCAAGCCGCATCCGGACATGATCCTGCAGGCCATGCGCGAGGTGGGCGCCGAAGCGGAGGACACGGTCATGATCGGGGACGCGGTCTTCGACATCGAGATGGCCCATGCGGCCGGCGTCCGGCCCATCGCGGTGAGCTGGGGATTTCAGCCGCGGGCTGTCCTGGAAGCCGCCAAGCCATATGCGATCGTCAATGACTTCAATGAGTTGGAGGACACTCTTGCAGTCTTGTGGCAAGGCGTGCCGGCATGACGACGAGTCCCGCGCGGCGCTTCTACAAATCGGTATCCGTCACCGGCACCGCGGCTCCCTTCGCGGTGACGCTGGATGACCGCCCGTTGCGCACGCCGCTCAAGCGGGCGCTCGATCTTCCGACCGTTGCGCTCGCCGAGGCCGTCGCCGCGGAATGGGAAAACCAGGCCGAGAAGATCGACCCGCATGCGATGCCCTTGACCCGCCTTGCCAATACCGCGCTCGACCGGGTGGCCTCCGATCGCGACCGCATTGTCGGCGAGATCGTCGATTTTGCCGGGTCCGACCTCGTCTGCTACCGGGCCGAGAAGCCGCACGGGCTGGTCGAGCGCCAAGCGCGGACCTGGCAGCCGGTTCTCGACTGGGCGCGCCGGGCGCTCGCGGCGGACTTCGTGGTGACGGAAGGGATCGTCCATGTCGGGCAGCCCGAGGCGGCGCTTCAGGCCGCCCGGGCCTATCTGGCGCAGAAGTCGCCATGGGGCCTGACCGCCATCCACAATATCACGACGCTGACGGGCTCGGCTCTGATCGCCGCCATGGCCTGCGACCGTGCCATCCCGGCATCGGAAGCCTGGGCCGCGGCCCATGTCGATGAGGACTGGCAGATCGAGCATTGGGGCTGGGACGAGGAGGCCCGCCACCGCCGCAACCATCGCAAGCGAGAGTTCGACATTTGCCTCCGCTTCTGCGAGCTTGCGCATTGATTGGGGAATGAAGGGCAGGGGACATGCAGGAAATCCTTGAGAAACTGGCGGAGCGGCGCGCCAATGCGCGCCTGGGCGGCGGGCAGAAGCGCATCGACGCCCAGCACGGACGCGGCAAGCTGACGGCGCGCGAGCGCATCGAGCTTCTGATGGACGAGGGCTCCTTCGAGGAGTTCGACATGTTCGTCGAGCACCGCTGCATCGATTTCGGCATGGAGAAGTCCAAGATCCCGGGTGACGGCGTGGTCACCGGCTGGGGCACCATCAACGGCCGCATCGTCTATGTCTTCGCCAAGGACTTCACCGTCTTCGGCGGCTCCTTGTCGGAGGCCCATGCCCATAAGATCACCAAGATCCAGGACATGGCGGTGCAGAACCGGGCGCCCATCATCGGCCTTTTCGATGCCGGCGGCGCTCGCATCCAGGAAGGCGTGGCAGCTCTTGGCGGCTATGGTGAGGTCTTCCAGCGCAATGTGCTCTCCTCCGGCGTGATCCCGCAGATCTCCGTCATCATGGGGCCGTGCGCCGGCGGCGACGTCTATTCGCCGGCGATGACCGATTTCATCTTCATGGTGCGCGACACGAGCTATATGTTCGTGACCGGGCCCGACGTGGTGAAGACGGTCACCAACGAGACGGTGACGGCGGAAGAGCTGGGCGGCGCCTCGGTGCACACGACCCGCTCCTCGATCGCCGACAAGGCCTATGACAATGACGTCGAGGCGCTCCTGCAGATGCGCCGCTTCATCGACTTCCTGCCGTCATCCAACACATCCCCGATACCGGAGCTGCCGAGCTTCGATGACGGCGAGCGCTTCGATCATTCGCTCGACACCCTGATCCCGCGCAATCCAAACCAGCCCTATGACATGAAGGAGCTGATCCTGAAGGTCGCCGATGAGGGCGATTTCTTCGAGATCCAGGAGAGTTTCGCGCGCAACATCATCACCGGCTTCGCGCGCATGGAGGGCCGCACCATCGGCATCGTCGCCAACCAGCCGCTGGTGCTCGCCGGCACGCTCGATTCCGATGCCGGCCGCAAGGCGGCGCGCTTCGTGCGCTTCTGCGACTGCTTCAACATCCCGATCGTCACCTTCGTCGACGTGCCGGGCTTCCTGCCGGGCACCGCCCAGGAATATGGCGGGCTCATCAAGCACGGCGCCAAGCTGCTCTTCGCCTATGCCGAGGCGACGGTGCCCAAGATCACCATCATCACCCGCAAGGCCTATGGCGGCGCCTATGTCGTCATGGCCTCGAAGCACATCCGGGGCGACGTCAACTATGCCTGGCCGACGGCCGAGATCGCCGTCATGGGCTCGAAGGGGGCTGCCGAGATCATCTACCGGCAGGAATTGGGCGAGCCCGAGCGCATCAAGGCCAGGGTCAAGGAATATGAGACCCGCTTCGCCAATCCCTTCGTCTCGGCCGAGCGCGGCTTCCTCGACGAGGTGATCATGCCGCATTCGACCAGGAAGCGCGTCGCCCGTGCGCTCAACATGCTGCGCAACAAGGAACTGCAGAACCCCTGGAAGAAGCACGACAACATCCCGCTCTGAACCATGGATCGCGATGATCTGCTCCTGCGCTTGGGGATGGCACTCGCCATCGGATTTCTGATCGGCCTCGAGCGCGGCTGGAAGGATCGCACCGAGGAGGAGGGCCAGCGCACCGCGGGCCTGCGGACCTTTGCCCTGATCGCCCTCCTGGGGGGCATATTCGGGGCGCTCACCAAGGACCAGGACTTCCTTCTGCTGGCGTCCGGTTTCGTCATCGTGAGCGCCGCCCTTGCCGCCTTCTTTTGGCGCGAGGGGGTGAGCGAGGATGATTTCAGCGCGACGAGCCTTGTTGCCGTCATGCTCACTTTCATGCTCGGCGCCCTGGCCGTGCTCGGCGATCCGGCGGTCGCCGCGGCGGCCGGCGTGGCGACGGTGGGGCTCCTCGCCACCAAGGTCCAGCTGCATGGCTGGCTCGCGCGCATCACCTGGCCTGAATTGCGGGCCGGATTGATCCTGCTCGCGATGACCTTCATCGCTCTGCCTTTGCTGCCGCACCGCGCCATCGATCCCTATGGCGCGCTCAACCCTTACGAGCTCTGGCTGATGACCATCCTGATCGCGGCGGTCTCCTTTGCCGGCTATGCCGCGATCCGCATAGCGGGGCCCGAGCGCGGCACCGTCCTCGCGGCCGCCGCCGGCGGGCTTGTCGCCTCGACCGCCGTCACGCTGACGCTCGCCCGCCTGGCGCGCGACAATCCGGCCCGTGTCCGCCTCCTCGGCGGCAGCGTGGTTCTGTCGGGCGCCGTCATGCTGCTCAGGGTTCTGGCCGTCGTGGCGATCATCAACCTGACGTTCGCCCAGTCGCTGGCGCCGGCCTTGCTGGCGGGCGCCGTGGCGATGCTGCTCCTGGCCTTCTGGCTCATCCGCTCGGCGCCCGCGGAGCGCAAGGAGGGTGGTGCCGACATCAAGCTCAAGAACCCCTTCGACCTGCTCGAGGTGCTGCGCTTCGGCCTCATCCTGACGGCGGTCATGCTGCTGGCGGTGGCGGCGCGGCATTTCTTCGGCGAGGCGGGCCTCATCGGCCTCGCCGCCATATCGGGCCTGGCCGATGTCGATGCCATCACGCTGTCAATGGCGAAGACGGCGGGTACGGACACAACCTCGGGACCGGCGCTCGCCATCCTGACGGCCGTCGGGGTGAACACCGTCGCCAAGAATTTCTATGCCGCTTATGTCGGCGGCGGGCGTCTCGGCCTCATCGTGGCGGCTGGGACGGCTCTGGGCTTCGCAGGCGCGGCGGCTGCCTATCTCCTGGTTCCTTCGGGCAGCGGCTTGTTGTCTCCTCAGGCCATCCCACTGTAGACGGAGTCGGGATTTTTGGAGAAGCGGTGGAAGCCGCGCTGGCCTGAAGCCGCCCATGTCCGAGAAAAGGCTTACTGTGCCGGAGCGGTGGCAACGATCTCGGCGATGCGCTTAAAGGACAAGGCATGCTTTCCGGAATACCGTTCCAGCATGTCACAGAGATAAGAGCGGTGACCGAGCTGGCGGCGCAATGCTGCGTAGGGGGTGGCGAGCTCTGCACCACGGAATGCGGCGCGGCCCAGTTTCTCGTCGATGATGGCGATGGCATCGGCCGTTTTCAGCATGTCGGCGAGCAGCGTATCCGCTTCGATGCCGGTGCGATGATCATGGGCGGCGATCGCGTCCTGTGCTTCGACCGGGATGCGGTCGGCAAGCCATTTGACCGTCATCAGACCGTGCTGGCTCCAGTCGCCTGACACGTGGAAGAAGTCGAGATCGTGACAGAGGCCGACGACCTCCCAAAGGTCAGCGGGCGCAGAAAAATTCTTCGCCAGCTTCCGCATGATAAGAGCGACGAATCGCGAGTGAGCCGCTCGCGGCGTGTCGCCCAGATACTTTACGATCAGAAGGTCTGCTTCTACGGCGCTCAGTATCCTAACCACCGGCATTCATCGAGCTGTGGCAGCGGATACTAGCGTTTGCCTTCGGTGGCCAGAGGCCAGGTGATGCCGAAGCTGAAGGGCGCGAAGAGCGCATGCGGCAGGCCGGCCGCCGCGAGGCCGTCCGCCACCCATTGATTGCAGGTGCGCAGCGGGCTGTAGCGGCCCTTGGCGGGATAATAGGCTTCGCGACCTGCCGGCGCGACCGACTGCGGCTGAAGTCCGCTTGAGGTATCGGCGGCCAGCGTGGCCCTGATATGGTCGATCAAGGCCTGTCGTCCGGCGCGGTCGATGCGGAGGAGCCGGCAGTCCTCATCCGTCGTCGGCGGATTGACGACGATGACCCTGAGCGCCGTGTCATTGCGACCGGCCAAGGCGCCGAGCGCGATGGACAGCCTGACATCGGCCCAGCTCGGGACCTCCCGGAAGAAGCGCAAATCGCCCCAGCCGAAAGCGAGGTAGCTGTCGGCCGAGAGGCCGGGCGGCACGGCTGCGGGAAACAGGGCATTCCAGTCGACCAGCGGGTCGCGGCTGGGCAGCAGGATATCGGCATGGGCGAGGGAGGTGCAGACATAGACGGCGGGCTCGCCTTCGGTCTGGTGCGGCCGGCTGGAAGCCGGGAACAGCGCGAAGCCCAACGCCGCGGTGAGATAGAGGACGATCAGGACCACGAGCGCGGCGAGGAGGCGGGCTGCGAAACGGAATGCCCGGCGCCAGCCTGCTCGCGCAAGCATGGCCGTCAGATCTTCTCACCGATCAGGTCATAGTCCTCGGCCTCGACGATTCGGGTACGGACCATGTCGCCGGGCTTGAGCCCGGTCTCGCCGGGCAGGAACACATTGCCGTCGATCTCGGGCGCATCCCAGGGCGAGCGGCCGATCGCTTCTTCGTTCTCCTGGTCGACCTCGTCGATCAGCACATCGATCTCGCGGCCGACCTTCTTGGCGAAGATGTCGGCGCTGATCTCCTGCTGCGCCTGCATCAGGCGATGCCAGCGCTCCTCCTTCACCTCTTCCGGGACTGGAGCGGCGATGTCATTGGCCTTGGCGCCCCCGACCGGCTCATATTTGAAGCAGCCGACGCGCTCGAGGCGGGCTTCCTTCAGCCAGTCGAGCAGGAAGGTGAAATCAGTCTCCGTCTCGCCCGGAAAGCCGACGATGAAGCTCGAGCGGATGGCGATGTCGGGCGCGATCTTGCGCCAGGCCTTGAGCCGGTCGAGCACCTTCTCCTGATTGGCCGGACGGCGCATGGCCTTCAGCACATTGGGCGCGGCATGCTGGAAGGGGATGTCGAGATAGGGAAGGATCTTTCCTTCCGCCATCAGCGGGATCACCTCGTCCACATGCGGGTAGGGATAGACATAATGGAGCCTGACCCAGGCGTCGAGCTGGCCCAGTTCCTTGACGAGGTCGGCGAACTTGGCGCGCACCTCGCGGCCGCGATACTTGCTCTCGGCATATTTGAGGTCGATGCCATAAGCGCTGGTGTCCTGGGAGATGATCAGCAGCTCCTTGACGCCGGCTTTGACCAGCCGCTCGGCCTCATAGAGGACCGCCGCGGCGGGGCGGCTGACGAGATCGCCGCGCAGCGACGGGATGATGCAAAAGGAGCAGCGGTTGTTGCAGCCTTCCGAGATCTTCACATAGGCATAGTGACGGGGCGTCAACCGCAAGCCTTGCGGCGGGATGAGATCGAACTTGGCGTCATGCGCTGGCGGCACGGCGTCATGCACGGCCGACACGACAGCCTCATATTGATGCGGGCCGGTGACCGCCAGGACGGAGGGGTGGGCGGCCCTTATCGTGTCGGCCTCGACCCCCATGCAGCCGGTGACGATGACCCGGCCGTTCTCATGGACCGCCTCGCCGATGGCGGCGAGCGATTCGGCCTTGGCCGAATCGAGAAAACCGCAGGTATTGACGATGACGACGTCGGCTGCGTCATAGCCGGGCGAGATCACATAGCCCTCGGCGCGGAGCTGGGTGAGGATGCGTTCGGAATCGACCAGGGCCTTGGGGCAGCCGAGGCTGACCAGGCCCACTTTGGGGATATGTCGTGCGGCAATTGTCATATTGGCGGGCTCCATAGACCAGGGCGTCGCTTGCCGCAAATGGTCTTGATGCTAGACTGCGCCTGGGCCATATGATGGGAAAGCCCAGGCCTATATGGGGATATAATCATGGACGCACGAAATATCGTCATTGCCCTGGTGATCGGCCTGGTGGCCGGCTGGCTTGCGAGCTTCGTGGTCGGCGGCTCGGGCCTGATCCGCTATCTGATCAGCGGCGTGATCGGCTCTTTCGTCGGCAGTTTCCTTTTGAGCAAGGCCGGGATCAATCTCGGCATCGGCAACGAGATTGCCCGCGACATCGTCACTGCCACGATCGGCGCGATCGTCGTGGTTCTAATTGCCCGCTTCATCGCGGGATAGTTCAGCAACGAGGAGGCATCATGGAACCGAATTCTCTCTTGGACTTGGGTGGTGGCGTCGGCTGGATCGGCACGCTGATCATCGGCGGCCTGGCCGGCTGGATCGCCGAGAAGATCACGAAAAGCGACATGGGCATCCTGATGAACATCGTCGTCGGCGTCATCGGCGCCTATATCGGCGCGTTCCTGGCGAACCTCCTGGGCCTGAGGCTGGGCGAGATCTTCAGCGGCTGGTTCTGGGGCAACCTGCTCGTCGCCGTGATCGGCGCGGTGATCCTGCTCCTTGTGGTGAAGGCATTCCGCAGCCGGAGCGCCTGACCAGGATCTGATGGTTACCGTTCTCGATACGCTGAAGGCCCGACCGCGCCATCCCGAGAAGGCGCACAAGCCCGACAATCCCATCCTGCGCAAGCCGGACTGGATTCGGGTGAAAGCGCCGGGCTCGGCCGTCTACAACGAGACACGGGCGATCGTGCGCGAGAACCGCCTCGTCACCGTATGTGAGGAGGCGGGCTGCCCGAATATCGGCGAATGCTGGTCGAAGAAGCACGCCACCTTCATGATCATGGGCGACACCTGCACCAGGGCCTGCGCCTTCTGCAACGTGAAGACGGGCCTGCCGGACGCTCTCGATGCCGGCGAGCCGGACAAGGTGGCGGATGCGGTCGCCCGCATGGGGCTGTCGCATTCGGTCATCACCTCGGTCGACCGCGACGATCTCGATGACGGCGGCGCCGATCACTTCGCCCAGGTCATCCGGGCCATCCGCCGCGCCTCGCCCGAGACGACCATCGAGGTGCTCACCCCCGATTTCCTGCGCAAGGACGGCGCGCTCGAGAAGGTGGTCGAAGCCGGGCCCGACGTCTTCAACCACAATCTCGAGACCGTGCCGTCGCTCTATCTGCGCATCCGTCCCGGCGCCCGCTATTTCCATTCCCTGCGCCTGTTGCAGCGGGTGAAGGAACTCGACCCGCGGATGTTCACCAAGTCGGGCATCATGGTGGGCCTGGGCGAGACGCGCGACCAGGTGCTGCAGGTGATGGACGACATGCGCTCGGCCGAGATCGACTTCATCACCATCGGTCAGTATCTGCAGCCGTCGCGCAAGCACGCCGCGATCGACCGTTTCGTCACACCGGACGAATTCAAGTCCTATGAGACTATCGCCTATGCCAAGGGCTTCCTCATGGTGGCGTCGAGCCCCTTGACCCGCTCCTCGCATCATGCCGGCGACGACTTCGCCAGGCTCCGGGCGGCGCGGGCGGCCAAGCTCAGTCGCGCTTAAGCGGAAAAGCATGCCCAAATTCAACGTGACCCGCGAGATGCCCTACAGGGCCGCGGAGCTGTTCGCCATTGCCGCCGACGTCGACAAATACCAGGACTTCCTGCCTTTGGTCGAAAGCTCGCGCACCTTCGATCACGAACGGGTGGGCGACGACGTCGAGCGCTTCAAGGGTGAATTGCGCGTGCGCTACAAGAAGCTCCATATCGACGAGACCTTCGTGAGCGACGTTGTCGCGGAACGCAAGGGTTTCAAGGTGTCGTCGCGGGCGCGGGGCGGGCTCTTCGAACATATCGATGCCCAATGGCGGTTCACCGACCGCAAGACGGGCGGCGCCACGGTCGAATTCCAAGTCGACTACAAGGCGAAGAGCCGGTCGTTGCAGTTCTTCATGTCCGGCATGTTCGATTACATGGTGCGCAAGATCAACAACGCCTTTGAGGCCCGGGCGCGCGAGCTCCACAGCCGCGCCTCGTGATTCTAATCGTCTGGGAGGAACCGGCGCAGGAAGGCGGCCGTTTCGTCCGATATGCCGACGATCTTGTTCGTCGCCTGGCGATAGAACTTGAAATTGAGCTCGGTCTCCGGCCGGCCGTCTTTCCAGTCGCTGAAGCGCTTGAGCTCGGTGCGACCGAGCGGCCGCTTGGCGAGCTTGGTGCACTTGACGGCGATGCTCACGCGGGGCGTCTGTCGGGCGATGCCGGCTTTCCTGGGGAGCGCTTCGGCCGAGGTGACGACGCCTTGCGCGATCAGGCCTTGCCCGCCTTCGGTCTCGCTCGCGAACAGAAAGATCATGTCGCCTTCGGCGATGTGTTTGCCGCCATACATCGTCTTCTGCCTGGTGAAGACGAAGGCTTTGGTGCGCCGGTCAGGAACCTTCGCTTTGATCGCATAGGCCATGGTCGTCCTCACGCCAGACGCGTCGCAGCCTCGAGCCGGGCTTCGACGAGAGCGAGCGCGGCGGCGACCGATTTCATGCGCACCTGATGGCGATCGGCGCGCGCGAAGACGAAGCGGCGATGCTGGGTCGGCGCTCCGCGTACGGCGCAGGCGAAATGGACGAGGCCGACCGGCTTTTCCGGCGAGCCGCCGCCGGGTCCGGCAATGCCGGTGACCGAGACGGCGATATCGGCGAGGGAGTTTTCGAGCGCGCCTTCGGCCATGGCGCGGGCCGTGGCTTCGCTCACCGCGCCATGCTCCGCAATCACGCTTTCGGGCACGCCGAGCAGGCCCGCCTTGGCCTCGTTGGAATAGACCACGAAGCCGCGCTCAACGACGTCCGATGAGCCGGCGATTTCGGTGAGGAGGCCCGCGATCAGGCCGCCGGTACAGCTTTCCGCCGTGGCGAGCTTGAGGCCGCGCCGGCGCAGGGACTCGAGCAATGTCTCGGCCTGGACGAGGAGAGCGGGATCGAACATGGCCTATCCCGGCAGCCTGATGAGCACGCTGGCATAGGCAGTGATGCCTTCGCCACGGCCGACAAAGCCGAGCTTTTCGGTCGTCGTCGCCTTGATCGCAATGCGGTCCTCGCTGATGCCGAGAAGGGTGCTGAGCTTGGCCTTCATGGCGGCGAGATGGGGTGAGATGCGCGGCGCCTCGGCGAGGATCGCGATGTCGACATTGCCCACCTTGCCGCCGCGGCTTGCCACGAGCTCGACCGCCTTGGCGAGGAAGATGGCGGACGGCGCATTCTTCCATTGGGGATCGCTCGGCGGGAAATGCGTGCCGATGTCGCCTTCGCCGATGGCGCCCAGGATCGCATCGGTCAGGGCATGGAGAGCGGCGTCGGCGTCGGAATGGCCGGCGAGCCTGTGCGTGTGGTCGATGCGCACGCCGCACAGCATGACGTGATCGCCTTCGGTGAAGGGATGAATGTCGACCCCCAGGCCGGTGCGGATATCGGGCAGGTCGTAGAGGCGCGCCGAAAGCGCACGGTCGGCCTCGGCGAGGTCGGCCGCGGTGGTCATCTTGCGGTTTTCGGCGCTGCCCGGGATGATCGCCACTTCGAGCCCGGCGAGTTCCGCCACCGCGGCATCGTCGGTCAGGCTCGATTGGCCGGACTGGTGGGCCTTTTCATGCGCGTCGCGGATGGCCGCAAAAGCGAAGCCCTGCGGCGTCTGCACCGTCCACAGTCCGGTGCGGTCGATGGTGCGCTCGATCGTGCCATAGGGCGCCTTCTTGACCGTGTCGGCGACGGCGAGGCCGGGAATGGCGCTTTGATGCTTCTGCAATCCGGCGATCACTCGGCTGATGAGGTCGGCCGATACGAAGGGCCGCGCGGCGTCATGGATGAGGACATGGGTGACGTCGTGCTTGGCGATCGCGGCGAGGCCGAGCCGGCAGGATTCCTGGCGCGTTTCTCCGCCGACGACGGCGGGATCGATGGCGAGGCCCTGGGTCGCGCTCGCGAACAGGTCGGTTTGCCCGGCGCCGATGACCGGTTGTATGTGCGCGACCGCCGGATGGTCGCAGAACGACTTCAACGCCCACCAGACCACCGGCTTGCCGCCAATCGATTGATATTGCTTTGGCTTTTCGCCCCCGGCCCGGCTGCCGGTCCCGGCGGCGACAACCACTGCGCCCACTTTCATGGACGTGCCCTGTAGAGCAAATCCCGACAAAGTTGAAGACTTTGACGATAAGGATTTGTTCAGGCCTGTGGATGGGCCAGCGGCAATTGGTCTGGACAAGCAATCTTGACGGGGGAGCCGGCTCGGCTAAACTGCATAAAAAACATACATCCAGAGAGTATGCCTAAAAAATGAGCATATTAGTTGGCGAGATCAGGCTGCGCAACCGCGTGCTCCTGGCGCCCATGTCGGGGGTCAGCGACCGGCCGTTCCGCGAGATCGCCGATGAGTGCCGGGCAGGCCTCGTGGTGACGGAGATGGTGGCGAGCCGCGAACTGGTGGAAGAGCGCGCCGACATGGTCCGCCGCGCCGAACGTCCGCCCGCAGGCTCGCTCTTCGCCGTGCAGCTTGCCGGGCGCGAGCCGCAGTGGATGGCGGAAGGCGCGCGCATCGCCCAGGACCTCGGCGCCGACATCATCGACATCAACATGGGCTGCCCGGCGCGGCAAGTGACCGGCGGCTATTCGGGCTCGGCGCTCATGCGCGACCTCGACCATGCCATGACCTTGGTCGAGGCCACCGTCGCCGCCGCGCGCGTGCCGGTAACGCTCAAGATGCGTCTCGGCTGGGACGAGACGATGATGAACGCGCCGGAGCTGGCGTGCCGTGCCGAAGGCGCCGGCATCCGCATGGTCACCGTGCATGGCCGCACCCGTTGCCAGTTCTACAAGGGCAAGGCGAACTGGCCCGCCATCGCCGCGGTGAAGCGCAACCTGAAATCCATCCCGCTCATCGCCAATGGCGATGTCGAGACCATCGCCGATGTCCGGACCATCCTCGACGCCGCGCTTGCCGACGGCGTGATGGTCGGGCGCGGCAGCTATGGGCGGCCCTGGTGGCCGGGCGTGCTGGCGCATATGCTCGATCCGGACACCGGCGCGCCCGAGCCTTCACTGGCGCGCGAGGCCGAGCTTGTCGATCGCCAGCTTCAATCCATGCTGTCGCTCTATGGCAACGAGCATGGCAACCGTATCGCCCGCAAGCATCTGGGCTGGGTCGTGGACCGCAAGAGCGCGCAAGGGCGCCTGTCGGTGGCCGCTGCGAACGCCTGGCGGCGGAGGCTGACGACCGATCCCGACAATGACCGGGTGCGCCAGGCGCTGCGTGATCTCTACCTCCATCTCGCGGACGATGAAGCGAGGGCGGCGGCGTGAATCTCGTCCTCCCCACCGACGCCGATACGCCGCCCGACTGCGGGCTGTTGGTCGATGCCTTGCCCAACCCGTTCCTCGTGCTCGACGACAAGGACCGCATCCATCTTGCCAATGCCGCGGCGGAGGATTTCTTCCAGGCCGGCAAGGCGACGCTCTTGCGCGCCCATTTCAGCGATCTGATGCCGCTCGCCAGTCCCGCCCTCAACGCCATTGCCGAGGCGCGCCAGTCCGGCGGGGTAGTGAACGAATATGCGATCAGCGCCGGCACGCCGCGCTTCGGCGGCGAGCGCAATATCGATCTGCAGGCCGCCCTCGTCCATGAGCGGCCGCGCTTCGTGATCGTGATGCTGCTCGAGCGCTCGATGGCGCACAAGATCGACCGCCAGCTCACCCATCGCAACGCCGCGCGTTCGGTGTCCGGCATGGCGGCGATGCTTGCCCATGAGATCAAGAATCCCCTGGCCGGCATCAGGGGGGCGGCACAGCTCATCGAGCCCACTTTGTCGGGCGAGGACCGGCCGCTGGCGCGCCTCATTTGCGAGGAGACCGACCGCATCCGCGACCTCGTCGACCACATGGAAGTCTTCTCCGACGAGCGGCCGCTCGCGCGCGAGCCGGTGAACATCCATGCCGTGCTCGAGCGGGTGAAGGCGCTGGCGCTCGCCGGCATGACGCAGCCCATCGCCATCAAGGAGGAATACGATCCGTCCTTGCCGCCGGTCATGGGCAGCCGCAACCAGCTCATCCAGGTCCTCATCAACCTGGTAAAGAACGCCATCGAGGCCATCGAGGGCGACGGCAGCGGCGGTGAGATCCATCTCTCGACCGCCTTCCGTCCGGGCGTCAGGCTGTCGATCGCCGCGTCCGGCGAGCGCGTGACCTTGCCGCTCGAGGTCTGCGTCAAGGACACGGGACCGGGCGTGCCGGCCGACATCAGGCCGCATCTCTTCGATCCCTTCATCAGCACCAAGCCCGGCGGCCGCGGCCTCGGTCTGGCGCTCGTGGCCAAGATCGTGCGCGACCATGGCGGCATCATCGAATGCGAGCCGCATGAGCGCGGCACCACCTTTCGCGTGCTCCTGCCCATGATGCGGACCGCGCAGCAGAACCCGACGGAAGAGGGCAAGGCATGAAGGCCAAGACGGTACTTATTGCGGACGATGACAGCGCTATCAGGACCGTCGTGTCGCAGGCCTTGTCGCGCGCCGGCTATGCGGTGCGCTCGACCGGCACCGCGGCCGGCCTGTGGCGCTGGGTGACCGAGGGTGCGGGCGACGTCATCGTCACCGACGTCGTGCTTCCCGACGAGAATGCCTTCGACGTGCTGCCGCGCATCAAGAAGCTCAGGCCCTCGCTGCCGGTCATCGTCATGAGCGCCAAGAACACGATCATGACGGCGATCGCCGCGGCCGAGCGCGGCGCCTATGACTATCTGCCGAAACCCTTCGATCTGACGGCGCTCGTCTCGATGGTCGGGCGCGCTGCCCAGCATATGGAGGTGAGGCCTGTCGCACCCGCCACGACGCCGGTCGAGAATCTGCCGATCATCGGGCGCTCGCCGGTCATGCAGGAGATCTATCGCATCATCGCCAGGCTCACCCAGACCGATCTCACCGTGATGATCGAGGGCGAATCGGGCACCGGGAAGGAACTCGTCGCGCGCGCCGTGCACGACTATGGCAAGCGCCGGCGCGGGCCCTTCGTCGCCATCAACATGGCGGCTATCCCGCGCGAACTCATCGAGTCGGAGCTGTTCGGCCACGAGAAGGGCGCCTTCACCGGCGCCGCGAGCCGCATGGCGGGCCGTTTCGAGCAGGCCGAGAGCGGCACGCTCTTTCTCGACGAGATCGGCGACATGCCCTTCGAGGCGCAGACGCGCCTTCTGCGCGTGCTGCAGCAGGGCGAATATACGACCGTCGGCGGCACCCAGCCGATCAAGACGAATGTGCGCATCATCGCGGCGACGCATCGCAACCTGCGCAGGCTCATCGACCAGGGACAGTTCCGCGAGGACCTGTTCTTCCGCCTCAATGTCGTGCCGATCAGACTGCCGCCCTTGCGCGAGCGGATCGACGACATACCGGACCTCGTCCGCCACTTCCTGGCGCAGGCCGAGCGCGAGGGGCTGCCGCGCAAGATCATGCCCGCCGGAGCGGTCGAAAGGCTGCAGGCGCATCGCTGGCCGGGCAATGTGCGCGAGCTCGAGAACCTCATCCGCCGCATCGCCGCCCTCCATCCTGAAGAGACGGTGCTGCCCGAGATCATCGATCGCGAGCTCGCCGCGGCGGCAACGCCGGCGGGCGCAGCGGAGCCCGGTGACGAGGCCGGCGGATTGGGCGGCTATCTCGAGAACCATCTTGCCCGCCAGTTCGCGAGCTTCAGCGACGGCCTGCCGCCACCCGGCCTCTATCATCGCGTTCTCGCCAATGTCGAACCGCCCCTGATCCGGGCGGCGCTCGCGGCTACCAAGGGCAACCAGATCAAGGCGGCCGAGCTCCTGGGCCTCAACCGCAACACGCTCAGGACCAAGATCCGTGCGTATGGCATTCAAGTGATGCGCGGCCTTTAAAAATGACGTAGCGTCACTAAAAATCTGGGCCATACTGACACACTCTATTGAATTTGCTCGATATTTTCGTCAGCTAATGCGTTCAACACGGCCCACTGTCGCAAATTTGCCACGATAGTTGTTGATTCCTTGCCACAGTGCCCTTGAGGCGGGGGAGACAATGGCCCTGACGGACGTCGAGACCGACAAGCATTCGCGCCTGTCCCGGCTGCCGGGGATAGTGGGCATCGTCGTCGTATGCCTGTCGATCCTCGCCGGCCTCGCCACCTACACGATCCTGACCGGGCTCTCGCCCATCAAGCCCACGCCCGACATCATCACTTGGCTGCTCGGCGGCAACCTCGTCCTGGTGCTGATCATGGTGGGCATGATCCTCTGGCAGATCTGGCTGCTCATCGCCGCGCGCCGGCGCGGCACGGCGGGCGCCGGCCTGCATATCCGGCTCGTGTCGCTGTTCAGCCTGATCGCCGCCCTGCCGGCGCTGATCGTCGCGGCTTTCGCCGCCGTCACCCTCAATCGCGGCCTCGATGCCTGGTTTTCCGAGCGCACCCGCTCCATCGTCGATTCGGCCGTGACGGTGGCCGAGGCCTACATGCGCGACCACGGCGAAACTGCGCGCGGCGACATCGCCTCGATCGCCGCCGACCTCAACAACCAGAAGCTCCTGTTCGACGGCGACCGGCCGGACTTCGTGCGCCGCGTCGCCCGCCACGCCGCTCTGCGCGGCCTGGTCGGCGCCTTCGTCTTCGACACCAGCCTCAAGCGCATCGACGCCAACATCACCCTCAACAACAAGATCGCCTTCCGTGCGCCGCCGGCCGAGGCGCTCGAGCGCGCCGACAAGGGCGAACTCGTGGTCATTCCGCCGGGCGAGGGCGGCAACATCATTCGGGCCTTGATCAAGCTCACCAACTTTCCGTCCGAATATCTCTATGTCTATCGCGCGATCAACCCGTCCGTCATCGACCAGCTCGACGAGACGCGCGCCGCCAAGGCCGAGTATGACCAGCTGCTGTCGCAGCGCTCGGGTGTCCAGATCACCTTCGCCCTCATGTATGCGGGCGTCTCGCTCATCTTCCTTCTCGCCGCCATCTGGCTGGGCCTCTGGTTTGCCGACCGCATCGTGGCGCCGGTGGTGAGCCTGCTCAATGCGGCACGGCGTGTTTCCGCCGGCGATCTCGACGCCAAGGTGAGCGAGGTCCAGGGGCCTGGCGACCTGCAGACGCTGGCCCGAGCCTTCAACCGCATGACTTACCAGTTGAAGGAGCAGCGCAACGAGCTCATGACCGCTAATCTCCAGCTCGACGAGCGTCGCCGTTTCACCGAAGCGATGCTCTCGGGCGTCTCGGCGGGCGTTATCGGCGTCGAGCCGGACGGCGTGATCTCGCTCGTCAATCCGTCCGCCATCACCCTCGTCGGCATGCCCGAGCGCGACCTTTTGGGTCGTCCCTTGTCCGACGTCCTGCCGGCCTTTTCGGTCGTGTTCGAGCAGGCTCTGTCGCGCGTCTCGGGCTGGGCCGAAGGCCACGTGAACACGCGGGTCGGCACTCATGAGCGCAACTTCATCGTCCGCGTCACCACCGAGGCGTCGGACAGCGACGATCACGGCTATGTCGTGACTTTCGACGATATTTCGGAGCTGGTCTCGGCCCAGCGCAATTCGGCCTGGGCCGACATCGCCCGCCGCATCGCCCATGAGATCAAGAACCCGCTGACCCCGATCCAGCTCTCGGCCGAGCGCCTCAAGCGCAAATATGGCCGCGAGATCCAGACCGACAAGCAGGTCTTCGAGCAGTGCACCGACACCATCATCCGCCAGGTCGGCGACATCGGACGCATGGTCGACGAGTTCTCGGCCTTCGCGCGCATGCCGAGCGCCAGCCTCGAGATGCAGGATCTGGCGGCGGTGGTGCGCGAGGCGACCATCCTGCAGCGCGTCTCGGCCAGCGACCTCGAGATCGAGGTCAGGCTTGCCGATGAGCGCGTCAATTTCGCTTTCGACCGGCGCCTGATCACCCAGGCGGTCACCAATCTGGTCAAGAACGCGCGCGAGGCGATCGAGGCGCGCGTGCATGAGGACCAGACGGTCAAGGGCAGGATATTGGTCGAGGCCGGCATCGAGAACCATGCTCCCTTCATCAGCGTGACCGACAATGGCGTCGGCCTGCCGAAGGAGAACCGGCATCGCCTGACCGAGCCCTATATGACGACCAGGGCGAAGGGAACCGGACTGGGACTGGCGATCGTCAAACGGATCATGGAGGAGCATCAGGGGCGCGTCGTGCTGGATGACGCGCCCGCGGAGTTCGACAGCGGACACGGCGCCCGCGTCACTTTGAGCTTCATGCCGCTTCTCGAAGAGCAGGTCGCGGCGACGGCATGAGCGGGATGCGAAAAGCAAGTACGGTTTTTCGCAACCATTGTGAGAAACGATCACGCCATGATTCTGGACTGGAAATCCGAAATCAGCGTGGTCTACGGGGTTAAGTGTTATGGCAGCTGATATTCTGATCGTAGACGACGAAGCCGACATTCGGGAACTCATTTCGGGCATCCTCCAAGACGAAGGGTACGAGACCCGTCTGGCCCGCAACAGCGATGCGGCGCTCGCCGCCTTGGCCGATCGCCGCCCCTCGCTCATCATCCTCGACATCTGGCTGCAGGACTCGAAGCTCGACGGTCTCGATCTCCTGACCGTCATTCGCGAGCGGCATCCGGAGTTGCCGGTGGTCATCATCTCCGGTCACGGCAATATCGAGACGGCGGTCTCGGCCATCAAGCGCGGCGCCTATGACTATATCGAGAAGCCGTTCAATGCCGACCGGCTCATCCTGGTCGTCGGGCGGGCGCTCGAGGCCACGCGACTCCGGCGCGAGAACGAGGCGCTCAAGGGCCGCACCGGGGCCGATGTCGAGCTGCTGGGCTCGTCCATGGCCATGCGGCAGCTGCGCCAGATGCTCAAGAAGATCGCCCCTTCCAACAGCCGGATCCTGATCACCGGTCCCATGGGGGCGGGCAAGGAGCTTGCCGCGCGCAGCCTGCATGACATGTCGCAGCGCAATAACGGCCCCTTCGTCATCCTGAGCGCCGCGACCATGGCGCCGGAAAGGATGGAAGAGGAGCTCTTCGGCATCGAGGACGGGTCGGGCGCCACCCAGCGCGTCGGCGCGCTCGAGGAGGCTCATAGCGGCACGCTTTACATCGACGAGATCGCCGACATGCCGCTCGAGACCCAGGGCAAGGTGCTGCGGGTCCTGGTCGAGCAGACTTTCCAGCGGGTAGGGGGCGGTAAGAAGGTCAAGGTCGACGTGCGCATCGTCTCTTCGACCGGACGCGACCTCTCGATGCTGATTGCCGAAGGCCGGTTCCGCGAGGATCTCTATCACCGCCTGAGCGTCGTGCCGGTGCGCGTCCCCTCGCTGGTCGAGCGGCGCGAGGACATTCCCGAGCTCATCGAATATTTCTCCAGGCTCTATTCCGTGGCCGCGGGCCAGCCGCAGCGCAAGCTCGCGACCGACGCGATTGCCATGCTGCAGACCCAGGATTGGCCCGGCAATGTGCGGCAGCTGCGCAACAATATCGAGCGGGTGATGATCTTGGCGGGCGGCGATCCGGGCAGCGAGATCACCGCCGGGATGCTGCCGCCCGACGTAGGGGCAGCCCTTTCGCCGGCCGCAACGGGCTTCGGGGGTGAGCATCTCCTGGCGCTACCTCTGCGCGAGGCGCGCGAGGCGTTCGAGCGCGATTATGTGGCCGCACAGCTTTCCCGGTTCGGTGGCAATATTTCCCGCACGGCCCAGTTCGTGGGTATGGAAAGATCAGCATTGCACCGTAAAATCAAGCTGTTAGGACTAGCTGTTCGAGGAGAGGGCGAGGATTTTGCGGCCGCCGCCAAGTAATCGACCTGTCCGTTTACGTTAACAATTTACTGCCGGAAATAATATCCGTCTTTTCTTCATGAGACGGGCTCCCCAAAGCCCGGAAATTCAATTAAAACTTTATGAGTATTGGTTGCGCCACCACAACGGCGCGGTTCTTGCTACCACTGGGCATGATCCCAGAAGGGGACGGCGTCCCCGGGATCACGTTCATGAGCTGAGCCTGACGGCGCCTCACGGCGCCGGTCACGCCGAGGGCCGCAAGGCCATCGAATGCCCCGCGGGTCAGGTCCGCCGCATCTCCTGAAACGAGGGGCTAAGCCGGTCCGGAAGCGCATCGAGTGGCCTCCTCGATCTTACGCGTCCGGGCCGGCACCCTTACCATCCCGAAATTTCTGCTCTTCCGACCGGCGTCGAAACCGTTACGCTGTACCCGCTTTTCATCACTCAGGTTTGCGGGGGAAAACGGGATGAAGAAGACGAACGACAAGCAGCCTGGCGTGGACGACAGCCGGCCGACACCTTTGCATGAGCTCGTTCAGCTTCCCGACATGACGGCGACCGCGCCATGGCCCGAAGTACTGGTTGCACATTTGCGCCTGCCGCGCCAGCTGTCGGTCCCTCCGCGCGGGCAGCCGGAATATTCGAAACCACGCGGCTATGCCCCGAGGCTGCACGTACCCGTACCGGCGCAGACGCCGTTGGCCAAGGGCGTGCAAATGCCGGTGAAGCGGCGCCCGGGACGCGCCGTCGACATGTCGATCGACGGCCATCGGCCGAAACACCTCACCTTGCGGCGGGTCCCGCGCTTGCTGCCGCCCAAGACGACAGGCCTTTCGGGACTGGGTGATCTCGGTCCCATGCGGCCGACGAGCTGGGAAGTGGCGGAGCCCGACATGCTGACCTGGCCCTGGTGCACCATCGGCAAGATCGATTGCTGGTCGGAAGGAGAGTGGGTTTCGGGCGGCACCGGCTTCCTCGTCGGACGCAACCTGATGGTGACGGCGAGCCATGTCATGCCGTGGGACTATAGCGGCAACTGCTCGATCCGTTTCATTCCGGCCTCGACGCCCAACCGGGTCCCGCCACACGGCGTTCCTCCGTTCGGCGAGACCTGGGTGTCGCAATGGCGTGGTAATCGTCATGATGGCTTCTGGGACGTGGCATTCCAGGCCGATGCCAAGGATTACGTCATCTGCCGCCTCGACGACCCGATCGGCGATGTCTGCGGCTGGATGGGAATCCGCAGCTTCGGCAATCACAATAAGTATCTGCGCCGCGGCTATATGAGCGCCGGCTATCCGGAATATGCGAGCGGCTGGCCGAAAGCGGAGCTGGGCATCGGGGTCCGCGATGTCGACGGTGACAATGACGGGCGTGAATTGGAAACCGTTCTCTTCGGCGGCCCCGGCTGGTCGGGCGGACCGCTCTTCGCCTGGTTCGGCGACGACCTGCGTGCCGTCGGTGTGTGCCACGGCAAGGAGACCGAAATGGTCTTCCCATGGTACGTCGTCAATCTCGTGTTTGGCGGCGGCAAGCATCTGATCGATCTCGTCAGGTACGGCCAGGCGAACTGGCCGGCTTGAAAACCACCAAGGGCCGCTTTTCCCGTCCTGCCTGTGACGCGATTGTCACAGTATTGGCAAATACCAGCATACGTCAGGTAATTTTTATCCTATCTGCCTGGAATCGTGTAAAGCTGCGACGGCCCGACGGTCGGCGCTATGTGACCTATCTGAACTAGGCGCTTTATGTCGACATGTTGGTGAAGGCGGACTTCCTGAGCATTAATATCGATCCCGATGATCGACGCCGGCTACAAGTTCGGCGGCGGCGAGGGTGTGTTCCTCGAGCCGCAGGCGACTCTGGCCATCCTGCATACGTCGATCGACGATGTCGATATCTTCGGCGACACTGTCGAGTTCGAGGACGCGACCAGCGTCAGAGGCCGGCTCGGCCTGCGTCTCGGCTATGACCCATAAGGCCGCAAACGCGGTTGTCGTTTCATCGGATGTGACCATGAGTGTGTGGCAGGAGTTCAACGGTGGCGACAATGAGGCGTCGGTCGTGACGGCGGACTCCGGCTTCGAGGTGTCGGATGCGCCAGACGAGACGGTCGGCGACATCTCGCTGGGCTTCAGCGTGGCCGCACCCGAGGGCTGGTCGGGCTTCGTGCGCGGCAGCTACCAGTTGCCGATGACTATGATGCCTTCTCCGGCAATCTGGGTCTCAGATACAGCTGGTGAAGACTGCCGGCCAGGGGTATCGGATGACAACCGCGTAGCCGATCAGGTCCGCCGCATCTCCGAAGGGTGAGAGCGAGGCGATCGAGCGGCCTCCTCGATCGCTGGTTCCCTCAGAGCTGGATGTAGGTGTGCTTGATCTGCTGGTATTTCTCCAAGGCATGCAACGACTTGTCGCGTCCGATGCCGGACTGCTTGTAGCCGCCGAACGGTGCCGTGATATCGCCGCCGTCGGTTGAATTGATGTTGACGGTACCGGCGCGCAGGCTGCGCGCCACCTTGTGGGCGCGGGTGATGTCGCGGGTCCACAGGCTCGCCTGCAGGCCGTAGATCGTATCATTGGCGATCTTCACCGCCTCTTCGTCGTCCTTGAAGGTGATGGTCGCCACCACCGGCCCGAAAATCTCTTCTTGCGCGATGCGCATGGAGTTCTTCACCGCATCGAAGATGGTCGGCTCGACATAGAAGCCGCCAGTGTTGCGCCGGGCGCGCTCGCCGCCGAAAGCGACCTTGGCGCCTTCCTTGCGGCCGATGTCGATATAGTCGAGGACGCGCTCCATCTGGCTCTCGTCGACCATCGCGCCCATGCTGGTCTTGGGATCGAGCGGGTCCTTGGGGCGCCATTTGTCGGCATGCTTGGCGACGAGCTCGACGAACTGGTCCTTGATCTTCTCCTGGACGATGATGCGCGTCGCCGCGGTGCAGACCTGGCCCGAATTGTAGAACACGCCGGCCGCGGCCGTCGCCGCCGCGTGATTGATGTCGGCGACATCGCCGAAGACGATGTTGGGCGACTTTCCGCCGGTCTCGAGCGCCACATGCTTCATGTTGCTCTCGCCCGCATAGCGCAGGAAATACTTGCCGACCTCGGTCGATCCGGTGAAGGCGATCATGTCGACGTCCATGTGGCGGCCGAGCGCCTGACCCGCGGTCTCGCCATATCCCGGCAGCACGTTGAGAACGCCGTCCGGCAGGCCCGCTTCGGCGGCGAGCTCGGCCACCCTGAGCGCCGTCAGCGGCGATTGCTCGGCCGGCTTCAGGATGACGGAATTGCCGGTGGCGAGCGCCGGCCCCAGCTTCCAGGACGCCATCAGGAGCGGGAAGTTCCACGGTACCACTGCGCCCACAACGCCGATCGGCTCGCGCGTGATCATCGAGATCGAATCGGGCCTGGCCGGCGCCAACTCGTCATAGACCTTGTCGGGCGTCTCGGCATACCACTGCAGGCAGCGCAGCGCGGAGGCGATGTCGACGGCCTGCGCGTGGGCGATGGGCTTGCCCACATCGAGGGTCTCGAGCAGCGCCAGCTCATCGCGGTGCTTTTCGATCAGCGCCACCCACTTCAGCAAGATGCGCTTGCGCTGGGCCGGCGCCATCTGCGCCCAGGTGCCCTTCTCGAAGACGGCCCGCGCCGCCGTGACTGCGCGCGCGACGTCTTCCTTGTCGCATTCGGCGACTTTGGTCAGCGCCTGGCCGTCGATCGGCGAGATGCAGTCGAAGGTCTTGCCGGAGGCGGCGGCAGTGAACCTGCCGTTGATGAAGGCCTGGTTGCGATATGAGACCTGAGCGATCCGGGTTCGATAATCTTCAGCGGCGGCCATGGCGCATCTCCTTGCGAACGGGGGGAGGGGACTGGAGGCATGATACCAAAAAGGCACCGCCTGGCGGCGGTGCCTTTCATGCAAAAGCTGAATGGCAGGATTACTTGATCTTGGTTTCCTTGAACTCGACGTGCTTGCGCGCCACCGGATCATACTTCTTGAAGGTGAACTTGTCGGTCTTGGTGCGTGAGTTCTTCTTGGTCACATAAAAGTAACCCGTGTCCGCTGTCGACTGCAGCTTGATCTTGATCACATTGCCTTTGGCCATAATAAATCTCCTCGCGGCCCGAGGGGCCCGGCTTCATTGGCGCGGGATATGGCCGATGCAAGGAGGAAAGTCAAGAAACGAGCCGTCTTGGCGGCAGGGCCTCTTTTATGCTGAAGAGCCTCGGCATTTTGTGGAGCAGACTCGTGATTCCTCTCAAGGAACCGTCACTCGTCACGATGGGCTTGGTTGCCCTCATGGTGGTTCCGCTCCTTACCCATACTCCCGGGTGGTCACTGGCGGTGGCCAGCCTGATCATTCTCTGGCTCATCCTGGCCATGGTGATCGGCTGGCTGAAACCGGAGCTGATCGCCGAAAAGCAGCGAAAAAGAGGACTTCCGCCCACCGGGAGGCTGATAAATGAGCAATATTACATCCGCAGCGTCCTAATTGTCTTAATTTTTTACTATATCTGGGCCTTTCGCGGGGACTTGGTCCGGGTGCTGGCTTAAGGCCTGGGCCGGGACACGGGCTTGCTTTTAGGGCAGGTTGCGCCTAAAAGGCCGCCATCCCGACCCTATTCAAGGAATGAACGAGCCCCATGGCGCGCGTTACTGTTGAAGACTGCATCGACAAGCTCCCGAACCGGTTCGAGCTGGTCCTCCTGTCCGCCCATCGCGCACGGATGATTTCTCAAGGTGCGCCCCTGACCGTCGAGCGTGACAACGACAAGAACCCCGTCGTCGCCTTGCGCGAGATCGCCGACGAAACGGTGAACACCGACGACCTTCGCGAGGAATATATCCACGCCATGCAGAAGCATGTCGAGGTGGACGAGCCCGAGCAGAGCGAGGTTCCGCTCATCCAGCAGTCGGGCGACATGTCGGTCATCAACGACCAGCCGGAAGCCGATCAGGCCGATATGGAGCGCATGACCGAAGAGGAGCTGCTGCGCGGCCTCGAGGGGCTTCCGCCCGCGGAAAGCCCGGGCAGCCAGCGCAACGGCTACTGATCGGGCCCGCTCCAGGCCTTTAACGCATCGAGCTTCTTCTGGCGCTGCTCGTCGGGCGGCGTCTTGAAGTCATGGCCGAAGGCGGCTGATTCCCACGAGCCATAGGTCGGGTTGGGCAGAGCGATCCAGTCCCTTCCCCAATGCGCCTTGTTGTCGTCGAAGACCTTCTGGCGCTCCGCGATCGTTCCCTTATAGGCATCGGTGAAGTCGCCGAGATTGTCGCCGACGAGCAGCAGCAGGCGATAGTCTTTGGCGATGAAGGCGCGCCGCGTGCTCTTGGCCGATCCCCAGTCCTCCCGCTCCTTGGCGGTGAGGAGAGTGTCGACATTGTCGCCCATGGCGAAGCCGAGATCCTTGAGCCGTTCGGCCGTCGCCGGCTCCTCTTCCTTGGTGCGGTTGGTGACATAGAAGACCTTGACGCCCTTGGATGCGGCATATTGGGTGAACTCGGCCGCTCCCGGTATGGCGAAGTCGATTTTCGAATTCACATAAGGCGTCCAGGTCTTGGGGTTGAAGGCCGTTCCGGCTTTGACGGTCCAGGCCTGGTACTGCGAGGTGTTGAGCACGGTATCGTCGACGTCGAGCACGACGGCCGGCGGCTTGCCGGCGAAATCTCCGGTCTGCACCGAGGGATCGGCGGTCCGGCTCTTGTCGGCGAGCGCTTCGTCGAGGCGGATGCGCGCCAGGACATAGGCCTGGGTCATGACCGCCTGGGCCTCGACCGCGCTCTGGTCCCAGAGGGTGGCATTGAGATTGTCGTTGGGCTCGGGGCCTTTCGCCATTTCGGGCGGCAGGTCGGCGGCCATGACGGCGAGGCTTCCTAGGCTCACGGCGGCGAGGACCGGCAACAGCGCGGAATGCTTCATCGATATCCCTCCTTCTTTGTCGGTGGCGGATGGACGAGGACGGCGGGCATCGGCCCTAGGCCGTGACTATATGAGGATTCCGTCGGGCAGTCCTGCCGGTGCAGGTCTCGCCTTGAGCTTTTTTTCCGCTACACTCGCCACGATAGGAATGGTTAAGACAGCGTCATGATGCGGCAATTCGAGCTGGTTGAACGGGTCATGTCCTATGATCGGGGTGCCGACGAGGACCTGCTCAACCGCGCCTATGTGTATGCCATGAAGGCGCATGGCGGCCAAAAGCGGGCGTCGGGCGAGGCCTATTTCAATCATCCGTTGGAAGTGGCCGCGATCCTCGCCGAGATGAAGCTCGATGGCGCCACCATCGCCGCCGCCCTTCTTCATGATGTGGTCGAGGACACCGAGGCAACGCAATCCCAGATCGAGGAGAAGTTCGGCCACGAGATCGCCTCGCTGGTCGATGGGCTGACCAAGATCAAACGCCTCGATCTCGTCACCAAAGAGGCGACGCAGGCCGAGAATTTGCGCAAGCTACTCCTTGCCATGGCCAAGGACGTGCGCGTTCTCCTGGTCAAGCTCGCCGACCGCCTGCACAATATGCGCACGCTCGGCCACATGGCCCAGGACAAGAAGATCCGCATCGCCCAGGAGACGATGGACATCTATGCGCCGCTCGCCGGCCGCATGGGCATGCAGAATGTGCGCGAGGAGCTCGAGAACATCTCCTTCAAGGTGCTCAATCCGGATGCCTTCGCGACGGTGAAGAAGCGGCTCGATCGCCTGCATGAGGAGAGCGGCAGCCTCTTGATCGAGATCGAGAAAGAGCTCAAGGCCGAGCTCGAGGCCAACGGCATCGACGCCAAGGTAGCCGGGCGGGAGAAGAGGCCTTATTCGATCTGGCGCAAGATGGAACGCAAAAGCCTGTCGCTCGGCCAGCTTTCCGACATCTTCGGCTTCCGGGTGATCGTCGCCAGCGTCGATGAATGCTACCGGGCGCTGGGCGTCGCGCACCGTACCTGGCGCGCCGTACCTGGCCGCTTCAAGGACTATATCTCGACACCCAAGCAGAACGACTATCAGTCGCTCCACACGACGGTGATCGGCCCACACCATCGCCGGGTCGAGATGCAGATCCGCACCCGCGAGATGAACGAGATCGCCGAGCGCGGTGTCGCCGCGCACGCGCTCTACAAAGATGTGAAGCGGCCCGCCGACGCGGTCAACGGCGTGCGCGTGCCTTCGGCGGAATCCAACGCCTATCGCTGGCTCAGGCACCTGGTCGAGATGCTGTCGGAGGGCGAAAGCCCGCGCGAATTCCTCGAGCACACCCGCCTCGAGCTGTTCCAGGATCAGGTCTTCTGCTTCACCCCCAAGGGCCAGCTCATCGCGCTGCCGCGTGGCGCGACCCCGATCGATTTCGCCTATGCCGTCCATACCAGCATCGGCGACAGCTGTGTGGGCTGCCGCATCAACGGCCGGCATGCGCCGCTCGTAACCCAGCTCGACAATGGCGACGAGGTGGAGATCATCCGCTCGGAGGCGCAAGTGCCGCCTGCCGCCTGGGAAGGCTTGGCGGTCACTGGCAAGGCGCGCGCCGCCATCCGCCGCGCCACCCGGCTGGCGACGCGCCGCCAATATGCCGGCCTCGGCAAGGAGATCGTCGAGCGGCTGCTGGAGAAGGTCGGTAAGAGTTTCGTCAAGGCCGATGTCGCCGCCGCGATTACCCGCACCGGCCACAAGAATCTGGAAGACGCCTTGTCGGCCGTCGGCCGCGGCGAGCTCGCTGCCGCCGATATATTGAAAGCCATGGGCCTCGCGGTCGAAGCCCCCACACCGCAGCGCAAGAAGCCGGCCACTCGTCATGGCGAGGCCGAGCAGGGGATTCCCATTCGCGGCGCCGGCCGCGACCAAGCGTTCAAATTCTCGCTCGCGACCGGCGCCGTTCCTGGCGAGCGCATCGTTGGCATCCGCATGCCGGGCGAGGGGATCGTCATCCATCCGATCTTTGCCCGCGCGCTCGAAAGCTTCGACAGCGAGCCCGATCGCTGGATCGACCTCACCTGGGACACGACCACGGAGGGCCAGCGCTTTCCGGCGCGCATTCTGATCAAGGTCCACAATGAGGTCGGCGCCCTGGCGCAGGTCACGCAGGTGATCGGCGATTCGGGCGCCAATATCGACGAGCTGCAAATGGTCACCCAGGTCGGCGCGCGCGATTTCTTTGATCTCGACATCCTGCTTGAGGTACATGACCTCAAGCATCTCAACCAAATCATGCGCGACCTCCAGCTCAAGCCACTGGTGAGCTCGGTCGACCGCGCCGAAGGATAGGACACAGCATGACCAATGACGAGGTTCTGGCGGAGTTCAGGGCGGCGGGCGCTCTGCTCGAAGGGCATTTCATCCTGACCTCGGGACTGCACAGCCCGCGCTATCTGCAATGCGCCCGCGTCCTGATGGATCCGGCGCGCGCCGCCCGGCTGTGCGCCGTTCTGGCCGGCAAGGTGAAGGCGATGATCGGCGGCAGGATCGATCTCGTCGCCTCTCCCGCCATGGGCGGCGTGGTCGTCGGCTATGAGATGGCCAGGCAATTGGGGGTTGCATCCATCTTCTTCGAGCGGGTCGAGGGCAAGCTCAGCCTGCGGCGTGGCTTCACCATCGACAAGGGCGCCCGCGTCCTCATGGTGGAAGACATCGTGACCACAGGCCTTTCGTCGCGCGAATGCATCGACGGCATTCATGCCGAGGGCGGTGAGACGGTAGGTGCCGCCTGCCTTGTCGACCGCTCGGGCGGCAAGGCCGGAATCGGCGTTCCGCTTGCTGCCCTTGCCAGCATCGAGGTCCCGACCTATCCCGCCGACCACCTGCCGCCGGAGCTTGCCGTCGTGCCGGCGATGAAGCCCGGCAGCCGGGGGCTTAGATGATCATCGGCCTCGGTAACGATATGATCGATATCAGACGGATCGAGAAGACGCTCGAGCGCTATGGCGAACGCTTCACGAATCGGGTGTTCACCGAGATCGAGCGCCGCAAGTCGGACCGCCGGGCCGAGCGCGCCGCCTCCTATGCCAAACGCTATGCCGCAAAGGAAGCGTGCTCCAAGGCGCTGGGCACCGGCTTCAGCCGGGGGGTCTTCTGGCGCGACCTGGGGGTGGTGAACGAGCCTTCGGGCAAGCCCACCATGGTGCTGACGGGGGGCGCCGGAGAGCGACTGGCGCACCTTGTGCCCAGGGGGCACAGGCCGCAGATCCATCTCACCATCACGGATGATTTTCCCTATGCCCAGGCTTTCGTGATCATCGAGGCCCTGCCGGTGGAAGCCTGAGGGACTTTCCGGTGTAAAGGCCCTAATATGGGGTGGGGTGACTCCGGGGCAGGGCCCTGCGCTGCCGGGATGTAATCTTTCCTACCGTTGAATTGGGCATATATGCGTACTATAGGCTGGGCAAACGGGCCGGCCCGGACTGGCATGGATACTGTGAAACATATGAAAGATCATAATATGGCGGCGGCGGCGCGGGATTCCCGGAAGAAGTCCGAGGACGGGTTTTGGGACACGATCAAGGTCATCATTCAGGCCCTGCTGATCGCTTTCGCCGTCCGCATGTTCCTCTATCAGCCGTTCAACATCCCCTCCGAGTCGATGTATCCGACGCTCAAGGTCGGCGATTATCTGTTCGTCTCCAAATTGTCCTATGGCTACAGCAAATACTCCTTCAACTTCGGCCTGAATCTCTTCGGCAGTGAGCTGTTCAAGTTCGGACCGATACCGGCCGATGGCCGCTTCGTCCTGGCGGCGGAGCCCGAGCGCGGCGATGTCGCGGTTTTCAAGCTGCCGCGCGACAATGAGACGGACTACATCAAGCGCGTGATCGGCCTGCCGGGTGATCGCATACAGATGCAGAATGGCGTGCTGGTCATCAACGGTGTCGCGGTGCCCAAGCAGCGCATTGCCGATTTCGTCGACGACCAGGGGCCGGGCGTCGGCCGGCCGGTCCCGCAATATGTCGAGACCCTGCCCAATGGGGTCAGCTACAATGTGCTCGACGAGAATCCCAATGGCGCGGCCGACAATACCTCGGAATATGTCGTGCCCCCCAACCACTTTTTCATGATGGGCGACAACCGCGACAACTCCCTCGACAGCCGTTTCGCGCAGAATGCCGCGGGCGGCGGGGTTGGCTTCGTGCCCTATGAGAACTTCGTCGGCCGCGCAGATATCATCTTCTTCTCCATCGAACCCGATGCGGCATTCTGGCAGATCTGGAAGTGGCCGACCTCGATCCGCTGGTTGCGCTTCTTCAATCTCGTGAATTGAGGCCGTGACCACCGACCGCACGCGCTTCACCGACCAGGAATTCCAGGCGATAGCGGCGCTTCTCGGCTATACGTTCCGCAACCGCGATCTCCTCAAGGCGGCGCTCACCCATGGCAGCGGCCGCAAGGGCAAGACCAACACCACCTATCAGCGGCTGGAATTCCTCGGCGACCGGGTCTTGGGTATCGTCATCGCCGAGGAACTCTATGTCCGCAATCCGCGCAAGGCGGAAGGTGCGCTCGCCCAGAATTTCAGCCTGCTGGTGCGCGCCGAGGCCTGCGCCGATGCGGCGCGCGAGCTCGGCATCGCCGATCACATCCGCGTCGGACCCAAGGAGCGGGCGCAGGGTCTGTCGTCCCAGACCCTCATCCTGGGCGATGTGATGGAGGCGATCCTCGGCGCCATGTATCTCGATGGCGGGCTCGAGCCGTCTCGCGCCCTCATCATGCGGCTATGGGAGCGGCGGCTGTCCAACCGCACCAAGCTCGTCAAGGACGCCAAGAGCTACCTGCAGGAATGGGCGCTGGGCCAGGCCAAGTCCATACCGGCCTATCGGATCGTGGCGCGCGAGGGGCCGGATCATTCGCCGCATTTCACCATCGGCGTCACCGTCGAAGGCTTCTCCGAAGCGGTCGCCAGCGCGCAATCGAAGCGCATCGGTGAGCAGCTCGCGGCGGAGGTTTTCCTGCGCCGCGAAAAGATCCGCAAGTGACGGCCGCTTCCACCGAAACGCGCTGCGGCTTCTGTGCCGTCATCGGCGCGCCCAATGCCGGCAAGTCGACGCTGGTCAACGCGCTGGCGGGCGCCAAGGTCTCGATCGTGTCGCACAAGGTCCAGACGACGCGGTCCAGGCTCCGGGCGATCGTCGTCCTCGGTGAAAGCCAGATCATCTTCGTCGACACGCCGGGCATCTTCAAGCCGAAGCGGCGGCTCGACGAGGCGATGGTCGAGGGCGCATGGGCCGGGGCGGCCGAAGCCGATGCCGTCATATTGCTGTGCGATGTGCGGCGCGGGCTCGACGATGACGTCATGGCGATCATCGAGGGCTTGAAGAAGAACGGCATCGCGGCGTTCCTCGCTCTCAACAAGATCGATCTCGTCAAGCCCGAGGCGCTCCTCGATCTGGCCAGCAGGTTCAACGCGGCCTTCGCCTTCCGCGAGACCTTCATGATCAGCGCTCTCAAGGGCAGCGGCGTCGAGACGCTGCGCCAGCGCCTCGCCGCGCTCATGCCGGAAGGGCCGTGGCTCTATGCCGAGGACCAGATCGCCGACGTGCCCTTGCGCTTTCTCGCCGCCGAGACGACGCGCGAGAAGCTCTATGAGCGGCTGCACGAGGAATTGCCCTATGCCTCGACGGTCGAGACCGAGACATGGGAAGAGCGCAAGGACGGCTCGGTGCGCATCGACCAGGTGATCTATGTCGAGCGCGAGAGCCAGCGCAAGATCGTGCTCGGCAAGAACGGCCAGACCATCAAGGCCTTGGGCCAGGCCGCGCGGCTCGAGCTCGAAAAGGCCTTCGAGCGACGGGTGCATCTGTTCCTTTTCGTCAAGGTGCGCGAGAATTGGGCCAAGGACCCCGAGCGCCTGCGCGCGATGGGACTTTTGGATTAAGTCCATCCCATGGAGTGGAAAGACGAAGGCATCGTTCTGGCCGTCAAGCGCCATGGTGAGAGCAGCGCCATTGCCGATATCCTCACGGCGACGCGTGGCCGCTCGCTGGGCTTGGTGCGCGGCGGCCGGTCGCGGCAATTGCGCCCCGTCCTGCAGCCGGGAAACATCGTGCTCGCCACCTGGCGCGCCCGCCTGGAGGAGCATCTCGGCAACTTCGCCCTGGAGCCGCTCGAGCTCAAGGCGGGCCTCCTGATCGGCGAGGCGATGCAGCTGGCCGCCCTGACGACGCTGACCGCCGAGGCGCAGCTCCTGCCGGAGCGTGAGCCGCATCCCAGGCTCTATGAGGCGATGCGGGTGGTCCTCGATGCGCTCGCGGATGCCGGAACCTGGCCGGCGCTGTTGGTGCGTTGGGAGCTGGGCCTCCTCGACGAGCTGGGCTTCGGACTCGATCTCGCCCGCTGCGCCGCGACCGGCACAGCCGAGGATCTCATCTATGTATCGCCCAAGACGGGCAGGGCGGTCAGCCGCGCCGCGGGCTTTGCCTATCGCGACAGGCTCTTGGCCTTGCCGGCATTTCTCAAAGGCAGCCAGGCGGGCAGTCCGGGACAAGCGGATGTGGTGGACGGCCTCAAGCTGACCGGCTTTTTTCTGGACCGCCATGTCTTCGGTCCGCGTGGCCTGGCCGCTCCCGAATCCCGCCATTGGATCATGACCCATCTGACGGCGCGCTGAGCCGGGGCGCGGCGCAAAGGCCGCATTGATTGCCGGTGCGGCCATCCATAGATTGCGCCCCGTATCGAGAAAGGACTGAGAATGCTGGGCCGCTTGAACCATGTCGCCATTGCCGTCCCCGACCTGGCGGAAGGGATCCGGATCTATCGCGACGTCCTGGGCGCCAAGGTCTCCGCGCCTCAGGCCGAGCCGCGGCATGGCGTGACCGTGGTCTTCGTCGAACTGCCCAACACCAAGATCGAGCTTCTCGAGCCCTTGGGCCATGCCTCGCCGATCAAGGGCTTCCTCGACAAGAATCCCTCGGGCGGTATCCACCATGTCTGCTACGAGGTCGCCGACATCATCGCGGCGCGCGATCGGCTGAAGGCGGAGGGGGCCCGCATATTGGGCGATGGCGAGCCCAAGACGGGCGCCCATGGCAAACCTGTCCTCTTCCTTCATCCCAAGGATTTCTCCGGCACCTTGCTCGAGCTCGAACAGGCATGAAGATCGGCACCGCAGTCGCGATCTATTTCGTCGTCTGGTGGATCGTGCTGTTCGCTATTCTGCCTTGGGGCGTGAAGAACGCGCATGAGGCCGGCGAGACGACATTGGAAGGCAATGAGCCGGGAGCGCCCGTCCAGCACCAGATGGGAAAGAAGGCGCTGATCACGACGGTGGTTTCGGCCATCGTCTTCGCGCTCATCTATTTCGCCATCCAATATGGCTGGCCCTGGGTCACCGGCAGCATGCAATAAAAAAAGCAAGGCTTTCGCCTTGCTTTCTGTTGAGTGTATTGTCTTCAACTGCGCTCCAGGATCTCATCCTGTGGCGGCTGCTGCCTTGTGACGGCGCGCCGGAAGACTCCTCCCCAGACTTGGGCTACTGGCCCTCATCCTTGTCTTTATTGGGAGGCGACGCTAGCTACATTTCACAGTCCTGTCACGTGAAATGTGACGGAACGGTGGCGAAATTTTCGGCCGCAATTGCCCAGGGCGTGGGCATTTCCGTTGATTGGCATTTCGGCACGCCATGAGGCATCATCTTGACCCTGAACGGATGCCCCCTCTATTGGCTTGAGTTCTGGCCGGATTCGCTTCAAAAGAGCCGCCGATTTCCCCCGTACAGGATTCTTCATGCGGATTTCCCAGTATTTCATGCCCATTCTGCGCGACGACCCCAAGGAGGCCGAGATCGCATCCCATCGGCTCATGCTGCGTGCCGGCATGATCCGCCAGGAAGCGGCCGGCAGCTACTCCTGGTTGCCCCTGGGCTTTCGCGTTCTCAAGAAGATTGAGCAGATCGTGCGCGAGGAGCAGGACCGGGCCGGCGCCATCGAGGTGCTGATGCCGACCATCCAGTCGGCGGATCTGTGGAAGAAGTCCGGCCGCTACAACGCCTATGGCCCGGAGATGCTGCGCATCAGGGACCGGCACGACCGCGACATGCTCTATGGCCCGACCAATGAGGAGATGATCACCGATATCTTCCGCGCGGGCGTACAGAGCTACAAGGATCTGCCGCGCAACCTCTATCACATCCAGTGGAAATTCCGCGACGAGGTGCGCCCGCGCTTCGGCGTCATGCGCGGCCGCGAATTCCTCATGAAGGACGCTTATTCTTTCGATGTCAGCCGCGATGCCGGCCAGCATTCCTATAACAAGATGTTCGTCGCCTATTTGCGCACCTTCGCCCGCATGGGGCTCAAGGCGGTGCCGATGCGCGCCGAGACCGGCCCCATCGGCGGCAAGGACAGCCATGAATTCCTCATCCTCGCCGACACGGGCGAGAGCGCCGTCTTCTTCGACCGTGATTTTTATGACATGGACTGGACCAGTTTCGACATCGACTATGACGATATCGGCAAGGTCGCCAAGCTGGTCGAGGACTTCACCAGCAAATATGCGGCGACCGACGAGAAGCATGACCAGGCGGAATTCGAGCAGCGCGTGCCCGAGATCCGCCGGTTGACCGGCCGCGGGATCGAAGTCGGCCATATTTTCTTCTTCGGCACCAAATATTCTGAGCCTCTCGGATGTCTGGTCCAGGGGCCGGACGGGAAGCAGGTGCCGGTGCAGTCGGGATCATACGGAATTGGCGTGTCGCGTCTGGTGGGCGGCATCATCGAGGCGAGCCATGATGAGAACGGCATCATCTGGCCCGAGCCCGTGGCGCCGTTCAAGCTCGGCTTGATCAACCTGAAAGCCGGCGATGCCGAGACCGACCAGGCCTGCGAGAAGATCTATCAGGGGCTCGCGGCCAAGGGCGTCGAGGTTCTCTATGACGACACCGACGAACGCCCCGGCGGCAAGTTCAAGGTCATGGACCTCATCGGGCTGCCCTGGCAGGTCATCATCGGTCCGCGCGGCCTGAAGGACGGCATCGCCGAGGTGAAGAACCGCAAGACGGGTGAGCGCAGCAATGTGCCGCTCGCCGACATCGTGGCGAGGTTCCAGGCCTGATGGAAAGGGCGCTGCCCGAGGACACCAGGCCCTTCGCTCCTTTCGAGCGGATGCTGGCCTTGCGGTATCTGCTCACCCGCAGGCGTGAAGGCTTCGTCTCGGTCATATCCCTCATTTCGTTCCTCGGCATCACCCTCGGGGTGGCGACCCTCATCGTGGTCATGGCGGTGCTCAACGGCTTCCGCGCCGAATTGCTCGATAAGATATTGGGCTTCAGCGGCCATGCGACCTTCTATTCGAGTGATGCCACGCCGATCACCGATTATGAGAGTGCCGCGGCGCGCGTCGCCAAGGTGCCGGGCGTCAAGCAGGCCATGCCCTTCGTCGAAGGCCAGGCCATGGCGTCGTCGCAGCGCAACAATACCGGCGCCCTCGTGCGCGGCGTCCACGAGACCGATCTCAAGAAGCTGCCGAGCATCAACAACGGCGATCTGATCACCGCCATCAAGGAGGCGGGGACGCCGGACCAGACGCCTTCGCTCGACGGCTTCGAAGCCTCGGGCGGCGTGGCCATCGGCGAGCGTCTCGCCTGGCGCCACGGCCTTTCCCTCGGCAGCACGCTGACCATCATCTCGCCCTCCGGTCCTGAGACCGTGATGGGCACGGCGCCGCGCATCCGCGATTACCCGGTCGTCGCCATTTTCAAGATCGGCATGTCCGAATATGACGAGAGCGTGATCTATATGCCGCTTGCCGAGGCACAGGACTATTTCGTCGTCGACAATGCGGCGTCCGCCATCGAGGTGACCGTCGACAATCCCGATGCGATCACTGAGATGAAGCCGGCGCTCCTCGATGCGGCAGGGCCGGGGCTCGATATCCAGACCTGGCAGCAGCGCAACCAGGCGTTCTTCAGTGCGCTCGCGGTCGAGCGCAATGTGATGTTCCTGGTGCTCACCATGATCATTCTGGTGGCCGCGCTCAATATCATCTCCGGACTCTATATGCTTGTGAAGGACAAGGGCCACGACATCGCCATTCTGCGCACCATGGGCGCCTCGAGCGGCAGCGTGCAGCGGATATTCTTCATGACCGGGGCGATCATCGGCGTCACCGGCACGCTCGCCGGCTTCCTGCTCGGCCTTGCCATCTGCCTCAATGTCGAAAGCATTCGCCGCTTCGTCACCTGGGTCTCCGGAACGGAAGTGTTTTCGCCGGAGCTCTATTATCTCTCGCAACTGCCGGCCAAGATGGAGCCGGTGCAGACGGCCAGCATCGTCCTCATGTCGCTGGTGCTCTCCTTCGCGGCGACGCTCTATCCGTCCTGGCGTGCCGCGCGTCTCGATCCCGTCGAGGCTCTGCGTTACGAATGACGGACCGGCTCAAGCCCACTCTCGAACTGCGCCATGTCGCACGTTCCTTCCTTGAAGGGCCCGCTCGTCTCGACGTGTTTCTCGACGTCAGCGTCAAGGTTCACCCGGGCGAGATCGTCGCGCTGGTCGGGCAATCGGGCTCGGGGAAATCGTCGCTGCTCCATATCGCGGGCCTGCTCGAGGCGCCGACGGCGGGCGAGGTCTATGTCGCCGGACAGAATTGCACGACGCTCGATGATACGTCGCGAACCCGCATCCGGCGCATCGGCATCGGCTTCGTCTATCAGTTCCATCATCTGCTGCCGGAATTCTCGGCCCTCGAGAATGTCATGATGCCGCAACTGATCGCCGGCATGGAAAAGCCCGCGGCCCGCAAGCGCGCGCTCGAGCTGCTCGAACGCTTCGGCCTCGCCAAGCGCGCCGAGCATCGTCCGGCCGAGCTTTCGGGCGGCGAGCAGCAGCGGGTCGCCATCTCTCGCGCTTTGGCCAACCGGCCGCTCTTGCTCCTGGCCGATGAGCCGACCGGCAATCTCGACCCCAGGACGTCCGACCAGGTCCATGCCGAATTCCTGCGCGTCATCGCCGAGGAGGGGGTGGGCGCGCTGGTCGCCACCCACAATGTCGAGCTCGCCCGCCGGATGACGCGGCTGGTCAGGCTGGAGAATGGCCAACTCACCCCCGGCTGACCCGCCTGTGGAATAGGCCGCCGCTGATGTCGCATTTCTGTGTCCAGTTGCGCTAGATTCCAGATCATGGCGGCCGAGTCGAAGAACAGCGTGACCTTTATCCATCTCAGGACCCATTCCGCCTATTCGCTGGCGGAAGGGGCCTTGCATATCAAGCAGATGGGTGCCCTCGCCAAGGACATGGGCAGCCCCGCGCTCGCCATCACCGACACTGGCAATCTGTTCGGCGCCCTCGAATTCTCGGATGCCTTGAGCGAGAAGGGCATCCAGCCCATCATCGGCTGCACGCTCAAGATTGCATGCCCCGACCAGTCGGCGCCCGACGCGGTCCATCGTCAGAAGACCGGCCTGCGAAAAATGCCGAGTCTCGCTCTCCTCGCCAAGGACGAGGCCGGCTATCGCAACCTGATGCTGCTATCGAGCCGGGCCTATCTCGACACACCCGACACCGCTGAGCCCCATGTCGGCATGGACTACCTCCGCGACCATTCGGGCGGGCTCATCTGCCTGACCGGCGGCCCCGACGGACCGGTCAACGAGGCGCTGGTCCAGGGCCAGCCGCAGGTCGCGAAGAGCCGCATCGAGGAGCTCGCCGGCATTTTCGGCGACCGGCTCTATGTCGAGTTGCAGCGCCACGGCACCGAGAACGAGCAATTGGCCGAGCCGGGGCTCATCGATCTCGCTTATGAGCTCAATCTGCCGCTCGTCGCCACCAACGAGCCCTATTTCGCCAAGCTCGACGATTACGCCGCCCATGACGCACTGATCTGCATCGCCGAGGGCGAGGTCGTCGCCGCCGAGGACCGCCGCCGGCTGACGCCCGAGCATTATTTCAAGTCGCCGCAGCAGATGGCGGCGCTCTTTGCCGACATACCTGAAGCCATCGCCTCGACGGTCGAGATCGCCAGGCGCTGTGCGTACAAGGTCAAATCGCAGAAGCCGATCCTGCCGCGCTACGGCGAGGGCGACGAAGCCGTCGAGCTGCGCCGCCAGGCCGAGGAAGGACTCGCGGCGCGGCTTGCGGAACGCGGCCTATCGGAGGGCTACAGCGAAGAGGATTACCGCCAGCGCCTTGACTTCGAGCTCGATGTCATCATCAAGATGAAGTATCCGGGTTACTTTCTGATCGTCTCGGACTTCATCAAATATGCGAAGTCGAAAGGGATTCCGGTGGGACCGGGGCGCGGCTCGGGTGCTGGCTCGCTCGTCGCCTATTCCCTCACCATCACCGATCTCGACCCCTTGCGCTTCAACCTTCTGTTCGAGCGCTTCCTCAATCCCGACCGTGTGTCGATGCCCGACTTCGACATCGATTTCTGCCAGGACCGGCGCGACGAGGTGATCGACTACGTCCAGGACAAATACGGCAAGGACCACGTCGCGCAGATCATCACCTTCGGAAAGCTGCAGGCGCGCGCGGTGTGCCGCGATGTCGGCCGCGTGCTGCAGATGCCTTATGGCCAGGTCGATCGTCTGAGCAAGATGATCCCGATGAATCCGGCCAATCCGGTGTCGCTCGCCCAGGCGATCGAGGGCGAACCGCGGCTCAAGGAAGAGCGCGACAAGGACGCGACCGTCCGTGCCATGCTCGAGATCGGCCTCAAGCTCGAAGGCCTCTACCGGCATGCCTCGACCCATGCCGCCGGCATCGTGATCGGCGACCGGCCGCTGGAAGAGCTGGTGCCGCTCTATCGCGATCCGCGCTCGAGCCTGCCCGCCACCCAGTTCAACATGAAATATGTCGAGAAGGCGGGCCTGGTAAAATTCGACTTCCTCGGCCTCAAGACGCTCACCATCATCGACAAGGCGCAGCGCCTCATCCGTCTGCGCATCCCGGAGTTCGACGCCAACAAGATCCCGCTCGATGATTTGGCGACTTATCAGATGCTGGGGCAGGGCGACACGGTGGGTGTGTTCCAGCTGGAAAGCTCAGGCATGCGCGATGCGGTGCGCCAGATGCGCGCCGACCGCTTCGAGGACCTGATCGCGCTCGTCGCCCTTTATCGCCCGGGCCCGATGGCCAATATCCCGCTCTATTGCGCGCGAAAGCTCGGGCGCGAGCCCATCGAATACATGCATCCCTGGCTCGAGCCGATCCTCAAGGAGACCTTCGGCGTCATCACCTATCAGGAGCAGGTGCAGCAGATCGCCAAGGACCTCGCGGGCTACACGCTGGCCCAGGCCGACCTCTTGCGCCGCGCCATGGGTAAGAAGATCAAGGCGGAGATGGACGCCCAGCGCGGCAACTTTCTGAAGGGCGCCGTCGAGCGCGGCATCGACGAAACCATCGCCACCAACATCTTCGATGCCTGCGCGAAGTTCGCCGAATACGGCTTCAACAAGTCGCATTCGGCGCCTTACGCCTATATCAGCTACCAGACCGCCTATCTCAAGGCGAACCATCCGGTCGAGTTCCTGGCCGCCTCGATGTCGCTCGATATGGGCAACACCGACAAGCTGCAGGTCTTCCGCCAGGAGGCACAACGCCTCGGGGTCAAGATCGTGCCGCCTTCGGTCAATTCCTCCGAGGTCGATTTCGCGGTGAAGGACGCTGCCGTCCTTTATTCGCTGTCGGCGCTAAAGAATGTCGGCTCGGGCGCCATCCAGCATCTGGTGGAGAAGCGCAAGACGGAGGGGCCTTATGTCTCGCTGGGCGATTTCGCCCGCCGGATCGATGCCCACATATTGAACCGCCGCGCGCTCGAAAGCCTGGCCAAGGCCGGTGCGTTCGACGATCTCAAACCCAACCGGGCGCAGGTGCTGGACGGTGTCGACGCCATTCTCGCCATGGCCAACCGCACCACGGCGGAAGCCGAGATGGGGCAAAACGACCTCTTCGGCCAATCGACCAAGGAGGACGTCGCCTTGCCGGCGCGCGAGGCCTGGCTGCCGATGGAGCGCCTCGCCAATGAATTCGAGGCGATCGGCTTCTATCTTTCGGGCCATCCGCTCGACGATTATATGAGCCGGCTCACCCGGCTTGGCGTCGACACCTGGACGTCCTTCCACGACAAGGCGCTGACCAAGGGGGCGACGGCGGCAAAGCTCGCCGGCACCGTCACGCACCGCCAGGAGCGGCGCTCGAAATCCGGCAACAAATTCGCCTTTGTCGGCTTCTCGGACCCGACCGGCCAGTTCGAGACGATCTGCTTCTCCGACACCCTCGCCGTGTCGCGCGACCTGCTCGAGCCCGGCAAGGCGGTGATCGCGCGGGTCGAGGCCGATGTCGACGGCGAGGAGGTGCGCCTCAGGCTGCAAGGCGTCGAGGAGCTCGAGCGGGCCGCGGCCCAGATCACCTCCGGCCTCACCATTTTCGTGCGCGACGCCAAGCCCATCGACTCGATCGCCCAGCGTCTGACCAATGGCGGCAAGGCGCCGGTCAAGCTCATCCTGCAGATGGACAAGGGCAGGGAGGTCGAGGTCATCCTCGGCAACAAGTTCACGGTCACGCCGCAGGTCAAGGGCGCCATCAAGGCGATCTCCGGCGTCGTCGACGTGCAGGATCTGTGATCATGCCTGAGGCCCGAAATCTTGAGGGTGGCTGCTTCTGCGGCGAGGTGCGCTACCGGCTGACGGCGCCGCCGATGTTCGTCAATTGCTGCCATTGCCGCGACTGCCAGCGTCAGACGGGCAGTGCCTTCGTGATCAACGGTGTGATCGAGGCGGATCGCATCGAGCTGCTCAGGGGAAATCCGGAACCAGTGCTCATGCCGACCGAGAGCGGCCGCCCGCATGACATCTATCGCTGTCCGCAATGCCGCACGGCCCTGTGGAGCGACTATGGCCGCAGGCCCATGCGCTTCGTGCGCATCAGCACGCTCGACGAGGCCGCCGCCTTCGCGCCTGATGCCCATATCTTCACGCGTTCGAAACTGCCCTGGGTCAGGCTTCCCGATGACGCCCCGGCCTTCGACATCTTTTATGATATGAAGACATTGTGGCCGGCCGACAGCTTGAAGCGCCGCGAAGCGCTGCTGGGACCGGGGAAATGACAAGGCAGGGAGAAACGAGAATGGCCGACGATCTGGAGAAGGGCATCACCGCCAATGGCGCTGGCTATGGCGGCAAGAGCTGGAACATATTGGGTCAGCGGTATTTTCCGAAGGCCGTATGCGCATCGACCTTCGCCTTCGAGACCAACAGCGAGCCGGGGCAGTTCGTGCCTGTCCATGTTCACCCGAACCAGGATGAATTCATCCTGGTTCAGGAAGGCGAACTCGATCTCAAGCTCGACGGCAAATGGATGAAGGCCAAGGCGGGCGATCTGGTGCGCATGCCGCGCGGCATCCCGCATGGCTATTTCAACAAGTCCGACAAGCCGGCGCGCGCGCTGTTCTGGGTCTCGCCGGCGCGCATGCTGGAGACGCTGTTCGACAATCTGCACAATGTCGCCGACCCCGCCGAGGCGGTGCGGATCTCGGCTCGGCACGAGGTTGATTTCCTGCCGCCGGAAGCCAATAGCTGAGCCCTAGCTAAGCGCGTCACCCCTGCGTAGACTGTGATTCCATGGACGACGGCTTTATTGGCCTTCTAACGCTTCTTGCACTGGCGATATTCTTCGCCCCTCTCATCTTGTCGATCGTCGCGTTGAGCCGGTCCGGCGATCTGCGGCGCAAGCTCGCCAAGCTCGAGGCCAGGCTGGCCCAGTTCGAGACGGGGGCTGTTACACCCCCGCCGGTCGCCGAAGCACAGCCCGGAAAGGTCTGGGCGGACGCGAGCCAGGCGCAAGAGCAGGTCTCGGAGCCCGTGACAGCGGCCGAGCCCGTCTATGAGACGATCGAGCAACTCGAACCGGTCGATGCCGCCGCTGCGCCGCCGCCCGAGCCGCCACCGCCGTCCGCGCCGCCGCCGGCGCGTGCCGGCATCGAGGAACGGCTCACCTCGCGCTGGCTCGTCTGGCTGGGTGCGGTGGCCCTCGTCCTCGCCGGTATCTTCCTCATCAAATATTCGATCGACAACGCGCTTCTGACGCCGGCGATGCGCGCGACCTTCGGCCTCTTGCTGGGCATCGCCCTGACGCTTGCCGGCGAGTGGCTGCGCCGCCGGCCGATGCAAAAGGAGATCGCCGCCCTCAAGCCCGATTATGTGCCGGGGGCGCTCACCAGCGCCGGCCTGTTCATTTCATTCGCCAGCGTTTATGCCGCTTATGCGCTGCTCGACCTCCTGGGCCCGACCGCGGCCTTCATCGGCCTTGCCATCGTGGCGCTCGTCGCTTTCGCCCTGGCCGCCCTCCACACGCCCATCGTCGCCATTATCGGTCTGCTCGCGGGCTTCGCCACGCCGGCGCTCGTGTCCTCGTCCGAGCCCAATGCCGGCATCCTCTTCGCCTATCTGGCCCTCATCGCCGCGTCGGCCTATGCGGTCGTCCTCTATCGCGGCTGGGGCTGGCTCGCTTATGGGGCGACGGTCGGCGGCCTCGTATGGACCTTGGCCTGGATCATGGGACCGATGCAGGCCGGCGACCTTTTGATCATCGCCGCCTTCCTCGCCGTGTTGACCGCTGCGGCGATCTGGCTGGCGCTCCGCTTGACGCCTCTGGAAGCCCCGGTGATCTGGCAGAAGCCGCATCGCCCGCAGGGGCCTGAATTCAATGGCTGGCTCGCGGCGGTGGGCGGCGTCGGCCTTGCCGCGCTCGCGGCGCACGTCGCCAATGCGCCCCTGGTGAGCCTTTCGCTCGCCGTTCTGGGCGCGGTGGTTCTCGCCTTGTCCGGCCGGCGCTTCGAGCGCTTCGACGGCTTCATCGCGCTTGCGGCACTCCTCCTGCTTTTCGTCCTCCTGGCCTGGGATCCCGACGGCATATTGGGCCAGCTCCTCTACGACATCGATGCGGGCAACATCATCGCCCCGGCGGGCGCCTTGTTCGCGCCGGAAGCCAAGGGCTTCGTGCTGTCGCATCTCTTCGCCGGCGCGCTCATCGCCGGCCTGGGCTTCTTCCTCCTGCGCGGCAGCCAGCGCCCGCAGGTCTGGGCTGGGCTTTCGCTGCTCGGCGCCTTGCTCATCCTGGCGGCGGGCTATGCGCGAAGCCGCTTCTTCACGACCGATCTCCTCTGGGCGATCACCGCGACGGCGGCGGCCGGATTGGCCGTGACGCTCGCCGGCGCGCTGAACAAGCGCCGCGAGGAACGGCCCTATCGTCTGGCGCTCGGCTTCTACGCGGCGGCAGCGATCGCCGGCGTCAGCTTCGCCTTCGCCTTCGTGTTCCGCGAGGCGTGGCTCACGGTGGCGCTGGCGCTGCAATTGCCGGCGCTCGCCTGGCTCGAGAAGACGCTCGATCTCAAGGAGTTGCGCAAGCTGGCGCTCTGCGTCGCGGCCGTCATCCTGGCCCGGCTCGCGCTCAATCCCTATGTGCTGAGCTATGAGACCAACCATGCGCTCGGCACGCAGTGGATCCTCTATGGCTATGGCATTCCGGCATTGGCGTTCTTTGCGGCGGGGTGGCTGTTCAAGCAGCGCCTGAGTGATCTCACCGTCACGGTGCTGGAAAGCGGCGCCTTCGTCTTCGCTCTGCTGCTGGTCGCGCTCGAGATCCGCATATTCACCGAAGGGCGCATCGCCGCCGAGGAACTGACCTTGTTCGAGCTCGCCTTGCACACGCTGGTCTGGCTGGGGGCGGGCTGGTGGCGCCTGCGCAGCTTCGCGGCCGCGGGGCGCGCCATCGACAAATGGTGGTCGATCATCCTCATCGGCCTCGGCCTGGCCGGCGTCGTCCTCGGACAGCTTCTCGTTCTCAACCCGCTCTTCAGCTATGACAGCATCGGTGACTATGCGATATTCAACGCGCTGCTCGCCGCCTATCTGGCGCCTGCGGTGCTGATCGGCCTCATCGCCTACACCTTGCCGCCGATCGCCAGGATGCCGTTCGCGCGCATCGGGCTCTTCGCGCTCGCCCTGGTCCTCATCCTGACCTGGATCACGCTCGAGACGAAGCGCTTCTTCCAGGGACCGATCCTCGATCTGTGGGCCACGAGCGATGCCGAATATTACGCCTATTCGGTCGTGTGGCTCGTATCCTCGCTGGTGCTGCTCGCGGTCGGGCTGTGGCGCAAGGCACCCTGGCTCCGGCACGGGGCGCTGGCGATTCTCATCCTCACGGTCTGCAAAGTGTTCCTGTCCGACATGGCGGCTCTCGGCGGCCTTTATCGGGTCGCCTCGTTCCTGGGCCTCGGCTTGTTCCTCGTCGGCATCGGCTACGTCTATCAACGCTATGTTTTTACAGGGAAAAAGCTGCAGGATGACGCCGGGAAGGCGTGACAATTCCCCTCAGGCAAAATCTTTGCCTTGAACTCGACCCTTCCGGTAACACATCCTCGCAGTCAGGCAGGAAACACTCTAACGTTACGTAAGGAACTTTAGCGAGGTTTTAGCGATCATGACGCCTTTCGCCATCGCCGGCATCCAGATGCAACTGGGCCACGGCTCCAATATCGACGCCATGCGCCAGCGCATCGATCTGACGATGCATCTGTTTCCCTGGGTGCAAATGGTGATGTTCTCCGAGCTCGCCTGCTACGGGCCGCTCCTGCAATATGCCCAGCCCCTGCCGGGAGCGGCCGAGGATGCCTTCTGCGACATCGCCAGGCATCACCGCATCTGGGTCGTCAACGGGTCCATGTATGAGCGCCGCGACGGCGGCATCTACAACACCACCTCGGTGATCAATCCCGAAGGTCAGATCATCGGGCGCTATCGCAAGATGTTCCCGTTCCTGCCGCTCGAGCAGGGGGTCCAGGCCGGCAAGGAGTTCTTCGCCTTCGACGTCGAGGGCGTGGGCAAGTTCGGCATCCTCAATTGTTATGACATCTGGTTCCCCGAGACGTCGCGCCAGCTCACCGCCATGGGCGTCGATGTTATCCTGCATCCGGTCATGACGCACACGATCGACCGCGATGTCGATATCGCGATCAGCCATGCGACGGCGGCGATGATGCAGTGCTACATCTTCGACGTGAACGGCCTGGGCGCCGGCGGTAATGGCCGCTCCTGCGTCTATGACCCGTCCGGCCATGCGCTGTTCATGGGCGACTCGACCGAGCAGATCATCCCGATCGAGATCGACATGGAGCTGGTGCGCCGCTCGCGCGAGCGCGGCATCAGGGGCCTGGGCCAGATGGCCAAGAGCTTCCGTGACCGACAGGTGGATTTCCCGGTCTATGATCGCGCCCATTTCGATCCGAGCTATCTCGAATCACTGGGCGCGCTGGCGACGCCGCGCCGTGTCGATGCGCCGGCGCCGAAGAACGTGCACACATTGCCGGTTCGCCGCAGCTTCGTGAATTAGCGCGCCGAACGGTTGGCCGAAAGCCTTTCGATGGCCGGGTTGGATATTCAGCCCGGCCATTGCCGTTTCTAGGCCGGGCGCGACTGGGCCGGCCAGTGCCTGAGAAGGACGACGAAGGTGACGGCATGCGTCACGAGCAGCGCCGGGACCCAGAAGGCGGGTATCCAATAAGCCGGCCCCATGAAGCGGGGCGCGTCATAGGCCGTCGCCAGGACGATCGCCGCGGCGAGGTCGATGCTGCCTTCCAGGGTGAAGACCCAGACGAGCAGGCGGCTCACCTGCAGGTCCCGCGCAAGCGCCAGGAAGGCTGCCAGCGCCAGCACCGCCGCCAGCAGGTCGCCGAACGCTGCGGGATAGGTGAATTGGTCTGGAATGCCCGGATAGGTCGCGCCTTCGGTCAGGAACATGAGTCCGAGATGGCGCATCCCATGCAAAAGAAGGATGGGCATGAGCACGGTGGCCGGCGTGAGCTCAGGCAGACGCGGCAGCAGGTAATGGCGGGCGGCGAGCCAGAAGACGAATGTGCTGAACGCCAGATTGACGGTGAGGATGTTCATCGCTCTGTCCTACTCGGTTGCTGGAGCGCATCCCGGCGAAGTGGACTCACTTCGCCGAAAAGGATTCGCGCAAATCAATATGTTGGAGCAAATCCTTATCGCCGAAGTCTTCCACCCCGGAGCGGGTCCGGCGCAGGCCATTGGCAGGATGTGCTCTAAGACCGTCGAACGGACATGAGGATACCGCCGGGATCGAAAGAGCCAACTCTCCAGTTGCGCCCCTGAGTTTTGTCAGGCGCTCTCGTCGCCCAGGCGGTTCTCGACGAGCACCCGGCGGGCGACCGGCTGATCGGTGCCATGGTCGTGATTGCCGGCTTTCCTGGTTTCGAGCGCGTCGTCCGCCGCCAGTTTCGGCGTGAGTTCCGCGGCCGGCATCGGCCGGTTGAAATGGAAGCCCTGCAGGAGCTCGCAGCCGGCGAGCCTCAGGAACTTGGCCTGGAACTCGTCCTCGATGCCTTCCGCCGTCACCTTCAAACCCATCGAACGGGCGATGGCGATGGTGCCCTGGACGAGCTGTTGGACATTGGCATTGGTGGTGATATCGGCGCAGATCGAGCGGTCGAGCTTGAGGCGGTCGAAGGGGAAAGAGCGCAGATAGCCGATGCTCGAATAGCCGGTGCCGAAATCGTCGAGCGCGATGGTCACACCGCGCTCCTTGAGCCGGCGCATCGCGGCGAGCGCGATGTCGGGCTCCGCCATGAGATGGCGCTCGGTGATCTCGAGCTCGAGCCGGTGCGCCGGAAAGCCGGTCTCGGCCAGGACCCGGCCGACGATCGCGTCGAAATGCGGGTCCTTGAACTGCACCGGCGAGACATTGACCGAGAGATAATGCTGCGGCCAGGCGAGCGCATCGAGGCAGGCGCGGCGCAGCACATAGCTGCCGAGCTTGTCGATGAGGCCGCCTTCCTCGGCGAGCGAGATGAAGATGTCGGGGCCGACCACCCGGCCGTTGAACATCGTCCAGCGCGCCAGCGCCTCGACGCCCTTGGGCGCATGCGTCGCGGCATCGACGATGAGCTGATAGGCGAGCCGGATCTCTTCTCCCGCCAGCGCCTCGCGCAGGTGGTGTGTGAGGGTGGCGCGTTCCTGCATTTTGGCGTCGATATTGGCGTCGTAATAGGCGATGCGGTTGCCACCGAGCTTCTTGGCCTCGTACATGGCGATGTCGGAGCGGCGCAGGAGCTCATGGATCGTCGTGTCGAGCGAGCAGCCGGAAGCGATGCCGACGCTGGTGCCGAGGCGCAGATCGCCGGTCGGCGTCTTGATCGGCTCCTTGAGGAATTCGATGAACTGCTCGGCCACCCGGCCGGCGACGCGCTGCGCCTCGGGGCCGGTGGTGAGGAAGGCGAACTCGTCGCCGCCGACGCGGGCGAGGAGCCCCTTGCCGGCGCTGATATGGCCGAAGCCCGCGGCGCAGCCGAGCAGCGCCCGGTCGCCGGTGAAGTGTCCATGCGTGTCGTTCACATTCTTGAAGCCGTCGAGATCGAGGAAGACGACGCAGACGTCGTTCTGCATGCGTAGCGCCGAGCCGTCGCCCAGCGGCGTACCGAGCAGCGAGGCCCGGTTCGGCAGGCCGGTGAGGAAATCGTGCGAAGCCGCATGTTCGGCCTCCTTCTGGCTGCGCATCGTAGCCCGCAGATTGGCCCAGGCGGTGACCACGACGCCCATCAGGATGAGGGACAGGAGGGTCAGTATCGTCGTCACCATCGGGCTGATCGTCGCCAGCACGTCCGATCCCCGCGTCCTGACCGACCAGATCAGCCGCCCGATGGGAACATTGCTGGGATCGCTGAGCACCAGGCTTGTGTCGGCGGGTGAGTCCTCATTGGTCAGGTCGAAGCCGGCAATGACGAACTCTTCGCCGAGCTGCTGGATGGTCGCGGGCGTCAGATGCTTGGCCATCACCAGCATCCGCTTCTGGCCGTCCGGTAGGCTCATCCCATGAGAGAACGGCACGATGGGGCCGGCGACCGCCGCGGCGATTCCGTCCGGGGTTTTGAAGTAGCCGCTGGCGAAGGCATATTGGCCGCGCGGGCCGTCGCTGCGCCGCAGGATATGCTCGAGCGGCGGACCGAAATAATCCTTCGACGCGATGGCGATGGCCTTGCCGTTGCGCAGGGCGAACAGGTCTTTGCCGTTCTCGTCGATCAGGAAGGCGGTGTCGAAGATGATGCCGGTCGCGGTCGAATCCGTATAGCTGCTTCGGACGAAATCCGGATCCGGCACGCCGTAGAGGCTCGTCACCGCGTCGTCCCAGCGCGCATAGTCCTGGTGCCCGTCATGCAGCTTCTTGAGGAAGGATTTGATCGCCGCCTGGGCGGTCTGCTGGGTCAGGGCCCGGTCGGTGCGATCGACCTCGTTGGCGAGATGGTTCAGCGCATAGAATACCACAGCGATGGTCGCGAAGAGGGCGATGCCCGCCATCAGCGCGATCCAGAATTCCAATGTGCCCTGGCGCCCGAAGCGCGCGAGAACTGCGCGAAGAGTCATTGCCCTGCCTTGCCCATGGCAAAACTACCGGCTGGCCGTCACTAAATGATTATGAATAGGAACGAAACTGACCGCGGCGCGAAACTTCTCGTTAACGCTGTCCGCCGGTTGCAGGCTCTCAGCGGGCGCGTTGCAGGGCCGGGCGCTCGCCACAACGCTGCTTCCATGCCGCAACACGCGGGTAGTCGCCGAGCGAGATGCCGAGTCGCGTGCCGAACAGCAGTCCGGTGACGCAGGCGATGTCCACCAGCGAAAAGCCGCCGAGCATGTATTGGCGCCCGTCCAGCCGTGTTTGCAGCGCGGCAAGGCAGCGCGCGAGCTGCGACAGGCTATAGTCGGCCGCAGCGGCGCTGCGGTCCTTGGCCTCATAGGACATCGGCGTGTCCAGCCCGTGATAGAGATACTGCATCATGTGGCCGCCGAGCTCGACCGAGGCCCAGACGGTCCAGGACAGGGCATCGGCATGCTCACGGCTGCCCGCGACGGGCCACAATTGGCGCGCCGCGCCGTAGCTGTCGCCCAGATGCAACAGTATCGCACCGGACTCGAAAAACGTGCGCCCGTCATCGATGAGCGCCGGCACCTTGCCCTGGGGATGCAGGGCCAGATGGCGAGCCGAGCGGTGCTCGCCTTTCTCGGCGTCGAGCGCGATAAATTCATAGGGCAGGCCGAGTTCCTCCAGCGCCCATGACACCCGTGTGCCGGAGCTGCGCGGCCAGGAATGAAGCTGGATGGCCATGGCGACCTCCTGAAGGCGGCCCCGGGTCAGAACATCTTGTTGACGCTGTCCATGGGTGGCGGCGTCGGCGCCGACGGGCCCTCCAGCGGAATGGCGTCGAAATGCTTGTAGATCGCCTTGATCCAGTCCTTGGCGCGATCTTTCAGCTTGCGGTCGTCCGTCTGCATGCGCCCGCGTGAGACCAATATGCCCATGTCGGCGCCGTGATAGCGGTAATCGCCCGCCGTGTAGACGCGCAGATAGAAGGCCTCGTTCTCGCCCGAGACCAGGAACCAGTCGATCGACTTGCGCACCAGCGAGATGTCTCCGTTCGCGTTCATCTGCCAGATGCCGGAGGCCGGCGCCTTGGTGATCATCTCGACGCGGTCGGTCGGATATTTGAGAATGAGCTGGCTCCAATTGTCATATTCCGTCCAGCGGGCCTGCAGCTTGGCGAGGTCGATCTCCCAATCGACATCCATGAATTCGAGCATGTGGAAGAGATAGATCGGGCAGCCGCCATAGGTCGAGGTGATGAGGTTGGTGAGTGGCGAGGCGCCCGACACCCGCGGATTGATCTCGCCCAGATAGACTTCACGGGTGTCGGTATCGATGAGGAAGTCCATGCAGAAGGCGCCTTTGTAGCCGGCCTTGTAGAGCCGCTGCCCAAGCTTCTGCGCCATGCGGATGACGGCCTTGCGCTCCTTGTCGAGGCCGCCGACGAAGACGTCGTTGCCGCACCATCCGCCCTTGTAGGGGGTGACCTCGGCAAAGCCGGTGATGTCGGTCTGCAGGGGGCCGACTAGGGTGCCGTGCCGGGTCGCGACCGCCTCGACGGTGCCGGGCAGGTGGTTGATCCGCCGCATGACCTTGAGCTGCTCGCCGACGAGCTTGTCCTGGTTCTTCTTCCAGTCGGCTTCCGCCTTGATGAAGAAGGTGGTCCGGCCGGAGTCGCCATAGGGGGTCTGGACGACCAGGTCGGTGCCGAGCTTCGCCTTCTGCGCAAGCTTCAGGAGTTCGGCATAACTCTTTGCTTTACCGAGTGTATTCGGTGCGCTCTTGATGCCCGCCTCATTGCCGAGCTGGGTGGTGACGATCTTGGAATCGATGTGTTTGCGCAACTTGACCGGGGGCAGGGCGATCTTGAGGCCGAGCTCCTTTGCGAGCTTCTCGGTCTCCTCGTCGAGCATCACCAGGACGAGCAGGCCCTTGCCGCGCTCGGCGATCCGGGCCCTGACCTCCTTGTGGCGCAACAGATAGTTGTTCACGTCCTCGATCGAGCGGAATTCATGCGGCCCATGCTCGCGCGGCACGGTGATTTTCGGGTGGGTGCCGTCGAAGCTGTCGAAGAAATTGATGTATTCGAAGTTGTTGATCCAGCGTCCGAGCCCCAGGAGATTGTAGGGGGTAGGGGAAAGGAAATAGATCGGCGTCTGGTTGTGCCGGAAAAATTTGTAGATATCTGAAAGGCTTGTGAGCTTCTGCCGCTTGCCCCGCGTGGCGACCCGTCGTGCCATATTTCCCCTCCGTCAGGCTTGTGGATGCCTGTTCCATCAAGACTACGCAAAAATGTCAGTCGAGGCCAAGGGGGTGTTTCGGGGGCCGCGCCGGGTCCCCTTGTCTTTGCCGCCGGCCTTCCGTATAAGGCGCGCCGTTAACTCACACGCGGATGCGGGATGAGAGGCATGGGAGCCCCGCTCCCCACATAGCCTTTCCTCCCTCCGGTGCCGGATTTTCCGGTCACATCATCCGCGGCGGATCAACCGGAAAAGGATATTACGCATGGCTCTGCCAGAATTCACTATGCGCCAGCTCTTGGAAGCGGGCGTTCACTTCGGTCACCAGACCCACCGTTGGAACCCCAAGATGAAGCCCTTCATCTACGGATCGCGCAACGGTATCCACATCATCGACCTGGCCCACACCGTGCCGCTCTTGCATCAGGCGCTCCTCGCCATCGCCGACACGATCTCGCGCGGCGGCCGCGTGCTGTTCGTCGGCACCAAGCGCGCCGCCCAGGACTCGATCGCCGATGCGGCCAAGAAGTCGGCCCAGTATTACATCAATTCGCGCTGGCTCGGCGGCACGCTGACCAACTGGAAGACGATCTCCAATTCGATCAAGCGCCTGCGCCAGCTCGAGGAGACGGTGTCGAAGGAAGGCCAGGGCCTCACCAAGCGCGAGCTCCTGACGCTGACCCGCGAGAAGGACAAGCTCGAGCAGGCCTTGGGCGGCATCAAGGACATGGGCGGCACGCCCGACATCATCTTCGTCATCGACACCAACAAGGAACAGCTGGCGATCAAGGAAGCCAACCGTCTCGGCATCCCGGTCGTCGCCATCCTCGACACCAATTGCGATCCGGCGGGCGTCACCTATCCGATCCCGGGCAATGACGATGCCGGCCGCGCCATCACGCTCTATTGCGATCTCGTCAGCCGCGCCTGCATCGAAGGCATCTCGCAGGGCCAGCGCGGTGCCGGTCGCGACGTCGGCGAATCTGAAAATCCGCAAGGCGAAGAGCTGCCGGAAGCGGCCAACGCCTGATCACGAGACCCCTGAGTCCGCTCTATACGGGCGGACTCTCTACCCCACGAGGACGAACATGGCTGAGATCACCGCAGCAATGGTGAAGGACCTGCGCGAGAAGACCGGCGTAGGCATGATGGACTGCAAGGCGGCGCTCGCCGCCACCAATGGCGACATGGACGCCGCCGTCGACTGGCTCAGGGCCAAGGGCCTCGCCAAGGCGGCGAAGAAATCGACGCGCGTCGCCGCCGAAGGGCTGGTCGGGCTCGCCGTCGAAGGCAATACCGGCGCGCTCGTCGAGGTCAATTCCGAGACCGACTTCGTCGCCAGGAACGACAAATTCCAGGCGATGGTCGCCGATATCGCCAAGCTCGCCCTCAAGGCGGAGGGCAACACCGAGAAGCTGAAGACCGCCCATTATCCGGGCTCGAAGCACGCGGTTGCCGAATATGTGGCGGAGATGGTGGCCTCGATCGGCGAGAACATGGGCGTGCGCCGCACCGCCGCGCTCAGCGTCAAGGACGGCGTCATCGGCAGCTATGTGCACAACCAGATCGCGCCCGGCCTCGGTAAGATCGGCGTGATCGTGGCGCTCGAATCGACCGGAAAGAAGGACGAACTCGCCCAGCTCGGCAAGATGCTGGCGATGCATGTCGCGGCGACCAATCCGGTCGCTCTCGATCTCGCCGGCGTGCCCAAGGAGACGATCGAGCGCGAGAAGGCCATTCTCGCCGAGAAGAATGCCGGCAAACCCGAGAAGGTCTTGGAAAAGATCATGGAGAGCGGCCTCAAGTCCTATGCCAAGGAGAATTGCCTCCTCGAGCAGGCCTATGTCCATGACGGCGCCAAGTCGGTGAGCCAGGTCCTGGCCGAGGCCGGCAACAAGGCCGGCAGCCCGGTCAAGATCACCGGCTATGTGCGCATGCAGCTCGGCGAAGGCATCGAGAAGAAGGAAGACGACTTCGCCGCCGAGGTCGCCAAGGCCGCCGGCGCCTGATCTCGCTGTGGATTGTCACCCGAAGGGTGGCAATCCGACATCGGCCAGCAGGCGCTGAAAATCGGCCGTCGCGCGCAGGCTCATCAGCGCCGGATCGATGCGCATGCCGAGCATGCCCTGATCGTGATTGGCATTTGCGGTCGCCAGATAGGCGAGCGCCTTGGGCTGGTCGCCGAGAAGCGCATAGGTCCGGGCGAGCGCATAGGCGCCCTCGCTGCCTTCCGCATAGAGGCGCTGCTGAGCATCGAGAATGGCGGCGAGCATCGCCTGCGGACCGGCTTGCTCGAGGGCGCTGCCGGCGCTTTTAGCGACCGTCAGGCGGGTGGTGTCGCCGATGAGGCGCGCCGCCGCCATTTCCTCTTTCACATAGCCCTCATAGTTCTTCTCGGCGAAATGGATCGCCGCCAGATAGGCGCGCGGCGACAGGAAATCGGGCTCGCTTTCGGCGAGCTGCGCCAGGAGCGCCACCGCCTCCTTCGTCTGTCCGGCGTAATAGAGGATCAGGCCTTTGTCGGCGAGGATGGCGCGTGAGCGCGGATCGAGCCGTTGCGCTTCGTTGACCTCGGCCAGCGCCTGATCGAACCTGCCGAGATGGAGGAGCGCCGTTCCATACCAGTGATGGGCGCGCGCGGAGTTGGGATCGAGCTGCAAGGCACGCTTGAATTCCTGCTCCGCCCGCCGCATGTCGCGCGACCAGTAGAAAGTGACGAAAGCGAGCGCCGTATGGGCGTCGGCGAGGCTCTCATCGAGTGCCAAGGCGCGTTCCGCCGCGGCTTTCGCCTTGGGATAGGCCTCGCTCGCCGGCATCATCGTATATTCGCGCAGGAGATTGTAGCAGTTGGCGAGCCCCATATGGGCATCGGCATAGGCCGGGTCGACGGCGATCGCCCGGTTGAAATAGCTGACGGCCCGGTCGAGATCGGCGGGCGTCCGCTTGTTCCAGAAGTAACTGCCCTTGAGATAGAGCTCGACCGCCTCGGGCTTGGAGGTCGGATGGCCGGGCCCGAAGATCCCGGTTGCCGGGCTCAGGAGCCCAAGCGCCGCCACGCCCGCCAAACCGGCAATGAGGCCCGCAAACCGCAGCCGCCGGTTTTGCCGGCGCATCGTCTTCGGCGGCTCCTCCGCGATCTCCGGCGCGTCTGTGACCGGCACGTCCGGCTCGGAGTCCGCAGTGTCCGGGCGGGCGCTTTTCAGCCATAGGTCCAGCTCGCCGGCAAAGGCATAGACGGTTCCCCGCTGCTTGCCGGGGACGCGGTGCACCGGCAGGCCGCGATGCATCTCCCAGCGCTTGAGCGTCCGCTCGTCCTTGTTGAAGAAAGAGGCGATCTCCTTCCAGCCATTGAGGCGCCGGTCGCGTCCGGCGGCGTCTTGGCGGTCCTGCATGTCCCGTAATGCCCTGTCCCGTCCCGACATGTCCGATCTCATGGTCCGGCCCCCATGATAGCACTTTTGCCGCGGCTTAAAGCGCCGTTTTGGCGGCATCGGAAGGGGACGATGGCTGGGGGACTGGCGAGCGGCGACAGCCGTTTTCTGGCATTGACTGGTTTGTGCCTGGTGCTCTCCTGCGCTGGTACCGGCACGGCACGGGCGCAGACGCTATGGACCGGCGCCAGCTCCAGCGACTGGTTCACGGCCGGCAATTGGAATCCGGCCGCGGTGCCTGGCAGCGCGACCAGTGTCCAGCTCAACACCGCGACCCCCAACCCCACCGTGATCGGGACGGCGGGCGCGCAAGCCAATCAGCTCACGCTCGGCAATGCTGTCGGCCAGACCGGCAATCTGACCATCAATGGCGTGGGCACGCTGTCACTCACCAATACCGGCGGCCTTTTCGCCGTTGGCGAGTTTGGCAAGGGCGAAGTCACCGTCTCCGGCGGAGCGACCTTGACCACGTTCACGACCTCGATCGGAAATCAGGCCGGCTCTGAGGGGGCGGTGACGGTCACGGGGCCGGGCTCCAAATGGAATCTCACGCCTTTCGGCGCATTTCATGTCGGCAGCAGCGGCACTGGGAAGCTGGATATACTGGCCGGCGGACAGGTGACGTCTACCGCATTCGGCATGGATCTCGGTGTCGACTTGGGCGCGAGCGGCACCGTCACGGTCTCGGGCGCGAACTCGAAGCTCACGGTTCCGAGCACCACCAATATCGGCTCGGCTGCCGGCGGCACCGGCGTGATGCAGGCCGATAATAACGGCGTCCTCGCGCTCTCCGTGGTTACCGTCGGCCTGTCCGGCCAGGGCACGTTGAAGGTGCTGAGCGGCGCGGACATGACCGGCAGCCAGTTCACTGTCGGCGCGAGCGCGCAAGGCGGCGCGACCTTCAACGGTACGGGCAGCACCGGTGTGATCACCAACGCCGTGCGCATTGGGCTGAATTCCGGTGGCCAGGGCACGCTCGCCATCGAGGCGGGCGCGACGCTGAACAGCGGCACCGGCCAGATCGGCGTCAACACGGGGGCGACCGGCAGCGTCACGGTCACCGGCGAGAATTCGCGCTGGACCGTGACCAACAGCCTGCAGATCAGCCAGGCGACGAACGGCGGTACGGGCGAGCTCCGTGTCCTGGACAAGGGCCGGGTCGATGCCGCGAGCCTCACCGGTCACAATTCGGCGAAGGTCGAGGTCGATGGCGGTGCGCAGCTCAATCTGCTCGGCTCGTCGGCGACCGCCACGACGCTCACCCTCGGCGCCACAGGCGCCGGCAACCGCCTCGACGTGACCGGCGGCGGCAAGCTCGCGACCCGGCGTGCCGATCTCAAGACGGTGGCGGGCAGCGCGGTCGCGACGACGATCTCGGGCACCGGCACGAGCTGGGACGCCACCGGCATCACCATCGGCGGCGCCGGCACGTCGACCATGACCGTCACCGAGAATGCCGCTGTGAACGTGATCGGCGATTTCATCGTCGACGGTGCGGCCACGACGTCGCTCACCATCTCGAAGGGCGCCCATGTCGTGCAGGACGCCGGCGCCTCCGGCAGCGGCCAGTTTCGTCTGGGCGTCGACGGACATGGCACGCTCAGGATCGAGAGCGGCGGTGTTCTCGACACCAAGGAGTCCTCTAGCTTCATCGGCTTCGCCTTCCTCGCCCGCAATGCCGGCTCGACGGCATCGGCTACCATCACCGGCGTGGGCTCGACCTGGAACAGCGAAGGCCTTGTCTCCATCGGCTCGGGCGGCAAGGCGCGGCTCGAAATCCTTGCCGGCGGCAAGATGACCGGGAACGCCAGCGCAACTATCGCCTTCCTTGCCGACAGCGAGGGTACAGTGCTGGTCAGCGGCGAGGGCAGCTCCTGGGTGCTTGACCCGCCTGCCGATGACCTTTTCCCGCTCGCAGGCATCCGGATGGGCCTCGGCGGCACCGGCAACATGCGCGTCGAGGCCGGCGCGCATGTGCAGGCGAGCGGCATCGGCGTCGGCTCGTCCTTCACCGATTTCTTCACCGGCGTCACGACCTTCGGTAATGGCCATCTCGTCGTGACGGGAGAGGGCACGACGGTCGATCTCGATGTTGGTGCGACGAGCAGCTTCGATGCGGGCGGCGACGGCGGCACCGGAGTGATCGAGGTTCTCGACGGTGCGGTTGTCACCGTCGACGGCCGAGGTCACTTCGGCGCTTCCATCATAAACGACCGCGGTGGCGGCGTTTTCGAGCAGTTTCTCGGCCATGGCACGCTGACCGTCGACGACGCGCGGGTCACATATGCGGATACTCTGGACATCGGCGAGCAGGCGACGGGGGTGCTCAACATCCGCAATGGCGGATTCGTCTCCAATTCGGACGGCTATCTCGGCTCCTTCACCAACATCGTCGGCTCCGCCGGCAACGGCACCGCGACGATCACCGGCGCCGGCTCGAAATGGCAGAACAACGGCTTCCTGCAGGTGGGAGATCAAGGAACGGGCGAACTCAAGGTGCTGGCCGGCGGCGTGGTGACGAATACCAGCGCGACGATGGCCAATGCCGCGAACAGCATCGGCAAGGCGACGGTCACCGGCACCGGTTCGGCCTGGACCAGCACCGGCAATCTCACCGTCGGCAAACTCGGCACGGCCACGCTGACCGTCGCCGACGGCGGCGCCGTTAGCGCTGCAGCGATCTCGATCAATGCGCTCAGTACGTTGAATATCGGCGAGGGCGGTGCGGCGGGCGTGATCAACACCACGGCCATCGCCAATGCCGGACTCATCCGCTTCGACCACACCGGCACCGTGGCCTTCGCGACTCCGATCTCCGGTTCGGGTGCGCTCACCAAAACGGGGACAGGGGTGCTGACGCTTGGCGGCACCAGCACCTACAGCGGGGTGACGACGGTCAGCGCCGGGACGCTGGTGTTGGGCGGCTCGATCGCCAATTCCGGCGTGAGCGTGGCCGCGAACGGCCGGCTCATGGGCACGGGGACGATGGCCAGCCTGGCGCTCTCGGGCACGCTGGCGCCGGGCAATTCCATCGGCATGCTGAAGGTCGCCGGCAATGCCACGATCAATTCGGCATCTTTCTACGAGGTCGAGATCGACACGAGCGGCAACAGCGACCTGCTCGCGGCCGAAGGAAGCGTGACCTTGGCGGGCGGCACGGTGGTCGTGCAGCATGCGCCGGGCACCTATGTGCCGGGCATGACTTATACGATCGTCACCGCGCAAGGGGGCGTTGGCGGTATCTTCGCCGCGGTCACCGACAGCCTGCCGCTGCTTGATGCCGAGCTCATCTACAATCCGGACAGTGTGCTCCTGACATTGGTCCGCAACGACCAGTCCTTCGCCGGCCTCGGCCGGACCCCGAACCAGAGGGCGACCGGCGCCGGCATCGATTCGCTCGCCGGCGGACCGCTCGCCGACGCCCTTACCGTGCTCGGCGAGGCCGATGTCAGGGCGGCGCTCGATCTGCTGTCGGGCGAGATCCACGCCTCACTCAAGGGCGCCTTCATGGAGGAGAGCCGCTATCTGCGCGAAGCCGCGCTCGGCCGCTTGCGCGCTGTTCTCGACGCAGGAAGCGATGGGCCGTCATCGGCGCAGCTGAGCGGCGAGGAAGGCCTCATGGTCATCGGCGCCGCGGGAGGGCGAGAATTCGGGGCGCGCCCGGCCATATGGGGCACGGCGCTCGGCGCGACGGGATCGATCGACGGTGACGGCAATGCGGCGGATTTCGAGCGCAGCACCGGCGGGTTCCTGGCCGGCATCGACGCGCCCGTTCTCGCCAATGCCCGGCTCGGCCTCGTCGGCGGCTACAGCTACAGCTCTTTCGACGTCGACGACCGGCTCTCGTCCGGCTCGTCGGACAATGTCCATCTGGGCGTCTATGGCGGCGCGGCGTGGGGCGGCCTCGGCCTGCGCGCCGGCGCCGCCTATTCCTGGCATTTCGTCAACACGTCACGGAAAGCCGCCTTCGGTGACTTTTCCGAAAGCCTGGACGCGGATTACGATGCCGGCACCGTGCAAGTCTTCGGCGAGGCCGGCTATCGGTTCGAGCTGGAGGCGGCATCCTTGGAACCCTTTGCCGGCATCGCTTATGTCGATGTCCATACTGACGGGTTCGAGGAGGACGGCGGAGCGGCGGCGCTTGCGCAAGGATCGAGCGACTGGGATCAGACCTTTACCACTTTGGGCCTCAGGGCGACGATGCCCTTGGCCTCGTACCGCGGCGATGCGACGCTTTCAGGCGTGGTCGGCTGGCGGCATGCTTTCGGCGATGTCACCCCGGAAGCGGATCTGGCCTTTGCCGGCGGCTTGCCGTTCGAGATCGCCGGCACGCCGATCGCCCGCGATGCGCTCGCTCTAGAGGCTGCCATTGCCATGCGACTTGGTGAACAGGCCGGCCTTGGCCTCGCCTATTCGGGCCAGATCGCCGACGGAGCGGAGGATCACAGCCTGACGGCGCGTTTCGTCATCGACTTCTGATCCAGGCGGTGCCGCGCGGCGACAGGCGATAGCCGACCTCCAGGCTTTCCGTCAGCCCGAGGTCCTTGAGCTTTCGCACGCGGATCTTGAAGACCTGGGTCTCACAACCGAGCCTCGCCGCGAGGTCGGCGGCGCGGACCGCCGGATGACCGGCGATCAGCGTGATGACGGCCTTGGTCCACGCTCCGGCGGAGCTCGCCTTGTCGAGGCGGTCGAGCCGGCGGGAAATCTCCGCGTCCTCGGCCTCGGTCGGCGGGCTCTCGCGCAAGCTTGCGCGCGGATCTCTGCCGGCGAAGCGCACGCCAATCTTGTAGACTTGGCCGGTGCCGAAGCGCCGCATCTCGGCGAGCAGGGCGGCGCGCGTCGCATGGCCCGCCTTGCGGGCGTCCGCCTCTGATATGGCGGCCAGCGTCACGGCCTCGATGGTGACGATGCCGACGACACCCAGCGCTGTGCGGACCTCGCTTCCGGCCTTGACACGGGCCTTTGGCCAGCGCCGGAAAGCGAGGCTGACGCGACCGTCGCGGATACCTTCTAGCGTTGCCGATTTGAACAGCATTTCACGCCAAATCAATGCCTTGGAGGCGAACCCACATCGCCCGAGTCTTCAACTTTACCGGGATTTGCTCTACAGCTACGAATCGTCCCTGCCAGTGCCAAAATATGGTATCTCCCTCACTTCCTTCCATTTTTTCCATCGGATGAACATGGCCAAACTTGCCTTCAAGCGTGTCCTCCTGAAAGTTTCCGGTGAAGTCCTGATGGGGACACAGCCTTTCGGCATCGATCTGGGCACGGTGGAGCGGATGGCGGACGAGGTCGTCGAAACGCTCAAGACCGGCGTTCAGCTCAGCCTGGTCATCGGCGGTGGCAATATTTTCCGCGGCATGGCCCAGGCCGCCAAGGGTATGGACCGGGTCAGCGCCGACCATATGGGCATATTGGCGACCGTCATGAACGCGCTCGCCATGCAGGGCGCGCTGCAGGGCAAGGGCGTCGACGCCCGCGTGCTGTCGGCGATCGCGATGCCGACGGTCTGCGAGACTTATGCGCGCGCCAAGGCGGTGCACCATCTCGAGGCGGGCAGGGTGGTCATTTGCGCGGCGGGAACCGGTCTGCCGTTCTTCACCACCGATACGGGGGCGGCGCTCAGGGCCGCGGAGATGGGCTGCGACGCGCTGTTCAAGGGCACCAGCGTCGACGGCATCTACTCCGCTGATCCCAAGGTGGACCCGTCCGCCCAGCGGTTCGAGCGCATTACCTATGGCGAGATACTGGCGCGCGATCTGCGCATCATGGACCCGGCCGCCATCGCGCTTGCACGGGATAACGGGATTCCGGTAGTTGTGTTCTCGATCCGCACGCCCGGCGCGGTGCTCGCCGCCCTGAGAGGGTCGGGCAAATTTACCCTAGTGACGAAAGACTGAACGCCATGGCACAGCCAATCCCATTCGATGCAAAGGAAATCAAGCGGCGCATGCACGGCGCGGTCGAGGCCTTGAAGCATGATTTCGGCGGCCTGCGCACCGGACGCGCCGCCGTCAGCCTCGTCGATCCCATCCATGTCGATGCCTATGGTGCATCGATGCCGCTCAACCAGGTCGCGACCGTCACGGTGCCGGAGCCCCGCATGCTGTCGATCCAGGTCTGGGACAGGGGGCTGGTGATCGCGGTCGAGAAGGCGATCCGGGCATCCAATCTGGGCCTCAATCCGCAGACCGAAGGCCAGGTCATCCGCTTGCGCATGCCCGATCTCACGCAGGACCGCCGCAAGGAGCTGGTCAAGGTGGCGCATCAATATGCCGAGAAGGCCCGCGTCGCGGTGCGCAATGTGCGCCGCGACGGCATGGACCAGCTCAAGTCGCTGGAAAAGGGCCATCATATGAGCGAAGACGAGCATCGCCAGAAGTCGGACGAAGTGCAGAAGATGACCGATGACACGATCAAGGAAATCGACGCGGCGCTCAAGGTCAAGGAAGGCGAGATCATGCAGGTCTGAGCGGCCAGCCGTTCATGACTACGCCCATGAGGGGCCATTTCGATGAATAACCACGCCGGCAGCGCGGCCATGCCGCGGCATGTGGCCATTATCATGGATGGCAATGGTCGCTGGGCCCATGCCCGCGGCCTGCCGCGTTCCGCCGGCCATCGCAAGGGTGTCGAGGCGCTGCGCCGCGCGGTCAGGGCCGCCGGCGAGATGGGTATAGATTACCTGACCATTTTCAGCTTCTCCTCCGAGAACTGGTCGCGGCCGCCCGCCGAAGTCTCCTTCCTGCTCGACCTCATGCGCCATTTCGTCCGCCAGGACGTCGCCGAGCTGCATCGCGAGAATGTCCGCATCCGCATCATCGGCGAGCGCCAGGGCCTCGCCCCAGATATCGTGACGCTCATCGAGGAGACCGAGCAGCGCACCAGGGCCAATACCGGGCTAACGCTCGTCGTCGCCTTCAACTATGGCTCCAGGCAGGAGATCGCCAAGGCCGCGCGCGATCTGGCTCAGGCCGTGAAGGAGGGGCGCATCGAGCCCGACAGCATCACGCCGGAGCTCCTCGGCAGCCACCTCTCGACCGAGGGCATTCCCGATCCCGATCTCCTCATCCGCACCAGCGGCGAGCAGCGCCTGTCGAACTATCTGTTGTGGCAATGCGCTTATGCCGAGTTCGTCTTTGTCGACGAATATTGGCCCGACTTCAACCGCGAGACCTTGCAGCGCGCCATCGCCGAATATCTGACGCGCGAGCGGCGCTTCGGCGGGCTGACCGCGCAATCCGCCTGATAATGACCGAAATGCCGGATCAGCCGCAAAGCGCCAACTGGCGGGATCTGGGGATACGCACGCTGTCGTCCGCCATCTTGATTCCGGCAATTCTGCTGGATGTTTGGCTGGGCGACACCTGGTTTCATCTTCTGGTGGCGCTGCTTGCCGTGATGATGGCGCATGAATGGACCAACATCGTCCATGACCGCAGCTCGGCGCAGTTCGCCCTGCATGCGGCAGCGGCCCTGTGCGGCGCGTTCCTCCCCCTCTCGCTCGGCTGGCCGGGAGCGCTTCTGGTCATTGCCGTCATCGCCGTCATGAGCGCCGTGCTGGCGGTCGGGCAGAAGCGAACCCTGCGCGTCTGGGTGCTGGCGGGGGTGCCCTATGTCGGGCTGCCGGCGATGGCCTTCGTGATCCTTCGGGACTCGACTGAGGCCGGCATGCTCACCATCATGTGGCTGTTCGCGGTGGTGTGGGCGGCCGACATCTGCGCCTATTTCGCCGGTCGCCTGATCGGCGGCCCGAAGCTCGCCCCGCGCATTTCGCCCAAGAAGACCTGGGCCGGCCTCTGGGGGGCGGTGGCGGGCGGCGTCGCGGCGGGCCTTGCGGTGGGCTGGGCGGCGGGGCCGGTGAGCCTTCCGGTCCTGGCCCTGCTCGGCGGGGTGCTCGCGATCGTCGAGCAGCTGGGCGACCTGTTTGAATCCGCCCTCAAGCGCTATTATGGGGTCAAGGATTCAGGACGGCTCATTCCCGGCCATGGCGGCGTCCTCGACCGGGTCGATGGTCTTGTCGCCGCTACGCTTCTTCTCGCTGCGATTCTGATCGCAGTGCGGCTTTTCGGCATCAGTAACGATCTTTTTGCCCGCTAACCATAGAGTGCCGAAATGTTGTCGCAATGACGGGCTTTCGTGGTTAACAAGTCGTATATGCCGATGACTCGGCTGGCACGGGCTTTGCGAAAGGCAAATCCGGCCGGTGAGTTGGACCGGAATTGACACAGGGACATGAGTATGGACTTCCTCGCAACCTTTCCGGCAACCGTTCTCGCCTATAGCGGCTATATCGCCGCCCTCCTGGTGGCGCTGACCGTCATCGTCTTCATTCATGAATACGGGCATTTCAAAGTCGCCCGCCTCTGCGGGATGAAGGTGGACGTCTTCTCCATCGGCTTCGGACGCGAGATCTGGGGCAAGACCGATCGCTATGGCACCCGCTGGAAGGTCGGCTGGCTCCCGGTTGGCGGTTATGTGAAATTTGCGGGCGACGCCAATGCGGCGAGCCAGCCTGACACCGAGATCCCGCCGAAGCCGGACGAGTTCCACGGCAAGCCGATCTGGCAGCGCGCCCTCGTCGTCCTGGCGGGGCCGCTGGCGAATTTCGTCCTGGCCTTCTTCCTGTTCGCAGGTGCGTTCTATTTCCTCGGCGATCAGACGCCAGGACCCAAGATCGGCGAGATCACGCCGGGATCGCCGGCGGCCGAGGCCGGGCTCCAGGCGAATGACATCGTCGTCAGGGTCAATGCCGAGCCGGTTCATTCTTTCCCCGACATTGTGGCCATCGTAAGCGAAAGCGCCGGAAAGAGCCTGCTGTTCGATATCGATCGCGCCGGCGAGGCCTTGAAGTTCACGATCGTTCCGCGCGCCGAGGTCATCGACCGGGGCTTCTACGGCAAGATCACCATCGGGCGGATCGGCGCCAGGTCGAGCGACGATCCCTCGAATTTCCATAGCGTAGGCCTGCTGAGGTCGTTCGAGCTCTCGGCAAGCCAGATCGAGCGGATCATCGTCCTGACGGTCAAATATGTCGGGCGCCTGATCATCGGGCAGGACACCTTGGGGCAGCTCGGCGGCGTCGGCACGATGGCCAAGCTCTCGGGTGATGCCGCCTCGAGCGGAATTTTCCCCTATATCGGCATGATCGCTCTGCTGTCGGTGAGTATCGGATTAATTAACCTCTTTCCTATTCCAATGCTCGATGGCGGCCATCTGGTCTTCTATGCAATCGAGGCCATCCGCCGCAAACCTTTGGGGCCTCAGGCCCAGGAATGGAGCTTCAGGATCGGCTTTGCGGTGGTGATTTTCATCATGCTGGTGGGCAATATGAACGATCTGATGCGTGCCGTGCTTGGAAACCTAGCTTATTGAAATAAGGCAAAAAAGTTCATTTGCATTCGGTATGAAACAGCGTAAAACGGCACCCGGGCGAGGGGATTCTTAGGCGAACGGGCGCTTAGCAGGGGATTGAATACCAGGGAATGCGTTATCAGTCAGTCATCGTCGCAATTTTTGCGTGCTTGTTGTCCTTTGCGCTCCCTGTAGCCGCACCTCAACTGTTCACGCCTGCCGCTCAGGCGCAGACCGTCGGACGCATCGTCGTCGAAGGCAATCAGCGCATCGAAGCGGAGACAATCCTTTCCTACATGCAGATCGCGCCGGGCGATCCGTTCGATTCGGAGAAGATCGATGAATCGCTGAAGACCCTGTTCCAGACCGGGCTCTTCTCCGACGTCCGCATCTTCCGTCGCGGCAGCAGCCTTGTCGTGGTGGTCGAAGAGAACCCGATGATCAACCGGGTGAATTTCGAGGGCAACAGCGAGGTCAAGGACAAGGATCTCGAAAAGGAGGTCGAGCTCAAGGAGCGCACGATGTTCACGCGCGCCAAGGTGCAGAGCGACGTCCAGCGCATCATCACGGTCTACCGGCGAGCCGGCTTCTATTCCGCCCGCGTCGAGCCCAAGATCATCCGCCTGCCGCAAAACCGCGTCGACCTCGTCTATGAGATCACCGAAGGGGCCGAGACCCAGGTCAAGAGCATCAACTTCGTCGGCAACGAGGCCTTCAGCGACAGCGACCTGCGCTCGAAGATCACGACGGCCGAGCACGCCTGGTGGAAATTCCTGTCGACCGCCGACCGTTACGATCCCGACCGGCTCAATTACGACAAGGAGCTGCTGCGCCGCTATTATCTGAAGAACGGCTTCGCCGACTTCCGCGTCATCTCCGCCGACGCCGAGCTGGCCCCGGACGGCGAGAGTTTCTACCTCACCTTCACCGTCGAGGAAGGCCCACTCTACAAGGTCAACAGCGTCGCCATCAACAAGGGCGACACCAATCTCGACGAGGGGTCTCTGCGCGAGGCGGTACAGCTGACGCCAGGCGAGGATTATGATGCGACCAAGGTCGACAAGTCGGTCGAGAACATCACCATCGAGGCGGGCAAGGCCGGCTACGCCTTCGCCAAGGTCGAGCCCGACATCAAGAAGGACGAGCCCAACCGTAGCCTCGATATCACCTACAATATCACCGAGGGCCCGCGGACTTACATCGAGCGCATCGACATCATCGGCAATACGCGCACCCTCGATGAGGTGATCCGCCGCGAATTGCGCCTGTTCGAGGGCGACGCCTACAATCGCGTGCTGGTCGAGCGCGGTCGCCGCCGCCTGACGTCTCTCGACTTCTTCGAGAAGATCGACATGCGGGAAGAGCCGGGCTCGGCGGCGGACCGGGTGGTCCTGATCGTCGAGGTGGTCGAGAAATCGACCGGCTCGCTCAACCTGACCGCCGGCTATTCGACCTCCGATGGCGTCATTGGCGGCATCAGCATCACCGAGCGCAACCTCCTCGGCCGCGGCCAGAATGTCCGGCTCGACACGCAATTGAGCTGGGACCGGCAGACCGTCGACTTCGGCTTCACCGAGCCTTATTTCCTCGACATGCCCATGTCGGCGGGCTTCGACCTGTTCGGCACGCGCTCGAGCGACACCGATACGTCGCGGTACAACAGCACCCGCTATGGCGGCGCGCTGCGCACCGGTTTCCGTCTCGACGAATGGCAGTCCCTGAGCTTCAGATATTCGCTCACCCGGCGCGAGATCGAAATCGATGACGTCAAGAACGTGTCGCCGGCGATCCTCGATTCCGAGGGTGTGACCTGGAAGTCCTCCGTTGCCGCCGGCTATGTCTATGACGACCTGGACAATCCCTCCAGGCCGACCAAGGGCTTCCGCGGCAAGGGCACGGTCGAGATCGCCGGCCTCGGCGGTGATGTGTATTATGCCAGCGTCGACGCCTCGGCCTATTATTTCATGCCGCTGCTGTTCGACGGCGTGGTGGTCAAGTTCGAGGCCAATGCCGGCCATATGGAGCCGCTGACCAGCGACGACATCCCGATCCAGGACCGCTTCTTCAAGGGCTCCGACACTTTCCGCGGCTTCGAGCGCGGTGGCGTCGGCCCGCGCATGACCAATACCCGCGGCGACAGCGACGCCATTGGCGGCCAGACCTATGCCATCGGCACGGTGGAAACGACCTTCCCGCTCGGCCTGCCCGATGAGTTCGGCCTGGAGGGGGCGGTGTTCACCGATTTCGGCACCGTCTTTGGCGCGCCCGAAAAGACGGAACAGGAGGGTCAGGGCTTGTGCTCTACCGATGGCGATGCCAATGCTGAGGAATGCGACGTCTTCGACACCGTGGCCTTCCGCATGTCGGTCGGCGCCGGCGTGATCTGGCAGTCGCCATTCGGTCCGCTGCGTGTCGATGTCGCCTATCCTCTGATCAAGACCGACTATGACCAAGAGGAATTGTTCCGCTTCTCCGTCGGAACGCGCTTCTAGCGCCATCGGGCGACGCGCTGGACGGAGTGTCGGCAAAGCGATAAGTGTTTCAACGGACGGCGCTCCTATGCCGTCCGTTGTCGTTTGAGGATGTGCGGCATGCCTGACACAGGAGAACCCAGAACGCTCGCGAGCGCCGACATTGCGCGCATCATGCAGCTTCTGCCGCACCGTTACCCGTTTCTGCTGATCGACAGGCTGGTCGACCTCGACGGGGAGCAATCGGGGGTCGGCATCAAGAACGTCACCATGAACGAGCCGTTCTTCCAGGGACATTTTCCGGGCCGGCCGGTCATGCCGGGCGTCCTCCTCATCGAATGCATGGCCCAGACGGCCGGCGCGCTGGTGCTCAATCACCTGGGTGACGAGCACGCCGGCAAGCTCGTCTTCTTCATGTCGATCGACAAGGCCCGCTTCCGCAAGCCGGTGGTTCCAGGCGACACGGTGCGCTTCCCGGTCAAGCTCATCCAGCGCCGCCCGCCGGTCTGGCGCTATGCGGCGGTGGCCATCGTCGACGGCAAGAAGGTGGCCGAAGCCGAGATCGGCGCCATGCTGATCAACGAGCGCGGCCAGTAGGGCGGGCGTCGCGGATCCATCACCCGCCGCCACGGCAAGTCATCCATCTCCACGAGACACTATTGAGCACAACCTATTATGCTCTATTCCTATTATTATAGTTTGGACTACACAAAAACGGTCTGCTTGCAGGTGTCCGTTGAGAATTTTATAGTCCAGACTATAGAAGGATCTTTGGGATGATGAAGAGAGGCCGGCCGGCCGGTTTCGATCGTGGCACGGCGGTCCGGCAGGCGATGGAGGTATTCTGGGCGCGGGGCTTCGAGGGCACGACCCTCGAGGATCTGCAGGCGGCCATGGGCGGCATCAACCCGCCGAGCTTCTACAACGCCTTCGGGTCGAAGGAGAAACTGTTCCGCGAGGCGGCCAATCTCTATGCCGCGACCATTGGCGAGGCTGCCCTGGAGATCCTCCTGCACGAGGACAGGCCGGCGCGCGCGGCGATCGAGGCGATGCTGCGGCGGACGGCCAAATCCTCCTCGCAGCCGGACAGGCCGCATGGCTGCCTGCTGGTCCTCGGAGCCGTGAATTGCGCCCCCGCCAACCGGGGGGCGCAAGCCTATCTGCAGGCGCTCAGGCAGCGCGCCCCCAAGGCCATCCGGCAAAGGCTGGCGCGGGCGGTCGAGAAGGGGGAACTTTCTCCGGGCATCGATCTCGATCGCATTGCGGCTTTTTACGCGACCGTCCTCCATGGCCTCGGCATCCGCGCCGGCGACGGCGCGCCGCGCGCGGTGCTGCTGGCGGCGGTGGAAGGCGCCATGGCCGCCTGGGAACCCCTCACACGTTAGACCCGCGGCTGGGTTGACGCTACTTCCCGCGCTTGCTCATCGGCACGTAATCGCGCCGCGGCGCCCCGGTATAGAGCTGGCGCGGGCGGCCGATGCGCTGCGAGGGGTCTTCGATCATCTCCTTCCACTGGGCGATCCAGCCCACCGTGCGCGCCACCGCGAACAGCACCGTGAACATGCTGGTCGGGAAGCCGAGGGCTCTCAGGATGATGCCTGAATAGAAGTCGACATTGGGATAGAGCTTGCGCTCGATGAAATAGCTGTCATTGAGCGCCACGCGCTCGAGCTCGCGCGCCACGTCGAGCAGGGGGTCGTCCTTGATGCCGAGCTCGCCCAGCACCTCGTGTGCCGTTTTCTGCATGATCTTGGCGCGCGGATCGTAGTTTTTGTAGACGCGGTGGCCGAAGCCCATCAGCCGGACATGGGCGTTCTTGTCCTTCACCTTGGTGATGAATTCCGGGATCTTGTTGGCATCGCCGATCTCTTCCAGCATTTTGAGCGCCGCTTCGTTGGCGCCGCCATGCGCCGGACCCCACAGGCAGGCGATGCCGGCGGCGATGCAGGCGAAGGGATTGGCGCCCGAGGAGCCGGCGAGGCGCACCGTCGAGGTCGAGGCGTTCTGCTCGTGATCGGCATGCAGGATGAAGATTCGGTCCATGGCGCGCGCCAGGATCGGATTGACCTTGTAGTCCTCGCACGGCACCGCAAAGCACATGCGCAGGAAGTTGGCGGCGTAGGACAGGTCGTTCTTGGGATAAACAAAGGGCTGGCCGATATGGTATTTGTAGGCCATCGCCGCGATCGTCGGCAGCTTGGCGATCATGCGCCGGGACGCGATCTCGCGCTGCTTGGGATCGTTGATGTCGGTCGAGTCGTGATAGAAGGCCGACATGGCGCCGACCACGCCGACCATGACCGCCATCGGATGCGCGTCGCGCCGGAACCCCTGATAGAAGCGGGTCATCTGCTCATGGATCATCGTGTGCATGGTGATCGCATGCTCGAATTCGCGCCGCTGCACCGGCGTCGGCAGGTCGCCGTAATAGAGCAGGTAGCAGGTTTCGAGGAAGTCGCCATGCTCGGCCAGCTGATCGATCGGATAGCCGCGATAGAGCAGCACGCCTTCGTCGCCGTCGATGAAGGTGATGTCGGACTCGCAGGCCGCGGTCGAGGTGAAACCGGGATCGTAGGTGAATATGCCGGCATCGCGGTAGAGATGGCCGATATCGACGACGTCCGGACCGAGCGTGCCTTTCTTGACGGCGAGATCGTAGGATTTGTTGCCGAGCGTGAGCGTGGCGGTCTCGTCCTTCGCCACTTCGGTGGGTTTCTTGGCGGCTGCGTTTGTCATGGTTATGTTCCTGCCGTTTTCCGCTGCTTCCAGCGAAGTTTATTGCACTGCAGCATGACGGTCAACTTAACTTAAGGCCATCCCCAATACGGTTTAACGACTCTTCGCGTCCGAGCACGTCGAGAACATCGAAGATACCAGGCGACGTGCTCGTTCCGGTAAGCGTCGCGCGCAAGGGTTGCGCGAGCTTGCCGAGCTTGATGCCGGTCGCTTCGGCATGGGCCTTCACCGCAGCCTCCAGGCTCGCGGCATTCCATTCCGTGGCGGCGAGGACGGGCAGCAATCCCTGCAGGGCAGCCATGCCGCCATCGGCCATGATCTGCCTGGCCTTCTCGTCGAGCGCCAGCGGGCGTGAGGCGAACAGATACTGCGCGCTCTTCATCAGGTCGAGAAGGGTTTTGGCGCGTTCCTTGAGGCCCGGCATCGCGCGGGTGAGCTTGGCGCGCATGGGCGCGTCGATGCGCGCCAGGAGTTCGGGACCGCCAGCGACATGCGGCAGGAACCCAAGGAAGGCCGCGACGAGTTCGTCATCGGGCGTGCTGCGCATGTAATGGCCGTTCAGGTTCTCGAGCTTGACGAAATCGAAGCGCGACGGTGACTTGCCGAGACCATTGAAGTCGAACCAGGAGACCATCTGTTCGGTCGAGAATATCTCGTCGTCGCCATGGCTCCAGCCGAGGCGCGCCAGATAGTTGCGCACCGCGGCCGGCAGGTAGCCCATGGCGCGATAGGCCTCGACCCCGAGCGCGCCGTGGCGCTTCGACAATTTGGCGCCGTCCGGTCCATGGATCAGCGGCACATGCGCCATCTCGGGCACCGGCCAGCCCATCGCTTTGTATATCTGCGTCTGGCGCGCCGCATTGGTGAGATGATCGACCCCGCGGATGATATGGGTGACTCCCATGTCGTGATCATCGACGACCACCGAGAGATTGTAGGTGGGGTTGCCGTCGGACCTGAGGATGATGAGATCGTCGAGCTCCTTGTTCTGGAACACGACACGGCCCATCACATGATCCTCGATCACGGTCTCGCCGTCCTGGGGCGCCCGGAACCGGATGGCAGGCTTGAGGCCGGCCGGTGCCGTTGCGGGATCGCGGTCGCGCCAGGTGCCGTCATAACGGACGGGGCGTTTTTCCGCTTCCGCTCTCTCGCGCATCTGCTGCAGCTCCTGGGGCGTGCAATAGCAGCGATAGGCATGCCCCTTGGCGAGCAGGATTTCGGCCACCTCGCGGTGGCGCGAGGCGCGGGCATATTGCGACACGGCCTCGCCGTCCCAGTCGATCCCGAGCCAGGTCAGGCCGTCGAGGATCGCCTCGACCGCTTCCGCCGTCGAACGTTCCCGGTCGGTGTCCTCGATGCGCAACAGCATCTTGCCGCCCTTGGCCTTGGCATAGGCCCAGTTGAACAGGGCGGTGCGGCCGCCGCCTATATGGAGGAAACCGGTGGGCGAGGGGGCAAAGCGGGTAACGACGGACGATGACATGGCCGCCTTTCTTGGCAATGATGGGTCAGGGATCGGGCCGGGCTTAGCACAAGGGTGAAGCCGGTCAAAGGGGCGGTGGCGTGGCGGAGTGGGTTCAGGGCACGGTCGCTGAGGACGGCACGGGACGGGCCTGGTGGCGCGACAGGGCGAAGGCCGTCCTTGCCGCCCAAAGGGGAAGCTCCTTCCTCTGGACGCCGCTCTGGCTGATGGTGGGCATCGCGATCTACTTCGCATTGCCGCGCGAGCCGCCGCCTTTGGCCTTCGCGCTGATCGCGGCGATCCTGGCGCTCCTTGTTTTCGGCATCCGTGCGCGACGCAGCCGCGCCGCAAAGGTGCTTTTGCTGGTCCTCTTCGGCTTCTGCCTGATCAAGGCCAGGACCGAATGGGTCGCGGCGCCGACCCTGCGCGCGCCGACCGGCGAGGCGCAGCTTTCGGGCATCGTCGAGGATTTCGAAAGACGCGGGGCCAAGCGCGCGGTCGCCATCCTGCGCGTTGTCGAGTTGACCGGCGCGGGCGTCACCCTGAAGCCGGCGCGCGCCCGTGTCACGATGACAGGCGCCACGTCCTTGCGTCCCGGGCAAATGATCAGGGCGAAAGCGCAGCTCTTCCCCTTGCCGACGCCGGTCGTGCCAGGCGGCTTTGATTATGGTCGCGGCCTGTGGTTCCAGGGCATCGGAGCGACCGGCAGGCTCTATGGCAATGTCGAGGTGGGGGGAACGAATCCGTCCTGGCTCCTGCGCTTCCGGGCCGGTCTCGAGGATGTGCGCGACGCCATTGGCGAGCGCATCCGGGCCGTGCTGCCGGCCGAGCGCAGCGGTATCGCCGAAGCGATGATCACCGGTGAAAGGGGCACCATCCCGCGCGACGTGAATGAGAGCCTCCAGGCCTCGGGGCTCGCCCATATACTTTCGATCTCTGGCCTTCACATGTCGCTCGTGGCGGGCCTGTCCTTCTGGCTGGTGCGCGCCATGCTTGCCCTGTCGCCGACGCTGGCGGTCGCCTATCCGATCAAGAAATGGGCGGCGGTCGCGGGCCTCGTGATGGGCTTCGTCTATCTGCTTTTGGCCAGCGCCTCGGTGGCGACCGAGCGCTCCTACATCATGCTGGCGGTCATGTTCATCGCCATCCTCGCCGATCGCCCGGCACTGTCGATGCGCAATCTCGCCATTGCGGCCCTGATCATCCTCGTCGTCGCTCCCGAGGCGGCGCTCACCGCCGGCCTGCAGATGTCGTTTCTCGCCGTCATGGGCCTACTCGCCGTTCACGACGCGTGGGGCAAATGGCTGGCGCACGGCGACGTGGTCGATCACGGCTTCCCGCATCGCGCCGCGAGCGTCGTCTTCCGCCTGTTTTGCGCCGCGGCGCTCACCAGCATCGCCGCCGGCGGCCTGTCCTCGATCGCGGCGGCGTATCATTTCGGCCGCCTGGCGCCGTATAGCCTGATCGCCAATCTCCTGGCCTTGCCGGTGATGTCGTTTCTGGTCATGCCGCCGGCCTTGTTCTCGGTGCTCGCCATGCCTTTGGGCCTCGAGGCCGTGCCGTTGCGCGTGATGGATGCCGGACTCCTTCTGGTTCAGGCGATCTCGGACTGGGTCGTGAGCCTGCCCGGATCGCAGGGGCACATACCCACTCTGCCTCTGGGACCGGCCTTGCTGCTGACGCTGGCGGCGATCGTGCTCTGCCTGACGCGAGGCTCGATGCGCCTTCTGGCGCTTCCCCTGGCCGCGGTCGCGCTTCTCACCGCGGGTCTCGCCCAGCGGCCGGACATCTATGTCGAGCCGACAGCCAAGACGGTCGCGATCCGCGGCGCCGGCGGCGAACTCGTGCCGGCCGGGCCGCGCCGCGGCCGTTTCGCGGTCGACCAGTGGCTCAGGGCCGATGGCGACGCCGCCACGCTTGCGGAAGCGGCAGGCCGGGCCGGCTGGTCATGCGAAGGGCAGGTCTGCCGTGCCACGGTCAGGGACAAGCGCGTCCTCTACTTGCCGCAGGAGAAGCTCGCCATGACCATACCCTGCGCCGAGGCCGATATCCTCATCGCCGCCTTTCCGCTGCGTGGCCGCTGCCATGCGGTGCCCCTGCGGATAGATCGGTTCTCGGTCTGGCGCGCCGGCGCCCATGCCCTCTATGTGGCGGATGGCGCCGTCCGGGTCGAAACCGCGCGGGGCCGGCAGGGCGTGCGGCCGTGGACCGTCATTCCCGAACCGCGTCGCAAGGACACATCGCGCTGAGCTGGCGAAAGGTGTTGGTTGCGGCCATGACGCGAGAACCATCCCAGGCCACCGCCGCGCTGACCGATTTGCGCCGGCAGATAGACGTCCTCGACGGCGAGCTCGTCGCGCTGCTCGCCAAGCGCCAGCGCTGCGTCGAGAGCGTCATCGAGATCAAGCGCCAGGCGAAGCTGCCGGCCCGCATACCGGAGCGCATCGAGGAGGTCCTGGCGCGCGTGCGCGGGCTCGCCGAGGCGGAACGGCTCGAGCCCGATCTCGCCGTGACCCTGTGGCGCGAGATGATCGAGGGCTTCATCGCCTATGAGGAGCGCGCGCTCGCCAAGTAAGGCGTTTCAATCGCAGATTTTCTTCAGGCTGGCCCAGTCGGCATCCGTGAGTACGGGGCGCGCCGCCGTGCCTTCGGGCAAAGGCTTGATGGCGTCGACGCGTTCCTTGGTCACCGGATGCGTCGACATCATGTCGCTCACCGTGCCGAAGATGCCGCCGGAGGAGCCCTGGTCGCCCTCGAGCTTCATGACCCGCTCGAAGAACCGCTTGAGCCCCAGGGGATCGATGGCGGCCTTGTTGAGCTCGTCCAGCGCGAAGCTGTCGGCTTCCCGCTCCGCATCACGCGAATACCGCAGGATCGCCAGCAGGCCGGCAAGGCCGCTGATCGTGTCGCCGCCGCCCGAGGCGATCTTGAGCAGGAGCTCGATGCCCATGGCGCGCACGATCTGGGCCTCGGCATGGCGATGATAGACATGCCCCATCTCATGGGCGAGGACGCCCGCGACCTCTTCCGGCGCTCCGGCGGTCTCGATCAGCTTCTTGGTGAGGACGATGCGGCCTCCCGGCAGCGCGAAGGCATTGATGATGCCGATGTCATAGATCTTCAGCTCGAAAGCGGGGGCCTCGGGGTTGCCTTCGGCGAGCCTGGCCGCCAGGACGCCCAGCGTCGCATTGGTCTTGCTGGTGGCGCAGAGCTTGGCGCCATTGGATAATGTCGCTTCGACCTGATCGCCCAGGCTGTTGCGCCAGCTCTCGGGCAGGATGGCGGCGAGCGTCTGTGGCGCATAGGACAGGGTCAGATAGAGGACGCCGAGAGTGAGCAGGGCGCAGGCCGCGATGATCGCCGCCCAGCGCCCGGCTTTCCTGACATTGATGCCGCCGGCCAGATGCGGCGCGCGCGCCACGAGCTCGCGCGTGAACGCTTCCTGGGTGATCACCAGGCGGGCGCCGGGTACCGCGTCATGGCCGAGCCGCGCCGGATGGCCCGGCCGGAGCGGAGCGATCGCGACAAGCCCCGAGAGCGACCAGATCCGCCGCGGCACCCCCGGCCCTTCGATGGCGAGCCCCTCCGGCGCGAGCTCGGCCGCTACCAGGTGATCTCGGGCGATCTCGCCGTCGAAGAACCGGGCGTCGACTCGCATGCTCAGATCCCGCCGACATCGAAGGCGTCGGCCAGGCCTTCACCGGTGCGCGCCACCGCCTCGCGCGACTGCATGATCGCATTGATGCTCACGGTGCCGTGCACACTCAGCCGGTCGCACAGATAGCGCACCAGCCGCTGCTGGGCGAAAGGCGTGGCGATGCCGAGGGTGAAGATCACCAGCAGGAGGTTGCCCAAAATGAGCAGGATGAGGCTGCCGCCGGTCGCGTCGAGCTGGAAGCGGGCCTGGTCGAGCGTCGTATAGGAGGCGAAGATCGACATTTCACGGGCGACGTAGAATGCCCAGGTCAGCGAATAGATGACGCTGAACAGCAGGAAGCCGATGATCACGCCGATCACCATGATGAGTCCCATGAAATCGACGTCGGTCCGCGGGCCGGTGGTCTCGGTGGAAAAGAGCTCGCCCAGCGCGTCGCCGAACACCCCGTAGAAAGCGAAGCCGCCGAGGCCGGCCAGCACGAGGAACACCAAAAGCGTCGTCACCCAGCAAATGGCGTAGGACCCGTAGAGCGGCCCGGCGCGGCCCTTGAAGCGGAACGGCATGCTGCCGATCCGCATGTCGCCGGTCATGCGTTCCTGCAGGTTGAGGTTCATGGCCGGGGTCGACCAGCCGAGCGTCATGCTGCGCAGGAGCATTGCCCCGAAATAGAGGAGGCTGTAGGTCCAGGACGAGCCGACCAGGGCGCCGCGAATGCCCCGCCACAAGGTCCGCGACAGCTGGTAGCGCCGCGCCCGGTAGAGCGCCATGCCCCAGAAGACCAGGACGAACAGCAGGATGACCAGGTTGACCAGGATAAGGGCAGGGTGCTCGGGGCCGAGCCATAGCTGCATGGTCAGCACCACTACGAATATGGGCAGGATGAACAGGCCGAAAACGATGAGCGCGCCGAGGAACAGCTCCATGCCCCGCCCTGTATATTCGAGCGGCTCGCCATTGATGTGGACACAACTCCAGATATGCCGCCGGACATTGGTCTTCGCCCAGAAGCGGTAGATGGTCAGGGTCAGCACGAACAGCAGCGCATTGAGGAGGGCGATCTGGCCCAGGCCCGGTTTATCAATATATTTTATGGAGATAGGGGTCCCGCCGTCTGCCCCCTGGGTGCCAAATGTCCGAAAAGCCATGGAATCACGCCGTCCTTGCAAAGCGGGGTTGTATTCTAGAGGGAAAATGAAGCCGATCCAGAGTGGCCGCTGGAGTGTAGGTAACAGAATGTTGCAGAAATGTCACAAGCGGAGCTTTTGTTAAGGACGGTGCATAGGCTGCCACAATCAACCTTCCATCTGCCCAAATTTGCAAATAACCCTGTCGAGGGGAGCTGCCGGACTGGGAAGCGGTAGACCCAGAATGGCACAAGGCCGGACAACCGGCCAGCAAAACGGGCAGAGAATGGACGCAAAAACCATAAAGAAAACAAGGCTTCCCAGCCGCCATGTGACCGAAGGGCCGCAGCGCGCGCCGCACCGCTCCTACTATTACGCAATGGGCCTGTCACAGGCCCAGATTCACCAGCCCTTTGTCGGCGTGGCCTCCTGTTGGAACGAGGCGGCTCCGTGCAATATCGCCCTGATGCGCCAGGCCCAGGCGGTAAAACGGGGGGTTGCAGCCGCCAACGGGACGCCGCGGGAATTCTGCACCATTACCGTGACCGACGGCATCGCCATGGGTCACCAGGGCATGAAAGCCTCCCTCGTCTCGCGCGAATGTATCGCCGACTCGGTCGAATTGACCATGCGGGGCCATTGCTATGACGCGCTGGTGGGCTTGGCCGGCTGCGACAAGTCCTTGCCCGGCATGATGATGGCCATGGTCAGGCTCAACGTGCCCTCGGTCTTCATCTATGGCGGATCGATCCTGCCTGGCACCTTCAAGGGTCGCCCGGTGACTGTCCAGGACGTCTTCGAGGCCGTCGGCATGCATTCGGTCGGCCGGATGAGCACGGAGGATCTCGAGGAGCTGGAGCAGGTGGCCTGTCCTTCGGCTGGCTCGTGCGGCGCCCAGTTCACCGCCAACACGATGGCGACCGTCGCCGAGGCCATTGGCCTGGCGTTGCCCTATTCCTGCGGCGCGCCGGCGCCATATGAGATCCGCGACACTTTCTGCTTCGCCTCAGGCGAGAAGGTCATGGAGCTCATCGCCCGCAATATCCGTCCGCGCGACATCGTCACCCTGAAGGCGCTCGAGAACGCCGCGACCGTGGTGGCGGCCTCCGGCGGCTCGACCAATGCGGCTTTGCATCTTCCGGCCATCGCTCATGAATGCGGGCTCAAATTCGATCTCTTCGATGTCGCGGCGATCTTCAAGCGCACGCCCTATATCGCCGACCTCAAGCCCGGCGGCCGCTACGTGGCCAAGGACATGTTCGAGGCGGGCGGCATACCGCTGCTCATGAAGACGCTGCTCGATCACGGCTATCTCCATGGCGATTGCCTCACCGTCACGGGGGCGACCATCGCCGAGAATATGGCCAAGGTGAAGTGGAATCCGGACCAGGACGTCGTCCGGCCCGCCGACCGGCCGATCACCCGGACCGGCGGCGTCGTCGGCCTCGAGGGCAATCTCGCCCCGGAGGGCGCCATCGTCAAAGTTGCCGGCATGAAGAACCTGAAGTTTGCCGGTCCCGCCCGCTGTTTCGATTCGGAAGAGGCGTGTTTCGAGGCGGTCAAGAACCGGCAGTATCGGGAAGGCGAGGTGCTGGTCATCCGCTATGAGGGCCCGCGCGGCGGGCCCGGCATGCGCGAGATGCTGGCGACCACGGCCGCGCTTTACGGCCAGGGCATGGGTGACAAGGTGGCGCTCATCACTGACGGCCGCTTCTCGGGCGCCACCCGCGGCTTCTGCATCGGCCATGTGGGGCCGGAGGCGCAGCTCGGCGGACCGATCGGCCTGCTGCGGGACGGCGACATCGTCACCATCGATGCCGAGGCCGGGCGCCTCGATACAAATGTCACAGTTGAGGAGCTTTCTCGCCGTAAAAAGGACTGGAAGCCGCGCGAGCATGGCTATGGAGCCGGCGCGCTATGGAAATATGCGCAGCAGGTTGGTCCTGCCGTGAGCGGCGCAGTGACCCATCCCGGAGGATCACACGAAGGTGTCTGCTACGCCGATATATGATCGGCGCGCGAGTATGTTGGCGCGTGGAGTAATTGCGACGGTGGCGGTCATTGCCGTCTCGCTCGCGAGCCTCCCCGATTCCGCCCGCGCCGAGGACGGCGACTGGACCTCCGATTTCTACTCCTATCTGCCGGCCGCCCCTGACATCAAGGCGCCGGACCTCGACTTCATCCCGTTCTGGACCGACGATCTCAAGAAGGCCAAGCGCGCCTACAAGGATGGCGACTTCAAAAAGGCGCGCAAATTCTTCGAGCGCGCCTCCGACGACAACAACATCGTCGCCGACTGGTATCTGGGCCATATGTATCGGCTCGGTCGCGGTGTCGAGCAAGACGACGCCAAGGCCTTTTCCTACTACGGCCGCGTCGCCGACGCCTTCGATTCAGAGGAAAGCGACCAGAACCGGCTGCGGATCATGGTCGATGCGCTGGTGCGCGTCGCCGACTACTACCGCACCGGCAGCAAGGCGGCGGGCGTGGCACAGAACTTCGACCGCGCGAACCGCATCTACCGTCTTGCCGCCACTTACGGCCACCCGGCCTCGCAATATGCCTTGGGGCTGATGGCGATGCGCGGCCAGGGCATGCGCAAGCAGCCGGAGCAGGGCCTGCGCTGGCTGCTCGCGGCGGCGAAGAAGCGCTATGCGCCGGCCGAGGCCGCCCTCGGCGATCTTTACTGGAAGGGCGAGGTCGTGCGGCGTGACCGCACCCGCGCCATCATGTGGTATCTGCTCGCCCGCTCGACGACCCGGCCGGGAGAGTCGCCCCAGATCTACGACCGCCTCGACAAGATGCTGTCCGAGACGAGCGAGGCCGAACGGCTCGAGGCGGAAGCGCGCGCCACCGTCTGGTCGGATCAGTATCCGGCCGACGACGAGGCCAATCAGCAGCCGGAATAGGCCGCCGGCTTCGCCCGGTCAGGCCAGGAACTCCGCCACCACCGGCACATGGTCGGAGGGCTTCTCCCAGGCGCGCACATGCTTGTCGATGCGCGTCGCCTTGAGCCGGTCGGCGGCTTGCGGCGACAGCAGCATATGGTCGATGCGGATGCCGTTGTCGCGCCGGCGCGCGATGTCCTGATAATCCCAGAAGGTATAGATACCGGGCTCCGGGTTCAGCGTCCTGACCGCCTCGGTGAGGCCGAGATTGATCAGCTCACGGAATTTCGCCCTGGTGGGCGGCAGGAAGAGCGCGTCGTTCACCCACACTTGCGGGTTCTTGGCGTCGATCGGCTGCGGGATGACGTTGTAGTCGCCGGCGAGGACGAGCGGCTCCTCGGAAGCGAGCAGGGCGCGTGCATGCGCGATGAGCCGGTCCATCCAGGCGAGCTTGTAGGCATATTTCTCGCTCGCCACCGGATTGCCGTTCGGCAGATAGATCGAGGCGATGCGTACCCCTGAGACGACCGCTTCGATATAGCGGGCCTGCTCGTCGCCGTCGTCGCCCGGAAGCCGCGTCTTGATCTCGTCGAACGGATGCTTCGACAAGATGGCGACGCCGTTATAGGTCTTCTGGCCGTGCACGGCGACATTGTAGCCCAAATCCTCGACGGCCTGGCGCGGGAAGGCCTGGTCCTCGCATTTGAGCTCCTGGAAGCAGGCCACGTCGGGCGAGGCCTCCTTGAGCCAAGCGAGGATGGTCTCGAGCCGCGCCTTGGCGCTATTCACATTCCAGGTTGCGATCAGCATGTCATCCACTCGGGTTTCGGCAGGAGTTATAGAATTCCGGACCGTCGATCACTAGCCGAAATGACGGCCATGAACTGTCAGGAGGCGGCGTGGGCGCTGGCCTCGTCCAGTTGCGCTATGTCGCGCGAACTGAGAGCGAGCTCGGTCGCCTTGATCAGATCGTGAAGCTGATCGATGCTGGTGGCGCTGGCGATCGGCGCCACGATGCCGGGCCGCGCGATCAGCCAGGCGATGGCGACCTCGGCGGGCCGTGCCTTGCGCGCCTTCGCCACGGCATCGAGGGCGGTGAGGATGCGCAAGCCGCGCTCATTGAGATAATTCTTCATCTCACCGCCACGGGCGGCGCTCTTGGCGAAGTCGGCGGGCGTGCGGTATTTGCCTGACAGGAACCCGCGGGCGAGCGAGAAATAGCTGGTCACGCCGATCTCGTTCTCGCGACAGAAGCCTTCGAGCTCGGCCTCGTAATCCGCGCGCTCATAGAGATTGTAGTGGGTCTGCAGGTTCTCGAAGCGCGGCCAGCCATGGCGGGCGCTGATGGCCAGCGCCTTGCGCATGGTGGCGGCGGAGTGGTTGGAGTTGCCGATCACCCGGACCTTGCCGGCCTTGACCAGGTCCGCATAGATCCCGAGCGTCTCCTCGATCTCCACCGCCGGATCTTCCCAATGCGAGAGATAGAGGTCGATATAGTCGGTCTGCAGGCGCTGCAGCGACGCCTCGACGGCGCTCGCGATATAGTGGCGCGACAGGCCCTTCTTGCCGGCCCCCATGTCCGAGCCTACTTTCGTGGTCAAGACGATGGCGGTCCGGTTGCCGCGGGCTTTCATCCATTTGCCGATGATGGTTTCCGATTCGCCGCCCTGATTGCCGGGCTTCCAGGCGGAATAGACATCCGCCGTATCGATCAGGTTGAAGCCCTTCGCCACAAAGCTATCGAGGACCGCGAAGGAAACCTTCTCATCGGCACTCCAGCCGAAGACATTGCCGCCGAGGCCGAGCGGCGCCACCTTGAGGTCCGACCGGCCGATGGCGCGCTTTTTCATCCTATCCTCCAAGTCGTTCCCAAGAGTCGTTGGGCGACAATAGACCGGCCGGCCGCGACAGGGAAAGGCTGTCGCCGGGAGAGAGGAGGGATCAGATCGAGAAGCTGGTGCCGCAGCCGCAGGACATCGTCGCGTGCGGGTTGTTGACCTTGAAGCTCTGGCCGATAAGGTCGTCGACGAAATCGATCTCGGAGCCGCCCATATAGACGAGGGAGACGGAATCGATCAGAACGGTGGCGCCGTCCCTCTCGATCACCAGATCGTCATCCGCGCGTTGGGAGTCGAGCTTGAAATCGTACTGGAAGCCGGAACAGCCGCCGCCCTCGACCGCGACCCGTAAGGCCGTGGCGCCGGGCTCTGCGGCCACGATATCCTTGATGCGGCTGGCAGCGCGCTCGGTTATGGAAACCGTATCCGTCATGGTCACATATGTCGTGCGCCGGACCCTTCTTGTCAACCGGGGGGCATGAGCCGCATGCGGGGCCCCTATGCGTCGGATCCCGCCAGGAGCCGCGGTCGCTTGACGCCCGAGCCCGAAGCGCCGCCCCGCACGCCTTTCGAGCGCGACCGCGACCGCATCATCCATTCCTCGGCCTTCCGCCGGCTCAAGCACAAGACCCAGGTCTTCGTCTATCACGAGGGCGATCACTACCGCACCCGACTGACCCACTCGATCGAGGTGGCCCAGATCGCCCGCTCCATCGCGCGCGCCTTGAAGCTGGACGAAGACCTGACCGAGGCCCTGGCGCTCGCCCATGACCTGGGCCACACGCCCTTCGGCCATGCCGGCGAACGCGAGCTCGACCGCCTGATGCATGATCACGGCGGCTTCGACCACAATGCCCAGAGCCTGCGCATCGTAACCCGGCTCGAGCGCCGCTATGCCGCCTTCGACGGTCTGAACCTGACCTGGGAGACGCTCGAAGGCTTGGTGAAGCACAATGGTCCGCTGATCGACGGGGAGGGCCATGCGCTCGGTCATTATCGCGAGATGGGGCTCCCCGCCGCCATCATCGACTATGCCGAGGCGCATGACCTGATGCTGGCGTCCTTCGCCTCGGCCGAGGCGCAGGCGGCAGCCATTGCCGACGACATCGCCTATAACGCGCATGACATCGATGACGGGCTCAGGGCGGGCCTCTTCGACGTGATCGACCTGGGCGACGATCCCTTGGTCGGCGTGGCGCTCGCCCAAGTACTGAAGGCCTATCCCAAGCTCGAGCGGCCGCGCATGATCCATGAGACAGTGCGCCGGCTGATTTCGGCCATGGTCAATGACGTGCTCGGCGAAAGCGCCAAGCAGCTGAAGGCGTTCAAGCCCGCCTCCGTCGAGGAGGTCCGCGCGCTGCGCATGCCGGTAGTCAGCTTCAGCGCCCAGATGAAGGAGAAGAATCGCGTCCTGCAGGCCTTCCTCTCGCACCGCATGTACCGCCATGATCGGGTGCTCGCGATCATGGCGCGCGCCCAGCGTGTCATCCGCGACCTGTTCGAGGCCTATATGAACGATCCTGAGCTCATGCCGCCCGACTGGCGCGAGGATTCATTCACCGACGACCGGAGCGGCTTTGCCCGCCAGGTCTGCGATTTTATCGCCGGCATGACCGACCGTTACGCCCTCGACCAGCACAAGAAGCTGTTCGATCTCGACCCGCTGTTCCGATAGCGCAAAGGCGGGAACTCGGTTAATCTCCCACGTGAGAGGCGCACGTGGAGGAGTTCATGGCCGACATCGTGCTCATCAACCCGAAATTCGAGATCTCCTTCTGGGGGCTGGAGCATGCGCTGCCTTTGCTCGGCAAGCGCGCCAACATGCCGGTCGCCGCGTTGCCGCTCCTCGCCGCGTTGACGCCCGCGCCGCACCGCATCACGCTCATGGACGAGAATGTCGAGGCGATCGACTTCGACCGCTGCGCCAAGGCCGACATCGTGGCGCTCACCGGCATGATCGTGCAGCGCCACCGCATGCGCGAGATCCTGGACGAGCTCAAGCGGCGCAACGCCTACACCGTGGTCGGCGGCCCCTGGGTGACGGTCAAGGAGGATTATTTCGGCGACCTCGCCGATGTGATCTTCGTCGGCGAGGCGGAGGAGACCTGGCCCGAGTTCCTGAGCGACTGGGACAAGGGCATGGTCCGCAAGCGCTATGAGCAGTCGGAGAAGACCGACCTTACCCGCATACCGGTGCCGCGGCTCGACCTCCTCAAGATGAGCCGCTATGCCTTCGGTTCGGTGCAGTTCTCGCGCGGCTGCCCATTTACCTGCGAGTTCTGCGACATCATCGTCATCTTCGGCAGGCGGCCGCGGCTCAAGACATCCGCGCAGATCCTCGCCGAGCTCGACGCCTTGCGCGCCCAGAAGCTGGCGCTGGTCTTCATCGTCGATGACAATCTCATCGGCAACAAGAAGGCCATCAAGGAAGTCCTGCACAGCGTGATCGGCTGGCAGCGCCGCCATGGCTATCCCCTGATGTTCGTCACCGAAGCCTCGATCGATCTCGCCGATGACGAGGAGCTGATGCAGCTCATGGTCGAGGCCAATATCGGCGCCGTCTTCGTCGGCATCGAGACGCCGAACGAGGAGGCGCTCAAGGAGGCCAAGAAGCTGCAGAACCTGCGCAAGGGCGGCAGCCTCGCCGAGAAGGTGCGCCGCATACAGGACCGCGGCATGGAGGTCTGGGCCGGCATGATCCTGGGCTTCGACAATGACGACGAGACGATCTTTGCCGCCCAGGAACGCTTCCTGCGCGAGGCCCGCATCTCGACCGCCATGGTCGGCATGCTGTCGGCCATCCCGCGCACGCCGCTCTATGACCGGCTCAAGCTGGCCGGAAGGCTCGACGAGGACGACGATCCGGCGCACGGCACCAATGTGCTGCCCGTCAATATGAGCCGCGCGGAATTGAGCCAGGGCTATGTCCGCCTGATGGCCGGACTTTACGAGCCCAAGGCCTATTTCGACCGCGTCGACGATCTCTACCGCGATGGCGGCATCGTCATCGATCGCGCTTGGCAGGGCTACGCGCTGAGCCATCCTTGGGCGCATCGCGCGCATCAGGCGCGCCTGTGGCTCGAATCGCTGGGCTTGCTGCTGCGCGTCCTCGCCAAGGTGCCCGACCCGTCGCTGCGTCGGGTCTACCGCCGGCGCTTCTGGTCGTTCTTCCGGGCGCGGCCCGAGCCTTCGGTCTTGCGCATCTATGCGCTCAAATGCGCCATCCACTGGCACATGCATAAATTCATCCGCCGACTGATGACGGCCGAGCAGCCCTTGGTCAACACCTATTGATCGGACGGGCGCTCAACGGCAGGGGAAGCCCGGCGCGATCTTGCATTGCTTCTTGGGCGGGCGCGGACGATGCGGCGGCCTCGGCCGGTGCGGGCGATGCGGGCGTCAGTGGTGCGGGCGGTAATAATGGCCGGGACCGATATAGATCTCCGGGCGCAGCACGATGACATTGGTGGGTTCCTCGCCGCGTGCCAGATAATTGCAAGACACCCAGCCACGCAGGCCGCGGGCGCGCACCAGGCACCACCCGTTCTCGCTGTCTATGACATCCACGCCGGTGTCGGGCGGAAGTGTCGCGATGCGCTCATACTGGGTTCCTGGACCGGTGCGCACATTGAGGTCGGTGGCCGTATAGGCCTCCGCTGCGAAGGCCGGGCTCGCGGCCGCGACGCCAAGGGCCAAGGCCACAGCGCCCAGCGCGGTCTTCAATTTGAACCGATGCATGAACGGATCTCCGGAATCACTGACCCGATCTTGCTATCATGCCGCCCTCGAATGGTCACGATATTCAGGTAGTTACGACAGGACTCTCTCCTTTCATCGTAAATGACGGAGCGTTATCGCCTGTCCCGCCGTTTGACGCAGGGTGTGCCATCCGGTAGGGCAGAGCCGGATGGAAAATCTCGTCGAATCCCGAAGTTACATGAACCTGTTCGCCCATTTCCAACATGTCGTCCGCACCGAGCTCGAGGCCTTGTCGCGGGCGGGCCAGCTGCCACGGGGCCTCGATGTCAGCCGCGTGACCGTCGAGCCGCCGCGCGATGCCGCCCATGGCGACCTCGCCACCAACGCCGCCATGGTGCTCGCCAAGTCCGCCGGCCAGCCACCCCGGGCGATCGCGCAGCTCCTGGCCGCGCGCCTTGCCGCGGATCCCGACATTCAGTCCACGGACATTGCCGGTCCGGGCTTCATCAATATCAGGCTCAAGGCCGCCTTCTGGCCCAAGCTTCTCGCCGCGGCCTCGGCGCTCGGCGCCGATTATGGGCGTTCCGGCATGGGCGCCGGCGAGAAGGTCAATGTCGAATATGTCTCGGCGAACCCGACGGGGCCCCTGCATGTCGGCCATTGCCGCGGCGCCGTCTTCGGCGACGCGCTGGCCGAGCTCCTGAGCGTCGCCGGCTTTGCGGTGACGCGTGAATATTACGTCAATGACGCCGGCGCCCAGGTCGACGTGCTCGCACGCTCGGCCTATCTGCGTTATCGCGAGGCGCTCGGCGAGGACATCGGCGAGATACCGGCCGGGCTCTATCCCGGAGACTACCTGAAGCCGGTCGGCCAGGCGCTTGCCGACGAGTACGGTAAGGCGTTGCTCGATCAGCCGGAATCGGCTTGGCTGCCGATCGTGCGCGACAAGGCCATTGCCATGATGATGGATCTCATTCGCGCGGATCTCGCGGCGTTGAACATCCACCAGGAAGTTTTCACCTCCGAGAAGTCGTTGCACGACACCGGCGAAGTTGATCGGACCGTCGAGGATCTGCGCGCCCGCGGCCTCATCTATGAGGGCCGCCTGCCGCCGCCCAAGGGCGAGCTGCCGGAGGATTGGGAAGACCGCGAGCAGACGCTGTTCCGCGCCACCCGGTTCGGTGACGACATCGACCGTCCGCTGATCAAGTCGGACGGCTCCTACACCTACTTCGCCTCCGACATCGCCTATTCGCGCCACAAGATCCGGCGCGATTTCAAGGAGCTCGTCTATGTGCTGGGCGCCGATCATTCGGGCTATGTGAAGCGGCTGGAGGCGATCGGGGCGGCGAATGCCGGCAATCGCGACGTGAAGGTCGTCGTCAGGCTGTGCCAGCTGGTGAAGCTGTTCCGCGGCGGCGAGCCGATCCGGATGTCGAAGCGCGCTGGCGAGTTTGTCACCTTGCGCGATGTGGTCGAGGAAGTGGGACCCGATGTGGTGCGCTTCATGATGCTCTATCGCAAGAACGAGGCGCCGCTCGACTTCGACTTCAAGAAGGTCACCGAACAGTCGAAGGAGAACCCGGTTTTCTACGTGCAGTACGCGCATGCGCGAATCTGCTCGGTGTTCCGCAATGCGGGCGATCTCGCCGGAGATACGGCCGACCCCGATTTTTCAAGGCTTGCCGACGAATCCGAAATCCAACTTATCCGCAGGATTGGCGAGTACCCGCGCCTGGTCGAGGCCGCCGCCACGGCTCACGAGCCCCATAGAATAGCCTTTTATCTATATGATCTGGCTAGCGATTTTCATGCCCTGTGGAACAAGGGCAAAGAGTCGCCGCAATTAAGATTTATTTTGGCTTCGGACATGCAAACTAGCCTTGCACGGCTCGCTTTATTGCGCGTGATTCGCTATGTTCTAGCAAACGGCCTAGGAATCCTCGGAGTGAAGCCCGTAGAGGAAATGTAGACGCGGGAACAGGTGGATGGATCAGGATACTTCGAACAGTCCCGGCAAGGCCCGTTGGCGCGAGAGGTTGGGCATGGGAAATCCCGGCAAGGACCTGCCGAAGATCTCCGATGAGTTCAAGCCGGCGTCTCAGCCGCCCCGGCAAGCCCCTCCCGCGCCCCCCAGGGAAGCGAGGACGCCGCCGGCGCCGATGCGCGGGCAGCAGCCCGTGACCAAGCCCGCGCCGATGGCGCCGCGCACGCCGCCGCGTCCGGCGCAGCAGGCGGGTTCGCCGCGCCCGGTTTCACCGATACCACAAGGTGCTTCCGGATTGGGCGATCGTCTCAGGGCCGAGCGCCAGGCGGCCGAGAAACTGGCCGAGCAGCGTGTCGCGCAGGCCCGCGGCGGCGCTTCCGACCGTCCGCTTCAGCCGCCGCCGGCAAGGTCGAGCAACCCGCGCCCGGCGCCCGAGAAGCCCAAATTCTCCTTCTCGCCGGAAGAGCTGGCCAAGGACAAGCGCGAGCACGCGCCGCCGCCCGAGCGCGAGTTCCCGTCTTTTTCCGGCAAGTCCGGATTGAACGCTTCGCCGCCGCCCCCTCTGACGCCGCCGCGCCCTGCGCTTGGCGGCAATGCCGCGGCGCAGGTGACACCGCCGCAGCCCCGCCAACAGGCGCCCAAGCCGCCCGCGAACCCAGGTCCGGCCGGCTTCCAGCCGCGCTTCGGCGGCCCGCCGCAGCCGCCTTCGGGGGGAGGGAACTATCGCTCGCTCGATCCGCCGCCTGGCGGCTTTGCAGCGAAACCCAAGCCCTATGCGGACACGGCAGCCTTCCGTGAGGATCCGCTGGCGCGCCGGCCGGTCAGTCGCGAATATGACTCCTATCGCCGTGGTCCCGCATTGCCGTCGGCGCCGCAGCCGGCCTATGGCGATGATACCGACGGCCCGTCCCTCGGCGACTATCGCCGCCGGCCCCCGACTCCGGTTCCGGCGCGGTCCCGCCGGCCCGCCTATGATGAGGATGTGAACGAGGTCTTTGAGGACGAAGAGGCGCCCCGCCCGCAGCGTCGGCGCGCCTCGGCGCAGGACTACAACCGCGCCTATCGCGACTATGAAGAAGGCTATGAAGCCGAGGCGCCGCGCCGGCGCGGTCCATGGCCGTGGCTCGCGGCCTTCGCCGCCGTCGCGCTCCTCGCGGCCGGGATCATCTATTATTACCTGACCTATATGAAGGCGCCGGGCCAGGGGGCCGGCAATGTGCCGGTCATCGAAGCGCCGGACGAGGCGCCCAAGACGGCGCCGGAGAACACCAGCGGCTCGACGCTCGGAAACCAGGGCGCGACCCAGCCCAACGCCGCCGACCAGCGCAAGCAGATCTATGACCGCATCCTCGGCGATGACGAGGTGGGCGGCAATCAGGTCGTGCCGACGCAGGAGCAGCCGCAGACGGTCGAGCCCACGGGCAACAGCGAGGGACAGGGAGCGGCGCCGCTTCCCGAACCCGCGGGCGACAACGCCAACGAGCCGCTGCCGCTGCCCTTGCCGCCGCCGGGAGATCAAGGTGCCTTGCCGAGCAATGCGAGCCAGCAGACCGCTGCCTTGGGCGCTGTGAACAAGAGCTCGGCGCAACAGCCGATGCCGGAGCCTGTCTCGACCAGCACGGCCGATTCCGGCGCCCCGGTTCCGGGCCAGCTCGCCAAGGCGACAGAGCAGATCGCCGCCGAGCCGCCGCCGCAGGTCGAGCAGGTGGTGAGCGATCCCGAGCCGCTGCCCGTCCAGCCGGACAAGCCCGCCAAGCCGAAGCTCAAGGCGGAAAAGAAACCGCCGAAGAAAGTGGCGGCGGCCGAGGAACCTGGGACAGGCCAGGATGATCTCGGGGCCGGACAGAACGGCGGTGTGGAGCCGCTCGTTCTCGTGCCGCCGGCCCAGACAGGCACCACCCAGGCACAGACCATTACCGACGCACAAACCCCCATCGCCCAGCCTGACATGGGTCAGCCCCAGGCCGAGACGGCGGCGGCGGAGCAGAAATCGAAATCTTTCTTCAACTTCGGCTCAGGCAAGCGCAAGCTCACCGGCAAGGCCGCCGAGCGGGCGATGGCCCAGGGCGCCAGCGGCAACTGGTCCAATTCGCCCGATCCGAACAGCGCCGCGGCCGCCGATAGTGAGCCGCAGCAGATCGCTTCGGTTGCCCCGGAGCCGCTGCCCGCCCCTGAACCCGCTCAACCCGCTCCGCAACAGGCGAAGCCTTCGGGCGGCGGTTATATCGCACAGCTCGCCTCCTTCCGCTCGGAAGCCGAAGCGATGGCCGAATATGACCGTCTTCGCGCCAAGCACAATAGCGTGCTGAGCGGCCTGAGCCCGCGCGTCGTCAAAGCGACCGTCGCCGGCGGATCGCGCTATCGCCTCGGCGTCGGACCGCTCGCCTCGCGTTCGGCGGCCTCGAAACTCTGCAACTCGCTCATCGCCGCCGGTGAACGCGATTGCCTCGTGCGCGGCAACTGAACGTTCGAGTGCGCTGACATCGGCGGGCTCGCTCTGTGCGCCGCCCTCGGCCGGAAACGATCACGCGGTCCCGCGGCCCTGCTTCCTGAAGGCTCGTAAAGCTTTGAATCTGGGGATAATCTGTCGGGGATGGAGCGAATCACTTTCGCTTTCTGCGACAAGCTGATTGAAGCGAATTGCAAAATGATGACGAACGAAACCACAGAAACCACTTGGCCGGACGGCGAGGGGCCGCTGCGCCAGGAGATGCCGCCTGCTGATGATGAGACGCTCATCGTCGACGTATCGGGCTTCGAAGGTCCCATGGACCTCCTGCTCGAGCTCGCGCGCCATCACAAAATCGATCTGTCGCAGATCTCCATCCTGGCGCTGGCCGAGCAATATCTCGCTTTCATCGACGACGCCCGTGCCCGCCGGCTCGAGATCGCCGCCGACTATCTGGTGATGGCGGCGTGGCTTGCTTATCTCAAGTCGCGCCTGCTCCTGCCCAAGGCGCCGGGCGAGGACGAGACGCCGGCCGAGGATCTGGCGGCGCAGCTTTCTTTCCGCCTGCAGAAGCTGCAGGCGATGCGCGATGCGGCGGCGCAGATCATGTCGCGCAACCGCCTGGGCCGCGACGTTTTCCAGCGCGGCGAGCCGGAGAAGCTCGTCTTCGACACCAGGGTCGAATATGCCGACAATCTGATCGACCTGCTCAAGGCCTATGCCGACCGGCGGCAGAAGAAAGCGCGCCACCACACTTATACGGTGAAGCGGATCAAGGCCTGGTCGATCAAGGATGCGCGCCAGATTCTCGAGCGGTTGGTCGGGCGCATGGACAACTGGGGCAGCCTCGACACCTGGCTCGCCGATTATGTGGGTTCGACCGAGGGCCGCGCCACGGTGATCGCCTCGAGCTTCACCGCGAGCCTCGAGCTTGCGCGCGAAGGCGTCATCGAGATCAGGCAGGAACGGGCCTTCGAGCCTATTTACATGCGCCGGCGCGCCAGCGCCGCGTGAGAAGGAAATTGCAGTCATGACGAGGCCACAGGCAATTGCGACGTCACCTGAGACCGAGGATCCGGTGACGGAGAGCGCCATGTCGGAGGCAGGCGACAATGTGACGATGCATCCGCGCGCCGATCGCAGCCATCATCTGCGCATCGTGGAAGCGCTGCTGTTCGCCGCCGCCGAGCCGCTGTCGGCCGAGCAGCTGAGCGCCGCCTTGCCGGACGGCGCCGACCTGCCGGCGCTGCTCGTCGACCTGCAGGCGAACTATGCCAATCGCGGCGTCAACCTCGTCCAGGTGAGCGGCAAATGGGCGCTGCGCACCGCCGGCGATCTGAGCTTCCTGTTGCGTCGCGAGGCGGTCGAGCAGAAGCGTCTGTCCAAGGCCGCGCTCGAAACCCTGGCGATCATCGCCTATCATCAGCCGGTCACCCGCGCCGAGATCGAGGAGATCCGCGGCGTCGCCATCTCCAAGGGCACGCTCGACATCCTGCTGGAGATCGGCTGGGTCCGCATGCGCGGCCGCCGGCGCACGCCGGGACGGCCGGTGACCTATGGCACCACGCCGGGCTTCCTGTCGCATTTCGGCCTGAACGAGATCGGCGACCTGCCGGGCATGCAGGAACTGCGCGGCGCCGGGCTCCTCGATGCGACCATGCCGCCGGGCTTCGACATGCCGGTTCCCAAGGTGACCGACGAGCTGACGCCGGACGAAGATCCCCTCGACGGGGACGAGCAGATCCCCCTGGAGATGCATCTGCCGGAAGAGGAGCCTGCGCCCGAGGAGGAGCAGGGGAGCGGCGAGCCCAATTCCTGACTGTGTTACTCAGTCTTCTTGGCCTGAGCCCGGCGGATAGTGTACACCGCCCCTTATGAGCACGGCAGAATTCGTCGACGGAACCGTGAAATCGCATGAATGGGGTCCGCGCGGCACGGCCGGGGCGACCTTTGCCGGACGGCTGACCTTCGAGGATGTGAGCCTCGCCTTCGGCCCGATCCAGGCGGTGCAGGGCGTCAGCTTCGATCTGACACCAGGCGAGATCGTGTGTCTGCTGGGCCCCTCGGGATGCGGCAAGACGACCTTGCTGCGGATCGCCGCCGGGATCGAGCGCCCGCAGGCCGGCCGCGTGCTGATCGACGATCTCGAAATCGCTGGGCCTCGGCGCTTCGTGCCGCCGGAGAAGCGCAATATCGGGCTGATGTTCCAGGATTTCGCGCTCTTTCCGCATCTGAGCATCATCGACAATGTGGCGTTCGGCCTGCGCGGCCTGCGCCGCGCCGATGCGCTGAATATCGCGCGCCTCGCTCTGAAGCGGGTCGGGCTCGAAGACTATGAGCACGATTACCCCCATCGTCTGTCGGGCGGCGAGCAGCAGCGCGTGGCGCTGGCGCGGGCCATCGTGCCCCGGCCGCAGGTGATGCTCATGGACGAGCCCTTTTCCGGCCTCGACCAGCGCCTGCGCGACAATGTCCGTGCCGAGACCCTGGCCTTGCTGAAGGAGACGCGCGCCACCGCCATGCTGGTCACGCATGATCCGGTTGAGGCGCTGGGCCTCGCCGACCGCATTCTCCTGATGCGCCGCGGCCGCCTGATTCAGGCCGGGACGCCGACCGAGATCTATCGCCGTCCGGCCGATGCCGAGGCGGCGCGCTTCTTCTGCGACATGAACGAACTCGTGGGCCGGGTGCGCGCCGGCCGGGCTGAAACGCCATTGGGAACTTTCTCTGCCACGGGCCGCGCCGAGGGCGAGGGGGTGCTGGTGATGGTGCGGCCGCAGGCCTTCACGGCGGCGCCCGCGGGGCTCGGCCCTGAGGGGTTCATCCTTGCCGAGCGCTTCATCGGCGATGCGACGCTGCTCACGGTGATCTTCAAGGGGCTGGAGGAGCCGGTCGCCATAAGGATGCCGGCGGGGGCCGCGCCCCGACAGGGCACGAGCCTCGCCTTTTCCATTGATCCGGCGCAGGTTTTGGTCTTTACGGCCGACGGTTCCACCCCCATCTAGGGGCGGGCAGCTTTGTTGCGGCGCTCAGCCCTTTCTGCGATAGTGCCCGCGACACTGGGGTGAAAGACCCCAATCAGTTCCAAGGGAGTACTAAATGGGTTCGCTTTCGATTTGGCATTGGCTGCTGGTGATCCTGGTGGTCGTTCTTCTGTTCGGCCGTGGCAAGATATCGGACCTCATGGGTGACGTCGCCAAGGGCATCAAGAGCTTCAAGAAGGGCATGGCCGACGAGACGGAGGCCGCGAGCGACGACAAGACGAAGACGCTCGAGCAGTCGGCCGAGACCAAGGTCGGCGACAAGGTCAAGAGCTGATCCGGGGCTGCGTGCGGGCCCGGAGCTGACAGGCCAGAGAGCCATAAATGTTCGACTTCGGCATCGGCTATACCGAACTGGTGGTGATTGCCCTTGTGGCCATCATCGTCATCGGCCCCAAGGATTTGCCCAAAGTGCTCCGCGCCTTCGGCCGCACCATGCAGAAGATGCGCGGCATGGCGCGCGAATTCCAGGGCCATCTCGACCAGGCGATGCGTGAGGCCGGCGTTGATGACATCAAGAAAGAGATCAACAATCTCAAGACCATGAATCCGGTCGACGATGTGAAGAAGGAATTGAACTCGATCGCCGCCAGCAATCCCATACCGGCGGTGGCCAAGGATCTCTCTGCCGAGATCAAGAAACAGGACGACGATTTCAAGAAATATTTCGGCGACAACGGCGCCAAGCCGGCCGAGCCCGCGGCGGCGCCTGCCCCCGAAGCGGTGAAGAGCGAGCCGGCCCAGACCGCCAAGGCCGAAGTGCCGCCCGTGGTGCATTGATGAGCCAGGCCGATATCGACGCCACCGAAGCCCCCTTGCTCGATCACCTGATCGAGCTGCGCAAACGGCTGATCTATTGCGTGTTGGGCTTCATTATCGCCTTCATCGCCAGCTTCGCGTTCTCGACGCAGATATTCAACATCCTGATCCTGCCCTTCGAATGGGGAACGGGCGCGTCGGCGAGGCTCATCCAGACCGAGCTGCTCGGCTTCTTCATGGTGAAGCTGAAGATCGGCTTCTTCGGCGCGCTGTTCATCACCTTCCCGCTCATCGCCATCCAGATCTATCGCTTCGTGGCCCCCGGCCTCTACAGCAACGAGCGCAATGCCTTCCGGCCTTATCTCGTCGCCACGCCGATCTTCTTCATACTGGGCGCCTGCCTGGTGTTCTTTTTCCTGCTGCCGGTCGCCATCAAGTTCTTCTACAGCCTCATCGAGGGCACGGGCGGCAACGGTCAGATGCCGGTCGAGCTGATGCCGGACGTGCGCTCCTATCTCGATTTCGTGATGATGCTGATCCTGGCCTTCGGCTTGTGCTTCCAGCTGCCGGTCATCCTCACGCTCCTCGGCCAGATCGGCATCGTCTCCTATGAGCAGCTGAAAAGCGGCCGCAAATTCGCGATCGTCGGCGTGTTCGTCGTCGCCGCCGTGCTGACCCCGCCCGATCCCATTTCGCAGATCGCCATGGCGGTGCCGCTGATGGGCCTCTATGAAATATCGGTGCAGGCGGTCAGATTCCTCGAAAGCCGACGCGCTGCCGCTGCAGCAAAAGAGGCCGCCGCCGAATAACGGCTGATTGTCAATAAATTCTTAAATTTGATCCAGCCTTTGCCTTCCGCGTCCGGGGCTCTATAGCATCCCGCGACACGGGAATCGGACATGCACGACATCAAGCTCATTCGCGACAATCCGCAAGGCTTCGACCGGGGCCTCGCCAAGCGCGGCCTCGCGGCCCAGGCGGCAACCCTCATCGCCCTCGACGAGGAGCGCCGCGGCCTTATCGCCAGGCTCCAGGCCCTCCAGGAGCGGCGCAACGCCGCCTCCAAGGAGATCGGCCAGGCCATGGGCAAGGGCGACAAGGCGAAGGCCGAGGCGCTGAAGGCGGAAGTTGCGCGCATCAAGGACGGCATGCCGGCTGAGGAGGAGGCGCTGAAGACGGCCGAGGCCGGCTTGCGCAACGCGCTCGCCGCCATCCCCAACCTGCCCGCGGATGACGTACCGGAAGGACCGGACGAGACCGCCAATGTCGAGATCCGCCGCCATGGGAAGCCCAAGGGCCTCAACATGGCGAAGCAGCATTTCGAGATCGGCGAGGCCATGGGGCTCATGGATTTCGAGACGGCGGCGAAGATGTCCGGCGCCCGCTTCGTGGTGCTGAAGGGCGCGCTCGCCGGGCTTGAACGGGCGCTCGGCAACCTCATGATCGACCTGCACACGCGCGAGCATGGCTACACCGAGGTCAATCCGCCGCTGATCGTGCGCGACGAGACCATGTTCGGCACGGCACAGCTGCCGAAATTCGCCGAGGACCAGTTCCACACGACCGATGGCCGCTGGCTGATCCCGACGGCCGAGGTATCGCTCACCAATCTGGTGCGCGAACAGGTCGTCGAGGAAGAGGCGCTGCCGCTGCGGGTGACGGCATGGACACCGTGTTTCCGCGCCGAAGCCGGCGCCGCCGGCCGCGACACGCGCGGCATGATCCGCCAGCATCAGTTCTCCAAGGTCGAGCTCGTCTCGGTCACGAGCCCGGAGCAGTCGGGCGACGAGCATGAGCGCATGACCCGATGCGCCGAGGAGGTGCTGAAGCGGCTCGACCTGCCGTACCGCACCCTGACATTGTCGACTGGCGACATGGGCTTCTCGGCGCGCAAGACCTATGACATCGAGGTCTGGCTGCCGGGCCAGAATGCCTATCGCGAGATCTCCTCATGCTCCGTCTGCGGCGACTTCCAGGCCCGGCGCATGGATGCGCGCTTCCGGCCCAAGGACGGTAAGGGACCGCGCTTCGTGCACACGCTCAACGGCTCGGGCGTCGCGGTCGGCCGCGCCCTCATCGCGGTGCTCGAAAATTATCAGAACCCGGACGGCAGCGTCACCATACCCGACGCTTTGCGTCCCTACATGAACAACGAGACCACGATCAAGGGCCTGTAATGCGCATCCTCCTCACCAATGACGACGGCATCCATGCCGAGGGCCTCGAATCGCTCGAAAAGATCGCCCGGTCGATCTCCGACGACATCTGGATCGTGGCGCCCGAATCCGAGCAGTCGGGCGCCTCGCATTCGCTCTCGCTCGCCGATCCCTTGCGGCTGCGCAAGGTCGGCGAGCGCCGTTTCGCCGTGCTCGGCACGCCAACCGACTGCGTCGTCATGGCGGCGCGCAAGATCATGCCCGACGCGCCCGACCTCGTCCTCTCCGGCGTCAATCGCGGCCAGAACATCGCCGACGATGTGACCTATTCCGGCACCATAGCCGCAGCCATGGAGGGCACGACCCTGGGCTTCAAGTCCATCGCCCTGTCGCAGGTCATAGGCATCCACAATCGCGAGGCACTCACTTATGATGTCGCCGAGCGTCACGGCGCCCAGGTGCTCAAGCAGCTCCTCGACGTCGAGCTGGGGCCGGGCGTGCTCCTCAACATCAATTTCCCCGACTGCCGGCCGGACGAGGTGGCGGGCGTCGAGGTGACGCGGCAAGGCAAGCGTGATCAGAATCTGCTCACCATCGACGAGCGCCGCGACACGCGCGGGCGGCCCTATTATTGGGTCGGCTTCCAGCGTGAGCGCGGCAACCCGCCGGCCGGCACCGATCTCAGGGCCGCCTTCGAGAAGCGCATCTCGGTGACGCCGCTCCACATGAACCTGACACAGCTCGAAGCCATAGAGCCTCTGAGGGTGGCGCTGGAGAAGACGTGAGCGAGGACTATCGCAAGATCGAGCTGATCATGTCCCTGCGCAATCAGGGCATCCGCGATCAGAGGATTCTCGAAGCGATAGAACGCACCCCGCGCGAGATGTTCCTGGGACCGTCATTCCAGCCCATGGCCTATGCCGACCAGGCTTTGCCGATCGCCTGCGGCCAGACGATCAGCCAGCCTTATGTGGTGGCCTTCATGACCGACCGGCTGAAGCTCAATGACCGCTGCAAGGTGCTGGAGATCGGCACCGGCTCGGGCTACCAGACCGCCATCCTCTCGCCGCTCTGCCGCCGCGTCTACACGATCGAGCGCTACCGCACGCTGGCGAAGGAAGCCGGGCAGCGTTTCACCGCGCTCGGTCTTGCCAATGTCACCCAGATGGTCGGCGACGGCTACAAGGGATGGCCGAGGCAGGCGCCGTTCGACCGCATCATCGTCACCGCCGCGGCGCCAGGGGTGCCCGAGGCGCTGGCCGGTCAGCTCGCTGTCGGCGGCGTCATGATCATCCCGCTCGAGCAGAGCCCGATGGCCCAGGAGCTCGTCCGCATCACGCGCGACGAGCGCGGTTTCGCCCATGAGCGCCTGCTGCCGGTCAGGTTCGTTCCGCTGGTTGAAGGCGTGGCGCGCGAGAGCTAGCCCTTTTCGGGTGGCTCCGCTCGCCGGGCGAGTTATGGTCTGAGCGTGCCGATCAACGAGGTTTCGCGATGAGCGCTGTCATTCTGACCGACCATGTCGAGACGCCCATTGGCGCCATGCTGCTGATGGTCGAGGGCGACGTGATGATCGGGCTCGAATTCGACGACCAGCCGGAACGCTATATGAAGGACCTTCGCCGCCGCTTCCCCGACCTGGTGATGCGCGAGACGACCAACCCTTGCGGCTTCTCCGACCGTTTGCGCGCCTATTATGCGGGCGATCTCTCGGCCGTCGACGGTCTTCCGGCCAGGGGCGGCGGCACGCCGTTCCAGGAACGTGTGTGGGCCGAGCTCAGGCGCATCGCGGTCGGGACGACGATCTCCTATGGCGAGCTCGCGACGCGGCTCGGCGACAGGAACGCCATGCGCGCGGTCGGCCTCGCCAATGGCCGCAATCCGATCTCGGTGGTGGTGCCGTGCCACCGCGTGATCGGCTCCGACGGTACGCTCACCGGCTATGGCGGCGGCCTGCCGCGAAAGACCTGGCTGCTCAACCACGAAGGTGTTCCCATCCGCAACGGCCGGGTGGACCGGCAGAGCGACCTCTTCGACACCTGAGTCGCTGGCGTCTCACCAAAAAAAGCCCCCATTCCGGGCGTCGGAACCGGAATGAGGGCAGTAGCCTCTGGTTGAAGACCAGAGGTGGGGAGATCACGTCTCGTCGTCTTGGCCGGCCAGCAGATAGGCCGCGAGCACGGCAAGCGCGACGGCGAGGGTAAAGACGAACATCATGAAAGCGGCGAGCGCCACAAATCCCGCGTCTTCATAGGCCGAGAGCGCCAGCTGCGCCCCCGGCCACATCATGCCGGCGGCGATGATGGCGAAGAGATAGAACGCGAGCTCCTTGAGAGAGGGCGTTAGGAGCCCGCGTCCCGCGCTCACTGCCGCGAACAGCACGAGCGAGAGGAAAAGGCTGGCGACGGCGATATGGTCTGCCAGGAACGGGTAGAAAGCCTGCGTGGCGATCAACAGCGCCGCGACGAGGACGAAGGCCGCGAGGAAGCGTCCGCGGTGGAAATGGAAACGGCGCGGCGGCTTCGACTGCGGCACGTGCATACCCCTCGCTGCGTCCCCGATCATGACTGCTTGTCCAGGTTCGCATTCAGCGGGGGAGCCGAGCCCTCGTCCTCGGTCACATCCGGTGTCTCGGGCGCAATCTCGCTCAGCCTGTCGATGTCCATTCCGATATCGTTAGCGAGCTTGGCATCCATCGCGCTGAGGCATACCACCGTCTCTTCCTGCAGGCGGCGGGCGCGGCGGGCCCGCCGTTTGGCATTCACCCAGGCGGCAAATCTCCCCAGCGGCTTGGTTCCCGAAAGATGGCGGGTGAGTGGGCGATGCGCGTGAGCGTTCATGGTTCTCTCCTCTGTTGCTTCCGGCTCTTGGCGGCCGGATTCGGAGTTGATGAGGAGAGGTTAGTGACCGGGCGGGACGGCGTCTGTGCGAAAACTCACAACGCCGGACGCGCCCGGAAATCAGCCGTTTTTCACCGTCTTGCGGTTGCGCAGGACGTGCTCATGGCCGGCGTCGTAGAGGGCCGAATCGCGGAAGCCATGGGCGGTCAGGACCGGCCCCACGATCACCAGCGCGGTGCGGGTGAGCTTCGCCGCCCGCACCTTCTTGGCGATGGTGGCGAGCGTGCCGTGGATGATCTGCTCGTCGGGCCAGCTCACCCGATAGCCGACGACGACCGGACAGTCGGCGCCGTAATGCGGTGTGAGCGCACGTTCCACATAGCCCAGATTGCGCACCGAAAGATGGATGACGAGCGTCGCCCTGGAGCGTCCCAGCTCCTCGAGCGTCTCCATCTCCGGCATGGGCGAAGCCTGCATGGCGGTGCGGGTCAGGATGATGGTCTGGGCAATCTCGGGCAAGGTGAATTCGGTCTTGAGAGCGGCCGCCGTCGCCGCGAAGGCCGGCACGCCCGGCGTCACGTCATAAGGAATGCCGAGCGCGTCGAGCCTTCGCATCTGCTCGGCGATGGCGCCATAGATCGAAGGGTCGCCGGAATGGACGCGCGCCACGTCCTTTCCAGCCCGATGCGCCGCTTCGATCTCTGTGATGATCTCGTCGAGATGGAGCGGTGCCGTGTCGATGACGCGCGCCCCTTGGGGTGCAGCCTTGACGATCTCGTCCGGCACCAGCGAGCCGGCATAGAGGCAGACGGGGCAGCTCTGGATGAGGCGCAGACCTCGGAGCGTGATGAGGTCGGGCGCGCCCGGTCCGGCGCCGATGAAATGAACGGTCATGCGCTCCTCTTCTTGGCATAGCCGCGCGGCGTATAGGCATAGGTCCGCCCGTCGCCGCGCGCGAAGGATTTCGATTGCGACGAACCCACCATCACCAGCGTCAGCATGTCGACCACCTCGGGATCGAAATCAGCCAGCGTGACGACGCGCACATTCTCTTCCGCGCGGCCGAGATTGCTGGCGATAATGACCGGCGTGTCCTCTGAGCGATGCGGCCTCAGCAAAGCGATGGCCCGCGCCAGCTGGTCGCGGCGCCTGAGCGAGCGCGGATTGTAGAAGGCGGTGACGAAATCGCCTTTCGCCGCGGCCTTGAGCCGCTTCTCGATGACCTCCCAGGGCGTCAGGAGATCGGACAGCGAGATGCAGCAGAAATCGTGCCCGATCATGGCGCCGGCGCGCGCCGCCGCCGCCTGGAAGGCCGAGATGCCGGGCAGCACCTCGACGGCGATGCGCTCGGGCGCAAGATCGAGGAGCTCGAAGACCAGCGCCGCCATGGCATAGATGCCGGGATCGCCGGAGCAGATGAGGGCGACATGGCGGCCATCCTTCGCCAGCGCGATGGCGTGACGCACGCGGACTTCTTCGGCGCCAAGCGGAAAACGGTGCTCCTGCTGCCGGGCTTTGAGGTCCTGGGCGAGGTCGAGATAGAGATCATAGCCGACCCAGTCGGTCGCCTGCCGCAGGGCGGCGCTCGCCGCCGGGCTGCGCGAGGCGAGGTCGCCAGGGCCCAGCCCGACGAGGCTGATTCGTCCTTGCGCCCGCCCGCCGGGCGTGAGGATCGGGGCAGGGGCGAGCGCCACCGCGCAAGTGGCGCGTTTCGACTTCGTCTTCGCCACGATGAGGTGGGCGTCAGATCCCGCTGCCGCGAGCGCCGCCCCTTCGGCGACGCCGGGACAACCCACCTCTTTCATCACCAGAGCCGAGGGCGTCTCGAGCTTGGGGGCCTCGGCATCGAGCACGGCCGCCGTGAACACGCGGTAAGGCAGACCCAGATGCTGCGCCAAGGCGTGGATCGCCGCTTCGTCCTCCTTGAGATCGATGGAAGCGATCGCCGCCAGGGCCTGCCGCGACAGGCGATGGCGGCTCAGCGTCTCCTCCACCAGCGCCACGAGCTCGTCCGCCGCGACGCCGCGTTCGCCGCCGACGCCGAGGGTGAGGACCTTCGGGTGATAGACGAGATGCGCCGGCGATCCGGCAAGGTCCTCGTGGGTCGCCGTGACCTGCAGCGCGGCGGAAGGCGATGCCGGAAGATCGAGCCAGGGGATCCGGCCCGCAACGCGCACGCTCTCGCCTGTGAGGAGGCGCGCGGCAAAGGCCTTCATGTCGTCCGGATTGGCCAGCGCCCAGCCTGGCGGCGGATCGTCGAGGGCAGCGCCGAAGCGCAGGTCGCTCGCCGTCGTGATCGCGGCATGGCCTCCGGTGATCCGGGCGATGCGGCGCGCCAATTCATTGGCGCCGTGATGCCCGCCGAGCAGCGGGATGATCGAGCTGCCGTCTTCCGCCAGCGCCAGCACCGGCGGCTCCTGGCGCTTGTCGTCGAGCACCGTCGCCAAGGCGCGGATGACGATTCCCGAGGCGCAGAGCGCGATGATCGGCCGGCCGTCGCGGAACAGGCCTTGCAGCGCCGTCGTCGCCTTCTCGTAGCCTTGGTCATGGCCTTTCACGCAGTGCGGCGCGTGGATCTCGGCCTCGAGCGCGCCCTTGAGCTTGCCGGCAAGCGGCAGAGCGGAGCCGCCCAGGATGAAAATAGCGGGCGCCGTCACCATGTCTCGCTGCCTTTGTATATGAGTATGGTCGAGAAATAGGGACGCTCGCCCTCCGGCACGTCCGCAAGCCGCGTGATCTTCTCCTCATCGCGTGTCGCCTTCTCGATGATGGTCGCCTTTTCGGCCAGGCCGAGCTCGTCGAGCACGCCGCGGATCTTCTCGAAATGCTGGCCGACCTTCATGATGGCGACCGCATCGGAGGCGGCGATCTCTTGCCTGAGGCGCTGGGCGTCGAGCGTTCCGGGCAATACCTTCAATATGTCGTTGCGCGCCGCGAGCGGCCGGCCGATGGCCGCGGCGCAGGCGGTGATCGAGGTGATGCCGGGCACGACCTGGGTCAGGTAGCTGCCCGCCAGCCGGGTAAGGAGATAGGCGAAACTGCCATAGAACAGGGGATCGCCCTCGCACAGGAAGGCGACATCGCGTCCGGCATCGAGATGATTGGCGATCGCCTGCGCAGCGGCGCGATAGGCGTCCTGCGCCGGCTCTCTTTCGCGCCGCATCGGCACGGCGATGGCGATCTCGATCACATCCTCGGGGATGAAAGGCGCTGCGATGCTGCGCGCCAGGCTGTCATTGCCGTTCGCCGCCGGATAGGCGATGACCGGAGCCTGCGAGATGATGCGCCAGGCCTTGAGGGTGAGGAGCTCGGGATCGCCGGGGCCTACACCCAGCCCATAGAACGTGCCGCTCATGGCTTGATCGCCCGCCATTGCAGCACCGCCATGCGCGGTTTGAGCGCCCGAAGCGCGCCGATGCGCGTGAGATAGGAAACGTCGAGCCGCACCAGGTCGCCGCCATGTTTCTCCTGGAGGTCGACCAGATGAAGCTCGCCTTCGAGCGTCACCACATTCGCCACCATGCGGCCCTGCGACTTGAGCGCCGCCCAGCTGTCCGCAAAGACGCCCGGTATGCCCATGCCGCCGCCGATGAAGACGGCGTCGGGCGCCGCCTGACCGGCGAGGCTCCGGGGTGCCGCGCCGGCGACGACCTTGAGGCGCGGTGTTCCCAGGCGCTCGGCATTCTCGCCGATCATGCGCAGGCGCTGCGCATCCTGCTCGAAGGCGACGGCGTGCGCGCCGCGCGCGGCGCGCATCCATTCGATGGCGATCGAGCCGCAACCGGCGCCGATATCCCAGAGCAGCGCGTCGGGATAGGGGGCGAGTGCGGCGAGCGTCGCGGCGCGCACGTCGCGTTTGGTGAGCTGGCCGTCATGGATGAAGACGTCGTCGGGCAGGCCCGGAACGCGCGGCAGCAGAGCGGCGCCGGGCTTGGGCTTGCACCGGATGGCGAGGGTGTTGAGGTCGGAGAAGGAGCGCTCGGCGAAATCTTCGGCGCGGAAGCGGACGCTGTTCTCGCGCGAGCCGCCCATGTTTTCGAGGACGGTCATCTCGCTGGGTCCGTAGCCGCGTGCCACCAGCCGGCGGGCGGCCTCGGCGATGGTCGAGCCGTCGGCGGTCAGCGCCAAAAGCCGGACATCGGGCTGGATGAAGGCTTCGAGATTGGCGGCAGGCCGGCCGTGCAGGGTGATCATGTCGCAATCGCCGAGCGGCCAGCCCATGCGTGCGGCGGCGAGGCTGAAAGACGAGAGATGGGGGACGATCTCCATCTCCGCGAAAGGCACGATCTCCATCAGCTTACGGGCGACGCCGTAATTGAGCGGATCGCCGGTCGCCAGCACGACGGTGCGGCGGCCGCGCAAAGGCTTGATGCGGTCGACGACGGCGCTGAAGGGCTGCGGCCATTCATGCCGCTCGGCCGAGGTTTCGCCGACGAGCGCCAGCAGGCGTTCCGAGCCGACGATGACCTCGGCATCGGACAGCAGCGACAGGGCACGAGCCGAGAGACCGTCACGGCCGTCCTCGCCCATGCCGATGATGCTGAGCCATCTGGTCATCTGGTCATGTCCGCCGTTACCGCATTGATGACCGAAGCGGCCATGGCCGATCCACCGCGTCGCCCGAGCAGCGTTGCGAAGGGGACACCGCGCGGATTTTCCGCAAGCTCGTCCTTGGCTTCGCTGGCGCCGATGAAGCCGACCGGCAAGCCGACAATGGCGGCCGGCCGATCGGCTCCGGCATCGAGCGCCTCGAGCAACGCGAAGAGCGCCGTCGGCGCATTGCCGATGACGGCCACCGCTCCCGCGAGGCGCGGCAGCCAGAGCGACACCGCCGCGGCCGAGCGGGTGATCTGGCGCGCCAAGCCGAGTTCGCGCGCCTTCTCGTCATTCAGTGTGCAGACGATATCCACCCCTGACGGCAGCATGCGGGCGATGATGCCATGCCGGACCATTTCGCTGTCGGTGAAGATGGGTTTCCTCGCTTGCAAGGCCTGGGCGATGGCCGCCGGCAGGTCGGCCGAGATGCGCAGGTCGGCGGCGACGTCGGGCATGCCGCAGGAATGGATCACCCGCTCGGCGATGCGGTGAGTCGGCGCCGACAGGCTCGACAGGTCGGCCATGGCGCGGATCGTCGCGAAGGACTGCCGGTAGATCTCGGTCGGATCGCGCAGATAGTCTCTCACCGCGTTTTCATGCTCCGGGGCCCGAGCGGATGGTCGGCATGTGGGTAGGGGTGGTGATGATGCCCGTGATGATCGTGACGATGATCATGCCCATGATGGTGGTGATCGTGGCCATGGTGGTGGTCATGATCGTGATGATGGACGGTGCCGGTGCCGATGCCTTCGACATGGTGATGATGGCTCTCTTGCGGCGCGCCGACCTCTGCCTCGAAGCCCAGCACCTGGGTGCGGAACTTGCACATCTGGCAGTTCATCGCGGTCTCGCCGGTGGTGATCTGCGCGATCCGCTCGACGAAGGTGTCGATGACCGCCGGATGATCGTTGAGATAGGGCGCCTTGACGAACTGAATGCCGGGATAGCGGCTGGCCACCGCGTCGGTCGCGTCATAGATGCGCTGGACCAGGATGCCGGTGAACAGGAAATAGGGGAAGACGATGATGCGACGGTAATTGAGCCGCGTCGCGTGTTCGAGCGCCGGCTCGACCAACGGGAAGGTCACGCCGGAATAGGCGGTCTCGGCCCAGCCAAAGCCGAAGCCTTCCCACAAGAGCCGCGTGACCTTGGCGACATTGGAATTGGCGTCGGGGTCGGAGGCGCCGCGCCCGACAACCACCAGCAAGGTCTCATGCCGCCCGATATCGCCGGGCGCCGCGGCCAGGGCTTCCTCGATGCGGTCGGCGGCGGCGCGCATCATCTTGGGGTCGATGCCCAGCTCCTTGCCGTAATCGATCGTGACGCCGTTCTTGGCGGCATAGGTGTTGAGGACCGAAGGGATGTCGTTTTTCGCGTGGCCGGCGGCGAAGAGCATGCCGGGAACCGCGAGCACCTTGTCGACGCCTTCCGCCCGGAGCCGGTCGAGCCCGTCGCGGATGATGGGGGTGGCGAATTCGAGATAGCCGAACTCGACCGGCTGGCCGGGGAAGCGTTGCTTCAGATGCCGGGCGAGGACCGCGAATTCCTGGACGGCATCCTCGTCGCGGCTGCCATGGCCGCACAACATCACACCGGTTTTTGCCTGCATTGGGATCCTGCCTCTCATCCGTCGCAAGAAAGGACAGGTCCCAGGCGCGGATGCCCGCGCCTTGGTTTCTGCAGCTCCGGCATTGGCCCCCGATGTGGGTCGGCCGCACCGGACTTGCTTTCAGTTCCTCATGGAACGCTGCTCGTCTTGCTGTCGTAACCCCTAGCGACGGCAAGGTTCCCGGTCAATCATGGCCGCGACCAGGAGAGGCGCAAACGCGTCGTTTGGGGATTGAGAGAGGCGGGCAGGGGCTGGTAGGAAAGAGAGACATTACGTGAGGGTACCATTCTGTCGATTCGCAAATTTGGGGCGCTGGCCGGGCTGACGATCGTGGCGGCCTGCGCCTCCGTGCCGAGCCTGCCTTACGAGAAGGGTGTCGGCGTCGTCGACATCCTGCGCAATGTGAAGTGCGAGCTTGCCACGGCCTATGGCGAGAACACCGCGCGCTTTCCGTGGCTGCGCGACTGGGCGGCCGGCGTCGAGCTCACGCTCGATGTGACCGAAGCGCGCAGTGGCGGTGCCTCGGCCCAGATCCTGGTGCCGATCCATGTGACCGACAGCTTCCGGCTGGGCGCCGATGCGCGCCGCCATGCCAAGGCGCAAAGCGTCTCTTCGGTGACCTTCTCGACCGCGCTTGCGAGCCTGAGCCAGGCTGAATGCGCCGGACATCCGCAGGGCCAGGGGCCTGAGCCGCTGCTCAGGGGCAATCTCGGCCTCAAGACCTGGATCAGCCGGGCCGCCGAGGCGATCGACGCCGCCGGCATCGCCCAGCAGACGGACGGGCTCGGCTATATCATCGAATTCGGCATCGATGCGGGCGCCGGCCTCGAGCCCGGTTTCAGCATCATCCGCATCGGCGACTATCAACTGGGCGGGAGCGCCGGCCTGGCCGCCAGCCGCGAGGACACCCACACGCTCAATATCGCCATGGCGCCGATCCGCGCCATCCCGCCGGCGCCCGTCTATGTGACGAACCTCGGCGGTCCGCAGCCGCAGACCCGGGCCACCCAGCCCCGGACGGCGGCGCCGGCGCAGAAGCGCTCGGGCGCCCGCCCCGCGGCCGGCGTCCCCCAGCAGACACAGCAGGATCTGAGCAATATCATCCGCAGCCTGAAGCAGAGCCAGACCGGAAGGGATTGAATGAAGAGAGTGTTATGCGTCCTGTGGCTCATGATGGCCGCATGGATGCCGGTCGCCGCCGCGACCGCGTGGAAGACCTATGTGAACGACCGCTTCGGCGCCACCGCCGACATACCCGCGAGCTATGAGGCAGGCGAGGCGCCGGCCAATGGTGACGGCCTGCGCTTCACCTCGCCCGAGGGCGACGCGACGATCGCGATCTGGGGCGCTTTGGCGACGGTCAGCGCGGAGAGCTTTGCCGATTACGCCAAGCGTCTCGTTTCTTATGACACGGACAATGGCTGGGACATGAGCTATTCGGCGGGAAAGGACGGCTGGTTCGCTTTTTCCGGCAGCAAGGCGGACCGCATCTTCTATGAGAAGATCATCCAGGCCTGTGACGGCCAGATTGCCAACCACGTCCGGCTTGAATATCCCTCCGCCAACAAGAGCGCGTTCGACCCCATTGTCGCGCATGTGACGAAATCGCTGCGCTCCGAGAAGGGCTGGCAGTGCTGATCATAACGACTGCTTCAGGCGAAAATTCCGTCCCATCCGTTATCCCGGCGAAAGCAGGCTCTAAAACTCGATGCCCTTCTGCGCCTTGACGCCCGAGCGGAAGGGATGCTTGACCTGCTCCATCTCGGTGACGAGGTCGGCGATCTCGATCAGCTCGTCCTTGGCGTTGCGGCCGGTGACGATCACATGCGTGTCGTTGGGCTTGTTGCGCAAGGTCTCGATGACCTCCTCCGTCGGCAGATAGTCGTAGCGCAGCACGATATTGAGCTCGTCGAGGAGCACGAGCTTGTATTGCGGGTCGGCGATCATGCGCTTGGCTTCTTCCCAGCCGGCGCGCGCATGGTCGATGTCGCGCGCCCGGTCCTGGGTCTCCCAGGTGAAGCCTTCGCCCATCGCCTTGATCGTCACCAGCTCCGGGAATTTCTCCAGCACGGTGCGCTCGCCCGTCGCCCAGGCGCCTTTGACGAACTGCACGACGCCCGCCTTCATGCCGTGGCCGATGCAGCGGAACACCATGCCGAAGGCGGCGGTCGACTTGCCCTTGCCCTTGCCGGTATGGACGATGACCAGGCCTTTCTCGATCGTCTTGCCGGCCATGATCTTGTCGCGCGCCGCCTTCTTCTTCTGCATCTTGTCGTGATGGCGGGCATTTTCGTCTTCGCTCATGGGGGTTGTCCTTCCTTGAGAAGCTTCAGCTGGCCATAGGCCGAATTGGAGCGCGGCGTCCACAGGCCGCGCGCGATGGCCTCCTCCAACCGCTCGGAGATCTCGACGAGCGCGGCGGGATTGTTGCGGGCGATGAAGTCGCGCGTCGCCTCGTCGGCGAGGAAGGCGTCGTAGGCGAGGTCGAAATGATGGCTCCGCACGGCGCCCGTCGTCGCCGCGAAGGCGAACATGTAGTCGACCGTCGCCGCGATCTCGAAGGCGCCCTTGTAGCCATGACGCTTGATGCCGGCGATCCATTTCGGATTGACCACGCGCGAACGCACCACGCGGCCCACTTCTTCCTCCAGCGTGCGGATGACCGGCCGCTCGGGGCGCGAATGGTCGTTGTGATAGACCCGCGGCCGCGTGCCCGACATCTCCTCGACAGCCGCGCTCATGCCGCCTTCGAACTGGTAATAATCGTCGGAATCGAGCAGATCGTGCTCGCGATTGTCCTGGTTGTGCACTACCGCCTCGATGCGCCTGAGGCGCTCGCCGAACGCCCGCTCGTCCCGTGTGCCGCTGTCGCGAGCGCCATAGGCATAGGCGCCCCAGGTGATATAGGCGCGGGCGAGGTCGGCGCGCTCGGTCCACAAGCGTTCATCGATGAGGGCCTGGAGGCCCGCCCCATAGGCGCCGGGCTTGGCGCCGAAGATGCGATAGCCCGCGACATGCTCCGCCTCGGCGGGGGCGACCCCGGCGGCCATGAGGGTTTCTGCTTCCTGACCCATCCGTGCCGCGATCGGGTTGTCATTTTCTGGCTCGTCCAGCCTGCCCACGGCGCGGATCGCTTTGTCGAAGAGCTCGATCTGGGTCGGGAAGGCGTCGCGGAAGAAGCCCGAGATGCGCAAGGTGACGTCGACGCGCGGCCGCCCGAGTCTCGCCAGCGGGATCACCTCATAGCCGGTCACCCGCCAGCTCGACGGTTCCCATACGGGCTTTGCGCCGATGAGCGCCAGGGCTTGCGCGATATCGTCGCCGCCGGTGCGCATGTTGGAGGTGCCCCAGGCCGACAGGCCGAGGGCCTGAGGGTACCGGCCGAAATCCTGGAAGTGCCGGGCGAGAAGATCTTCCGCCGATGTCTGGCCGAGCATCCAGGCGGTCGGAGTCGGCACCGTGCGGTTGTCGAGCGAATAGAAATTGCGGCCGGTGGGGAGGACGTCGAGCCGGCCGCGGGTCGGTGCGCCGGACGGCCCGGGCGCCACGAACTGCCCGGCGAGCCCCTTGAGCACACTTGCGATCTCGCGCTCTCCCGAGCTCCGCAGCGCCGGACGAATGGCCGTCTCGATCGCGCCGATGACCATGTCCGATCGCGCGCCGATGCCGGCACGGCGTTCGACACACTGCGCCGCCAGGGTCTCGAGACGCTCGACCGTATCGCCCTGGGTCCGCCAGGTATCCGCGCTCAGGCTCGCCAGCATTTCGGGGCGGGGGCCTGTCCATGGAATGCCCATGTCGCAGGTGAGCGGGTCGAAATCGTCGCAGCCCAGATCCTCGGCCAAAGCGCGGATCAGCGATTGATCGGCGGCCTCGCCGAGCCCGCGCGGCACGCGCGTCAATGCCACCAGGAGATCGGTCTCGAGCCGCCCTTGCGGCGATGCGCCCAGGACATGGAGTCCGTCGCGGATCTGCGCTTCCTTCAGGTCGCAGAGATAGGCATCGAGCTTCATGAGGTCGCTCGTCTCATCGCCGGTGAAGCCGGCATCGATGTCGAGCCTCTGGCTTCTGGTCAGGTCGAGGATGTCGCGCTTGAGCGCCGCGAGCCGGCGGCGGTCGAGGCCGGACGCAAGATAATATTCATCGACCAGGGCTTCGAGGTCCTTGAGCGTGCCGTAGGTCTCGGCCCGCGTCAAAGGCGGTGTCAGGTGATCGATGATGACAGCTTGCGCGCGGCGCTTGGCCTGCGTGCCTTCGCCCGGGTCGTTGACGATGAAGGGATAAAGATGCGGCAGTGGGCCGAAAGCGATCTCGGGGGTGCAGGAAGCCGACAGCGCCGTCGCCTTGCCGGGCAGCCATTCGAGATTGCCGTGCTTGCCGTTGTGGATGACGGCCTGCGCGCCGAAATGGTGGCGCAGCCAGAAATAGGCGGCGAGATAGCCATGCGGCGGCACCAGCGCCGGATCGTGATAGGTGGCCTTGGGATCGATGTTGTAGCCGCGCGCCGGCTGGATCGCGACCGCCGCGTGGCCGAAGGTGAGGACGGGAAGCTCGAAGGCTTCGCGCGAGAAGAACGGATCCTGATCGGGCGCGCCCCAGCGCTCGGTGATCTGGCGGCGGACATCCTCCGGCAAGGCCGTGAAGTGCCGGTCATAGTCGATGAGCGCGAGCTTGACGGCGCCCGCATGGCGATGCGCATTGGTGCGGCCCCGCTGCAGGCTCTCGATCAGCGCATTGCCATCCTCGGGGATATCGTCGATGCGATAGCCGGCGGCCTGCAGCGCGCGCAGGATGGCGATGGAGCTCGCCGGCGTGTCATAGCCCACGCCATTGGCGATGCGCCCATCCTTGTTGGGATAGTTGGCGAGGATGAGGGCGACGCGCCGGTCCTTTGCGGCGGTGTGGCGCAAGGCGATCCAGGCCGCCGCCAGGTCGGCGACGAAATCGACACGGTCCGGGACCGATCGATAGGTCACGATCCGGCATTGCGTCCGCTCGTCCCAGTGGTCGTCGGCCTTGAAGGAGACGGCGCGCGACAGGATGCGGCCATCGAGCTCGGGCAGGACCACATTCATCGCGAGATCGCGGGCGCCGAGCCCTTGCGCGCTCTCCTGCCAGCTCGCCGCGCTCGATCCGGCGAAGACCACTTGCAGCACCGGGCAGTCGAAGGGCGTGTAGGACGTGTCGGCGGCGCCGCCGCCCGAGGACACGGCGAAAGCCGTGGCATTGAGAATCACGGAGGGCCGCGCCGCGCCGAATGTGGCCGCGATGAAGCCGGCGCTCGCCGCATCCTTGAGGCTCGTGACATAGAGGGGGAGGGCGTTGATCCGCCGCGCCTCGAGCGCCGCGATGAGCGCGTCGACCGGGGCCGTCTGCGCCCCTTCGAGCACGGAACGGTAGAAGACGAGCGCCGCGACCGGCGCATCGGCGATCCAGTTGGCGCGGAGCTCATCAATGCTTTCGCAAGTCCGTCCCGGCCAATAGAGGTCGGCCTTGGCGAGCGGGCGCGGTGGCGCGGGTGCCGCGCCATGCCCCAGGAGATGCAGGCACAGCGTGAGGAAGGCGCCGGCATTCTCCTGGCCCCCCGCGATGAGATATTGTCGGAGCCTTTCGCAATCGGCGGCCGGCAAGGTCGAGCGTGCGGTGAGCTCGGGGTCGCGCTGGCCATCGCCCGGCAGGACGGCCAGCGCGATCTGTCTTTCGCGCGCCAGGGCCTCGATCTCGCCGAGGCCGTAGGACCAGTATTGCGCCCCGCCCAGGAGGCGCAGGATGATGAGCTTGGCGTGCCTCAGCGTCTTATCGAGATAGAGATCGACCGAAAGATTATGCTGTAGCTGCAGCAGATTGGCGAGCCGCAGCGACGGCGCCGCGCGACCGCTCGTGTCCCAGGCGCGCGCCAGAGCGGCGAGCTCGCTGTCGGCAGCGGAGAGCACGACGATGTCGCCCGGCTCCTGCGCCAGGTCGATGGCCTCGGCCGCACCGTCTATGACGCCCGTCTGGGTCGCGAGGAGATGCATCAGTGATCGATCCTCCCTCCCACGCGCAAGCGGGGGAGGGTGGTCGAAGCGAAGCGGAGATCGGGTGGGGGTGGTTCACCCGGCGAGAGCCCCACCCCCGACCTTCGGTCGGACCCTCCGCGCCTTGCGGGGATGGAGATGATGACAAGCGTCCGCATCAGCCCCGGAGGCGGGCCTCGATCCGGGCCCGGTCCAGTCCTTTGAGTCCTATGACGACGATCTCGCTCGACCGCTTCTCGTCCGCCCGCCACGGCCGGTCGAAATAGCTGGTGAGCCGTGGGCCCACCGCCTGGATCAGGAGCCGGCCCGGCGCGCCCTCGACCGCGGCAAAGCCTTTCAGCCGCAATATGTCGTATTCGGCGATGAGATCCTGGATGCGCGCCATGAGGCCTTCGCGGTCGGCGATGATGCCGAGCGACACCGAGAAAGTGACGAAGTCGTCATGGTCATGCTGCACTTCGCCTTCCATCTCGTGATGGGAGAGGCGGTTGTGCATATCGTCCTCGGCGGCGGATGCGATACCGAGCAGGGCCGCCGCATCGAGCGCGCCATGCTGCGCCGGCACCAGCTTGGTGCCTTTGCGGATCTGGCTCTTGAGGTCGCCCGCGAGCCTGTCGGTCTCGTGGTCGAGAAGCAGGTCGGTCTTGTTGAGGATGACCATGTCGGCGCAATTGAGCTGGTCCTCGAACAGTTCCTCGATCGGATTCTCGTGATCGAGATTGGGATCGGCGGCGCGCTGCCGGGCGACCGCGTCCTCGTCGTCGGCGAAGCGGCCTTCGGCCAGGGCCTTGGCGTCGACGACGGTGACGACACCGTCGACGGTCACGCGCGACTTGATCTCCGGCCAGTTGAAGGCGCGCACCAAAGGCTGGGGCAGAGCGAGCCCCGAGGTCTCGATGACGATGTGCTCGGGCGGCCGGTCGCGGTCGAGCAGCTTGCGCATGGTCGGGATGAAATCATCCGCGACCGTGCAGCAGATGCAGCCATTGGCGAGTTCGACCACGTCCTCCTCGCGGCAGACCTCGTCGCCGCAGCCCTTGAGAATCTCGCCGTCGACGCCGATGTCGCCGAACTCGTTGATGACGAGGGCGATCCGCCGTCCCCTGGCATTCTGCAGGAGATGGCGGATCAATGTCGTCTTGCCGGCGCCGAGGAAGCCGGTGATGACGGTGGCGGGGATTTTCTCGAGCGCCGTCATCATGCCTCCTTGACGAAGCGGTCCATGGCGAGGCCGAGGAAGCCGCCGATCATGAGCCACAAGAGAACCGCCGCGGCCAGCGTGTTGGCGGCGAATTCCGCCGAAAGCCCGGCCGGAACGCCGCTCTCATGGGTCGGCGGCTGCGGCGCGCCGATGATGTGAGGCAGCGCCACCAGAATGACGGCGGCAACCTTGGCCCAGGTCTCGTTTCGCTGCGTGAACAGCCAGATTGCGGCGCCGGTTGCGACGATCGTGCCGATCCACCAGGCCTGGCGCGCCGCGAGATCGGCCGCCGGCATGCCGGGCAGCTCGGGTGCCAGGCCCGCCGCCGGCGCCAGGTGCACGGCCAGGAAGCCCGCCAGGCCCCAGAGCAGGCCGTTGCGCGGTGTGATTCTCACCCCCGACAGGAGGCTGACGCCGGCCAGCAGGGCGGCGAAACCGGCGCCGGCGACGACGCTGGCGAGGAAGGTATAGAAAGTGCGCTCGGCACCGTCTGCAGGCCCCCAGGCCTCTTCTTCCGCGGCAGGCTCGGCCGCAGGAGCGGCGGTCTGCTCGGTTGTGGTCGTTGTCGTCGTAGCCGCGCCATGGTCATGCGTGTGACCATCGCCGGCAGTTTCATATTTCTCAGCTTCGAGAATCAATGGCGTGAGCCGCACATGCTGGATCACACCATAGAACAAGCCGGCCGCGATCCCTGCAAGGAGCGCGGCGAGGATCACTCGCCCGATCATGGAAGGACCCGCTTAGTGGCAGGGGAAGCCGATCGAGTGGCGCGTGTCATGCGCCGCATTGTGCAGCTTGTCGGCATGGGCGAGCCCGACGCCGACGACCAGCACGAGGCCGAAGGCGATGGCGCTGAGGCCCGCAGCGACGCGCTGCGACATGGTGAGAGAAGTGGAAATCCGATCCGTGGTCATGAGCGTGACACCCTCCGTGTGCTCAACAAATGTTTGAGGGCAGGGCCCTCGGTTGGCGCGGCAGGTCTCCTGACTTGCGGCTCGGGCGGATGCACGCGGCCTTCCCGGTTGCCCAGTGGCCAATTCTGCGTACGTCCTCGCCGCTCACAGTTGCGGGGGCAGTCACGGTTTTGGCCCCGATTGGGTC
>JBFWNN010000008.1:0-110333 GCA_050251035.1 Parvibaculaceae bacterium
TATCTTCTCATCGCGCTCCTTATGCTCAGCATGCAGCCCGAAATCTTCGTGCCCTATCTGCTGCAGCATCTGCACGGGCAGCCGCCGCTGTGGGCCGGCTATCTCGCCGCGCTGATGGCCATCGGCTGGACCGCCGCGACCCTCATCAGCGCACGCTGGCAGGAGACCAATGGCGCGCGGCTGATGGTGGCGGGCCCGGCGCTCACGTTCGCGGGCCTCGTCCTCTTGGCGATCTTCCTGCCGATGCACAGCGGCGGAAGCTGGCCGCTGCTGGCGCCGGCCTGTTTCGGCCTCGTCCTCATCGGCTTCGGCATCGGCCTCGCCTGGCCGAGCCTGGTGACGCGCGTCTATCAGGCGGCGCCGGCGACGGAGCACAGGATCTGGCGGCGGGCGGCATGACGACGGTGCAGCTCTTCGCCATCGCCTTCGGCACGGCCTCGGCCGGCATGTTGGCGAATGTTGCCGGGATCGCCACGCCGGGCGGCCCCGCCGGCGCCGGCAATGCCGCGCTCTGGCTTGCGACCGTCTTCGCCGCGGCACCCGCCATCGCCATTGCGATAGCGCTCAAGGCGGTCCGCCTGACCCGATCCTGACCTGACGCCGCCGCATTGCGCCGCCCCTAATCCTATGATACTGTCATACAGGTTTAGGAGGTCGCATGCCGAACGCAAACATCAAGCTGCTGCAGCAGAAGTGCACCGATGTGCGCCTTTCCGTGCTGGATCAGGTGGCGGTCGCGGGGTCGGGGCACTATGGCCCGGCCTTCTCGGCCACGGAAATCTTCGTGGCGCTCTATTACGGCTTCCTGCGCGTCGACGGCTCGCGCCCTGACTGGCCGGAACGCGACCGCTTCGTGCTCAGCAAGGGCCATGCCTGCTCGGCGGTCTATCCGATCCTCACCGATCTCGGCTTCTTCGATGCCGCCCATCTTCAGACCTTCACCCGGCTCAATTCAATCCTCGGCGACCATCCCGACTGCCGCAAGGTGCCGGGCTTCGACTTCTCCTCGGGCTCGCTCGGGCACGGGCTTTCGGTCGCCTGCGGCATGGCGGAAGGTTTGCGGGTCCAGGGCCGCGGCAGTCGGGTCGCCGCGGTGATCGGCGATGGCGAGCAGAATGAGGGGCAAATCTGGGAAGCGGCCGCCTATGCCGGCTTCCGCAAGCTCTCCAACCTCCTGTGCATCTGCGACCGCAATGGGGTCTGCGTCGACGGCCGCACCGAGGACATCATGAGCGTCGAGCCGATGGCCGAGCGCTGGCGCGCCTTCGGCTGGCATGTCGAGGACATTGACGGGCACGATCTCGGCGCCCTGCTGGACGGTTTCGAGCGCTTCGAGCAGCGGCGCCTCTCGGGCGGCAAGCCGACCTTCATCATCGCCAGGACGGTCTCCGGCAAGGGCGTCGATTTCATCGAGCATGAAGCGGTTTGGCACCTGGGTTATCTGCATGGCGCGGACGCCGCCGAGGCCCGGCGCCAGATCAACGACATGTATGCCGAGAAACAGAAGGAAGACGCATGACGACCGCCGCCCTGAGAGACTCCCGCAGCCAGGACGGCTCGGCGACCCGCAAGATGCAGACGGGTCTGATCCGCTTCGGCGCGGCGCTCGCCGACGCGGCCGATGCCGACCGGCGCATCGTCGCCGGCTCGGCCGACCTCAAATCCTCGACCTTGATCGCGGCCTTCGCCGACCGGCATCCGGAGCGCTTCTTCCAGTTCGGCATCTCGGAGCGCAACATGGTCTCGGCCGCCGCCGGCATGGCGACCACCGGGCTCATTCCCTATGTCTCGACCTTCGCCGCCTTCGCCGGACTCCTGTGCTTCGAGAACATCCGCACCGACCTGGCCTATCCGAGCGTCCCGGTGCGCGTCATCGCCACCCATGCCGGCATCGCCATGGGCTTCTTCGCCACCTCGCATCATGCGACCGAGGACATCGCCGCCTTGCGCGCGGTCGCCAATCTGATGATCCTGTCGCCCCCCGACGGCAAGGCCGCCGCGGCCCTCCTCAAGGCGACGATCGATCATCCGCAGCCCATCTATTTCAGGCTCGGCCGCGGCCGCGACGAGGATGTCTATGACACCGTGCCGGAGGGCTATGGGCCGGGCGCGCCCGTCGCCGTCAGGTCGGGCGCGGATCTCCTGATCGTGGCGACCGGGCTCATGGTGAGCCGTTCCATCGCTGCCGCCGACGGCCTCGCCAAGGCCGGCATCACCTGCACCGTGCTCGACACGCATACGCTGAAGCCGTTCCCGGAAGCAGAGATCATCGCCCAGGCGGCCCGGCATCGCGCGGTGCTGATCGTCGAGGAGCACAATACCGAAGGCGGCCTCGGCACCATGGTGCAGGAGGCCCTCGGCCGGCACCGCCTCGCCGTGCCCTCCTTCAAGCACGGGCTCCAGGACGAGTTCGCGCTCATCGGGCCGCCACATCAGTGCTATCGCTATTATGGGCTCGACGGCGACGGCATCGCCGCCGTCGCGCGCCGCCTGCTCGACAAGGGCAAAGGCCATGACGCGATCCGCGACCTGTGGACGGAAGACGACCGCCGTCGTGTCCTCGCGGAGGTCGGCCGGGCGTAGAAGGGCAGCGGGATCGCCCGTCGTGAACCGAAACGGCTCGTCGCTAAATCACGGTGAGTTTGGATTGAATCAATCCAAACTCACCGTGATCGATTCTCGTATGTCGACGCGGGATTGCTGCGAAAAACCGGTATCCACTTTTTCGCATCCCGCGCTACTGCGCCTGCTCGGCGGCTTTGAGATGTTCGGGCGTCAGCTTCTGCAGCGCCTCGCCCGATTCGACGATATGGACGGCCATCGCGGCGCGCGCACCCTCCACATCGCCCGCGGCGATGCGCGCGAAGATGAGCGCGTGCGCGGCCCGGGCATTGGGCGCCCCCTTCTTGAGCTTGAGCGTGGCGCGGCGCAGCTGCTGCAAGGGGCCGACGAGCGAATCGAGCAGCACGACATAGAACTCGTTGTGCGTCGCCTGGGCGATCGCGCGGTGGAAGGCTTCATCCGCCTGCACGCGCTCCTCGTCGGTGGCAGCCTTGTCCAGCGCCTTCATCACTTCGCGCAGTTGGTCGATCTCGGCCGGGGCGGCGCGCTGGGCGGCGAGGCCCGCGATCTGCACCTCGATGGTCGAGCGCACTTCGTGCAGCTGCCAGAGCGCCTGCTGGGTCGCCTTCTGGTCGCCGACGGCGCGGCCGCGCAGCACGAGGTCGAGCAGGTCGCCCACCGCCTCGCTCGCCACCTCGGAGACAGTGAGGCGGGCGCCGGAATGGCTGTGCAGAAGCCCCTTGCCGACCAGCGAGCGCACGGCCTCGCGGATGACGGTGCGCGAGACCTTGAAATACTCGCCGAGCTCGCGCTCGGAGGGCAGCTTGTCGCCGGGACGCAGGCCGTTCTCGAAAATGTAAGAGGTGAGCGCGTCCGCCACCCGTTCCGACAAGGTCGGCTCGCGCTTGATCTCCTTCAGCGGAAAGCTCTCGGTCACGCTCGTCCCATCATTTATTCGTTCACCGATGTGAATCTGGTCATAAGATCATACACCCTGGCGGAGGTTTGAACCATGGACTTCAGCGGCAAGAGCGTGATCATCACCGGCGGCGCCAAAGGCATAGGGGAAGCTTTCGCGGCGGGTTTCTCCGCCCTCGGCGCCCATGTCGTGATCGCCGATATCGACGCGGACGCGGCGGCGACGGCGGCCGGGAAGATCCGGGCGAAAGGCGGGCAGGCGCTGGGTGTCAAGGTCGACGTGGCGAATCTCGCCAGCTGCCGCGATATGGCCGAGGCCGCGGTCGCCGAGTTCGGCGCGGTCGACATCCTCATCAACAATGCCGGCGTGCGCTATATCAGCCCGTTCCTCGAGCACAGCGAGGAGATGTGGCGCAAGACCATCGACATCAACCTCTCGGGCGTCTTCTTCGCGTCGCAAGCGGCGATCCCGCATATGTTGAAGAAGGGGCGCGGCAAGATCGTCAATGTGGCGTCGGTCACCGGCATCCTGGCGCTGACCAAGCGCGTCGCCTATGGCGCGGCGAAAGCGGGCGTCATCGGGCTCACCCGCGCCATGGCCTATGAGCTGTCGAGCCAGGGCATCTGGGTCAATGCGATCGCGCCCGGTCCGACCGAGACGCCGATGAACGCACCCTATTTCCAGGACGAGGCAATGATCGCCACGTTCCGCAAGGAAATCCCGCTCGGCAATTGGGGCCAGCCGGAAGACCATGTGCGCGCGGCGATGTTCCTGGCCTCGGACGAGTCGGACTACATCTGCGGCGCCGTGCTCGCGGTCGATGGCGGCTGGATCACCGGCAAGGGCTACTGAACAGCGGTCGGGCGAGAAGCCGGGCCAGGTCAAGCCGAGCGCTCCACCTTCGCCTCGGCGGACTTGGGCGGCTGGCGCCGGCCCGCTCTCGCCACCGCGGCCTCGCGGCGGCGCGTGGCGTAATGGGCAAGGCCGACGGCCAACAGCAGCATGGCGCCGTTGAACAGGGCCTCGACATAGAACCTGGCGCCGAGCTGCTGCAGGCCGGCGACGGTCGCTGCGAGCAAGAGCACGGCGATCACGGTGCCCGGCGCATTGACGCGGCCCGGCCTTATGGTGGTGGCGCCCAGCATGGCGGCCGTGAAGGCGGGCAGCATGAAGTCGACGCCGACCGAGCTCTGCGCCACATGCAGCCTCGAGGCGAGCACCACGCCGGCGAAGCCGACAAGCGCGCCCGAACCGACATAGGCGAGCACCACATGCCGCGTGGTGGAAATGCCGACGAGCTCCGCCGTCTTGGGATTGGAGCCGATCACATAGAGATTGCGGCCGATCGGCAGATATTCGAACACCACCCAGAGCAGCGCCATCAGGGCCAGCACATATAAAGCCGGCAGCGGTATGCCGTGCCACATCTTGGCGATGACATAGAAGGCGGGGTCGACACTGCCGACGATCTGCTTGCCGTCCGTGTACCATTGCGCGAGGCCGAGCGCCACCGTGCCCGAGCCCAGCGTGGCGATGAAGGAGTGGATCTTCGCGCGCGTCACCAGCAGGCCGTTGATGGCGCCATGCGCGGCGCCGAGTGCTACGGCGGCGAGCACCGCCAGCCACCAGGGGAAACCGTGATCCACCTGCAGCCCGAACGCCACCACATGGGTGAACGCCACGCCGAAGCCGACCGAGAGATCCCAGTTGTTGGTGGCCATCGGAATGGTGGCGGCGAGCGCTAGCAGGGCGACGATCGACTTGTCGCTGATGACCGCCCGCAAGTTGAGCATGGTCGGATAGGTTTCCGGCAGCGCCGCAGAGAAGCCCACGATCACGAGGATCAGCAGGATCGGCAGGCCGAAGACGGAGACGAGCTGCAAGGGCGAGCTGCCATTCATGCGACCACAAGCTCCTGGCGGGCGAGCTGCGCCGAGGCATGCCGCGTCAGCGCGGCGAGGCTGATCGCCGGGCCCTGCAGCTCGCCCGACACACGGCCGCGATTGAAGACCACGACACGGTGGCACAGCTGCTCGATCTCGGAGAAATCCGACGAGGCGATGAGGACCGCCTTCCCGGCGAGTGCCGCCTGGCGCAGCAGCGCATAGATATCGGCGCGCGCGCCGACATCTATGCCGGCCGTCGGCTCCTCGAGTACGAGGAGGCGAAAATCCATCTCGAACCAGCGCGCCAGCACGACCTTCTGCTGGTTGCCGCCGCTCAGGGCGGCGATCGGACGCTCGGGCCGGCGCGGTCGGACGTCGAAGCGGGCGAGCGCGGCGCTGGTGCGCCGGGCCTCGACCGCGAAATCGATGGGCGCGAACGGTTTGCGGAACAACGCCGGATTCGGAAAGAGATTCTCCTGGAGCGTCATGTCGGGCAGGATGCTTTCGCCGATGCGGTCGCTGCCGACCATCGCCACGCCCTGGCGGATCGCCGCCCGGCGCGCGCCGTCGATGGCCCCGCCGTCCGGCCCGGTGATGCGGCCCGCCTGCAGCGGCAAGAGTCCGGCGACGGCCCGCGCAATCTTGTGATGGCCGGCGCCGGCCAGGCCCGAAAGGCCTATGATCTCGCCCGGCCTGACTGCTAGCGCCACCGGGCCTACGCCTTCGACCCATAGGTCATCGAGACTGGCCAGAGGCCGCGCACCGATCGTGGATGCAGGTGGGTTGCCCCGCGACACCGCGCGTCCCACCATGCGCTCGACGAGCTTGTCGATGCTCGTATCGGCGATAGCGTAAGTGCCCGCATTGCGGCCGTCGCGGAACACCGTGACCCGATCGGCAACGCGAAACAGCTCATCGAGCCGATGCGTCACATAGATGATGCCGATCCGGCGCTCGCGCAGCCGGCGCAGCACCGTGGCGATGCGTTCCGCATCGGCATCCGGCAGCGCGGCGGTCGGCTCGTCGAGGATGAGGATCCGGCAGGGCACGCTCAAGGCGCGGGCAATCGCCACAAGCGCCTTCTCGGCCGTGGTGAGCGCGCCCACTTGCGCATCGGGATCGATGGCGCTGTCGAGCCGATGCAGGATCGCGCGCGCATGGCCGCGCGTCGCCTGCCAGTCGATCAGCCCGCCGCGGCGCGCATAGCCGGCCACCAGCGCGATGTTCTCCGCGACCGTCATGTCGCCCACGAGACCCATGTCCTGATGGACGACGGAGATCGACAGCGCGGCGAGGCCGGGCTCGGCGGGCTCGCCGTCGCTGAGGAACCGGCCGCGGTCTGGGCGATAGATGCCGGTGAGGATCTTGATGAGCGTCGATTTGCCGGCGCCGTTCTCGCCGATGAGCGCGTGGATTTCACCCTGCCGGAGAGCGAAGCTCACAGCATCGAGCGCGGTGGTGCCGGAGAAGGTCTTGGTGAGTTCCTCGACGCGCAGCAGGTCCTCAGCTTGTTCCGGCATCACCACGTCCCTCGGGGTTACTTGCTCCCCTTCCATATAGCGAGATAACGCTCCTTATAGCCATTGCCCGGCACGAACCAGCCGTCCTTGCCGCCTTCGATCTCGAGGTTGAGCTTGCTGACGACGAAGACCGGCGTCACGTAGCCGCTGGGCTTCTCGCCGTTGAGGGCCCGGTTGACCTCGTCGATCGCCTGATAGCCCTGGAGCTCGATCGGCTCGGGCACCGTCGCCACCTGGAAGCGCCCTTCCTTGATGCGCGCATAGGCCGACCGGGTTCCATCCGAGCCCACGAGTTTCACCGCGGCCGGATCGAGGCCTGCCGCCTCGAGCGCCGGCACGGCGAAATCATAATAATAGTCGGCGATCGTCATGACATATTGGAAGTCGGCGCCGTGCTTCTGCACATAGGCGTTGAAGAGTTGCGGCGTGCGTGTGGTCACTTCGGCGAGCGGCGAGCTCTCATAGCCGAGGAGCGTGCAGCTTGCGCATTCCGCGAACCGCGATTTCATGGCTTCCGCCTTGGCGCGCGCGACGTCGAACACATTATCATAGAGGATCATCGCCTTGCCGGCGCCGTTGCTGTCGGCGATGATGAAATCGGCGAGCGCCGCGCCGATCTCCTTGGGCTCGCTGCCGATATTGGTGAAGAGCTTCAGCTCCGGCACCGGGCCGGGGAAGCCCGCGGCATGGATGCCGACAATGGGAATGCCGCGCTCGGCCGCCTGGCCCAGGCAATCCTGCATGCCCGCCGCATCGCCTTCCAGCGTCAGCGCGTCGGGCTTGAGGGCGAGCGCCTGGGTGCAGGCCGTCAGCCGGCCGGCGGTGGTGCCTTTGCCGTCGAGGATGGTCACCTCCCAGCCGATCTCCTTGCCGGCCTCCGCCTGGGCCGCACCCCAGGCATGCGAGATGGCATTCTGCTCGTCGCTCGAAATATAGACGACCTTCTTGCCGGCTTGCGCCTTGGGGCCGCTTTCGGGGCCGGTCCATTTGGACTGGACGCCCATGCGCGCCTCACTGCGCGCCTTGGCGTCCGAAACGGCGTCGGCCTGCGCCGTGATCGGCACCATCGCGATCAGAAGCGCGGCGAATCCCATTCTCCACTGAAGAGCCATTGTTTCCTCCCTGACTCAAACCTGTATGATAGTATCATTGCTTTGAGGGAAAATCCAGCCGGTAGGTCCGGGTCGCCGTCTCGCGGTAGAACGCGCGCAATTCGTCATGCGAGCAGCCGGCGAAGACGCGGTCGAGGATCTCGACCCAGCGGCCATAAGAATGAGTGACCTCCGAGACCGGCCAGTCGCTGCCGAACATCAGCCGGGCGAAGCCGAAACACTCGGCGGCGCGTTCCACATAAGGACGGATGGTTTCGACGGTCCAATCGGCATGATCGGCTTCGGTGATAACGCCCGACATCTTGCATATCACATTGGGCAGGCGGGCGATCTCCGCGATGCCGCGCCACCAGGGCTCGCGCAAGCCCTGCCTTATGCCGGGCTTGCCGATGTGGTCGAGCACGAAGATCGCTTCCGGCACGCGCCGGGCGAGCTCGGTGGCGAAGGGAAGAGCCCAGTGCTTGAGGCACAGATCGAAGGGCAGGCCGGCCGCCGCCGCCGCCCGCACGCCGGCGAGAAAGAAAGGCTCGAGGCAGAAGGTCGGATCGAGCGCGCCTTCGATCAGATGGCGGGCCCCACGCAGCAGCGGCAGCCGGCGCAGCGGGTCAAGGTCCGCGATGCTGCCCGGCACGACCGGGATATTGGCGACGATGCCGAGGATCGGCGCGCCGGCATCCGCCAGCGCCTGCGCGAATTGCGCTTCCGCCATGTGCTGGCCGTGATCGGGCCAAGCCTCCACGAAGACGACGCCTTCGACGGCCACGCCCGCGGTCGCTTCAGCAAAATCCGGCGGCAGGAGCGGACGGTCGATGCTCGGGCGGCTGGCGAGCCAGGCATAGCGGAAGCGCCGCGGATCGATGAAATGGACGTGGCTGTCGATGATCGGAAAGCCCGGCATGACGCAACCGTCCTGTTCAACAACACAGCTCCACGGCGCTCCGCGCCGTCCCGCAAATCCTTCCCCCCGGATCCGCGCTCGCATTGACAACCTATACTACAGTATTATACCATGTGCAAGGACTGCGGGACGGCGTCAGGCGGGAGGAGATTTCAGCACCATGTCGGCAGGCACCGATGCCAGCATGACGGCCAGACCGCCCTCGCGGCTGCGGGGCGCCGTCCGGCAGCTGGCGGGCGCCGGCGCGCCGATGCTGGGTCTCCTCCTGCTCTGCCTGCTGCTGTCGCTCGCGACCGACAGCTTCTTCAGTTTCCGCAACATGCTGAACGTCATGGATCAGATCACCGTGCTCGGCATCCTCGCCGTCGGCATGACGCTGGTCATCCTGATCGGCGGCATTGATCTGTCGGTGGGCTCGGTGCTCGCCTGGTCGGTGATGGTCATGGCCTATACGAGTGTCTATTGGGGCCTGCCTTTCGGCCTCGCCATCGTGATCGCGGTGGCGAGTTCGGCGCTGTTCGGCGTCTTTTCGGGGCTGCTCATCACCATGGCCGGCCTCCCGCCCTTCATCGCCACGCTCGCCACCATGTCGGTCGCGCGCGGCCTTGCGAGCCTCATCACCGACGGCCAGCAGATCGTCGGCTTCCCGGAATGGTTCACCGACCTCGCGGTCGTGCGCCATTTCGGCGCCGTTTCCGTCACCGTTGCTCTCATGATCTTGCTGATGGCGGCGGTGAGCCTGTTCCTCAATTTTCGCGCCGCCGGGCGCAACCTCTATGCCATCGGCGGCAATCCGGAAGTGGCGCGGCTCGCCGGCATCAAGGTGAAGGAGGTGACGATCGCGGTCTATGCCGCCTGCGCCGGCCTTGCCGGATTGGCGGGCGTCGTGCTCGCGGCGCGGCTCGATTCCGCCCAGCCCAGCGCCGGACTGGGCTATGAGCTCAACACCATCGCCGCCGTCATCATCGGCGGCGCCAGCCTCAATGGCGGTGCCGGAACCATGGGCGGAACCGCCATCGGCGTGCTCATCATCGGCTTTCTCAACAACGGCCTCAATCTCTTGCGCGTCTCGCCCTTCGTCCAGCAGGTCGTGATCGGCCTGGTGATCGCGCTCGCGGTCGCCATCGACGTGTGGCGCAGGCGCGGCCGCTAGGAACAAACAGACGCTCCCGCAATCCGCGGGGCGCCAGCACAGGGAGGAAGGGAAATGCATCTGCGCAGGAGAATCTTGTTCGGTGTCGCCGCCACCGCGATGTTCGCGGCGATACCCGCCGCCATGGCCGACGGAAAGAAGATCGGTCTTGCTGTGGCCAATTTGCAACAGAATTTTTTCAACCAGATCAAGCAGTCGGTCGAGGCCTACGGCAAGGAACTGGGCGTCGAGGTCATCACGGTCGACGCGCGCGGCGATCCGGCCACGCAGGTGAGCCAGGTGCAGGACCTCATCACGCAGAAGATCGACGCCCTGATCTACATCCCCGCCGGCACCGCGGCAGCCGCCGTGCCCGTAAAGGCGGCGCAGGCCGCGGGCGTGCCGGTCGTCAATGTCGACCGCAACGCCTTTGCCGGCGACGGCATCACCTTCATCGCCACCGACAGTGTCGCTTCCGCCAAAGCGGTAGGCCTGTGGCTGTGCCAGGCCGCCGGCGGCAAGGGCCGGGTGGCGATCGTGCATGGCGAAAAGGGATCGAGCCCGGAAATCGACCGGACCAAGGGCTTCATGGAGGCCGTTGCCGAATGTCCGGGCTTCAAGGTGGTGGCCGAGCAGTGGAGCCAGCAATGGTCGCAGGACGAGGGCTTCAAGATCGTCCAGGACATGCTGCAGGCCGATCCCGAGATCGACGTCATCTTCGGCCAGTCCGACAGCATGGCGCTGGGCGCCGCCCAAGCCGTGAAGATCGCCAATCTCGACCAGCGCGTGTGGATCGGCGGCTTCGACGGCGACACGGCGGCGCTGGAGGCCATCCAGCGCGGCGTCTTCGATGTCACGGCGACGCAGAAGACCCAGGGCATGGGCCGCATGGCGCTGGAGGCGGCGCTCGACCTCGCGGGCGGCAAGCAAGTGGCGGAAACCCAGCTCCTCAACGCCGCCGTCACCACCAAGGACAATGTCGGCGGATTCATCGCCGTGCATCCCTGACGTCGATGTCGATCGAGGCCGACGCAGCAAGGGAGAGCCCGCAGCGCGGACTCTCCCTGCGCGGGATCGGGAAGAGCTTCGGTCCCAATGAAGTGCTGCGCGGCATCGACCTCGATATCCGCCCAGGCGAGGTGCTGGCGCTCATCGGCGAGAACGGCGCCGGCAAATCGACGCTCTCGGCCATCATTTCGGGGGCGCTTGCCCCGAGCGCCGGCGAGATGGCCTGGAACGGCCGGCCTTACGCGCCCGCGTCACCGCGCGCGGCGCTCGACGCCGGCATCGGCATGATCCATCAGGAAATGCGGCTCTTGCCCGAGCTCACCATCGCCGAGAACGTATTTGTCGGCCGTCTGCCGCGGAAACGGGGCATCATCGACCGCGCCCGCATGAACCAGCTTGCCGCCGAGCAATTGGCGCGGCTCGGGCTCGACCTGCCGCCGACGCGGCTGGTCGCGACGCTCAAGGTGGCGGCCCAGCAGCAGGTCGAAATCGCCAAAGCGCTGGCGCTCGATGCCCGCCTCCTCATCCTCGACGAGCCAACCTCGGCATTGGGTGGTCAGGAGACGGACCTCCTGTTTCGTCAGATCGAGGCGTTGCGCCGGCAGGGCTATTCCTTTCTCTATATATCGCATCGGCTGGAGGAGCTGGCGCGCCTCGCCGACCGCATCGCGGTGCTGCGCGACGGCGAACTGGTGGCGGTGCATGGCCAAGGTAAGGTCGCGACCCGGCTGCTGGTCGAGCAGATGGTGGGCCGCAGCGTCGAGCGGATGTTCCCCGAACTGTCGCAACCCGGCGATGACGTGGTGCTCGAGGTGAAGGGCTTGTCGTCGCCGCAAGGCGGTTTCGGCGATGTGAGCTTCACCTTGCGCAAGGGCGAGATCCTCGGCATCGCCGGCCTGGTCGGCGCCGGGCGCACCGAGGTGGTGCGGGCACTCACTGGCGCCGATCCGGCTGCGGGCGAGATCCGCATCGACGGCCGCGCGGCCAGGATCGGCGGACCGGCGGACGCCATCCGTGCCGGCATGGCCTTGGTGCCGGAAGATCGCAAACTCCTGGGCGCCATCCTCGAGCATTCGGTGGCGGAGAACATCGCCGTGTCCAATCTGGGGCGGATAGCGAAAAACGGGTGGCTCGGCCCGTCCGCCATCCTGCGCTTCGCGCGCCGCCAGATAGGACAAATGGGCGTGCGCGGCAGACCGGAGCAGCGGATGGGCAGCCTTTCGGGCGGCAACCAGCAGAAGGCGATCATCGCCAAGTGGCTGCCGCATCATCCGAAGATCTTCGTGCTCGACGAACCGACCCGCGGCATAGATGTCGGCGCCAGGGCCGCCATCTACAAGCTCATCGCCGATCTCGCCCGCGCCGGCATGGCGATCATCGTCGTGAGCTCGGATCTCGACGAGGTCCTTGGCCTTGCGCATCGCGTCGCCGTCATGCGCCGAGGGCGGCTGCGCGGCATCCTGGCGAGAGGAGAGGCGACGCGCATATCCGTCATGGAGCTCGCCGCCTGACGCCAAGGGCCGGCGCCGTCATTGGCAAGGCATTGGCATGCCTATGACCGTCAATAACGCGTCCGTCACTTTGTCAACGCGAAGCAGTCGCGACTACCGGATCATCACTTTTGTTTGATGCCCATAAGGACGGTGTCAAAAATGTAACTACATTGAAAACACAAGGGTTGCGACAAACATACGGGCACGGCCGAGGTTTCGGGCCGATCTACAGCATACGGAACATCTTGCCATGGCTGGTTTGGAGGGCCCGTGCGAATGAAGAACAGACAGTCAATCCCGGCTCAGTTGCTGGCGCCGCTGATGATATATATCGCGGCTTTGAGCGGCCCCATCTTCCTGAGCATGGATTGGCAGCCGCCCCAGCCTGTGGAAAAGCACGCCGTCGGGCAATCGCAGCTTGCGGTGCCGGATCGCATGAATTGGGTGAAGTCCTATCGCGAGGACAAGAGTTGCTCGGGCCATTCTCTCGGTGCCATCTGGTGCGACGAGTGATCTGAATATCCTGCCGCAAAGCTGCATGGCGACCCAGGTCACAGCAGCGGACGATGTGGAACCATTCGTCCAGGGCTGACGTTATCGTTCGACTTAGCCGAATTGCCAGGCATTGATGCGCGGTTGGAAAATCCTGGGCCTTGTGGCCGCACTTCTCATCTGTGTGGGAATAGCGTTTGCCGCGTTCGCTTGGCGGCCGGAAATCGCTCCGGTCGATGGCGCCCAGACGTTCGATCCGGCCCTGGTGCGGAAAGGCGCCGAACTCGCGGCTGTCGGCAATTGCATCGCCTGCCATACGGTGCCCGGCAGCAAGGCTTTCGCCGGCGGGCTCGCCTTGCCGACGCCTTTCGGCACGATCCACTCCACCAACATCACACCCGATGCCGAGACCGGTATCGGCGGCTGGCCCGAGGCCGCCTTCCTGCGCGCCATGCGCGAAGGCGTCGACCGGCAGGGATGGCATCTCTATCCGGCTTTTCCTTATGATCATTTCACTCATGTCACCGATGAGGACAATCGGGCGCTCTATGCCTATCTCATGACCCGCGAGCCGGTGAAGGCGACACCGCCGGAAAACGATCTGGTCTTCCCACTCGAATTCCGGCCGCTGCTCGCGGCCTGGAAGCTCCTGTTCCTGGCTGAAGGGCCGTTCCAGCCCGATCCCGGCCAAAGCGAGGAGTGGAACCGCGGCGCCTATCTCGCCGAAGGACTGGGTCACTGCGGCGCCTGCCACACCCCGCGCAACCGGCTCGGCGCCGAGGACAAGGATCGCCATTTCGCCGGCGGCGAGGCGGAAGGTTGGATCGCTTATGCGATCGACGAGTCGTCCCCGGCGCCCACGCCATGGGACAAGGCCGCGCTCGCCTTCTTCCTGCGGCATGGCTGGCACGAGCAGCACGGCGTCTCGCGCGGCCCCATGGCCGAGGTCACCGGCAATCTCGCGGGCCTCCCCGAAAGCGACATCATGGCGATTGCGACCTATGTCGCGGCGCAGATGGGCAGGCCCGAAGCGCAAAGCCCTGCAGCGGCGGAAGAGCCCAAGGCAGCCGTGACGGCTATCGCAGCGCATGACGGCAGCGAAGCGCAAGGTGCCGCGGTCTATGATGCGGCCTGCGCCATGTGCCATGAGAGTGGCCAGCCGCCGCCTTTCGGCGGGCTCGATTTCCGTTTGAGCACGGCGGTGAATGCACCGAACCCGCAGAACATCATCAATGTGACGCTGTTCGGCCTGCCGCCGACGGATGGCGAGGCGAGCGCGGTGATGCCGGGCTTCGCGGCGACGCTCAGCGATCGGCAGATCGCCGACCTCCTGGCCTATCTGCGCCAGCGCTTTTCCGGCAAGCCCGCCTGGCAGGGCGTTGCCGAGATGGCGCGCAAGACGCGCAGCGGCGAATACAAGGTGGCGGTCCGGCCGGCGGACGGCATCGAACGGGCGCCCCAGAATGTGGGCGCGAAGGAGTAGCCATGGCTGTAAAGCTGGAGATCAACGGCAAGATGCATGAGATCGATACCGATCCCAGGACGCCGCTGCTTTACGTTCTGCGCGACAATCTCAGGCTCAATGCGGCGAAATTCGGCTGTGGGCTCGGCCAATGCGGATCATGCACGGTGATGGTCGACGGCGAGGCGGTGCTGTCCTGCGTCACGCCGGTGATGGTGCTTGCCGGCCGCAAGGTGACGACGCTCGAAGGCTTGGGCACGATCGAGGCGCCGGCGCCGATCCAGGCGGCCTTCATCGAACTGCAGGCGGCGCAGTGTGGCTACTGCATCCCCGGCATGATGATGAGCGCGCAGGCGCTCCTGCAGAAAAACCCGGAGCCCAGCAATCGCGAGATTCGGGAGGCGCTCCGGACCAATCTGTGCCGCTGCGGCACCCATATGCGCATCCTGGCGGCGATCCGGCGGGCGGGCCAGCATATGAAATCCGCTGGCCTGGAAACGACAGGGAGGGACGACTGATGACGCTCGAACTCAATCGCCGCTCGCTTCTCACTGGCGGCGGCGCGCTGATCGTCTCCTTTCCGCTCCTGCCGGCGGCGGCGCAGGAAGCGCCGCAGCCCGAGACGGCGAGCCTGAAGCTGCCCGGCAGCCTGGATGAAACCCGCTTTCTCGACAGCTGGATACGCATCGATGCGGAAGCGAGGATCACCGTGTTCACCGGCAAGGCCGAGCTCGGGCAGGGCATCCGAACGGCGCTCACCCAGGTCGCGGCGGAAGAGCTCGATGTCGCCTTCATGGACATAGAACTGGTGACCGCCGACACCGGCCGCACGGCGGATGAAGGCTTTACCGCCGGCAGCCAGTCGATGCAGAACAGCGGCACCGCGATCCGCAATGCCGCGGCGCAAGTGCGCGAGCTTCTGGTGGCGAAGGCGGCGGAACGGTTCAATCTCGCCGCCGGCGATCTCAAGACGGCCGAGAAAATGGTGACTGCCCCGGACGGGAGGCGAGCGAGCTATGGCGAGCTTGCCGCGGCGCTCGATCTCCAGGTCGAAGCCCGGCCGCAATCGCCGCTCAAGGCGCCGGAAGGTCTACGGGTCATCGGCCAGTCGCTGCCGCGTGTCGACATTCCCGGCAAGGTCTCGGGCGGCATCGCCTATGTGCAGGATCTGAGGCTTGACGGCATGGTGCATGCGCGCGTGGCGCGGCCGCCGAGCTACGGCGCGACGCTCGCGAGCGTGGATACGAAAAGTGTCGCCACGATGCCCGGCGTGATCTCCGTCCTGCGCGACGGCAACTTCCTGGCCGTGGTCGCCGAGCGCGAATTCCAGGCGGTGGAGGCGCTGCGCGCCCTCTCCGCCGCGGCGCAATGGGCCGAACTGGAAACGCTGCCGGACGAGGCACGACTGCCACAGGCACTGCAGGACCTCGAGCGCGAGGTCGGCACCGTCGCCGAAGCCGGAATGCCGAGCTTCGGCAGCGAAGTTTTCGAGGCGACGTTCACGCGACCCTATCAGATGCACGGCTCGATCGGGCCGAGCTGCGCGGTGGCGCTCATGACCGAAAGCGAGGGACTGAAAGTCTGGTCGCACACGCAAGGCGTCTTTCCTGATCGTGAGGCGATCGCCGCCATGCTGGCCTTGCCGGAAGCGCGCGTGCAGCTGATCCACATGGAAGGCTCTGGCTGCTACGGCCATAATGGCGCGGATGACGCCGCAGCCGATGCGGCGCTGATCGCCGCGCAACTGCCGGGCCGTCCGGTGCGCGTGCAATGGATGCGCGAGCAGGAGCATGCCTGGGAGCCCTTCGGTCCGGCCATGCTGATCAAGGTCAAGGGGGCGCTCGGCAGCGACGGCCGCATCGACAGTTGGAGCTTCGATCTGTGGAGCAATACGCATTCGACGCGGCCGGGTGGCGCCGGTGCGCTGCTCGCCGGTATCCACAAGTCGGCGCCGGCCACGGCGCGTCCGGTCAGGCTGCAGATCAGCCCAGCGGGCAATGGCGACCGCAATGCCAATCCGCTTTATGTGATTCCAAACAAGAAGGTGCAGTGGCATTTCCTTCCCGACATGCCCGTCAGGGTCTCGGCGCTCCGGGCGCTGGGCGCCTATGCCAATGTCTTCGCCCTCGAGAGCACCATCGACGAGCTCGCGATCCTGGCCAAGGCGGATCCCGTCGAATTCCGGCTGAAGCATCTGGAGGATCCGCGCGCCCAGGCGGTGGTTAAGCTCGCGGCCGAGCGCTTCGACTGGGCGGGGGAACTGGCGCCGCTTCACGGCAAGGGCTTCGGCTTTGCGCGCTACAAGAATCTCGCCGCCTATCTGGCGCTGGCGGTCGAGGTCGAGATCGAGCGCGAGACAGGCCGCACCCGCGTGGTGCGCGCGGTCGCGGCCATCGACAGCGGCCAGGCGGTCAATCCGGACGGCATCAGGAACCAGACTCAAGGCGGTATCCTACAGGCCATCAGCTGGACGCTTTACGAGGCGGTCACCTTCGACCGAACGCGCATCACCAGCATCGACTGGTCGAGCTATCCGATCCTGCGCTTCGCCAGCGTGCCGGACAGTGTCGAGGTGCATGTCATCGATCGACCGGGGCAGCCGTTCCTCGGGACCGGCGAGGCGGCGCAAGGACCGGCAGCGGCAGCAGTCGGCAACGCCATCCGCAACGCCATCGGCAAGCGCCTTTATGATCTGCCGCTGACGCGCCAGCGGGTGAAGGCCGCCATGGGTGTGCAGCCTCTTGGCGTCCAGTCAGGTTGAACTGGCGATTGACAAGCCGGCGCGCCTGCGCTCCTTGTCGTGCCGGGCTGGCATGATTTGGGAGAGGCCGCATGACAACCGACGCACCCGCCAGCTTCACCACGCCGCGTGACGGCGATCTCGGTTGCCGGAAGGTCAACAATGGAACGGGCCTCTCGGCGAGCGTGCTGCCCAATGGCGTGCTCTTCGCCCTCGAGCATGAAAGCGAGCGCGGCCGCATCATGCTCAACCAGGTGCTGGGCTCGCCCGTCCATGGCGGCATCGGGCGGCTCTATCTGCGCATCGGCGGCGATGCGCCGCGCATCATCGAGATCGTCGGACCCGAGGCCCGGTTCCGTCTCGGCGCCGATGCCGACCGCTTCGTCTGGGATGGAGAGACGGATGGCGTCAGGCATCGCGTGACACTCTGGCTCGCGCCCGCGAGCCATGTGTGGCTGTGGCATGTCGAAGTCGCCAATGAGACGAAGGCCGAATTCGCCTGCGATGCCGTTCTCGTCCAGGACCTGGGACTCGGCGACCGGGGCTTCCTCGCCAACAACGAGGCCTATGTCTCGCAATATATCGATCACCATGTCGCCGAGGACAGGCTTCTGGGGCCGGTGATCATGAGCCGGCAGAACCTGGCGCAGGGCGGGCGCTGGCCCTGGGTCATGCAGGGCTGTCTCGACGGCGCCCAAGGCTTCGCCACCGACGCGCTGCAGCTCTTCGGCCCGCGCTATCGCGATCAGGGCACGATCGATTTCCCCTATGGCACGGCGCTGCCGAGCCAACGGCTCCAGCATGAGGTCGCCTGCGCCGCGCTGCAATCGCGGCCGGCGACGCTCGCTCGCGGCGGATCGGCGAGCGTCACCTTCTTCGGCCTGCACGAGCTCGACCATGCGGCGGCCTCGAGCGGTGCCGATCTGGCCAGGCTCGACCAGGTGAGAGCCGCGCATGCCGGCTTCGCCGTGAAAGACGTTGCCACCACGGCGCCGGTACGCAGTCTGGTGCAGGATGCGCCGCCGCTCGCCGCCGAGTCGCTCAGCCATACCGAGCTCGACCGCCGCTATCGCGAGCGACTGCATGAGGAGCGGCGGGACGGGCAACTCCTCTCCTTCTTCGTGCCCGAAGGCGCGCATAACCGCCATGTCGTCATGGCCGGAAAGGAGCGGCTCGTTCCCCGCCGTCACGGAACGCTCTTGCGCAGCGGGCAGGGCATGCTGCTCGACGCGACGACGCTCTGCGCCACCGCCTGGATGCATGGCATCTTCGGCGCGCAGCTCACCATCGGAAACACCTCCTTCCACAAGCTCTTCTCGGTCTCGCGCGATCCCTACAACATCACGCGCGCCAGCGGCATGCGCATCCTCGCCGATCTGGGGCAGGGCTGGCGGCTGCTCGCGGTGCCCTCCGCCTTCGAAATCGGATTGAGCGATTGCCGCTGGATCTACCGGACAGGTGAGCGCACCATCACCGTCGAAGCGGTCGCGGCGGGCGACGACGCGGCGATGCAATGGCGGGTCAGCGTCGCGGGTGAAGCCTGCCGCTTCCTCGTCTTCGGGCATCTGGTCCTCGGCGAGCGCGAGCTTGCCCATCAGGGCCGGGTCGAGATCGACCGGACGGGCAAGCGCATCCGTTTCCGGCCCGATCCGCAATTCCTCTGGGGTCAGCGCTATCCGCGGTCCGCCTATGATCTCGTGATCTCGACGCCCGATGCCGTGGAAGCGGTCGGCGGCGATGAATTGCTTTATGCCGATAGCATCGCGCGCCGAGGCGCCTATGTGGCCCTGCGCTCGCGCGCGACGCGGGAGCTCAGCTTCGCCGTCACCGGCTCGCTCACCGACGAGCAGGAGGCGTGGCGGCTGGCTGAAAAATACGCCGCGGGCGTCGATGCCGAGTCCATGCTGGCGCCGGCGCGGCGCTACTGGACCCATGTCACGCGCGGGCTTCGCATCGAAGGCGGCGATGCCGGCGCCCGGGCGCTCGACAGCTCGTTCCCATGGCTTGCCCATAATGCGATGATCCATCTGACCGTGCCGCATGGGCTCGAGCAATATACCGGTGCCGCCTGGGGCACGCGCGACGTCTGCCAGGGACCGGTCGAGTTCCTGCTGGCGCTCGAGCACGACGCGCCGGTGAAGGAGATCCTGCGCATCGTCTTCGCGCAGCAATATGAGACGCGCGGCGACTGGCCGCAATGGTTCATGCTCGAGCCCTATTCGAACATCCAGGACCGGCATGCCCATGGCGATGTCATCGTCTGGCCGCTCAAGGCGCTGTGCGACTATCTCGAATGGACGAACGACCTCGCGTTCCTCGACGAGGCGGTGGCATGGCGCAATGAAGAGACATTCGCGCTGAGCGAGCGCCGGGACACGATCGCCCGGCATATCGAGAAGCTCATCGCCACCGTGCAAGAGCGCTTCATTCCGGGCACCAGGCTCATCCGCTATGGTGAAGGCGATTGGAACGATTCGCTCCAGCCCGCCGATCCCGCCTTGCGCGACTCTATGGTGTCGAGCTGGACGGTGGCGCTGCTCTATCATCAACTGACGCGCTATGCGGAGGTGCTGCGCCGGGTCAGGCGCGGGGAGGAGGCGGAAAGACTGGCGCGGCTCGCCGAAGAGATGCAGCGCGACGTCAACCGGCATCTGATCGCCGACGGGACGGTCGCGGGTTATGCCATCTTCCAGGATGGCCATGAGCGGCCGGAGCTCCTTCTGCATCCGAGCGACACGCGCACCGGCCTGAAATATTCGCTGCTGCCGATGAAGCGCGGCATCCTTTCAGGGTTGTTCACGCCGGAGCAGGCGGCGCATCACCTCGAGATCATCCGCGCGCATCTGCTGTTCCCGGATGGTGCCCGCCTCATGGACCGGCCGGTGACCTACCGCGGCGGGCCGGAGCGCATCTTCCGCCGCGCCGAGTCGGCCGCCAATTTCGGGCGCGAGATCGGCCTCATGTATACGCATGCGCATCTGCGCTATGCCGAGGCGATGGCGACACTGGGCGAGACGGAAGCGCTGTGGGACGCGCTTCTCAAGGTCAACCCCATTGCCGTGACCGAAGTTCTGGAGCAGGCATCGCCGCGTCAGCGCAATGCCTATTTCTCGAGCAGCGATGCGGCATTCCCGGACCGCTATCAGGCGAGCGCGGAATGGGCGCGGGTCAAGGCGGGTGAGATCGCGGTCGACGGCGGCTGGCGCATCTATTCGTCGGGGCCGGGCCTCTACACCAACGTGCTGCTGCGCCACGCCTTCGGCCGGCGCCGGTATTTCGGCGCGCGCATCTCGGAGCCGCTATTGCCGAAGCATCTCGCCGGGACCACGCTCACGATGTCTTGAGCGGCCTTCAGCTCTGCGTCATGCGGTGCGACACGTTCTTCACGATCATATAGTTCGTGAGGCCTTCGGCGCCGCCTTCCCGGCCATAGCCACTCTCCTTGACGCCGCCAAAAGGGGTTTCGGCGACCGAGGCCTCGAGCGTGTTGATCGACAGATTGCCCGCCTCGATGCCCTCGGCGAGCGCATCGGCGGTGCGCGCCGACTGGGTGAAGGCATAGGCGGCAAGACCAAAGGGCAGCGAGTTCGCCTTGGCGATCGCCTGGTCGAGGGAAGAGACGGGATTGATCAAGGCGAGCGGCCCAAAGGGCTCTTCGCGCATGGCGCGCGCATCCTCGGGCAGGTCGGCCAGTACCGTCAGAGGGAAATAATAGCCGCGATTGCCGAGCCGCTCGCCGCCGGCGAGCAGCCGGGCCCCCTTCGTCCGGGCATCGGCGACCATCGTCTCCATCGCCTCGATGCGCCGCTGATTGGCCACCGGCCCCATCTGCGTGGACGGGTCCAGGCCGTTGCCGATCCTTATGGCGCGCGCCGTCTCGACGAAGGTGCGGGTGAAGGTTTCGTAGAGCGGCTCCTCGACATAGAACCGGGTGGGCGAGGTGCAGACCTGGCCGGCATTGCGGGCCTTGCGCAGCGCGGACATTTCCGCCGCGGCCACGGGATCGGCATCCGCGCAGACGATGACCGGCGCATGACCGCCGAGCTCCATCAGCACCGGTTTCATATGGCGCGATGCCATCTCCGTCAGCTGCTTGCCGACCGAGGTCGAGCCGGTGAAGGCGACGAGCCGTGTCTGCTCCTGCGGGATGAGATATTCCGAGATGTCGGAGGGAACGCCGAAGACGAGATTGAGCACGCCCGGCGGGAGGCCAGCGTCGTGAAAGGCCCGCGCGATGTGCAGCGCCCCGGCCGGCGTTTCCTCCGACGCCTTGATGATGATCGAACAGCCCGCCGCCAGCGCGCTCCCGATCTTGCGCGCCGGCTGGCTCATCGGGAAATTCCACGGCGAGAACGCCGCCACCATGCCGATGGGCTGATGCAGGACGATGTATTTGATGCCGGGCTCGCTCGGGATGACGCGGCCATAGGTGCGCTGGCCTTCCGCGGCATCCCATTCGAAGAACTCGCAGCCGCGCACCACTTCGAGGCGCGCCTGGGCCAGAGGCTTGCCGTGCTCGAGGGTGATCGCATGGGCGATGTCGTCGACGCGCTCACGCATCAACGCCGCCGCCTTGAGAAGGACGGCGCCGCGCTTGGCCGGCGAGGTCCTGCTCCATATCCTGAAGCCCTGGGCGGCGCTGGCGAGCGCCGCGTCGAGGTCGGCTCGGGTAGCGACGGGAACTCTCCCGATCACCGTTTCGGTCGCCGGATCGAGGACGGGCAGTGTCTCGGCGGCCCGCTTCCAGGCGCCGCCGATATAAAGCTCGATCGCGGGATAAGTCGTCATGCAGGTCCTCGAATGATGATGGGATGAGACATGAAGCCGGGTTCTTCAGTGGACGAGCGGGGCGACCCTGTTGCGCGCCAGGCGCGCGAGGCTCAGCGCGGTCATTTCGGAGGATTTGGGATTGCCCGGCAGCGGTTCGTTCTCCACCTGGAAGTCGAGGCGACCGAACGCGCCGGAAGCGCTGACGCGATGCATGTTCCGCCCGAGGCCGGGATCGGCGATGAGATCGAGGCGGGTGCGGTCCAGTCCGACGCCGGCCAGGGCCGAGATCACGGCGACATTGGCGTTCTGTGGAAACTGCGCCGCCGCCGTCCTGGCCGTGCCGGTAAAGAAAGTGACGGCGCTGGTCAGCCGGCCGAGGTCGACGAGTTCCTCGGCCCGAGTGCCGCGCCAGGCTGCAGGCGGTTTGCTTATGGCATGGGTGACGTCGTGCAACGGCAACGCCGAAGCCGCGGACAGGACGCCGAGACCGCCCAAGGCGCCGGCGGGGATGACGAGTTGCGAGCCGCATTCGCGCGCGATGCCCAGGAGCCGCGCGAGCGCGAGATCGTCGCCGAGCGCGCTGGTCGAGGAAATGGCGACCGCTTCGGCGTGACGCAGCCCGACGGACGCCCAAGGCTCGACCGCGGTCCGGTCCGCCGCCTCGATCACCATGTCGACATCCATGTCGCGAAGCGCTTCCGGCGAGCCGATCAGGCGGCTTCCTTCGGGGATCGGATGGCGCGGCTTCAAGGAATCGCGCACCGCCACAGCGACGATCCGGATGGAACGAGGGTCGTCGGCGCCAAGGATATCAACCATGCGCCGAGCGACCGCCCCCCAGCCGACCAAGCAAATCCGTAGCTGCCGTGACCTCATGGCGCCTGCCTGACATTCCTTGACGAGCTTCAGCCTAGAGCCGGACCCAGCCCGCGGGCGGCGTCTTACCCGGATGCAGCGCCTTGCAGCCAGGGCAGGTCCGCGCGGCCTCGTCCGCGTAGAAGGCCTTGTAGATCGGAGGCAGGTCGTCGACGATGCTGACCAGATCCACTTCGGCGCGATGGACGAGCGCGCTGCATTCAAAGCAGTACCATTCGATCGCATCGAGCAGCCCGTCGGGACGCTTCGGCTCGATGACGAGGCCGACGGAACCCTCGACCGGGCGCTGCGGCGAGTGGCGGACATGCGGCGGCAGAAGGAAGATTTCTCCTTCGCGAATGGGCACGTCATAGAATTTTCCATCGTCGATGACCTTCAGGACCATGTCGCCCTGGAGCTGATAGAAGAACTCCTCCACCGGATCGTCATGATAGTCGGTACGTTGATTGGGACCGCCGACGACCGTGACCATGAGGTCGGCATCCTTCCAGACCTGCTGATTGCCGACCGGCGGCTTGAGCAGGTGCCGGTGCTCGTCGATCCATTTGTGGAAATTAAACGCCTTCAATCGTCCCTGCATCGTTGTGATCCTCCATCAAAGGGGTGGGGTTCCGGGCGCGAGCTCGAGCCCGCTCCGCGCGAGGGCATTGCGTGTCGCCGATTTTTCCGCCTCGGTCAGGCCCAGCATCGGCGGACGCACGCGTCCGCCCGCCTGCCCGATCAGCTCCTGCCAGTATTTTTGATGCGAATGGGGCTTTTCCTCGGGCCGTGTCGAGCGCAGCGCCCGGCGCACCGGATCGAGGCTGTCCCGGATCTTCCGCCCTTCCTCCACATTGCCCGCGAAAGCAAGGTCGGTGTATCGGCGCATCCTCAGATCGTGCCGCGTTTGCAGCAGATAGGGGGGCGAGGAACACAGATAGAGCCGCCATCCCAATTCGACGATGTTGTCGAACCATTCTTCCTCGGAGGCCGTGCTCACGATGATGCGGTCGGACGCGAGCTCGTGCAGGCGCGTGTAGACCGGCCGCGGCACGCTGTATTTGATGGCAACGACGGTGTCGAGATCGGCAATGCGGTTGCACAGTTCCGGGCTCATGAGATAGCCGCTGTCGGGATGGCTCCACAATGCGATCCCGATGTCGACCTTCTGCGAAACAGTCCGGTAATAGGCGAGGAGCGTTTCGTCCTGGGCGCGCAGGAAATGCAGGACCGGGGCATGGACGACGATATAGTCGGCGCCCGCCTGCTGTGCGTGCCGGGCGAGCTCGATCACGATGTCGAGATTCTGGTCCGAACAGGACATGATGGTCTGGGCCCGGCCGCGGCATTGATCGATCGCGATCTCCAGCGTGCGCTTGCGCTCCGCGAGCGACATGGAGAAGAACTCGCCCTGCTTGCCGGCGATGAAGAAGCCGTCGATCTTCAGATCCTCGATCCAATGTTCGATATTGCGCCGCAGGCCGTCCTCGTCGATCGCGAGCGCATCGGTGAACGGCACGAGCACCGCGGCCCAGATTCCCGTCATGGTGGCCCTGGAGTGAGCCTTGGCGTCCTTGCGCTGGTATTGCATCGGTCTCCCGCGAATGCGCGTCTGTTGCTGCCGGCAGAAGACCACGATCGATATCTATATGACAATCTGCATTTCGTGTATGAATTCATCGGCCAAATCGATAAGTAAGGACCATGAAAGTCACATTGCGCCAGATCGAAACTTTCCTGGCCGTCGCCGATGCGGGAAATTTCTCGGCCGCCGCCAGCCGTCTCAACGCCGCCCAGCCCGCTCTCTCCCAGGCGGTGAAGGACCTGGAAGACATCCTGGCTGTCCGGCTGTTCGACCGCACGACGCGCCGGGTCGAGCTGACGGAAGCGGGAAAGGAGTTCCGCAACTCGGCCGCGAAGATCGTCGAGGATCTTCAGCATGCGGTGCAGAGCATTCACGACCTCGCCGCAAGGCGGCGCGGGCGCATCAGGGTCGCGGCCCCGCCGCTTCTGGCGGCCGCCGTGCTGCCGCAAGCCATTGCGGAGTTCCGCGGCCGCTATCCGGGCATCACGGTGGCGCTCACCGATGCCGGCACCGAGACGATCGTCGAAAATGTGAGGTCGGGGAGGGCCGATTGCGGGCTCGGTACATTCCCGCCCTCGGAACCCGGCATCGAGCGCATCAAGCTCGTGCGCGACGGCCTGATGCTGTTCTGCGGCCGCGACGACATCTTCGCCAGCGCCAAGGCCGTCTCGTGGTCGGATCTCGCAGCCTCGCCGCTCGTCACGCTGACGCGCGAGAGCGGCATTCGCCTCCTGGTCGAAGTCGGGTTCGAGTCGGCACAAGTGTCCTTCAAGCCTGCCTATGAGGTGTCGCACATCAATACCGCGCTGGCACTCGTCGAGGCGGGGCTTGGCGTCGCGGTGCTGCCGTCCTATTCACTCACCGCCATCGGCAACCGCCGGGTCATCGGCGTCAATCTGGTCAAGCCCAGCATCGCGCGCGACGTCGTCATGATCCATGCGACCGGCCGGTCGGTCCCGCCATTGGTGGCGGCATTCGCCAGCGTGGTCCGGCAGTATGCTCAACGCCTGAGCCCCCAGCACGACTGAAGGCTTGCGGACGCGGCGTCATTTATCAGAAATAGTTCTGAATTTAGAAACAAACTGAGCATTGTAAAATAAATCAATCTTCGCGACCCTGCCTGGAACAACACAGGAGCCCGTCGGCACAGCGCCGAGGCAGAAAACTTGGAGTCTCCCATGAGGATCAGCCGCAGGAACCTGCTGCAGGGAACGGCCGCCAGCCTGGCCCTCTCGGCAACACCCGGAATAGTCCGCGCCAGCACGCCCGATGCCGCGCGCACGCTGAAGGCGGTGCTCCACGCGGATCTCCGATCGTTCGATCCGATTTGGACCACGGCCTATATCACGTCCTACCATGGCGCCATGATCTATGACACGCTGTTCGGGATGGACGAAGCGCTGAAGCCTCAGCCTCAGATGGTCAACCGCTGGACGCTCAGCGACGACAAGCTCACCTACAGCTTCGAGCTGCGCGACGGGCTGACTTTCTCGGACGGCTCGCCGGTGACGAGCCGCGACTGCATCGCCTCGCTCAGACGGTGGGGCGCACGCGACGGCGCCGGCCAGTTCATGATGGAGCGCGTCGCCGACATATCGGCCATAGACGACAAATCGTTCAAGATCGTCCTCAAGGAGCCGTTCGGGCTGCTGATCGACCTGCTCGGCAAGGTTTCCGCCAATTGCTGCTACATCATGCGCGAGCGCGAGGCGATGACCGATCCCAAGGATCAGATTACGACGATGATCGGCTCAGGTCCCTTCGTCTTCAACCAGGACGAATTGCTCGCCGGCCAACGCTACGTCTACGACCGCAACCCGTCCTATGTGCCGCGCGGCGAGAAAGCCTCGGGCACCGCGGGCGGCAAGGTCGCGAAGCTCGACCGGGTGATCTTCGAAAATCTCCCCGATCAGGCGACGGCGCTGGCCGCCCTGCAAAGCGGCGAGATCGACTTCTACGAAGCGCCCCCCATAGATCTCTTGGGCAGCATCAAGGATGATCCGGCGATCAAGATCGCGATCCAGAATCCCGGCGGCAATATGGGGTGGCTGCGCGTCAATCACCTGCATCCGCCCTTCAACCATCCCGCCGCCCGCCAGGCGCTGCTTCACCTCATCGACCAGGAAGCGGTGATGCGCGCGACCTTCGGCGACCCGCAATATTACCGAACCTGCGCCTCGTTCTTCGGCTGCGGCAACCCGATGGAGAACGACGCCAATACCGACTGGTTCAAAGGCGGCCAGAATATCGAGAAGGCGAAGGAACTGTTCCAGCAGGCGGGCTATGCCGGCGAGACCCTCGTCATCCTCCAGGCGACCGATATCCCGTTCATGAACAACACCGCGCAGGTCATCGCGCAGTGGCTCGGCGCGGCCGGCGTCACGGCGGAACTCTTCGCCAGCGACTGGGGCACCATATCCGCCCGGCGCGCGAGCCGCGAGGCGCCGGACAAGGGGGGATGGAACATGTTCGTCTCCTGGGGGGCGACCCATCTCTCCAACAGCCCGCTGGCCCATCCGGGATTCGCCGCGACCGGGGACAAGGCCTGGTATGGCTGGCCCTCCGACCAGAAGCACGAGGCGCTGCGCGGCAAATGGGCGGCAGCGGAAACCGACGATGCACGCAAGGAGATCGCGCGGCAGCTCCAGGACAATGCCTGGAACTTCGTGCTGCAGGTCTATCTCGGGCAATGGACGCCGCCAGTCGCCTATCGCGCCAATCTGAGCGGGCTTCTCGCCGTGCCGGAGATCCTGCCGTTCTGGAATATCGAGAAGGCCTGATATAGAGGTAGCCGCCATGATCAACGGAACTTCAACAGGCATGGCGGCGTGATCTGGTACGTGCTTCGCCGCGTGGTCTCGACCCTCATCGTCATGGCGATGGTCGGCCTGTTCGTATTCCTGATGCTCCGGCTTTCGCCTGGCGACCCGGTGACGATCATCGCGGGCGACAATGCGACGACGGAACAGCTTGCGGACATCCGGCAGCGGCTGGGCCTCGACCAGCCCTTGCCGATCCAGTTCGTCCGCTGGGTCGAGCAACTGCTCACGGGCGATCTCGGCATGTCGATCTCGTCGCGCCAGCCGGTGGCGAAGCTCATCCTGCAGCGCATCGAGCCGACACTCTCGATGGCGTTCCTGACGATGATCGTGGCGGTGCTCCTGGCCGTCGCGGCAGGGGTAATCGCCGCATCGCGACGCGGCCAATGGGTCGACCAGCTGATCATGTTCCTGTCGGTGATTGGATTCTCGATGCCGGTCTTCGTCGCCGGCTATCTCATGATCTTCATCTTCGCGGTCAAGCTGCAGTGGCTTCCGGTGCAAGGCTATGTGCCCCTGGCGGGCGGGGTGCTGCCCTGGCTCAAGGGGCTCGTCCTGCCGGCGGCGTCGCTGGGCCTCGTTTATGTGGCGCTCATCGCGCGGATCACCCGTGCTGCGATGATCGAGACGCTGGGTGAGGACTATATCCGCACGGCCCGGGCGAAAGGCGCGTCCCGCACCGCGGTCCTCATCGGTCATGCCTTGCCCAATGTGGGCGTGCCGGTCATAACCGTCATCGGCACGGGCTTCGCGCTCCTCATCGGCGGTGTCGTCATCACCGAAACCGTCTTCAACATACCCGGCGTCGGCCGCCTGGTCGTCGATGCGATCGCACGGCGCGACTATCCGGTCGTGCAAGGGGTGATCCTGGTCTTCTCGGCCCTGTATGTGCTGATCAACCTGGCGATCGACGTCAGCTATACGTTCATCGATCCGAGGATAAGATATTGAGCGGCGGCGACATCATCATTGCCGGGCATGGCGCTCGGCCAAGCGGACTCGCCCGCTTCCGCGGCGCTCTCGGCCGATGGCCGGTCGCGGCGGCGGCGGCCGGCATATTGCTGCTGATCGTGATCGCGGCGCTCATCGGCCCGCTCCTCGTCGGCGACCCTCTGCATATCGAGCCGCTGCAACGATTGAAGCCGCCTTCGGCGGCGGCGTGGCTCGGCAATGATCAGCTGGGACGCGATGTGCTGGCGCGTCTCACCCATGGCGCGCGTGTCTCGCTTGTCGTCGGATCGCTGGTGGCCCTCGCGGCGATCTCGCTCGGCGTCATCATCGGGCTGCTGGCCGGCTATTTCCGGCTGTTCGATGCGGTGGTCATGCGTGCCGTGGACGGCATGATGGCGATCCCCGCTATCCTGCTCGCCATCGCCTTTGCCGCCCTGGCGCGGCCCGGCGTGCTGACCGTGGTGGCTGCCATCGCAATACCGGAAGTGCCGCGCGTCATCAGGCTGGTGCGCTCGATCGTGCTCGGCGCGCGTGAGCTGCCCTATGTCGATGCCGCCATAGCCAGCGGCACGCCAACCGTGAAGATCCTGCGGCGCCACATCCTGCCCAACACTTACGCGCCCCTGATCGTGCAGGCCACCTATGTCTTTGCCTCCGCCGTGATGTTCGAAGCGTATCTGTCGTTCCTGGGCGCCGGCGTCCCGCCGCGGTTCCCGACCTGGGGCAACATGATCGCCGAGGGCCGCCTCTATTTCACCGCGGCGCCCTGGATCATCTTCGCCCCCGGACTGACGCTTGCGGCCGTGGTGCTCAGCGTGAACCTGCTGGGCGACTGGCTGCGCGACCGGCTCGACCCCCGCATCGCGCGGCGGATGTGAGGTCCGGATGCCGCAAGCGCTACTGACCGTCCGCGACCTCACGACCGAACTCGACACCGGCGGCACGCCCGTCAAGGCCGTGGATGGCCTGTCCTTCGCCGTGTTGCCGGGCGAGACGCTCGGACTGGTGGGAGAGTCGGGGTGCGGCAAGAGCCTGAGCGCGCTGTCGATCATGCGCCTCCTGCCGCATGTCGGCAGGACGAGTGCCGGAACGGTCGAGTTCGACGGCATCGATCTGCTGGCGCTCGATGAGGAAGCCATGCGCGCCTATCGCGGCAACCGGATCAGCATGATCTTCCAGGAGCCGATGACCAGCCTCAATCCGGTGCGCAGCATCGGCCGCCAGATCGCCGAAACCGTCCGCATCCACCGTAAGGCCAGCCGCGGGGAGGCGCGTTCCCGCGCACTCGAAATGCTGGAACTGGTGCAGATCCCGGATGCCGCGCGTCGCCTCGACAGCTATCCGCATGAACTTTCGGGCGGCATGCGCCAGAGGGTGATGATCGCCATGGCGCTCGCCTGCGACCCGAGCCTGCTCATCGCCGATGAGCCGACCACGGCGCTCGATGTGACCGTCCAGGCACAGATCCTGCGGCTCATGGTGGAGCTGAAGGCGCGAGTGGGGGCCGCCATCCTGCTGATCACGCATGACCTGGGCGTCGTCGCCGAGACCTGCCAGCGCGTGATCGTCATGTATGCGGGGCGCAAGGTCGAGGAGGCTCCGGTCGCGGACATCTTCCAGCGCCCCGCTCATCCCTATACGCAAGGGCTTCTCGCCGCGACGCCGCGCATCGGCCGAAAGCGGGCGCGCCGGCTTCCGGAAATCACAGGCATGGTCCCATCGCTGCGCGATCTGCCGCGCGGCTGCGCTTTCGCGCCACGCTGCGCCCATGCGGTGGCACGCTGCCACGGCGAGAGGCCGGCTTTCCGGGACATCGGGCAAGGGCAGGGCGTCGCCTGCCATCGCGCCGAAGAGCTGCGCGCGGGATTGCGGGAGACAGCATGAGCCCTGCCGGCGCCGATATGCTGCTCAAGGCGGTGGACCTGCGGAAATCCTTCGCCGGGCGGAATTCGGGGTTCGGCCTCGCCAGGTCCGTCACGATGGCGGTCGACGGCGTGTCGCTCGAAATAAGGCGCGGCGAGACGCTCTGCCTGGTCGGCGAATCCGGCTGCGGCAAGTCGACCGTGTCGCGAATGATCGCCCGCCTGATCATGCCGACCAGCGGCGCGGTGATCCTCAATGGCGTCGATATCACACGGTTGAGCGAAAGGCAGATGCGCCCGCATCGCCGCCATGTCCAGCTCGTGTTCCAGGACCCCTATGCGTCGCTCAATCCGCGCTTGACGGCGGGCGAAATCATCGGCGAGCCCTTGGAGAATTTCAGCCCGCTTTCACCCGCGGCGCGACGGGCGAAGGTCATGGAACTGCTCCGGCAAGTGGGCCTGCCGGATGACGCCTATGGGCGGCTGCCTTTCGAATTCTCGGGCGGCCAGCGCCAGCGGCTCAATATTGCGCGCGCCATTGCCCTCGATCCGGGTCTCGTCATTGCCGACGAGCCGGTGTCGGCGCTCGATGTTTCCGTTCAGGCGCAGGTTCTCAACCTGATGATGGACCTGCAGGAGGAGCGCCGGCTGGCCTATCTCTTCGTGTCGCATGATCTTGCGGTGGTGCAGCATATCGGGCAGCGCATCGCGGTGATGTATGCCGGCCGCATCGTCGAGACCGCCGATACGGAGGCACTTTTCGACGATCCACGGCATCCTTATACGCAGACGCTGATCGCCGCGGCACCGGTTCCGGCCGTCGGCCGAGCGCGGCCCAGGCTTGCACCGGAGGCCGAGGCGCCGTCCCTCGATGCAGGCGCGGCCGGATGCGCCTTCTACAAGAGATGCGCCAGCCGGATGACGCGGTGCCGAACCGAGGCTCCCGCCTTGCGAAGCTCCAGCGACGGGCGACTGGTCGCCTGCCATCGTGCCGACATGCCGGCGGCCGAGGGCTTCGGCTTCCGACAGGATATGGGAGGCGGCAAATGACGCGCTTGCACGGCAAGATCGCTCTCGTCACCGGCGCCGCGCAGGGGATCGGCTTCGCCATCGCCAGCCGCTTCCATGCCGAGGGCGCCATGGTCGTGGCCTGCGATGTCAACGAGGCGCTGGGCGTCGACGCCGTCCGGGCGGTCGGGTCGGAGCGCTTCGTCTTCAGGCGTTGCGATGTGACCGATTGCAACGACGTACGAGACCTGTTTACCTTCGTCGCCGAAAAAGGTCCGCTCGACATCTGCGTCTCAAACGCCGCGATCATCGAGCCGGCGGATTTCCTGGCGATAGACCCGGCCGTCTTCATGCGGGTGCTCGAGGTCAATGTGAAAGGCTGTCTCATCGTCGGGCAGGCGGCGGGCGCGGCGATGAAGACGGGAAGGGGCGGCTCGATCATCAATATGTCGTCGGGCGCGGCGGAAGTCGTGATGCCGGATCTCGGCGCCTATGCGGCGAGCAAGGGCGCCATACGGCAGCTGACCAAGGTGATGGCCGTGGCGCTGGCGCCGTACAATATCCGCGTCAATGCGATCGGGCCGGGGAGCGTCGAAACCGAGATGTTCCGCGCGATCCTCGACACGCCGGCCCAGCGCACGAAAGTCCTGTCGCGAACGCCTGCCGGCCGGATCGGACGAGTGGAGGACATTGCCGGAGTGGCGATGTTCCTGGCCAGCGAGGATTCGGCCTATGTCACCGGCCAGACGATCTATGTCGATGGCGGCCGGCTGGTCCTCAATTACATGGTGCCGGTGCCCGGCGGGGAGGGAGAGCGCTGATGAATGCCGCCGAGACAAAACCCGGCGCAAGCGACCTGGCGGATGAAGCGGCTTGGCCCCGCGCAACCCTCGATGTCGACTACAATGCGCGGGGCTCGGTCGCCGTCGATGTCTTCGAAGCCGCCATGCGCGACTACAGAGCCTTATCCGAAGCTTGCCGCGGCACCTGCCTCGAAAGAACCGATATCGTCTATGACCGCATCAGCGGGCAGACGCTCGATGTGCTGGGTGACGGAAGGCGAACGCCTCGGCCGGTCTTCGTCTTCATCCATGGCGGCTACTGGCGTGCACTGTCGAAGCATGATTCGATGTTCATGGCCGGAGCACTTGCTCGCCATGGCGTCGCCACCGTGGTGATCGACTACCGTCTGGCACCTGCGGCTTCGTTGCGAGAGATCGTCCGCGAGGTGCGCGCCGCCTGCGCCTATCTGTGGAGCGAAGGCGAGGGGCTCGGACTCGATCGCAACCGCATGTTCGTGGGCGGAAGCTCGGCCGGCGCGCATCTGGCGGCGACGATCCTGTCCGGCGGCTGGCACCGGGACCATGGCGTTCCCGAGGACGTGATCAAAGGCGCGCTGCTGGTCAGCGGGCTGTATCATCTGGCGCCGGTCGCGAAATGCTTCGCCCAGGAATGGGCGCGGCTGGACGACGGCGCGGTCAGGGATCTGAGCCCGGCCGAGAATCCCCCGGTCTGCAGACAGCCGGTGATCGTCGCCTATGCGCAAACGGAAGCCCCAGGATTCACCCGGCAATCACGCGCCTATCATGGCTTGCTCTCCCGTGTCGGCGTGCCCGCGCGACTGCTGGAGATCGGGGAGAGAAATCACTTCGATGTGATCCTCGATCTCGCGGACGAGGCCAGCGTCCTGAGCCGCGCGCTCATGGACATGATTACTCGCCGGTAATATCGAGCACCACATTGCCGAGGACGCGGCCTTGCTCCACCGCCTCATGGGCGGCCGCGATATCGGCGAGCGGAAAGTGTGCGCCGATCGTGTGGGTGAGCGCGCCACGTTCGAGCAAAGCACGCAGATCCGCCAGCGCCGCTCGGCGTTCGGCGGGCTCGAGCTCATAGACCAGGAAGAACTGGAGGGTGAGGCTCTTGAACAGGACGTCTCCGAACGGCACGGCATTGTCGCCGCGGATATTGGAGCCATAGCCCACGAGCTTGCCATGCGGCGCCAATATGCCTTGGGACAAGAGAGGCGCGGTGGTGGAGAAGTCCATGTCGATGACGCCGTCGGCGCCTTTGCCGCCGGTCAGATCGAGGACGCGGCGGGCGACATCTTCGGTCTTGTAGTCGATGACGGCGGCAGCACCGGCGCTCAGGGCATGACCGGCGCGCGCGGCCGAGGCGGTGGCAATCACGCGGGCACCGCGGCCCGTGGCGATCTGGGTGATGTAGTGGCCGACCGCCGAGGCGGCGCCGGTGACGAGAAGCGTCCTGCCGGCGACCTCGCCTTGCAGATTGACCGCGTGCATCGCCGTCAGGCCCGGTATGCCGAGACAGGCGCCCGCGGCAAAGTCGACGCCGTCCGGCAGAGACACGGCCTGCGCCTCAGGCAGAGCGATGAGCTCGGCGGCCGTTCCAAAAGCGCGTTTCCATTGCCCGTTCCACAGCCAGACGCGCTCGCCGATGCGCGACGCGGGCACGCCGTCGCCGACGGCCGCGATCACCCCGGCGCCGTCGCTGTGCGGCACGATCCGCGGCGCGGCGAGGGGCCGGCCGGCGCGGCTCTTCACATCAGAAGGGTTGACGCCTGAGACATGGAGTTTGACCAGGACTTCGCCCACGGCGAGCCTGGGATCGGCCAGGCGGCCCACGACCAGCACATCGCCTGCCGGCCCGTTGCGTTCATACCAGGCCGCCTTCATCACCGCGTCCCGCAGGGCGACAGTGCCCTGATCATATTCTTTTCCCATGGCGAGTCGACGAAGAGGGACATCCGCGTGATCTGGCCGCCGGCCTTCTCCAGGCGGACGGAATAGGTCTCCGGCGTGACGGCGCCGTCCTGGTCGGGCCTGATCTCATAGACCCTGCCCGGCTCGATCACATGTTTGGCATGGGTCGGGCCCGCAGGCAGACCGGAGCCGCGGTCGTCGAGAACGCGGATGACGCAAGCGGCGGTGGCATCCAGGCCTCTGGGCGATGCCCAGACCCGGTCCGGCCGCTCGAGGAGCTGCGGCTGAGACGCGCAGGCGGCGAGCAGGAGCGGCAGAGCCGCTCCGAAACCGCGCAGGCCCATCGCTCTGTCACCCGTCATTCTTCATCCCGAGTCATCACGACCTCACGCTAGCGCCTCGCCGCCGGCGATGCCAGCGGCAATGAGAGCGTCATCCGGCGAGAGATGGTTGCCGTCGCCGCGCACGACAGCTAGCCTGTCTTCATGGATACGTCACCCTTCGCCAATGGCGCCGCCTATGTGCGCGGCCGCTATGTTCCCATCGCCGAGGCCAGCATCCCGGTCACCGATTGGGGCTTCACCCGCTCGGACGCCGTCTATGACGTCGTGCATGTCTTCAAGCACGGCTTCTTCCGGCTCGACGATCATCTCGAGCGCTTCCTCAACTCGATGGCGGCGCGCCGGCTCGCCCCGCCGGAAGGCCGCGGCGAGATCGAGACGGCGCTGCATCGCTGCGTGGCGCTCTTGGGGCTTGCCGACGCCTATGTCGCCATGGTGGCGCTTCGAGGCCGGCCGCGTATCGCCGGGTCGCGGCGCCCGGCCGATTGCGACAATCATTTCATCGCCTATGCGGTGCCGTGGATTGACGTCATCCCCAAGGACGTGCAGGAACGTGGCGCGCATCTGTGGATCGCGGGCATTCCCCGGGTGCCCGACGCCTCGGTCGATCCGACGGTCAAGAACTATCAATGGAGCGACCTGACCTCGGGCCTTCTCGAGGCGCATGACCGCGGCTTCGACACGGCGATATTGTGCGACGCGCAGGGTTTCGTCACCGAGGGACCGGGCTTCAACATCTTCATGGTGAAGGACGGCCGGGTGCTCACCCCGGATCGCGGCAGCCTGCACGGCATCACGCGCAAATCGGTGCTGGAACTGTGCGTAACGATGGGGATCGAAGCCGAGGTCGCGGCGATCCCTCGCGCTGTCATCGAGGATGCGGACGAGGTCTTCGCCGCCACCACGGCCGGCGGCGTCATGCCGGTCGCGCGCATCGGTTCGCGCATCCTCGGCAATGACCGGCCGGGTCCGCTGTCGCTCGCCCTGAAGCAGGCCTATTGGCAGCGCCATGAGGAGGGCTGGCACCGCACACCGGTGCGCCCGCTCGATCAACTCGCGGCGGAGTAGGCGGAAGCGCCGGCCTGCGAAAGCCGCGCCGCATGATCGGAGCGCAAGGGGCGCCATATCGCGATCTCGCGCTCGCCATCGAGAAGCGTCGGCAAAGCTTCGTGCCAGGCCTTGCGGTAGGGCCGGTGCAACTGGACGTCCAGCACGTCCTGGTGGTCTTCCCAGGTCTCATAGAGCATGAAGCGGTTCGCCGTCTCGGGATCCTGATGCAGGACAGCCTCATGGAACATCGGCTCATGCCGCATGGCGTCGAGCACGCCCTCGAGCAGCGTGAGGAAGGCGTCGCGCCGTTCGGGCCGGACGTTGAATGTGATGACATAGGTGATGGCCACGGGTCTCTCCTTCATCTTCATCGTCTTTTGATCGGCCGGAGTCTGGACCGCCCGGGTAGCGAGGTCGATTACCTCGGAGGTCATCTCGAGCCTGAAGCCGCGCCCAAATCCGCGAGATTGACTCCATACCAACTAGTAGGTATGGTCTTCGCATGAGCGCGACCGCCCTGGCCGAGAACCCCTCCAAGTCGAAGCTGCTCGCCGCCGCGGTCGATGTGGTGAGGGCCAAGGGCTACAACGCCGCGCGGGTCGACGACATCTGCGCCGCCGCCGGCGTGACCAAGGGCAGCTTCTTCCACCATTTCGACAGCAAGGACGACTTGGCGCTTGCCGCTGCGGAGCTATGGCGCATGCGGGCGAAGAGCTGCCTCACACAGACGGCTCTCGCCGGCGTCGCCGATCCACTCGACCGGCTCTTCGCCTATCTCGACCTGCGCAAGTCGATGATGAGCGGCGAGCTCGCCGACTGGACCTGCTTTGCCGGCACGATGATCCAGGAGGTCTATGCGACGCATCCCGTCCTGCGCGATGCCTGCCAGGAGAGCATTGCCGAGAATGCGCGGGTGCTGACCGAGTTGATCGAGGCGGCGAGGCGGCACCACAAGATCGTCGCGGACTGGGGGGCGGAAAGCCTGGCCCGCTATATCCAGACCGTCATCCAGGGCGCCTTCATCATAGCCAAGGGCGAAGGCCGGACGCGCGCTGCGCATGAGAGCATGGATCATTTGCGCCGCTATGTGGAGCTCCTGTTCTCATCGCGCAGACACATGGGATCCACTTCACCACCAGCCGCTTGATGTTCCACACCAGGCGCCATCGGCGCCGAAACAGATCCGGAGGCGTAGCATGGACTCGTCCTATCGCTGGGTGATCGTCGCCTTGGGCGCGCTCATGACCTGTGTCGCCATCGGCGCCATGTTCTCGCTCGCGGTGTTCCTCGACCCGCTGACGCATGACACGCAATGGTCGCGCGCCGGCATATCGAGCGCCATGACGCTCAATTTCATCGTCATGGGCCTCGGTGCTTTCCTGTGGGGCTCGATCAGCGACCGCTACGGCCCGCGCATCGTGGTGCTGATCGGCGCGCTGCTGCTGGGCCTCGCTCTGGTGCTGGCCAGCCGGGCGCAGTCGCTCCTCGTCTTCCAGCTCACTTACGGCATCATCGTCGGCCTCGCGGCGAGCGCCTTCTTCGCGCCGATGATCGCCACGGTCACCGGATGGTTCGAAACCAACCGCAGCCTCGCCGTGTCGCTGGTCTCCGCCGGCATGGGGGTGGCGCCGCTCACCATCTCGCCTTTCGCGCGCTGGCTCATCACCGCCTATGACTGGCGCACCGCGATGTTCGTCATCGGCATCGGCGCCTGGGCGCTGCTCATTCCCGCGGCCCTCTTCGTGCGGGGAGCGCCGCGCGAGGCCGCGGCCTCAGGCGCGTCGCAAGCGCCGGCGGGACCGCCCGAGGGAGCCGTGGCTCGGGCGCTGCGCACGCCGCAATTCCTGGTGCTCGGCCTCACGTTCTTCGCCTGCTGTGCGGCCCATTCCGGCCCCATCTTCCACATGGTGAGCTATGCCATCATCTGCGGCATCACGCCGATGGCGGCGGTCAGCATCTACAGCGTGGAGGGCCTCGCCGGTCTCGGCGGCCGCGTGCTCTTCGGCGTTGCGGCGGACCGGCTCGGCGTCAAGCCGGTGCTGATCGCGGGCCTCCTCATCCAGGCGATCGCCATCGGCGCCTATCTCGCCGTCAGCGAGCTCGGCCAGTTCTACACGCTGGCGGTGATCTTCGGCGCCGCCTATGGCGGGGTCATGCCGCTCTATGCCACGCTGGCGCGCGAATATTTCGGCCAGGAGATCATGGGCTCGGTGTTCGGCGCGGTGACGATGCTGTCGAGCCTCGGCATGGCCATCGGGCCGCTCGCCGGCGGCTTCATCTTCGACACCTATGGCGGCTATGCCTGGATGTTCATCGGCTCGCTGGCCGTCGGCCTCGGCGCCGCGGCCATAGCGCTCGCTTTTCCGCCGCTGCCGAGCCGGCGGCTGCAGGCCGCGTGAGGAGGGACGGCCTCAGCGCAGCCAGGGTGTGTTCGAGGCGATGCCGTCCAAGCGCTCGACCTTGACGCCCGCGGCCACCGCGTTCAGCGACACGGCCGGCAGCTTGTGCGGATTGGATATGCTGCGCCGGGCATTCGCTGGAATGACGAAGGCCTCGCCGGCACCGATATCCGTATCGACGCCGTCGACGCTGACCCGCACGATGCCCTCGAGGACATTGACTACCAGCTCGCGGTCGCAGCGATGCGGCGGGCCGTCGGCGCCCGGCTCCATGCGCACATGCCAGGTGCACAGCTCGCGGGCGCCGCGGCTCGGCGCGGCGAGACCGGTCATGCGCCAGCCGTCATGATCCCAGACGGGTGTGTCCTGCGAGCGGATGAGTGTCATCGGGCTACCTCTGATTGGAGTTGAAGCGGGCTTGTGAAGGTCATTCGCGCAAATGCAGGACCTTGCTCAGGAACCGGCGCGTGCGTTCGTGCTCGGGGTGCATGAGGACCTGATCGGGCGGGCCTGCTTCGACGATGCGGCCGCTCTCCATGAACACCACGCGGTCGGCGACATGGCGGGCGAAGCCCATCTCGTGGGTGACGACGATCATCGTCAATCCGGTCCGGGCGAGCTCCGACATGGTCGTCAGCACTTCGCCGGTGAGCTCGGGGTCGAGCGCCGAGGTGACCTCGTCGAACAATATGACCTCGGGATCCATGGCGAGGGCGCGGGCGATGGCCACGCGTTGCTGCTGGCCGCCGGAGAGCTGCGAGGGATAGTGATCCCGGCGATCGAGCAGACCGACCTGGCGCAAGAGCTCCTCGGCGCGCGCGATGGCCTCGCCGCGTTGAATCCCGCGCGCATAAATGGGCGCCTCGATGATGTTCTCGATCGCGGTGCGGTGCGGGAAGAGATTGTAGGACTGGAAGACCATGCCGAGCTTGCGGCGGCGGATGGCGCGGCCGTTGGCGGCCAGGCGCGATCGGCCGCCTGCGGCCTCTTCGACCACAGGCTCACCGTCGATCTCGATGGTCCCCGAATCGGGATCGCTCAGGCCGATCAGGCAGCGCAGCAACGACGTCTTGCCCGAGCCGCTGGCGCCGATGAGGACGGTCGCCTCGCCGCGCCTGAAATCGAGGGTGACGTCGTCGAGCACGACGGTCGCGCCGAAGCGTTTCGACAGCCCTGTGAGACGGACCGCGGGAACGCCGTCCGGGGCCTGCCGTGAGATCTCCTTGTCCTTCGTCATCTCGAGCACACTCATATGGCGTTCGGCTGCAAGGCGTTGCGCAGCTCGGCAGGCTCCTTGTCGATGCGGAGCCGATGCTCGACGGCGCGGATGATCCAGACGGTCGGGTAGGCCATCATCAGATAGAGGAGCATGACCAGGGCGAAGACCTCGAAATATTGATAATTGCTGGCCGCTATCGCCTTGGCGGCGCCGAAAAGCTCCGGAATGGCGATGAAGGAGAGAAGCGATGTCGCCTTGAACATCGAGATGACATAGCCCGTCCATATCGGCAGGATGGCGCGCACCGCCTGCGGCAGGATGATGCGGCGCCAGGCGGTGGCGCGCTCCATGCCGAGGACCTGGGCGGCTTCCCACTGGGTTTCCTCGACGCTGGCGACGCCGGCGCGGAACACCTCGCCGAAAAACGGTCCGAAGGCGACCGACAGCGCCACGATGCCGGCGACGATCGGCGGCAGGACGATGCCGAGATTGGCGAGGAGGTAATACCACACATAGATCTGCACGAGCTCCGGCACGGCGCGCCCAAGCTCGACATAGGCTCGCATCGCCGCTCGCAGCGGACGCTTGTCGGAACGCGCGGCCATGGCGACCAGGATGCCGATGGCGGTCGCGATGAGGAGCGCGACCGCGCTGACCGAAAGCGTGTAGAGGCAGCCTTTCAGGAGGCCCGGAATGTAGAACGGCAGGCGGTCTAGGAAAGTCAGCGGCACCGATGTCATGGCAGGGCCATCCGCCGCTCGAGCCGCCGGATCAGCCAGGCGGCGGGGATGCCGATGACGGCGAAGTAGACGCCGATCATCAGGAAGATCTCGGTCGGCCGGTTGATGCTGTTGGAGAGCGAGAAGCCCTTGTAGACGATGTCGTGGATGGTCACGAGGGCGACGACCGAGGTGGCGCGGAACATCTCGATCAGCGTGTTGGCCAAGGGCGGGATGGCGACGCGCAGCGCCAGGGGGATGCTGACGCGCCGGAGCCGCACCAGCCTATCGATGCCCAGCACCTCGCCGCCTCGTGCAAGCCCCTGGGGATCGAAAGATAGGCGGCGCGGACGACTTCCGACTGGTAGGCGCCGATATGGAGCGCCATCACGATGACGACCGAGGCGTTCGAGCTGAAGACGATGCCGATCAGCGGCAAAGCGAAGAAAAAGAAGAAGAGGTGGAGGACGAGCGGCGTCATGCGCACGACGTCGACATAGACGGCGCAGAGCTGCGACAGAAGCGGGACGCGGCGCAGGCGGATGGCGGCGACGATCACGGCGACGGCGAGCGCCAGCGGGAAGGACACGAGCGTGACGACGATGTTCACGAGGCCCGCGGGTAGGAGCTGCGCTGCGATGGTTGTGGGGTCCATGATGTCACGCTCTCAATGGCAGAAAGCCGGCGGGCGGTCCCGCCGGCTCGGATTTGGCGCAACCATCAGGGGGCGCCAGGGCCCGCCGGCGGGATCTGGGCCGGATCGAAGCCGTATTTGCTGGCGAGCTCCTTCATCTTGCCCGAGGTCTTCAACCCGCTGATGCAGTCGTTCCAGGCGTCGCGCAGATCGACGTCGCGTTTGTTGAAATACTGGCCGGGCGTCGAGATGCCGAGACCCTGATAGTCCCACGGAAGCGCCACCTCGACTCCGGCGTCGGGATTGTTCTTGACATAGGCGAAGAGCGACAGCTCGGCATTGCCGACGCCGTCGATGCGGCCGGCGACGAGATCGGCGATCTCGGCGTCGACGGTCGGGTAGGTGCTGTATTTGACGCCGAAGCCGTCGAGCAGGGACAGCGTCTGGGCGGTGGCGCCGGCGGCGATGCCGATCGTCTTGCCGGATTTGCCGACATCCGCCCAGCTGTGGAGATTGAGCGGGTTGCCCTTCTTGACCAGGAGCTTGGTGCCGAAGGCGTACATGGGCTGCGTCGCGATGGCGACCTGGAGCCGCTCCGGCGACAGATTGGTTCCGCCCGCCTCCATGTCCCAGCGGCCGGCGGCGACGCCGGGTATGAGCGAATCGAATTCGGTCTCGATGAAATCGACCTTGCCGATGCCGAGCTCCTTGGCGCAGGACTGGGCGATCTCGATTTCCATGCCGACCAGCGCGCCTTGCGCATCGGGATAGGCCCAGGGCTCTTCCTTGGAATAGGCGATCTTGATGCCGTTGGCGCGCACCCGGTCGAGCGCCTCACCGGCTTCTGCGGCAGCGCTCGCGAATACGGCCAGGGCGGCCATGGCCACTCCCAATCCGGCCTTCATGGCGGCAGAACGCAATTTTGCGATGGTCATTTCTTTCCTCCCTGTTGATGCCGCGACTGTACACTGGACAAGTGGAGGTGTCTAGTCTATTGTCCGACAATCGACTGAAAGAGAATTTTGGAACCGCGATGTCACCGAATAAATCTATAGAAGATGATAGATCATTGTCCGACAATTCCTCTTTGCGCGGGCATATAGCGAGTGGGCTGCAGCGCCCCGACACGCTCACCGAGACGGTGGTGATCCATGTCCGCGACATGATCCTCGACGGCCGCTACGCCCCGGGCAGCGCGCTGCCGGAAATGACGCTCGCGGCCGAGCTGCAAACGTCGCGCGGCACGGTGCGCGAGGCCTTGCGCAAATTGAGCGAGCTCGGACTGGTCGAGATCATCACCCACAAGGGCGCTTTCGTGCCCAAGCTGTCGGCGGGCCGGGCGCGCGAGATCGTCGACTTGCGGGCGCTGCTCGAATCGCATGCGCTCGCCATCGCGGTGCGCGAGCAGCGGGTCACGGCGCAGGTGCGCGAGCAGGTGGGCCTCGCCTTCGAAAGGCTGAAGCGCGCCGACGAGACGGGGTCCGCCTTCGAGACCGTCGAAGCCGACCTCGCCCTCCATGCCGTCATGGCGGCGGCATCGGGGCGCACCATGCTGAGCGAGCTCCTGGCCAATATCCAGATCCGCTCGCGCCAATTCATCCTGCAGTCGCGCATATACAATGCCGGCGTCGGGAAACAGGCGGCCACGCATGAATCGCTGATCGAGGCGTTCTATTCCGGCGATCCGGATCTCGCGGCGGCGGCGGTCGATGAACATATTCGCGGATCGGGCGCACGCCTGCTCGCCCGCATGGCCAAGCTCGGAGTAACGGAATGACGATCACCACCCAGGACAACAAGCCGACGCGGCCGCTCATCATCGACGCGGGCGCGGTGCTCGACGGCACGGGCGCCCGCGCCCGCCCGGGGCAGAGCATCCTCGTCGTCGGCGAGCGGATCGCCGCCATCGGCGCGTCGCAGGACATCCGGGCGCGTCCGGACGCGGCCGGCGCGACGGTCGTCGATGCGCGCGACGCCACCTTGCTGCCCGGCCTCATCGACGGCCATCTGCATATCGGCTGGCGCAGCGCCGCCGAGATCGAAGCGGAACGCAACCGCGACCGGCTGATGGCCTGGATGCTCGGCAGCGCCCATGCCGCCCTGCTCGCCGGCATTACGACCATACGCGACGCCGGCGCCCCGCTCGGCGTGACGATCGCCTTCAAGCGCGCGCTGGCGGAAGGCCTGCACACGGCGCCGCGGCTGCAGACCTGCGGGCCCAGCATCACCACCACCGCGGGCCACGCCACCTTTCTCGGCGAGACCGCCGACACCGCCGATGAGCTGCGCAAATGGGTGCGCCGGCTCGCCGCCGAAGGCGTCGACCTCATCAAGATCATGGCGAGCGGCGGCAGCATCGATCCCGAGACCAACCGGCGCCGGGCGCAATATTCCGAAGCGGAACTGCGCTATGCGGTCGAGGACGCGCATCGGCTGCGCCTGCCGGTTCTGGCCCATGCCAATGCCACCGAAAGCATCCGCAACGCAGTGCGGGCCGGCGTCGACGTCATCGCCCATTGCAACTGGCTCGCCCCCGCGGAAGGGCGGATCGAATATGACGCGCGGCTGTCCGACGAGATGGCCGAGCGCGGGGTCTTCGTCGACCTCAATATCGAGGGTGGATGGCGGCCGCTCGCCGAAGCCGACGCGTCCGCCGAAGAATGGGAGAACGGCCCGCGCACAAGATGGGAACTGCTCGACGACATGCGCCGGCGCGGGGTCAAGATATTCTTCACCAGCGACGAGATCGGCCCGCTGGTCGGGACCTTCCCGAGCCTGCTGCTCAAGGCGCACGACTATCTCGGCATCGCCATCGAGGAAGTCATTTGGCGCGCCACCGGCCTTGCCGCCGAAGGCATCGGCCTTGCCCATGAGCTCGGCACGATCGCGCCCGGCAAGCGCGCCGACCTCCTGCTGGTGTCGGGCATGCTGCAGGAAAACCCGGCCGCTCTGCTCAAGGTGCGTTCCGTCTATCGCGACGGCGTGCGCGTCGTGCATGAGCGGCAGCTGGCGCCGAGCCCGTTCCTGCGCCGGCCGGAGGCCGCCTGACGATGCGCCGCGCATGATCGTCGACGCATCGGTGCATGTGTGGAGCGGGGATTCGTCGCGCTATCCGTGGGCGCCGCTCGACAATGTCGAACGGCCTCAGGACGACAGGTCGGCCGAGCGGCTCATCGCCGATCTCGACCAGGCGGGCATCGACGGCGCCATCGCCGTGCAGCCGCGCGCCTATGGCTATGATCATGCCTATCTGGCGGACGTCCTCGCGCGGCATGCCGGCCGCATCGCCGGCATCTGCCTGGTCGATCCGCATGAGCGCGATGCTGCCGCGGCGCTTTCGGGCCTCGCGCGGCGCGGCTTCCGCGGTGTCCGCCTCATCGCTCTCGCCGACACTCCGGACCGGCTCGCCGCCCCCCATACCGGCGCCGTGCTGACGCAGGCGGCGGTGCTTGGCATTTCCGTCAGCTTCCTGGTCGATCCGCCACGCCTCGCCGCGCTCGGCGGGCTCGCGGCGCAGCATCCGGACACGACACTGGTCGTCGACCATCTTGGTTTGTGCGGCGCAACCACGCCCGCGCCGGCGATCGCCGATCTTCTCGCGCTCGCGAGCTGCGCCAATGTCCATCTGCGCGTCTCCGCTTTCACCGAACTCTCCGCGGAGGGCTTTCCTTTCCCCGATCTCCAGCCCTTGATCCGCGATGCTTATCGGGCCTTCGGCGCCAAGCGCCTGCTGTGGGGCACCGACTATCCGCATGCGCTGGCGCACGGCACCTATCGCCAATCGCTCGACGCCATGCGCCGCCACATGGATTTCATCGCGCCGGGCGATCTCCCGGCGATCCTCGGCGGCAATGCCGCCCGCATGTTCCACCTCGACATCACTTCACGCCGACAGGGAGCCTGATCCGAATGACAAAACTGCGCGCCGTCCATCTCGAAGGAACATATCGATCGGGATCGCCTTTGGTCCCGGCCGTCATCGACGGCACGACCGTCCATGTCTCGGGCTGCGTGCCGGTGGACCTAGCGACCGGCACGCTCGTCGGTACGGATGTCGCGGCCCAGACGCGCCAGGTCCTGAAGAACCTGGAGCGCGTGCTCGTCGCGGCGGGGAGCAGCCTCGACCGCGTCGTCAAGACGACCGTGTTCCTCACGGCGCAGGGCGATTTCGCGACGATGAACGCCGTCTATGCCGAGGTCTTCGGCAGCTGGCTGCCGGCGCGCAGCACCGTCGTGGTAGCGGCGCTCGCCCGACCGGGCTTCCAGGTCGAGATCGAAGCTGTGGCCACGACCGCGCGCGGCTGACGCCATGATCACTCCCGCAGAGCTTCGCCGGCGCATCGCGGCACTTCCGCGTCAGAAGATCGCCTTGCTGCCGACGCCCGTCGAAAGCGTGCCGCGGCTCGCCGCCGCGATCGGCTGCGATAGGCTGCTGCTCAAGCGCGACGACATGACCGGCCTCGTCTTCGGCGGCAACAAGGTGCGCGAGCTCGACTTCCTGATCGGCGAGGCGCTGGCGGAAGGCTGCGACATCTTCATCGCCGGCGGCGGCGTCGGCCATTCGAACCATGCGCGGCAATGCACCGCCGCGGCCATCCGGGGAGGGCTCAGGCCCATCATGGTGCTGCGGTCCGGCGGCTTCGGCGCGCCGGCGACCGGCAACCTCCTGATCACCCAGGCGCTGGGCGCCGAGATCGAATGGGTGGACGAGGATGCGGGCCTCGACGACCGCGAGGCCATGGCCGGCGCCATGGACCGGATCGCGGCACGCGAACGCGCGCGGGGCGGCAAGCCCTATGTGCTCCATTCCTCCGTGCATCCTCTGGCGGCGGTCGCCTATGCCGAATGCGCGCTCGAGCTGGTCGAGCAACTGCCGTCGGGGCCGGCGACCATCTTCGTGGCCTCGATGGGCGCCACCTTCGTGGGACTGAAGCTCGCCGCCGCCTGGCTCGGGCTCGACTGGTCGGTGACCGCGGTGTCCTGGCGCCCGCAAATGCCGGATCTGCGCGACCGTCTGGCGGCGCTGGCGGCGAAGACCGGCGAAAGGCTCGGACTTGCTTCGCCTCTCGGGCCCGACGATTTCCATGTCCTGGAGCAGGGCGGACCGGCCTATGGCGTGCAGAGCGAAGCCTCGGCGGACGCCTTGCGGCTGGCTTTGCGCAGTGACGCCGTGCTGCTCGATCCGGTCTACACGGCCAAGGGCATGGCGGGTCTCATCGCCGCCGGCAAGGCCGGGCATCTGCCAGCCGGCCGGCCCGTGGTCTTCCTCCACAGCGGCGGCCTGCCGGCGCTCTTCACCTATGCCGATCAGATACTCAGCGGCGGAGCCGCGGCATGATCTATCGCGTCGGCGTCATCGGTCTCGGCCTCATGGGCGATGTGCATGTGCGCGCGTTCCAGGGCCATGCCGCCTTCGAGGTGGTGGCGGTGGCGGATCCCAATGGCGCCGTCTGCGAGGCGGTCGCGCAAGCGCAAGGCGTCGCTGCGCGCTACGCATCGCCGCACGAGCTCATCGCGCGCGAGACGCTCGACATCCTCACCATCGCGACGCCGCCGCGCTATCACGCCGAGCTCGCCATCGCCGGCTTCGCGCGCGGCTGCCATGTCCTGTGCGAGAAGCCGATGGCCATGTCGGCCGGCGAAGCCCAGGCGATGCTGCAGGCGGCAAGCGCCTCAGGCAAGGTGCATGTGCTCGGCCATCAGAGCCGCTTCAACCCGGTCCGCGCCCGCATCCGCGAACTGGTCCTCGCCGGCTATATCGGGACGCCACGCCACGCGCTCTATCATCATTTCGCTCCCGGCAATACGGCGACGGCGCGCTGGTCGTGGTGGTCGAGCCGCGAAGAGGGCGGCGGCATGCTCGGTGAATATGCCTCGCATCAGATCGACCTCCTGCGCTGGTATCTGGGCGAGATCGCCGCTGCGGACGGATCGGTGACGACCTTTGGCAGCGCGCGCCCGGACGAGACGGGCCGCCTGCGGCAAGTGACATCCGATGATCATGCCGAGGTCGGTTTGACGATGACGGACGGCGCCAAGGTCCGCATCATCGTCTGCGCCGCCTCCGGCAGCCGGTCGGGACCGCGGCTCGAGCTGCATGGCTCGGCGGGCTCCCTGGCTCTCGACGCCGAGGATCGGCTGTGGGGCTGCCGCGGCGCCGGCGGGCCCGAGGAGCTGACGGTCGCCGAGACCCGGCCCTCCCTCATCGGATGGGCGAAGAACGACACCTTCACCCCGGCTTTCCAGCGGCTGGTGGAAGCGCTGGCGCTGACCTTGCCGGAGGGCCGGGCGCCTGAGGCGGCGGCGGATTTCGCCGATGGTCTCGCAATCCAGCATGTGCTCGATGCCGCGCGCAGCGGCCGGAGCTACCGTCCATGAGCGCGTATCCGCTTCCTGAGGCGCGCGGCCGGCTGGCGCTCTTTCCCGAAGCCGAGTTCACGGCACGTGCCGAGCGGGCGCGTCAAGTGATGGCCACGGCCGGCATCGACGCGCTGTGGCTCACCAGCGAAACCAATCATGTCTATTTCAGCGGCCTCAACACGCCGTCCTTCGTGACACGGGCGCGGCCGATCACCATGATCCTGCCGGCGAGCGGCGAGCCGGTGGTCATCGTCTCGCGCAATCAGGAAGGCCAGGCGCGTGCCGCTTCCTTTGTGCCCGATATCCGCATCCATACCGGGCTCGAAAGCGAGGCGCTCGCGGTCACCGCCGACGTCTTGCGCGAGCGCGGGCTCGCAGCGGCGCGCATCGGCTGCGAGCTCGGCGAGGAGCAACGGCTGGGCTTGAGCTATCTCGGCTTCGAGACGCTCAGAGCGCGCCTGCCGCAAGCCCATTGGGTGGATGCAGCAGCGGTCCTGTGGCAGGTCCGTTCGATCAAATCCGAGCGCGAGATCGCCTATCTGCGTGAGATCGGCGGCATCACCGGACGCGCTTATGAGCACATGCTCGCGGCGGCGCGGCCCGGCATCCGCGAGAGCGAGGTGCATGCCGCGCTGGTCGCCTCGCTGGTCGCGCAAGGCGCCGACAGCCCGCGCTATGGCGCCATTCATTCGGGCCCCGGCAATTACCGGCGGATCGGCGGGCCGACCGACCGGCGGCTCGCGCCGGGCGACCTGCTGTGGGCCGACACCGGCGTCTCGCGCAAAGGATACTGGGCGGACTACACGCGCACTCTGTCCATCGGCCGGCCGAGCCAGGAGCATCAACGCCTTTACGCGGTCGCTCATGAAGCCTGCCAGGCCATGCTCGCCGCCGTACGCCCGGGCCTGCCCATTGCCGAGCTGATGCGGGTCTGCCGGCGCATCTTCGCGCGCGAGGGTCTCGAGCTCGGTGCCGCGACGCGCGTCGGCCACGGCATCGGCGCCGATCTGGCGGAGCCGCCCTCGGTCGTCGACGCGAACGAGACGCCTCTTGCGGTCGGGATGACACTCGCCATAGAGCCGGCGGTGGCGCGCGATGACGGCTTCCTCGGCGTCGAGGAGAATTTCGTCGTGACGGCGAAGGGGGCCGATCTGCTCTCGGCCGCGTCCCCGGCGTCACTGCCGTGGATCGACGCTTGATGCGAAGGCGGCTTTTCCTCAAGCCGGACCCGATGTCGTCGCCGCGAGGATAGGCAGAGCGGATGCGCCGAGCGCCGCGCTCCTTTCGCCGAGCGTGCTCAGGCGCAGGCGGTCCTGGCCGAAATCCTGGCGCACCGAGGGCCTGAGCGCGCGCAAATGGCCGGCGAGCGCTTCGAGCACCGCGACGGGGGCGGCGCCGCCCAGGATGATGCGCTGCGGATCGAACAGGTTCTCGATGGTGGTGAGGCCGGTCGACAGGGCCTCGGCGGCGCGCCTGATCCAGTCGGCGCGCGCCTCGTCGGCATCTTTCCCCTCGGCTTCGGCCCGCGCGAGATCGCGGCGCATGGCGCTCAATGAAAGATATTCGCCAAGGCAGCCGCGGTTGCCGCAATAGCAGCGCGGCCCCTGCGGGTCGATGATGGCATGGCCGAACTCGCCGGCATTGCCGCGATTGCCGCGATAGGGCTCGCCCCGGATGACGATGCCGCCGCCGACACCTTCGCCGACGAACACATAGAAGAAGTCGTTGAGGCTCAGCGCCTCGCCATAGAGTTTTTCGCCCAGGGCCGCCGCCGTTGCATCATTCTCGAGCAGCACGTCGGTGCCTATCTTCTCGGCCAGCGCCTCGGCGATGGCCCGGCTCTGCAAGGACGGCACCGCGCCCGGCGTCGGCACGCCCGGCCAGGTGACGTCGAAGGGGCCGGGCGTCACCAGGCCCAGGCCCAGACACCGCTCGGCGCCGTGGCGCCCGGCGAAATCGGCATAGATGTCGCCCAGAAAGTCGAGCCAGTCGCCTTGCGCCGGAGCGGGGCCTTCGCGGGTCTCGATGATGTCGCCGCCGAGATCGGCGGCCGCCGCATGGAAATGGCGAGAATCAATGCGGATGCCGAGCGCATAGCCGCCGTCCTTGGCGATCTCGATCTCGATCGGCGGCTGGCCGCGCTTCGCCTTGCGCCGGCCGGCCTCGCGCACCAGCCCCGCGCCGATGAGATCATCGACGATGTTGGCGATCGCCTGGGGGGTGAGGCCGGTGGCGCGGGCAAGCTCGGCGCGCGACAGGCTTCCCTCAAGGCGCAAGGCATGCAGCAGGACACGGCGGTTGTGATGGCGCACGCGGCTGGCGGAATTGGCGGTGAAACCGGGGCGAGGGCTGGGGACTCCATCAGGCATGGCCTCAGCTTACGCGATTAAAGTAAAACAATGAAATTGATTTATTGACTCGTCAAAGCGCTTTTCCTACTCTTTATTGTGTGGGAGGGAGCGATGACGGACGGCGCGCTGGTCGATCTGATCGGCATAACCAAGAATTTCGGGGGTGTCCGGGCGCTGAAGGGCGTCGATCTCACCATCCAGCGCGGCGAGGTCGTGGCCCTCGTCGGCCACAATGGCGCCGGCAAGTCGGTGCTGGCGCAGATCCTGTCCGGCGTCTTTCCGCCGAGCGCGGGCGCGATCAAAGTCAATGGCGCGCCGGTCGCTTTCGCGTCGCCCAGCGATGCCCGCCGCCATGCCATCGAGACGATCTATCAGACGCTGGCGCTTGCCGACAATCTCGACGCGCCGGCGAATTTCTTTCTCGGGCGCGAACTGCGCACGCGGCTGGGCTTCCTCGACAAGAAGGCCATGGCGCGTGAAGCGGCGCAGGCGATCCGGGATCTCAATCCCAATTTCACCGATATCGAGCGTCCGGTGCGCCAGATGTCGGGCGGCCAGCGCCAGGCCATCGCCATCGCGCGCGCTATCCACTTCAAGGTCCGGCTCCTGATCATGGACGAGCCGACCGCGGCCCTGGGGCCGCATGAGACGGCGCAGGTCGGCACGCTGATCCGCCGCCTGCGCGACCAGGGCATCGGCATCCTGCTCATCAGCCATGATGTGCGCGACGTCCTTCGCATCGCCGACCGCATCGTCGTCCTCAAGAACGGCGAGATCGCCGGCTCCCTCCGCGCCAGGGACACGCATGAGGACGAGGTCGTCGACATGATCATCCGCGGCCGCAAGCTCTTGCCCGAGAGCGGCGCCTCGCCATGAGCGGCAGCGTCGCCCAGCGTCTGCCTGTCCGTCTGATCACGCCGATCTGGCCAGTGCTCCTTGTTCTGGTCGCCGCCGCGTCCCTGTGGTCGGGACCGTTCCTCACGCCGGCCAATCTCGCCGCGGTGCTGCAGCAGGGCGTCATCACCGGCATCGTGGCGCTCGGCATGACCATTGTGCTCATCGGCGGCGAATTCGACCTGTCGACCGGCGCCACGGTGATGATGGCGGCGGTCATGGCGCTGCTGCTCGATCCGTCCGGCGGGACGGGCACGCTCGCGGCGATCGTGTTGCCGGTGCTGGCAGGCGCCGCGATCGGCGTCGTCAATGGCCTCGCGGTCTATCGCGCCGGCGCGAATTCGATCGTCGCCACCATAGGCATGCAGTTCCTGGTGGTGGGCGCGGTGCTGGCGCTGGTCAGGGGCCAGCATGTGCGCGCCGACGCCATCGATCCCGTCTTCACCGCGCTCACCACCGCGCGGCTCTTCGGCGTGCCCTTCTCCGTCCATATCTTCGCGGCCCTCGTCATCATCCTCGCCATCGTGATGAGCAAGACGGTCTTTGGGCGGCATGTCTATGCGCTGGGCGGCGACCGGGAGGCCGCGCGCCGCGCCGGCATCGCCGTGACGCGCACCGGCGTCGCCACTTACACGATATCGGGCATGCTGGCGGCGCTCGCCGGCGTGCTCATCGCCTCGCTGGTCGGCCATGTCGATCCGACCGCGATCCGCGGCTATGAGTTTCCTGCCCTCACCGCCGCCGTGCTCGGCGGCACCAGCCTCACCGGCGGCATAGGACGGCCGGCCGACACCGCGGCGGCGATCCTGGTCTTGGCCGTCATCACCAATGTGATGACGATCAACAACTACCAATATCCGGCGCAGCTCCTCGTCCAGGGCGTGGTGCTGACGGCGGCCGTCGCCTTCTATTCCTGGCAGCGGGCGAGGAGCGGAGCATGAGGCGCGACCTGTCGCCCGTCCTGCTGCGGCTCTTCGTCAAGCCGCCGCTGATCCCGCTTCTCATCCTGGCGAGCTTCGTCGAGGGCTTCTGGTCGATGGGCAATCTGCGCACGCTCGCCGAATCGATCTCGACCGACGGGATCATCGTTGCCGGCATGACCATCGTGATGATCGCCGGCGGCTTCGACCTCTCGGTCGGCGCGGTGATGGCGATGGGCGGCGTCGCCGCCGTGGTGCTGCTGCCTTATGGGCTCGTGCCCGCGGCTCTCGGCGCCGCCGTCATGGGCTCGATCAGCGGCTGCTTGAGTGGAACGCTGGTGACACGGCTCAGGATCAATCCGTTCATCGCTACGCTGGCCGTGATGGTCATGGTGCGGGGCGCCACGCTCGCTTACACCGACACGCGCCCGGTCGTCAGCCTCGACGACACCTTCCTGGCGCTGGGTCAGGGCCGGCCCCTGCCGCATGCCTTCATGATCATGATCGCGATCATGATCCTGGCGCATGTGCTGCTTTATCACCGACCCTGGGGCCGCCATGTCTATGCGCTGGGTGCCGATGAGCGCGCGGCGCGCATGTCGGGCCTTTCCGTCAACCGCCTCAAGATCGAATGCTACGTGCTGTCGGGCGTGCTTGCCGGCGTCGCGGGGCTTCTGCTCGCGGCGCGGCTGGGCACCGGCTCGCCGATCATCGGCGAGATGACGCCGCTCACCGCGGCGGCGGCGGCGCTCATCGGCGGCGCTTCCTTGCGCGGAGGCGAGGGCTCGATCCTCGGCGCGCTCGCCGGGCTCCTGTTCGTCGGATGCCTGATCAACGTCATGAATCTTCTGGGTGTGCCCTCCTACTACCAGCGCATGACCATCGGCGCCTTGCTGTTCGCCCTGGTCGTGGCGGAGGGCCTACTCGTGCGCTCGCGGCCGCGTTGAAGAAGAGAAGCCGCCGGGGCCGGCGTTCCGGCCAGTGAAGTCAAAAAGTGTGGAGGAAAGTGTGATGTCTGTACTGAAATCTCTCAAAGGCGCCGCGCTCGCGGCGCTCGCTCTGGGGCTGATGGCCGCATCGAACGCCCATGCAGCCGATAAGATCGTGATCGGCCATTCGCAGCCCAATCTCGGCTGGCCTTATATCGCCGCCGTCACCAATGCGCTCGAAGCCAATGCCAAGAGCACCGAAAGCGTCGAAGTGGTGACGCTCAGCGCCGATGGCGACATCGCCAAGCAGAGCAGCGATATCGCGACGCTGGTCAACCGCAAGGTGAATGTGCTGCTCGTCACCTCGCTCGACGGCAATGCCGTCGTTCCGGCGCTCAAGCAGGCGCATGACGCCGGCATCCCGATCCTCGCGGTGTCGAACGAGCCGTCCGAGCCCGGCCAGGCGCTGCTCGCCGGCTATTCCGGACCGGACGACTATGTGCAGGGCGTGATCGCGGCCGAACTGCTGCACGAGGCCCTGGGCGGCGAAGGCTCGATCGCCGTCATCGAAGGTTCGCCCGGCCAAAGCACGACGCTGCTGCGCACGCAGGGTCTCAAGGACGGTCTCGCCAAGCTCAATTCCAAGATCGCCATTATCGGCGCGCAGACGGCGGACTGGAATCCGGTCAAGGCCAAGGACGTGGCGCAAGCCTTCCTCACCGCCCATGGCGACACGCTCAAGGGCGTGTTCGCGCAGGATGACAACACCGGTGCGGCGGCGGCGGAAGTCTTCAAGGCGGCTGGACGGTCCGACATCAAGGTCGTCGGCACCGGCGGCACGATCAACGGGCTGAAGGCGATCCGCGAAGGCCTGATGTATGGCACGATGGACCAGTCGCCGACCACCGATGCGAAGCAGGCGCTCGATTTCGCGCTCAAGCTCGCCAAGGGCGAGGCTCTGCCCGAGAAGCGCAACATCATCCCGATGCCCAAGATCACCAGCGCCAATGTGAACGACTTCAAAGGCGAATGGTGAGCGTCGTCTGACAACAGCCGGCCGGCACGCCCGGCCGGCCCATTCCCTCTGAAAAGGTCCGTGCCATGTTCGATCCGCGCGTCGGAATGAAGATCTATGACAATGTCTGGTACCTCCGGCACCGGCTCGAGCCCGAACAGGCCGCCGACATCCTGAAGGATATGGGCGTCACCTATGTGATGGCGCAGAGCAAGCTCCTGCCGATGCAGGACACCGCGATCGAGAGCGAGGTGAGCGCCGAGGAGCGGGCGCGCTTCGCCACCCTCGACGACCGCGCCTTCCGCGACGCTCTTGCCGCGCGCGGGATCGCCTATTTCGCCAGCCTCAATATCGGATTCGATCCGAGCTTCATCGCCGGCCATCGCGATCTCCTGCCGGTCGATCAGTTCGGCCGCCGGGAAGAGAAGACCGACTGGTATATCGGCCTGCCGCCCGATCGCGCCGCCAATATCGCGCATAAGCTGACGCTGCTCGAGGCGGCGGCGCGCACGCTCGCGCCCGACGGCGTGCATATGGGCTTCATCCGCTGGCCGGGCTTCTGGGAGATCTGGCTGCCCGACGTGAAGCGGGCCGAGATGCCGGACTATTGTTATGGACCCGAGACGCTGACGCGCTTCCGCCAGGACACGGGCGTCGACATACCGGTGAATGATCCGGTCAGGGCCGCGGCGATGATCGCGGCCCGCCACAAAGCGGCCTGGCGCGACTGGAAATGCGCGATGACCAATCGCGCCGTCGGAGCGATCCGCGCCGCGCTCCGCGCGATCAAGCCCGACATCAGGATAGCCATCAACACTTTGCCTTTCTTCGTCGATGATTTCGACAATGTGGCCGAGGAGGTGTTCGGCCAAAGCCCGTCGCAACTCGAGGAGGTCGCCGACGTGTTCGAGGTCATGGGCTATCACCAGATCCTGCGGCGGGGGCCGGAATGGCCGGCCGCGATCGCTGCGGACATCAAGCGGCGCAGTGGGTCCACCACGGTCTGCACGATCCAGGGCAGCGCCCTCTATCTCGAAGGCATGCATAAGGGCCGTGGGCGTGCCGCCTGCATAACCACCGAGGAGTTCCTCGACATCGTCGGGCGAATCGAGGCGAGCGCAGCGGACGGAGTCTGCGTCTTCACCTTCACCGACTTCCTCGCCATGCGCGAGACCGCCGAGGGCCGGCGGCGCATCGCGCGGCTGAAGGCTTTCCGGCGGTGATCGCAAGCGCGGAGAGGATGGTGTACCATCGCCGTGTGTCTGATCACCCCTGACGATGGAGGATCGCTGAATGCCCGCACAGCATAATGACCGGCAGATCGACTATGTCGAATTCAACGTGAAGGACATCGCGCGGTCGCGGGCCTTCTACGGCGCGGCCTTCGATTGGACGTTCAAGGATTACGGGCCCGACTATTGCGAGTTCGGGGACGGCCGCCTGACCGGAGGCTTCACCACGCTGGCACCACCGCGCCCGGACGGCGGACCGCTCGTCATCCTCTATGCCGATGATATCGAAGCGACTCTCAAGCGTGTCGAGAAAGCAGGCGGCGGCATCGTCAAGCCGATCTTCACGTTTCCAGGCGGCCGGCGCTTCCATTTCACGGATCCGGACGGCTATGAGCTCGCCGTCTGGTCGGCGAAATAGAAAAGCCTGAGCGTGCCCGCCGGAACCGGCTGATCGCTGTCAGGTCGCCTCCTTTCCGTGGCGCCTGAGAAAGTCCAGGACCGAGGCGATGGCCTCGGCGCTCATGTACTTTCTTCCATTCTCGGTCGGATTGATGTCGTCTTGCGCGGCTTGCTCATAAACCGGCACGAGCGCGTCTATTCGATCCGTCAGCTTGTCGAGCCGATCGGCGATTTCCGGCAGCGCTGCTTCGAGCTTCCCTCCATCGCGATCGATCACTGCCGCGACATCGAAGACATCTCGAATCTTGAATGTCGATGGCCGGTGAAACATCTTCTTGATCGCGGTCTCCCACGGCGTGTCGATCAGGATCGTTCGCCCTTCGAACGACCATGGCTGGGTTGGCAGGCGCGTGCGGCTGCTGCCGACGATGAAATCGATTTCACCGCTCTCCAGCTGCAGCTTCAGATAGTTGTCGGGAAACTCGTAGTTCCGCCCGGCGATGAGCGCCCTGACGGCGGGATTTCGGACCGGCGACAAGTCGGTGACGGTCTGTGAATGTGGAACGAAAATATCGACATCGTGACTGATCCGATGTTCGTACTGGACGGCAAGCGACGTGCCGCCGCCGAATGTCCATTCCGGCTTCTCGTCCAGCGTGTCGAGAAGTGAAAGAGTGCTACGGAGAAGGCCTTGCCAATCGGAGGTCTGCCATTTCCCTGATCCAGGCGACGTTCGCGGCATGGCTCACTCCCCAGTTGCGGGCTGCCCTGTACAGGTCTTCGAACGTGACGACTTTAGCCAAGACGAGATCATGAAGGGCTTCCGCCGACACTTCGTCGAACAGCGCTTCCATATGCGGGCGCCAGCGTGCCTGCGGCGCGAGCGTCGTCAAGCAATGGATGAGACTTTGGGCATCGATCGGCTGCCGGCGCGGCGCGTTGATCGTTCCCAGGACGAATTCGATTTGCCGGGCCGCGGCGCCAGCATGCTTGAACGCGGTCCTGAGCTTGCTGCCCAGCATCTTGATGTTGTCGGCAACCGCGTCCGGAACCTGGACCTCGACGCGCGTGATGCCGCGATCCGCCTTCTGGCGGATACGGTACTTCTTCACTCGGCGCGCTGCGGTGCGGTCCATGCCTGGGAGTATATCGTAATCCGGTTACGGATTCAACTTTTCAGAATGTAAAAAATATATTTTTTTCAGCTACTTAACGGGAATATCACGAGGCCCGGCCTCGCTCGCATAATAACTCGCGCCGACCTTGTCCAAATGGAAAAGGTCACTTGTGCGCGCATACCAGCCGGCGGCATGCATGCGGCCGACGAGGTCGAGCTTCGGCGTGTCGACATAGTGGCGCTCGGCGTCGAGCAGGCAGTCATCGGCAATATGCATGGCCAAGACGCGGCCGAGCACGACGGCGCTGGTCGGGGACAAGGGCACGATCTCGAATGTCCGGCATTCGAGCGCCACCGGGCTTTGGGCGATGCGCGGCGGTGCCACCTTGCGGCTCGGCACGGGATGCAGCCCGGCCTTCTGCAGTTCATCGACGGTCGGGCCATAGTCGCCCTCGGCGATATTGGCTTGTGCCGCGATGTCGGCGCTCACCAGATTGATCACGAATTCACCCGTCGCGCGGATATTGGCGAGCGTGTCCTTCTCTTCGGCGCCGCCATGGGTGCGGGCTTCCGGCAGACGCGCGGCGATGCCCAGAACCACCACCGGCGGCTCGCTCGACACGACATTGAACCAGGAGAAGGGCGCGGCATTGAGCCTGCCCTCCTTGTCCTGCGACACCACCAGCGCGATCGGCCGCGGCACCACGGTCGCCACCAGCAGCTTGTAGCGGCTCTTTTCGGAGAGGAGATCGAGATCGAAATACACGGGATCCATCTCCCCGGCGTCAGATCTTCAGATGCTCGAGAATGCGGCCGCGCGAGCCCGCCGCCACATCGCCCGTATCGTCGATCTGGCCGAGCTTCAGCACCGCCCAGCGGTCGGCGACGCCCAGCGCGAAATCGAGGTTCTGCTCGACCAGCAGGATGGTGGTGCGGTTGAGGCGGCGCTCCTCCTTGAGCGCCGCCGCGATCTTCTCGACCACCGTGGGCTGCAGCCCCTCCGAGATCTCGTCGATGAGCAGGAGCTTGGGTTTCAGCATCAGAGCGCGGCCCAGGATCAGCATCTTCTGCTCGCCGCCCGACAAGGTGCCGGCCTTCTGGCCGAGCCGATCCGCGAGGAAAGGGAAGTGCCGGTAGACGCTCTCGCAGGCCTGCGTGAGGCCCGCATCGGAGCGCAGAGCGAGTCTCAGATTGTCGCGCACCGTCAGGTCCTGGAACAAGGCATGCTCCTGGGGCGCATAGGCTATCCCCGAGGCGATGAGCGAAGCCGGCGACGTGCCGACGATCGAGACGCCGTCGAGCCGGATCTCGCCGGCGCGCAAGGCGACGAAGCCCAGGATAGTCTTGAGCAGCGTCGTCTTGCCCATGCCGTTCTTGCCCATGAGGGCGAAGATCTCGCCCGCCGCCACCGAGAGCGACAAAGCGTTGATGATGTCGACCGCGCCATAGCCCGCCGAGATCTCGGTCAGCGCGAGCTTCGGGTGTGACGGCGCATGCGCGTCATACATGGGCGCCTCCCGAATAGACCGTCTTCACCACCTCCGAATTGATCACGTCGTCGACCGTGCCGTCGAGCACCAGGCGGCCCTGATGCAGCACGACGATGCGGGAGGAGATCTGGCGCACGAAATCGAGATCATGCTCGACCAGGATGATGGCGAGGCCGAGCTCCCCCGTGAGCTTCTGCAGGATGCCGCCGATGGTGGTGCGCTCGGTCTTGGTGAGGCCGGCGGTCGGCTCGTCGAGCAATATGAGGCGCGGCTCCAGGGTGACGACCATGGCGAGCTCGAGACTCTGCTTCATGCCATGCGAGAGCAGCGACACCGGCTGGTCGAGCAGACGGTCGAGGCCGGTGAGCTTCAATATGTCGGCTGCGGCGGGCGGCAGGTCGAGGTCGCTGGAGCGGCGCAACGGGCTGGGCGCCAGGCGCCTGGCGCGCGCCAGGCGCAGGCAGTCGGCGACGCTCAGGCTGTCGAAGACGCTCGCCACCAGGAACTTGCGCCCCACGCCGAGCGCCACGATCTCGTTCGGCGTCAGGCCGGCGACAGTGCGGTCGGCCATGACGATCGTGCCGCCCGTCGCCTCGGTGCCGTCGCTCAGGCAGCGCATGACCGTCGTCTTGCCGGCGCCGTTGGGGCCGACGAGACTCACGAGTTCACCCGGCCTGACCTCGAGGTCGAGGCCCTTCAACACATTGAGAGCGCCATAGGATTTGCTCAAGTCCTTGACCTGCAGCAGCGGTTTTTCCTTGAAGCTTCCTTCGGCGGCGGTGCCGGCATTGCCGAAGATCGCGGCCGCGCCCGAAGCCTTGGCGCGATCGCCGCCCGGCAGGAACCGGTCGACCAGAGCGGCAAGGCCGTTCGGCAGGAGGATGATCATGACGACGAACAGGGCGCCGATGATCAGGTTCCACAGGAACGGCAGCTCACCCGAGAGATTGGCACTCAGATAGTCGATGCCGATCGCGCCGAAGATCGGCCCGATGATGGTGCCGCGTCCGCCGAGCGCGGTCCAGATGACGATCTCGGTGCCGAAGACGAAGCCGGTGTTTTCCGGCGCCACGACGCCCGTCGCATTGGCAAAGAGGAAGCCGGCGATGCCGGCGACGCCTGCCAGCACCGTGGTGAGCAGGATCTTGATGCGCTCGGGGGCGAGGCCGAGATAGGCGCAGCGCGCCTCGTTGTCGCGTATTGCGATCAACACCTTGCCGGCATCCGAGCGCACGAAGATGAAGGCGGCGGCTGCGACGACCAGGAGGCAGATGCCGGACAGCCGGAAGAAACCTGCGAGGCTCAGAGGCAACGTGCCATAGCCGACGAGGCCGCTGCTCGAACCGGTCCACTGGCCGCCCGAGAAAGCGAGCTGCGTGATGACAATCGGCACGACGAGCGAGACCACCGTCGCATAGAGCGGCGTCGCCTTGTAGCCGAAAGAGAGCCAGCCGACGACAAGGCCCAGGCACAGGGGCACGAGAAAAGCGAGGACGAAGGCCAGCGCCATCAGCGCCGGCGAGGCGCCGATATGGGTGAGCACCATGGCCGTCGCATAGGCGCCGAGGCCGAAGAAGGCGGCCTGGCCGAAAGTGAGCACCCCGGTGAAGCCCCAGAGCAGGTCGACGGTCACCGCCAGCATGGCGTAGATCATCGAGCGGGTCAGCACATTGAGGGTGAAGCGGTCGAACACCATGGGGCCGAAGATCACCGCCAGCAAGGCGGCCACGGTCAGGCCCAAGAGGAGCACGGCGCGCAGATCGAGGCGGCGGAGCGCCGCGGCGCTACTCACGGGCAAATCCTTTCGGGCTGACGCGCAGGACCAGCGCGCAGAGTATCGCGACGGTGATGCTGCCGAAGATCGGGCTGACGAAGGTCGAGACCAGGACCTGGGCGCCGCCGAAGACGAGGCAGGCGAAAGCCAGCGCGCCGAAGGAGGAGCCCGCCACCATGACCAGCATGAAGGCGCCGATCAGCCAGCCGACTCCCATATTCGGATCGACGCTGGTGAGCGGGGTGAGCAGCACGCCGGCGAGCCCGGCGAGGCCGGTGCCGATCATGAAGGTGGCGAGCCTGACCTTGGCGGTGTCGATGCCGAGCGCCCGCGCCAGGGTCTCGTTCATGATCACGGCGCGAGCCGAGAGGCCGAGGCGCGTGCCGTCGAGCAGCAAGGCGAAAGCCAGTCCGATCGCGAGGGCGGCGATGATGGTGAAGAGGCGATAGAAGGAATAGCTGACGCCGAAGACGTCGATCGTGCCCGTGAGCAGGCTCGGGATCATCTGCATGTCGCGGCCGAACCATAGAGTGATGAGCTGGCCGATGACGATGCCGAGGCCCCAGGTTGCCAGTATGGCATCGAGGGGGCGGCGATAGAGCGGGCGCACGATGAAGAGTTCGGTCAGGGCGCCGAGCGCCGCGCCGACGACGAAGGCGAGGGGCAAGGCCAACCACGGGCTCAGGCCGAGGCTCGTGGTGACGACGACGCAGTAGCCGCCGACCGTCAGCCAGGCGCCATGGGCGAAGTTGATGATCTTCAGCACCCCGAAGATCGCGAGCAGCCCGGCCGCCACGATGAACAGAATGGCGGCAGTGGTGATGATGTCGAGCAAGAGGATCAAAGCATGTCTCGCAGTAAAACCACGATGGATCTGGTTTCCTCGCACTGGGGCGCCCGCCGGAGATGGACGCCGCAGGGCATATTGCAGCAGACTCGATCTATTCTGAAGGGCGCCGTAAGGCTCCCCCGGCACAAGGCCGGAGGAGCAGTCAGCGTGAGCAGCCTAGAGATTCGGGCACTGCTCGCCCGGATCGACATCCTTGAAGGTGGCGACGACATTCACCGCGCCATTGGCCTGCACCTGGCCCAGATACATGGTGAGCGGCGCATGATGCTGCTTGTTCATGATGTTGACGCCGCGCGGGCCGGTGAAGGAGACCTGCGGCAGGGCGGCAAGCACCGCTGCCGTGTCGGTGGAGCCGGCCTTCTCGACCGCTGCCTTGTAGAGATAGATGCCTTCATATTGCGGCACCGAGAGGTCGTTCGGCGTCCTGAGCTCGGAGCCGAACTTCTTCTCCATCGCGGCCAGGAACTGCTTGTTCTCCGGACTGTCGATCGAGGTCACGTAGGAGGCCGAGATGAATATGCCTTCGGCGTCGGCGCCCATGCTCTTGGCGGTGCCTTCGTCGACGGCGAGATTGCCATAGGGGATGGCGACGCCGGCGCCGCGCAACTGCTTGGTGAGCGTGACATTGGGCGCGCCGCCCGCCGTCGAGGTGATGAGCGCATCGGCACCCGAGCTCTTCAGCTTGGAAATGATGGCCGTCCAGTCGGTGCCTTCCATCGGCAGATATTCTTCGCCGACCACCTGGCCGCCGCCCTTCTCGATATAACCGCGCGAGAATTCCAGCATCCCGCGCCCGAAGGCGTAATCGCTGCCGACCAGGAAGAACTTCTTGGCGCCGAGCTTCTGGACGAAGTGATCGACGATCGGCGGAACCTGCTGCTCCGGAACCCAGGCATTGACATAAAGGTTCGGATTGCAGGATCTGCCTTCGTAGAAGGACGTGTAGATGAAGGGCACGTCGCCCTTGGTCACGATCGGCAGGCCGGCATTGCGCGCGGCGCTCGTTTCCATGGTGATGATGGCATTGACCTCCTTCTGGAAGATCAGCGCGTCATAGGCCTTCTGCGCGCCGGCGGCGCCGGAGGCGTCATCGGCAATCTCGAGGGTCAGCTTGCGGCCGAGAACGCCGCCCGCGGCATTGATCTCCTCGACGGCGAGCTCGGCCGATTGCACGACCGAGGGCGCCACGACGCTGTTGGCGCCCGACAGGCCGACCGGGATGCCGATCTTGATCGGCGCGTCCTGGGCCAAGGCCGTGGTGGCGAGCATCGTGCTGAAGAGTATGGAGAATAGCTTGAGCTTCATGGTCGTTTCCCCTTGTTGATGGTGCCGGAATTTTCGATTGCGGCGGCCGTCAGCCATAGACATCCGGTCTGCGGTCGCCGATCACGTCGTTTCGTTCGCTGAGCGTCCGGCTTGTCTTCACATCGCCGAGCGAAATGGTTGCCGTCAGGATTTCCTCAGTGTCGTAGCCGGCAGGACCCGCGACCGGCCGGCCGGTCGGCCCGATGATCAGGCTCGAGCCGATGAAGGGCTGGCCGCGCTCGATGCCGACGCGGTCGGCGCAGGCGATGTAAACGGCATTGGAATGCGCCGCCGCCTTGTGAAGGACGTTGGCCATCGGCTCCATCGAGCGGTCCTGGCCCGGCATCGGCACCCAGTTCGTCGGCACACAGATGAGCTCGGCGCCGTTGAGCGCCATTTGCCGGAAGATCTCGGGAAACCAGCCGTCATAGCAGATGGCGAGGCCGATCTTGCCGAGGCCGGTGTCGAAGACCGGCAGCCCGAGATCGCCCGGCGCGAAGAACAGCTTCTCGCGGTTCCACAGATGGAGCTTGCGGAATTTGCCGATATAGCCGTCCGGTCCGCATAGAATGGCCGAGTTGAAGAAGGTCTTGCCGTCGCGCTCGGCGAGGCCGCTCACGATATGGATGGCGAGCTCGCGGGCTAGAGCGATGAGGCGTTGCGCGCTCAGACCGTCCGGTATGGGGGCGGCGAGCCGGCCCACTTCCGCGATGTCGTTGAAGACGTAGCCCGTGTCGGCGAGCTCCGGCAGCACGATGACGGCCGCGCCCTCGCGATGGGCGGCGCGAATGCGCTTCTCCATCTGCGCGAGATTGCCGGCGACATCGCCGATCACCGGCTCGAACTGCACGCAGGCTATTTTGAATGCCGGTCGCGCTTCCGCCTTTACCGCCAATGCTTCCTCCAGACGCAAAAAACCCCTGGCGCGGAAGTCATCCGCAAGCCAAGGGGCTACCCAGCCAGAATGTATGCGGCATTCCTGCCGCTGAGCAAACTTGCTCGCCCGCGACGTTACACGGTCATGAGGCCGAGTCAAGCCGCATGATGTGCCGCGAATTTCAGCCCTTGCCGGGCTTGGCGATCTTCATGCCGAAGGCGCGCATCGCCTCATTGGCGGCGATGATGCTTTCGGCGACCGAGACGATGGCGATGCGCTTTGCCGTCGCCTGGTCGCGGATCTGGCGATAGGCGACCTCTTCCTCGAGCCCGTTCATCTCGGTCAGGATCTTGACCGCCTTCTCGATGGTGCGGCGGCCTTTCAGCGTGTCCTCGAGCTTGCGCACCTTGTTGGCGAGCCGCATCTCGTAGCTGTAGCGGTAGCGGGCGAGAGCAAACTGGGTCAGCACGCCCAACTGCCGCAGGGGCTTGGTGATCACGCCATGGGCATTGAGGTCGGCGATCGCCTTGAGCGAGGTCGGGCTCTCGTAAGTGACGATGGCGATGATCGCCGCCGCGGCGTTCTCGACCAGAGGCGCGAAGGCCTCGTTGGCGGAATCGCCGACCTGGACGAAGACCGCATCGACATCGGACGGGATCGTCGCGGGCATGGGCCACACCGCCTTCACGTCGCAGCCGAGGCGTTTCAGATGGTCGACAAGGGCGGCGCCGTCCTCGTCGCGCGGATGGATGACCAGCACCTTGGCCTGCTGCAGGTCGTCGAGAATGAATTTGAGCGACGTCATGGACGCGCCTTCAGTTCTGCAGCCACGGCTCTTCGAGCCGGATCGAGGCGAGATAGGGGTCGGGCCGGATCTGCACCTTCGACTGCCAGGCGATCTCGAACTGGCCGTCGGCTTGCGCCACGCCGATACGCGGCGTCGACCAGACATGGCGGTTCTCGGGATCGAAGCTCATGCGGCCCTCGGGCGAGGGATAGTCGACGGCGAGCGCCGCCTGGCCGAGCTTGTGGGTGTCGAGTGTTTCGGTCTGCTCGAGCGCACGCGCGAACAGATGGATCTGCGAATAGGCGGTCTGCGACCACATGGTGGCCATGGCCTCGTCGCCGAACCTTTTCTTGAGGGCGCGGACGAAACGCTGGTTCTCGTCATTCTCGACCGCCGCGAGATAGGGTGCGGCCAGCACGTGGCCGGTGCACCTTTCCGGACCGATGACCCTGATCTCGCCTTCCGCCAAAGTGAGGCTGGCAATGGGGTGCCTGCCGCGGTCGATCCCGGCATCGGCATACATGGCATAGAGCGTGCGGGCGCCGCGGCCGATCACGGTGGAGAAGACCGCATCGGCCTCGGCCTTCTCGATCTCCTTCATCAATTTGCGCAAGGTCGCGTCGTCGGCGTCGAGCGGCACATAATGCTCGCCGACGATCTCGCCGCCCTTGCATTCGATGAGATCGCGCATCACTCGGTTGGATTCGCGCGGATAGATGTAGTCGGAGCCGGCGAAGAAGATGCGCGTCCCGTAGCGCTGCAGGATGAAATCGGCGAGGGCGAAGGTGTTCTGGTTCAGGGTCGAGCCGGTATAGAGAACATTCTCGGAAAACTCGAAGCCCTCATAGATCGAGGGATACCAGAGCAGCCCGTTATAGCGCTCGATGAAGGGCAGCACCGCCTTGCGGCTGCCCGACATGGAGCAGCCGAAGATGACGTTGATCTCGTCCTCGCGCAGGAGCTTGCGGGCATGGGAGCTGTAGAGCTCGGGCATGCCGCCTGGATCATAGGCGATGGGCTCGATCTGGCGGCCGAGCACGCCGCCCTTGGCGTTGATCTCCTCGATGGCGAGCGCCGTGCCGAAGAAATGCTCGGACCCCGTCACCGCGGCGACGCCGCTGCGCGAAAACAGAATGCCGATGCGCCATGTCGCATTCCTTGCCGGCACGATCCTGAACCCTCCTACGACCTCGACGGACCTCGACGTCCTGGCCTCTAGCAAATGGCAGGCCCGACGCCTAGAGCGCCTTGATGACGACGACGCCGACGAGGAGGAGGGCGACGCCCAAGAAACGCAAGGTCGAGATGGCACGCCGCGGCAGGCGGAACCAGCCATAGCGGTCGACGAAGAGCGAGGCGATCTGCTGGCCGGCTACCGTGAGGCCGACCGTCGTGGCGGTGCCGATCACCGGGATCGCGGTGAACATGGTGGTGACATAGGTCGCGCCGCAGACCGCGCCGATCCAGCCCCACCAGGGCATCTGCGCGAGCCCCGAGAAATCGGGCTTCGGCGTCGCGCGCAACCCCAGCGTCACCAGAAGCACGATCAGCATCGCGAGCGTGGCGATGGCGAAGCTGAAGGCGCCGACCGGAAAGGACGCCTCGATGTCGAGGCGCAAGAGGCCGTTGATCGCGCCCTGAACCGGCAGGACGGCGCCGGCGAGGAGCGCGAGCAGGATCCAGCCGAACTTGGCGAAGGAAAGCTCTCGAGCCGCATCCTTCTGGCCGAAGACGATGGCGACGGCGCCCGCAAGGACCGCCAGCGTGCCGAGGAGGCTCGAGGCTTCGACTGGTTGGCGCGGCACGCCGAGGATGCCGAAGCTGTCGAGGCCGAGCGAGGCCAGCATCTGGCCGGCGATGAAGAGGCCGACCGTCACCACCGCACCGAGGCGCGGAAAGAGCAGGATGGTCGAGGCCACATAGATCGCGGTGGCGATGCCGCCCGTCGCATGCCACCAGGTGGCGCCGGGCAATCTGCCGAAAGCTGCGGCAGTCCCGGTCGCCAAGGCGACGAGCAGAAGCAATGTGCCGGCGATGAGGACCTGAATGGTGGTAGCGGCGAAAGGACTGCCGGTCGCCTTGGCGAGCTGGGTATTGGCGCCGGCCTGGACGGCGAGAAGGCCGCCGGCGACGAGCGACAGGGGGATGAAGACGGATTCCATGATGCGGGTTCCTTGAATTGCGGGCTCGCTTCAGCAGGTGACGGCGCGCCGCGGTTCCGCAAAGGGAGGTAAGGCACGGCGCGCCATATGCCGATCTGTGATTTTGCCGAGAGATGTTGCGTGAATGCACAGGAGATGACAGGAAGTCCGGATGAAGGAGTCTCGTCCCAAAGACCTGCATATCTCCCAGGCGCTCGACCTCGCCAGTCAAGCCATTGAGCTTGACGCTCGGGGAGAGCATGCCGACGCCCGGCTTAGCTGGCAGCAGGCATCCGATCAGGCGGACGAGCATCTCGTCGGCGAGGACATCTACTATTGGATCAAGAGCGGTCTCGGCGCGATTCTCTATGACGTCGGCGACTTTCGGCGGGCCATAGAGGTTTCGGATCTGGCATTGGAATGGTGCCTGAAGATCGGCCAGCCGCTGCCGTCCCTGACCATCGCGAAGGCCTATCTGAAGCTGGGCGAAGGCGAGAAGGCCGCGAAATATGTCGCGCAGGCGCACCGCCTGATCGGTGACGACGTGTTCGAGCAGCTCGATCCGGATGATCGCGATCTCATGCGCGACCGGCTGCGGCGCCCGGCCTAGGTCGCCCGCGAGGTCGATCCGTTTTACGTGGGCTCCGCGGCAAGGCCTTCGAGGAGGCTGCGTCTCCGGCTCAGAGCTTCTGCTACGAAATCGGTGAAGGCGCGGATGCGGATCTGATGGCGCAGATCCGCATGGGTGAGGACCCACAGCGCCGTTCCCATGGCGGCGACCGGCGCCCGCACGCGCACGAGCCCCGGTGTACCGTCGCCCAGATAACAGGGCAGGGCGGCGAGGCCGAGGCCGGCGACCGCCGCATCGCGCGCGGCGAGAAGCGAATCGGTGCGCAGGGCGATGTCGGCGCCCGGCAATTCGGCGCGCATCCATTGCGCCACCGAGGTCGAAGCGAGGTGATCGTCGGGGCCGATCCATTGGTGGTCGGTGAGGTTCGGGCTCGGCTGCGCCGCGACATGATCGGCGCTGCCATAGATCGCGAAAGCGATCCCGGCGATGCGGCGGCCGACCAGCGTCTCCGGCGGATCGCGGGCCGGTCGGATGGCCACGTCGGCATCGCGCCTGGTCAGATTGAACATGAGATTCGAGACCGCCACCTCGATCGCGATGCCGGGATGGGCCGCGCGGAATCCGGCGAGAACCTCGGGCAGGATCGAGCCCATCAGCGTGTCGGTGGTGGTGATGCGGACAACGCCGGAAAGCCTGAGGTCCTGTCCGGCGAGCTTGCGCTCGAGGGCCGTCACCTCGTCATCGATCCGCTGCGCCGCGGCAACCAGCTCCTCGCCGCCCGCGGTCGGCACATAGCCCGTCGGCAAACGCTCGAAGAGGCGAAGCCCGAGACGCTCCTCGAAGGCGCCGACGCGCCGCAGCACCGTGGTGTGGTTGACGCCGAGGCGGCGGGCGGCGCCCGCCAGCGAGCCTTCATTCGCCACCGCCAGGACAAAGCGCAGATCGTCCCATTCAAGATCAGGCATCGAGGTCCTTGTGCGTTTCCGCAGAAAAATGCCGACGCTGAACAATACTCTATCCCAGGAATGCACATATATGTGAATTCAGTTCATAAATACTGTGCACTTATCGCCTCTACCTCAATTGTCACGGCTCGCCTATTTCCCGACCAGCGACATTTCAGTCATCTGGAGGGACATCATGCCTCTCGCGCTTTTCGCCCTGACCGCCGGGGCGTTCGGGATCGGCGTCACCGAATTCGTTATCATGGGCCTGTTGCTCGAGGTCGGGTCGAGCTTCCGCGTCAGCGTCTCGACGGCGGGTCTGCTCATTTCGGGCTATGCACTGGGCGTCGTGGTCGGCGCGCCTCTGCTCACCGCCCTGACCCGAAGCCTGCCGCGCAAGACCGTGCTTCTCGGCCTCATGGTCATCTTCATCATCGGCAATCTGGCGAGCGCGCTCAGCCCCACTTACGGCCTGTTGATGATCGCGCGCGTCGTCACGGCCTTCGCCCATGGCAGCTTCTTCGGCATCGGCTCGGTCGTGGCGACCGGCCTCGTGCCGGACAAAAAGAAGGCGTCCGCCATCGCCATCATGTTCACCGGCCTCACCGTGGCCACCATATTGGGCGTGCCGTTCGGCACCTGGCTCGGCCAGCTTTATGGCTGGCGCGCGACCTTCTGGGCCGTGACGCTCATCGGCGTCGTCGCTTTCGCGGTGATCGCGCTCTTGGTGCCGAAGTCTTCTGCGCCCACGGTCGAGAGCAATCTCAAGCAGGATCTCGCCGTCCTGGCGCGCCCGTCCGTGGCGCTCGGCCTTCTCACCACCATTCTCGGCTATGCCGGCGTGTTTGCGATCTTCACCTATGTCGCGCCGATGCTGACCGAGATCACCGGCTTCTCCGACACCATCGTCTCGCCGGCGATGCTCGTCTTCGGCTTGGGCCTGCTCATCGGCAATCTCGTCGGCGGCAAGCTCGCCGACCATTGGCTCAAGCCGACCCTGGTCGGAAGCCTGGCGGTGCTCGCGCTCACCAGTTTCGCCATGACCTTCGCCCTGCAGGACCGGATCGCGGCCATCGCCTTTGTCGGCCTTCTCGGGGCCACCGGCTTCGCTACCGTGGCGCCCTTGCAGATGTGGGTGCTGAAGACGACCGAAGGTGCCGGCCAGAGCCTCGCCTCGAGCCTCAATATCGCGGCCTTCAATCTCGGCAATGCGCTCGGCGCCTGGCTCGGCGGCGTGGTCATCGATCATGGACCGGGCCTGGGCGCCATTCCGGCGGTCGCCGCACTGGTGACGCTCGCCGGTATCGGCATCGCGGGCTTGAGCCTCCGCTCCGAACGAGACGGCCCAATGCCGGCCGCCATCCTCACGCCGAAAGGCTGCTGATCCGTTACGCAGAAAGGACAAGACTCATGGATTATCGTCAACTCGGACGCTCCGGCCTCAAGGTGCCGGTCTTGAGCTTCGGCGCCGGCACCTTCGGCGGCTCGGGCCCGCTCTTCGGCAACTGGGGCACGACGGACGCGAAAGAGGCCCGCCGCCTCGTCGACATCTGCCTCGAAGCGGGCGTCACGCTCTTCGACACCGCCGATGTCTATTCGAACGGCGCCTCGGAAGAGGTGCTGGGCGAAGCGATCAAGGGCCGGCGCGGCGAGGTGCTGATCTCGACCAAGGCGTCGCTTCCCATGGGCGACGGCCCTGATGACTGGGGCTCTTCCCGATCGCGCCTGCTGCGCTCGGTCGATGCGGCGCTGGCACGGCTCGGCAGCGGTCATATAGACCTGTTCCAGCTCCACGCCTTCGATGCGGCGACGCCCGTCGAGGAAGTGCTCGGCACGCTCGATGACCTCGTGCGCCAGGGCAAGATCCGCTATGTCGGCGTCTCCAACTTCTCCGGCTGGCAGATCATGAAGTCGCTCGCCGTCGCTGAGAGATACGGATTGCCGCGCTATATCGCCAACCAGGCCTATTATTCGCTGGTCGGACGCGACTATGAATGGGAGCTGATGCCGCTCGGGATCGATCAGGGGCTCGGCGCGCTGGTTTGGAGCCCGCTCGGCTGGGGCCGGCTTACCGGCAAGATCCGCCGCGGCGCGCCTCTGCCCGAAGGCAGCCGGCTGCATGAGACGGCGAGCTTCGGACCGCCGGTCGACGAGGAGCGGCTCTATCGCATCGTCGACGCGCTGGACGAGGTCGCTGCCGAGACCGGCAAGAGCGTGCCGCAGATCGCCATCAACTGGCTGCTCAAGCGCCCGACCGTTTCCTCCGTCATCATCGGGGCGCGCAATAAAGAGCAGCTCCGGCAGAATCTCGGCGCCATCGGCTGGACCCTGACGGCGGAGCAGATGCGGCGGCTCGACGAGGCGAGCGCTCAAACCGCGCCCTATCCCTATTTCCCCTATCATCGTCAGGAGGGCTTCGCGCGGCTCAATCCGCCGGTTGTTTGAACAAGAAACGGGTGGCTCACGGAAGCCGCGCCCTCTAGTTTCGCGCCATCAGTGATTGGAGGCAGCCATGGCGTTCCGCATTTCCGGTCTTTCCCCCGAGCCCTTCCGTCATCTCTATGGGCTGAGCGATGCCGAACTGGCGAAGCACGGCGTCAAGCGCTATGTGGTCGACACGCCGACCGGCTATCCCGACCGCATCGAGATGCGCGAGGCGGCGCCCGGCGAGACGATGCTCCTGCTCAATCATGTGTCCCAGCCGGCCGACACGCCCTATCGCGCGAGCCATGCGATCTTCGTGCGCGAGGGCGCCGAGATGGCCTATGCCCGAGTGGACGAAGTGCCGGAGGTCATCCGCCTCCGGCTCATGTCGCTCAGGGCCTTCGACCAGGATGGCATGATGCTCGACGCCGACGTCGTCGAAGGCAAGGAGATCGAAGGCGTCATCGCGCGTTTCTTCGCCAATCCCGCTGTCGATTACATCCATGCTCATAATGCCCGGCGCGGCTGCTATGCCGGCCGCATCGACCGGGCCTGACCGGGATCAGCTCCGCGGCGGCGCGACGGGGCGATCGAGATTGAGCCGGAAGTTGCGGCGATAGGCATTGGGCGTCGTGCCGAATTCGCGGCGGAAGGCGCGCGCGAAATTGGCCTGCGACGCAAAACCTGCGGCGCTCGATATCTCGACGATGCGCAAGGACGAATAGAGCAGGAGCTCGCGGGCACGGGCGAGACGCAGGCCCATATAATAGCGCGCCGGTGATGCGTTCACATGGCGCGCGAACAGGCTCTCCAGCTGGCGCCGCGATACATAAGCGAGCCTGGCGATGCGGCCGATCGCCAGCGGCGCATCGAGCTTCTCGGCCATGAGCGCGATGGCGCGGCCGAGCGGATGGTCGGCGGCGCTGGCCGGATCGGTTTCCGGGCTCTTCTGGTGCTCGGCGCCGTTGCGCAGCCGGCCATGGATCATCTCGCGCATCACCGCCGCGGCGAGGGCCGCGCCGCAGTGCCGGGCGATCAGATGGATGACGAGATCGACGGATGCCGTGTGGCCGGCGCAGGTCACGCGGTTGCGGTCGAAGACGAAAAGCTCCTCGACGAATTCGACCTCGGGATGGCGCTCGGCCAAGGACGGCAGGACCTCCCAATGGGTGGTGGCGCGGTGCCCGTCGAGCAGCCCCGCCTCGGCCAGGATGATGCTGCCGTGATCGATGCCGTAGACGACCGGCGCATGGCGCGCCGCGCGCTTCAGATAGCGCGTCAGCAGCCGCGCCGTCGCCGGCTCCGGCGCATAGGACGCGATCATGAAGATGTGATCGGCCAAGGGCGTGCCGGCAAGCGACTGGCGGGCGGGAATCGTGAAGCCGTTCGATGCCGCGACCGGCAGGCCGTCGGCGGTGACGATGCGGCAACGGAAGAGGTCCGTATTGCCCATGTGGTTGGCGGCGCGCATGCCGTCGATCAAAGCGGTCACGGTCAACATGTTGGTGTTGGGCGCCACGATAACCAGCGCGTCGAAGACCGGAATCGCGCCGGGCGTCGCGTCCATGCCCATCTCTCCTTGCGCAAAATGGAAAAAATACCGCGCAAAAAGAATAGCACTGGCTCATCGCGATTTCTACGCTTCGCGGGGTGAGGCCGGATCGCCGCCGCCGGACCATCACAGAACAAGATGCGCGGCAGGAGGAAACCATGCTGCGTGCCCTGTTCATCGCATCCGGTCTGCTGATCGCAGGGCTGGGTAGTCCGTTCGCCTTCGCCCAGGAGCCGGAGAGCTGCAAGACCGTCCGGCTCGGCAGCGGCGGCTGGACCGACAATGTCGTGCAGGATGCCCTGGCCATGAACGTGCTGGCCGGGCTCGGCTATGAGGCGACCGAGACGGAGCTCGGGCTCAATGTGCTGGTCGAGGCGCTCAAGAACAAGGACGTGGACATCCATTTCGACTACTGGTCGCCCTCGAGCGACAGCCTGATGAAGCCCTATCTCGACGAGAAGTCGATCGAGATCGTGACCGCCAATCTCACCGATTCGAAATATACGCTCGCCGTGCCGGCCTATGCCTGGGAGGCGGGGCTCAAGGACTTTGCCGACCTGGCCAAATTCAAGGGCGAGCTGAAAGGCAAGATCTACGGCCAGTCGGCGGGCAGCGATTCCAACATGCTGGTGCTCGACATGATCCAGAAGAACGCCTTCGGCCTCGGCGGCTTCGAGCTCATCGAGTCGAGCGAGCAGGGCATGCTGTCGCAAGTCGACCGCGCCATCACAGCCAAGGAGTTCATCGCCTTCGTCGGCTGGGCGCCGCACCCGATGAACAGCAAATACGCCATGAAGTATCTGAGCGGCGGGGACGATTATTTCGGCCCGAATTTCGGCAGCGCCACGATCTATACGATCGTCACCAGCGGCCTCATCGAGCGCTGCCCCAATCTCGGCACGCTGCTCAAGAACATCAAGTTCAGCGTCGACATGGAGAACGAGCTGATGCTCGAGGTCTTGGAGAAGAGCGCGGATGCGAAAGCGGCGGCGAAGGCCTGGCTCAACCGCAATCCCTCGACGCTCGATAGCTGGCTCAAGGACGTGACGACGCGCGACGGCAAGCCCGGCCTCGCCGCGGTCAAGGCCCATCTGGCGCAGTAGCGGGCGGTGACGTCCGCGCCCGTCGTCCTCGATATCCGGTCGCCCGAGATCGTGGATTTGCTGGGCGCCGATCTCCGGCTGGAGACCCTGGCGGACGGCCTGACCTTCACCGAAGGCCCGGTGTGGAAGGCGGATGAGGCGTGCCTCTTCTTCACCGACATCGTCGGCGACCGCATCCTGCGCTGGCAGGCGCAAGCGGGCGTGACGGTCTTGCGCGCGCCGAGCCACATGGCCAATGGCCTGGCGCTCGACCACAGCGGCCGGCTGATCATCTGCGAGCATGCGACGAGCCGCGTGACTCGCCTCGACGGACATGGTCATGTCGAGGTCCTCGCCGCGCAGTATGACGGCATGGCGCTCAACAGCCCGAATGACGTGATCGTGGCGCGCGACGGCAGCCTCTATTTCACCGATCCCCTCTATGGCCGCGAAGCCCAATGGGGCGTGCCGCGCACTGCGGAGATGGGCTTTCGCGGCGTCTACCGCATCAACGGCGCGTCGGGCGCGCTCACGCTGCTCGCCGATGACTTCGTGGCGCCGAACGGCCTCTGCCTGTCGGCGGACGAGCGCCTGCTGTTCGTCAATGACAGCGAGACGGGCACGATCCGGCGCTTCCCTGTCGCAAGCGACGGCACGCTCGCGGCGGGCGTCGCATGGGCGAAGCTCGAAGCCGTCGGACCCGGTTCGCCCGACGGCATGAAGCTCGACCGTTTCGGCAATCTGTTCTGCTGCGGACCGGGCGGCATCCATGTGCTGGCCCCCGACGCCCGCTGCCTTGGCATCATCCGCATGCCGGAATTCGCCGCCAATCTGTGCTTCGGCGGGCGTGCGCTGGACGAGCTCTTCATCACCGCGACGACGTCGCTCTACCGCATCCGGCTCGAAACCGGCGGGTGATTATCAGATCGAGCGTTCGCGCCAGGTGTTGAGGAACTGCTTCAGCCGGTCGCTCTCGGGTGCGGCGAACAGTTTGCGCGGGTCGCCCTTCTCGACGATCCGGCCGGCATCCATGAAGACGACCGTGTCGGCGACATGGGCGGCGAAGCCCATCTCATGGGTGACGACGAGCATGGTCATGCCCTCTTGCGCCAGCTGCTTCATCACGCCCAGGACCTCGCCCACGAGCTCGGGGTCGAGCGCCGAGGTCGGCTCGTCGAACAGCATCACGCGCGGCTTCATGGCGAGCGCCCGGGCGATGGCGACGCGCTGCTTCTGCCCGCCCGAGAGCTGCTCGGGATATTTGTCGGCGAAGGCGGCGATGCCGACCTTGCCCAGCATCTCGCGCCCGATGCGATCGGCGTCCGCCGCGCCGAGCTTCTTCACCACGCGCAGAGCCTCGGTGACATTGGCCAGCACCCGCATATGCGGCCAGAGATGGAAATGCTGGAACACCATGCCGAAACCCGAGCGGTCGGCATTGAGCTCCGCCTCGCCGGCGCGGCGGCGCTCGCCCCGCTCGTCGCGATAGCCGACGAGCTTGCCGTCGAACACGACGTCGCCCGCGTCATAGGCCTCGAGGAAGGCGATGGAGCGCAACAGCGTGCTCTTGCCCGAGCCCGAAGGCCCGATGATGCACAGCACTTCGCGGGGACGGACCGCGAGATCGATCCCCTTCAGGACCTCGACCTCGCCGAAGCGCTTGCGCAGACCTTTGACCTCGATCAGCGCCGTGTCGTTCGGTTCAGGCTTCATGCATGTCTCACTTTGCGTTCCAGCCAATGACCCAGGGCGGCGAGGAGCTCGATCAGGAGCCAATAGAGCAGGGCGACCGCGAGATAGGGCTCGATCACGGCGAAGGTCTCATTGGCGATCTGGGCGCCGATCTTGGTCAGCTCCGGCACGGTGATGATCGACAGGGCGGCCGACTCCTTGATCAGCACGATAATCTGGTTGATCGAGGGTGGCACCACCAGGCGCAGCATCTGCGGCAGCTGGATGCGCCATACTATATGGGCGGCCGGAATGCCCAGCATGCGGGCCGCCTCGATCTGCCCCTGCGCGATCGACTGCAGGCCGGCGCGGAAGATCTCGGCGAAATAGCCCGCGCCATAGAGGCCGAGACCCACTATGCCGACGGGCTCGGCCTCGAGCACCAGGCCGAAGCTCGGCCCGCCATAATAGAGCAGGAAGAGGACGACGAGGATGGGCGTGCCGCGCATCACCTCGACATAGGCGCGGGCGATCCATCCAAGGGCCGGTTTCCGGCTGCGGAGCAACAGGGCCAGAGCGAGGCCGAGCGGGATCGCGACCAGCGTGGCGAGGAGGCAGATGCGCAAGGTGGCGAGGAGGCCCGAGAGCAGCAGGGGGCCATAGGCTTCGAGGAAGGAGAGCGCCGTCATAGCGAGACCGCGCCCTGGCGGCCGAGGCGCCGCTCGACGGCGAGGCCGGTGCCGGAGACGATGAGGCAGATCAGCAGATAGATCACGCCGGCGGCGAGATAGGCCTCGAGCGGCCGGAAGGAATTGGACGCCATCTGCTGGCTGACGCGGGTGAGTTCGGTGACGGCGATGACCGACACGAGTGACGAGTTCTTGATGATGATCACGATCTCGCTGACGATGGCGGGCAGCACCAGGCGGAGCGTCTGCGGCACCAGGATGCGCCAGCGGACATGGCGGCTGCCGATGCCGAGCATGCGCGCGGCCTCGACCTGGCCATGCGGGATCGCCTGGAGGCCGGCGCGATAGATCTCGGCCTGGAAGGCCGTGGTGTTCAAGGCGAGCGCCAGGATCGCCGCCAGCACCGGCGGCACCGAGAGGCCGATCACCGGCAGGAGATAGAAGACGACGAGGAGCTGGACCAGGATCGGCGTGCCGCGCCAGAAGCTGCGATAGAGGCCTGCCGCGGCGCACACCAGCGGATGTTGCGACAAAAGGCCGAAGGCGAGCAGCAACGCCGGCACGGCGCCGAGCAGAATGGCGGTGCCGGACACGAAGATCGTGACCAGCATGCCGTTGAAGAAGTCCGGCGCGTATTTGACGACGAGATCAAGCATCGGGAGTTTGCGGCGGGCTGCTACCCTCGCCCCGCAGGCGCGGCGGGGCGAGAGTGTTCGTCACTTCGCCGGCTCGGGCAGCTTGTCGGTCGGCAGCTCCATGGCCGCGCCGAACCATTTCTTCTGCAGCTCGGCGAGCTTGCCGCTCTCGCCCAGCTTGCGCAATTCGGCGTCGATGAGCGCGTTCAGCGCGGCGCTGTCCGCGTCCTTGCGGCCGGCCCAGGAGAAATAGGTCTTGGGGCCGAAGGTCGGCAGCACCACCTCGAAGACGTCGGGCCGCTGCCTTGCCGCTTCGAGCAGGTTGGGCAGGCTGTTGACGACGGCGGCGATGCGGCCCGCCCCCAGATCGGCATAGGCCTCGCTGAAGTCGACATAGGTCTTGGTGCCGCTGATCGGCGTGCCCTTGGCGGCAAGATCGGCGGCGAAGGCCTCGAGCGCCTGCAGCTGGGCGGAGCCGGTCTGCGAGCCGACCATCTTGCCGGCGATGTCCTCAGGCTTGGCGATGGTGGCGTCGCCCTTGCGCTTGAGGATCGCCATGGTGGCGTCGGCGATCGGCAGGCTCAGATGATAGGCGTCATAGCGCTCCTTCGTCACCGTGACCGAGGTCACGACATAGTCGAAGCGCTTGGCGGCGAGGCCGGGCAGGACGCCCTGCCAGGGCAGGTCGAGGCGCTCGAGGGTGACACCGGGCAGCGCCTTCATCACCTCTTCCATCATGTCGGTCGAGTAGCCGACGATCTTGCCGTTCTCGACGAATTCGAAAGGCGGGAAGCGCGCTTCCGTCGCGACGGTGAACGTGCCCTTCTCCTTGATGCCGGCCAGAAGGTCCTGCGCCTGGCCCGGCGCGGCGAGCGCGGCGCAGAGACCCGCGGCCAGGACGGCGGCGCGGAGCAGTTTGGTGCTGACAGTGATCATGATGTTCCACCCTGGTTGAGGAATTCTGGTCCTTCGAGGATGTATCCAAGCAAAGGCCTTTGCTGCAAAAAATACGAAGTTGCTCGGCTTCATATCGAAAGAGTTGATATGAGCAGCAAATCTGCCAGAATGACTTTTTACCCAGGAAACAAGGAACCATGCGCTTCTCGCCCAGCGATCTCAGGTCACTGACCGTGTTCCGCGCGCTGGTCGAGCATGGCGGCTTCCTCGGCACGCAGCTCGCCCTCGGCATGAGCCAGTCGACGGTGAGCTTCCATTTGCGGGCGCTCGAGGAACGACTCGGCTTCGACCTCTGCCAGCGCGGCCGCAAGGGCTTCGTTCTCACCGAGCGCGGCCAGGCCGTCTATGACGGATCGAAGGCGCTGGTCGCTTCGATCTCGGCCTTCGAGGGTGTGCTGGGCGAACTTCATCACCGGGTTGTCGGAACGCTCAGGGTCGGCATGGTCGACAACACCATCACCGACCCGCGCTTCGACTTTCCGAGCGTCATCCGGCACTGCGTGAAGGACGCGCCCGATGTCGAGATCAAGCTCACGGTGTCATCGCCCGACGTGCTGATGGCGCAGGTTGCGACCGGCGGGCTCGATCTCGCGGTGATCCCGCGCCTCGACATCCCCGATGGCTTCGACCAGATCCTCTTTCACGAGGAGATGAACTCGCTCTATTGCGGTCAACTCCACCCCTTGTCCAAAGGCAAGCCGGCCCGCGCCGAGATCGAGGCGAGCGCCTTCGTCGTCAGACCCTATGCCAACAACCGCGAGCTCTATTTCTTCCGCAAGGCCCGCGTGCGCGCCCATGCCACCAACATGGAGGCCCAGGCCGCCTTCATCCTGAGCGGCGAATATATCGGCTATCTGCCCGAGCATTATGCCGATCACTGGGTGACGCGCGGCCAGATGCGCGCGCTGATGTCGCCCGAGACGCGCATCGTCAGGCCGTTCGTCATCGTGACCAAGAGCGACACGCCGAGCTCGCCCCTGCAGCGGCTGTTCATCCGCGGGCTGGTGGCGGAGGGCGTGCATGCGCAGGACGGGCGTCTGGCCGCGGTGGCGCAAGCGATCCTCGATGTCGGGCCGGGCCGCAAGGCCGGGCGTGGCGTTAAATCGAAGAAATCGATATGATCATGACTAATTTCAGCTTTTTCGTCGGGAAGCGCCATGGCGAAATAGCGGGGGACCTCAAGAACCAGGGGAGACGGCATGAGCCACGGATATGAGAGCGGCAGGCTCGATCTGCCTTTCGTCGGGCATTGCACCTTCGGCAAGCGGCCGATCGCGACCGACTGGGACAAGATCGACGCCGATGTCGCGGTGCTCGGCATCCCTTATGACATGGGCACACAATACCGCTCGGGCGCCCGGTTCGGGCCGCGCGCCATCCGCGAGGCCTCGACGCTGTTCTCCTTCGGCCATGGCGGCGCCTATGACCATGAGGACGACGTCACCTATCTGCCGCTCGACAAGGTGCGCATCGTCGATGTCGGCGATGCCGACATGGTCCATACCGACACCGTCCGGAGCCATGCCAATGCCGAGAAGGCGGTGCGCAAGCTCCTCGAGCGCGGCGCCATGCCGGTGATGCTGGGCGGCGATCACGCGGTCAACATCCCCTGCATCCGCGCCTTCAGCGAGCATGGCCCCATCCACATCGTGCAGATCGACGCCCATCTCGATTTCGTCGATGTGCGCCACGGGGTGCGCGAGGGCCATGGCAATCCGATGCGCCGCGCGGCGGAGCAGTCGCATGTCTCGGGCCTCACCCAGATCGGCATCCGCAACGTGTCCTCGACCGCGCGCGAGGGCTATGAGGATGCGCGGCAGCGGGGCTCGACCATCCTCTCCGTGCGCCAAGCGCGCCGCCTCGGCGCCGAAGGCGTGCTCGCCAAGATTCCGCAAGGGGCGCGCTATTATGTGACGATCGACATCGACGGCTTCGATCCCTCGATCGCGCCCGGCACCGGCACGCCGAGCCATGGCGGCTTCCTCTATTACGAGGTGATGGAGATCCTGCAGGGGCTGGTCAGGCGCGGCAAGGTCGTCGGCGTCGATCTCGTCGAGGTGGCGCCGGCCTATGACCCCTCGGGCATCACCGGCTTCCTCGCCGCCCAGGTCCTTCTCAACTTCATCGGCTATATCTTCGAGGCACGCAAGAATGACAGCAAGTGACGTGAAACTGGTTCCGGCCCGCAAGGGCAGGGCCTGCCGGCTCAACCAGGGCCAGGCGATCAAGATCATCAACACCCATGGCCATCAGGTGGTCGACACCTGGGCCTTCAGCGCCGAGGACCTGCGCGAGTTCATGTCCATGGAGCATCTGCGCCCGACCATCGGCACGGTGTTCCCAAGGAAGGGACACGACCTCGTCACCAACCGCCGCCGCGCCATCCTGCATTTCGAGGAGGACACCTCGCCCGGCGTCCACGACACGCTGTTCGCCGCCTGCGACGATTATCGCTACGGACTCCTGGGCTGCACCGACTATCACGACAACTGCACCGACAATCTCAAGGCCGCCTTGCGCCAGATCGGCCTCGAGGCGCCGGAGATGCCCTCGCCGCTCAATTTGTGGATGAACATTCCGCTCAACTCGGACGGCACGACCGGCTGGGGCGAGCCCGTGTCGAAGGCCGGCGACTATGTGGTGCTGCGCGCCAGGATGGATTGCATCGTCGCCATGTCGGCCTGCCCGCAGGACATGCTGCCCATCAATTCCGGCAAGCCGGTCGAGGCGCATTACCAGATCCTGTCATGAAGATCGTCGCCGGCCTCACCGCTGGCAGGATATGAAGACGGTGAACTTCTTCGCCTTGTCGGCGACGGCCGGCAGGTCGAGGCTAGCCGTCTCGCTGCTCAGTTCGTAGGGAATGGAATGGGCGTCGAGGAAGTTCATCCCGACATTGGCCTTGATGGAGAAATTGACATTCTGCGGCAGGCTGCCGGCCACTTCGATAGCGACGAGTTCATCGAGCTTACCATTGACGATGCCGACCACGGCGCCGGTATAGTCCATGAGCGGGCCGCCGCTGTTGCCGGGCTGTATGGGGGCTGAAATCTGCAGGTGCCGGACATCGTCGGCGAGGCCTGCCAGCGAGCTCACATTGCCGCTGACGATATTGCCGGATGCGCTCAGCGCGCCGGCAAGGGGGAAGCCGTAGGTCGCGATATTCTCGCCGGCGCGCAGTGAACGTGAGCGGAAGCGCGCAACGTCGTCCGGCGCCACGGCGGCATCCATCTTCAGGACGGCGAGGTCGTTGATGACGTCGGTGCGCAGAATGGCCGCCGGGCGGGTGACATCGCCGGTGCGCGACACGGTGATCGCGGCGCACTTCCTGACGACATGGTTGTTGGTCAGGATATGACCGCCTTTGGAGACGATGAAGCCTGTGCCCGAGGTGCCGTACGCCTCTTCATTGGCTTTTTTTGGTGCAATGCTTGTTTTGGCTTTTCCCGCTGTTTTGTCTTTGGCCCGCGATTGACTGCGTGGCTTGTCAGTGACGACGCCCTTTTCGACGTCAATGGCAATCTTGACACATTGCGCAAGTGTCGAAATGAGACGTGACGTGCCCTCAAGCTTGAACTTGTAGCTAACTTGCGCGATGCTGATGTCCATGGTCCAGCTGCGCCGGAATAGACTAACTTGGGTCGGATCGCTCGCCATATCCCATAGGACAACTGCACCCATGAACCCGGCTTCGGTGACGAACCACTGTCCATAGTCAAAGCGATAACCTAAGCGGATTGAGCCTCTATGGAAGTTCCATTCTTCGCTGCTGAAACCCAGAGCCCATTTATAATTTCGAAAGACGATGACATGGAAGTCAACGCCATTTTCGTACCTGCCGGTGGCGATGCAACTGTCGAACTTGCCAGTATTGCTGTCGGCATACGCTCCAGCTTTCCAACCCGCCACTTCGAAATCATGCAACTTCACCAACTCAGCTGCAGCCGGTGCGCAACCGAACCATAGGGCCGCAATGAAGAGGATGAGCCGCGCCATCTCAATATCTCCTAGGGTAAGGGAGATTATTGAAGAAAGTCGATTATTGCAATCCAACGATATGCATTTTCGGTCCCACAACCAAACACAGTGTCGACCAAATGAAGCTGCAGCTCTTTCGTAATGCGACCCTCAAGCTCGATTGTGCCGGCAGGACGGTCCTGATCGATCCCTATCTCGCGCCCAGGCATAGCCTGCCGTCCTTCACCGGACGCTCGCCCAATCCGATGACCGAGCTGCCGGCCAGCATCGAGGACATACTGAAGGGCGTCGAGCTCGTGGTGGTGTCGCATCTCCACACCGATCATTTCGACGGCGTGGCCAAGGAAAGAGTGCCGAAAGACCTGCCGCTCATCTGCCGGCCGGGTGACGAGACGGTGATCGCCCAAGCGGGCTTCACCGACATCCGGCCCCTGCTCGACGTGTTCGACTGGAACGGCCTGGTCTTCACCCGCCGCGAAGGCAGCCATGGGCTGGGACCGGTGGTCGAGAAAATGGGCCCGGTGATGGGGTTCACCCTCGCCGCGCAAGGCGAGCCCGAGATCTACTGGACGGGCGACACCGTGCTCTATCCACCGGTTGCGAGGACGATCGCGGACACATCGCCCGACGTCATCGTAACTCATTCCTGCGGCGCCAAATGGGACGGCGACCTCATCGTCATGGATGCCGAGCAGACGATCGCCACCTGCGAGCTGGCGAAACAGGCCCGCATCGTTGCTGTCCATATGGAAGCGCTCGATCATGCGACGGTGACGCGGGCCGAACTGCGCCGCTCCGCCGAGACACGGAATATCCCGACGAAGCAGCTGCTCATCCCGAACGATGGGGAAGTTCTGGACCTATAGACTTAACCGGCGCGCGTGCCGTTGGGCACCGGCTTCTCCGGCATGGCCAGGACAGGCGTGATGCCGTCCGCATAGCCGATGTCGAAGAGCATGGCCTCGGAGGTGATGCCGGCGAGCTTGCGCGGCGGCAGATTGACGACGAACAGCGCCTGCCGGCCGGCCACGTCCTCGAGATCGGCGCGCTCGCGCTTCATGCCGACGACGACATCGCGCCGCTCGCTGCCCAGATCCACCGCCAGATGGACGAGATCGCGCGAGCGTTCGATTGCCGCGACGCTCACGATGGTGCCGACCCTGATGTCGATCCTGGCGAGGTCGGCGAGGCTGATCTCCGCCTTGAAGTCCGCTGTCATCCGTCAGTCCTTTCCGGTTCTATTCCGCATCAGGGTCGCTCCCGTCGCGGCGATGGACACCATGACGAGCGCGATCCAGCCGCGCGCGTCGAGAAGCTCGCTCAAGAGGACAAGGCCGATCAGCGCCGCAATGCCGGGCTCGAGGCTCAAGAGAACGCCATAGATGCGCGGCGCGATGCGCTTCAGGGCCAGGAACTCCATGGCGAAGGGATAGGTCGAAAGGAAAGCGACGGCCATCACTTTCAGCGTGTCGGTCCATGATGTGAGGAACTGCCCGGCGCCGCTCGCGCCGAAGGGCGCGACGACGAGCGCGGCAATGGTGGTGGCGAGGGCGAAGCCGGTGAGATTGGGCAGGCTGCCTCCCGCCTTGGCCGAGGTCAGGATATAGAAGGCCCACATCGCCGCATAGAGGAGGCCGAAGAGCAGGCCGGTGAAGGTGACGGGGCCTGCGGTGCCCAGAGGCGCCAGCAGCAGGACGCCGGCGAAGCCCAAGCCCGGCCACAGGACGTCGAGCGCGCGACGCGCGCCGGCGAGGCTCACCATCAGCGGCCCGAGGAAGCCGATGGTCGCCACGAGGCCCAGGGGCAGCACGTCCAGCGCCCAATAGACCGAGGTGCTGAAACCGCCATAGACAAGGCCGAGCAGCAGGGCGTCGCGCCATTGCGCCCGCGACAGGTGGAAGATGTCCGACCACAGGAAGGGCAGCAGCAGGATGCTGCCGATGAAGAGGCGCAGGAAGAGCAGCGACAGCGCGGTCTCCGCCGTCATCAGATCCTTGGCCGTGGCGGTGCCGAGCTGGATGAAGGCGATCGCCAATATGGCGAGCACGGGGGCGGGGAGGCGGTTCGTCCAGTCGGTCAATTCCTGTCGCCCGAGAGCTCGAAGATGCCGCAGCCCCTGACCTCGACCGGGCGTCCCATCTTCGTCATGCGGTCACGCCGCGGCGTCGAGGGCGCGTTTCAAGTCGAGGCAGAGGTCCTCGGCATCCTCGAGGCCGATGCTCAGCCGGAAGAACCCGTCGCCGGCAAAGTCGCGATAGCGCTGGAGGGCCGCCGGGTCGAGCTTGAAGGTGGTGCGCTGCAAATCGCGCGTGTCACAATGCAGGATCAGGCTGTGGGAATGGCCGAAGGAAGCGGCATATTTGAAGATGCGCAGCGATCCTTCGAGGGCGTGGCCGAAGCGCTCATGGTCCTTGACCGTGAAGGAGATCATGCCGGAGCCGAGCGCCATCTGCCGCCTGGCCAGGTCATATTGCGGATGCGACGCGAGATGCGGATAGCGCACCCGGGTGACCGAAGGGTGCTCGCTGAGGAACCGCGCCACGGTGAGGGCGCTGCGTGAATAGGCTTCCATGCGGATCGGCAGGGTCTCGATGCCGCGCAGGATCAGCCAGGCATTCACGGGGCTGATGCAGGCGCCGAGATGCGTGCCGATCTCCGCGCGCAGCGCCGTCATTGCCGTCCGTGTGCCGATCACGGCGCCGCCGAGCGCATCGCCATGGCCGCCGATATATTTGGTCAGCGAATGGACGACATAATCGGCGCCGAGCGCCAGCGGCCGCGTGACCACGGGGCTGGCGAAAGTGGAATCGACCGCGAGCCTCGTGCCGCTCGCCTTGGCGATCGTGGCGAGGCCCGCAATATCGGCGAGTTTCAGCACCGGATTGCACGGCGTCTCGGCGAAGATGAGCCGGGTCTTGCCAGGAACGACCTTGGCCGCGACGGATGCGAGGTCGGACATGTCGACGAAATCGGCGACGACGCCCTTGCGCTCAAGGATGCCGCGGGCGAATTCGGCGGTGCCGGCATAGGAGATGTCGCTGACCAGCACATGGTCGCCGGGATCGAGGAGATGCAGAAGGAGTCCGGAGATGGCGCCGACGCCGCTGGCGAAGACGACGGCATCCTCGCCGCCTTCGAGGGCTGCGAGCTTCTCCTCGAGCTGGCGGCCATTGGGATGCCATTCGCGCGCATAGGCGAAGCTCACCTTGTCGAGGTCTGTGCCTTCGGCGGAAAAGCCGATCTCGCCGAAACGGCCGGCATAATTCGCCGCCATGCTGATGTCGGGCGCGATCGCGCCGGTCACGGGATGCGGCCGGACGGCGGCGTGGACTGCGAGTGTCGCCAGCTTGTCGGATACGGCCATGGAAATGAGGTCCTCTCTTTCGAGAGGCTGTATATCAATTTACTGGTACAAAAGTCAATATATTATACTAGCGATCATCGAGCCTGGCCGCCGCGCCCCGGCTCGCAGACCACCATCAGCATCTGCACGTCCTTCGTCCCGTCATTGGCATAGCGATGCGGCTTGTCGGCGACGAAGGTGATGGTCTGGCCGGCCTTGGCGCTGGACGCGGTGCCGCCGATGGTCAGCGTGAGCTCGCCCGCCTTGACGAACAGGATCTCGCGCGTGCCGGCGGGATGCGCCACGCCGTCATGCCATTCGCCCGGCACCAGATGCCAGGACCAGAATTCGATGAGCGAGGGATTGTCGAAGCCGACGACCAGTTTGCCGGCGCTGCCGTTGCGGCCGGTCCACAACTGGGTCGCCTCGATTGGCGAGATCACCCGCACCGTCGGCGCCGCGCTGGTCTCGATGAATTTCGAGACCGCGACGCCGAGCGCATTGGCGATCTTGCACAACGTGCCGATGCTGGGATTGGTCTTGCCCTGCTCGATCTGCACCAGCATGCCCTTGCTGACGCCGGAGAGCCTGGCCAGCTGGTCGAAGGTGAGCGCGCGCTGCGTGCGGGCCTCGTTGATGCTGGTCCCGATGACGGCCGTGAGCGTCGAAATGTCGTCCATGGCTCAGGTTAACAGACTGAACCGAGAGTTTACAAGCGAGGCCGGCTGTCGGCACAGGCCCCGCCCGACGCCGCTCGCGGTGATCGACCGGACGGGCCGCATCGTCCATGCCAATGACGGCTGGCTCGGGCATGATATCGGCCGGCTGATGCCGGACACCTTCGTTGCCGACCTGCTGGCGATACCGGAAGGCCAGCGCATGCTGGACCGCGACTGGCGGCTCGACTGGCACGGGCTGGCGGACGATTTCCCGCTGGCGCCGCGCGGCTCCCTGGTGATGGCGCAGAAGGCCTCGGCGGCGGAGACGGATGAAGCCTATGCCGCGGTCTTCGACCGCTTCAGCCGGCGGCATGCCTTGACCAAGAGAGAGATCGATGTGGCGAAGCTCGCTCTCCTCGGCCTGTCGAGCGAGCGGATCGCCCACAAGCTCGATCTGACCCCGGGCTCGGTGCGCAACCACCGGTCCAATGTCTACAGCAAGCTCGATGTCACCAGCGAGCGGGAGTTCTTCCGCTCGTTCCTGGCGGAAGTTCTGACCAAGGCTGCCGGCTGACCGGTCACATCCGGATGCGCTCGCCGGTCTCCGGCTTGAAATAGAGCAGGCGGTCACTGGCCGCGCTCACGCGGATGGTGTCGAACTCGCGGATATCGGCCAGGTCGCGGCGGTTGAATACCGCGGTCAGGCGATGGCTGCCGACGAGCAGCGTCATGATGGCGCGCGCGCCCAGGAGCTCGATCAATTGCACCTTCGCCTCGAATGGCGGCGTCGCATTGTGCTGATCCGATCCGGCTTTCACGGGATGGATGTCCTCGGGGCGAATGCCGATCATGATGTCGCCCTGGAGCGCGCCGCCGGGCAAGGGAAAGCGGACGCCTTCGACGTCGAGGCCTTGACCGTTCAGTTGGCCGCGCAGCATGTTGATGGTCGGGCTGCCGATGGTGCGGGCGACATAGGCGTTGATGGGATCGGAATAGAGCGCCTCGGGCGCCGCGTTCTGCTCCACGATGCCGTGATTGACGACCAGGATGCGGTCGCCCATCGCCATGGCCTCTTCCTGATCGTGGGTCACCCACACCGAGGTCACGCCGAGCGACTGCTGCAGCTCGAGCACCTCGCGGCGCATGTCGAGGCGCAGTTGCGCATCGAGATTGGACAGGGGCTCGTCGAACAGGAACACCTTGGGCTTGCGGACGAGGGCGCGGGCGATCGCCACCCGCTGCTGCTGGCCGCCGCTCAGGGCCGAGGGCTTGCGGTCGAGCAGCGCCTTGAGGCCGGCGCGCTCGGCCACGTCCTCGACGCGCCCCGCGATCTCGGCCTTCGGCATGCCGCGCGCCTTGAGCGGGAAGCCGATATTGTTGCGCACTGTCAGATGCGCATAGAGCGCGTAGTTCTGGAAGACGAAGGCGATGTCGCGGTGCTTCGGCGCCAGGTCGGTGACATCGCGGTCGCCGATATGGATGCGTCCGGAATTCACTCGCTCGAGGCCGCCAATGGCGCGCAGCATGGTGGTCTTGCCCGAGCCCGAGGGTCCGACGATGACGACGAATTCGCCGTCGGGAATGGCGAAGCTCACATTGCGGATCGCCTGATAGGCGCCATAGTGCTTGACCACGTTCTCGAATCGGATCGATGCCATGACTAGCCCTTCACACCGCTGCCGCCGAGGCCGCGGACGAGACGTTTCTGGATGACGAAGGAGAGGACCATCACCGGCAGCACCGTGAGCAGCAAGGCGGCGCTCATCGGCCCGAGCTTGACGCCCTGGAAGGTGTTGAAGCCGGAGATGGCGACGGGCAGCGTCTGCGACGTGCCGGGCGCCAGGACGAGGGCGTAGAACAATTCGTTCCACGACATCATGAAGGCGAGGAGGGCCGAGGCGCCCAATCCCGGCAGGACGTTGGGCACGACGACGCGCCAGAAGGCCGCGAAGGGCCCATAGCCGTCGATCGCCGCCTGCTCCTCCACCTCGCGCGGCACGCTGGCGAAGAAGCCGGTCATGAACCAGGTGATCATCGGGACGACGATGGTGAGATGCGCCGCCACCACGGCCAGGATGCTGTCGGAGAGGTTGAATTGCAGCGCCAGCGCCAGCAGCGGGAAGGCGAGCACGGTCGGCGGGATGATCGTCGGAAACAGGATGGCGAAGCGCAAGGGGATGCCGCCGGTGCGGAAGCGGGCGATGGAATAGCCGGCGAGCGCGCCGACGAAGACGCCGACGATGGTGACGATGAAGCCGACGATGATGCTGCGCAGCGTTGCGGCCGGAATATCGCCGTCGGCGACATCGCGCATATTGTCGAGGGTCGGCGTGAAGGCGAAGCTTCCCGGATTGGTGAGGTCGGCCGGGGTGCGGAAGGCGGCGAAGGCGATCCACAGAAGCGGGACCAGGACCGCCGTGACCGCCATGGCGATCAGCAGAAGGCGTCCCGCTTCGGCGGCGGGCGGCGGGCGTGAGCCGGGGGCTGCGTCGGTCATCCTTCCGCCTTTCTCACCTGGCGCAGCATCCAGACGATGGGCAGCGCCAGCACGGCCAGGAAGACGAAGGCCATGGCCGAGGCTTCCGCCAGCCGGAAGAAGCGCACGCCGGTCTGGTACATGATGAATTGCAGGCTCTCGGTCGCGCCGCCGGGGCCGCCATTGGTGATCACGAACACATATTCGAAGAGCTTCGAGGCTTCGAGCACGCGGATGACGGTGGCGATGCCGATGACGGGAAAGAGCATCGGCAGAGTGAGGATCCGGAAGGTCAGCCAGGCCGAGGCGCCGTCGACGCGCGCCGCCTCGAAAGGCGCCTTGGGCAGGCTCTCGAGCGCCGACAGGAAGAGCAGCACCATGAAGGGCGTCCACTGCCAGACATCGATCAGCACCATCGACCACAGCGCATAGGCGGGCGAGAAGAAGTCGATGCTGATGCCGAGCTTGGCGATCATGTTGGGGATGAGGCCCAGTTGCTGGTTGAGCAGGAAGCGGAAGACGAGGCCGACCGCGACGGGGGCGATGAACATCGGCGTGAACAGGAGGGCCCGCGTCACATTGCGGGCGAAGCGCTGGCGCTGGAGCGCCAGTGCCAGGGCCAGGCCGAGGACGAGCTCGATGACGACGGCGGCGACGACGAAGATCAGGGTGATCTTGAGCGAGTCGGTGAAATCGCCGTCGGTGAGGACGCGGTTGTACTGCTCGAAGCCGAAATAGGCGAGATTGCGGCTGGTGAGCTTGTAGTTGGTGAGCGAGAGATAAAAGGAGAAAGCCAGCGGGTAGAGAACGAAGATGCCGAGAAGCAGGACGAGCGGCAGCGCCATCCACCAGCGGAAGGGCAGCTTGCCGATGAGCCGTTCGAGCCGGCCGATCCGGGATGGGTCGGCCGGTGCGACGTCCGGCGATAGCGTGCCTGTCGTCATCAGCGCTGCTCTCTCAGTCCCTCACTACCGCGTCGCCTTCTCCGCCGCGGACTGAGCGGCGGCCAAGGCCTCGTCCACCGGCTTGATGCCGGCAACGGCGGCGTTGATCTCCACGCCCACCGACTCGATCGCTTCGGCGCAGCCGGTGCCGAGGCAGAGCGGCACGGCGGCGGCCGCGACCTTGCTGTAGGTCTTGTAATAGTCTTCCGAGACGCCCTTGGCCCAGACATCGGGGTCCATCATCGCGCTGTCGCGCGTCGGGGCGCCGCCCGAGATCACCCGCACCTTCTCTTGCGCCGGCGCCGTGATCCAGGAGACCCAGGCCCAGGCCGCCTCCTTGTTGTCGCCGTTCTTCGGGATGGCCCAGGACCAGGTGCCGCCGGTGCCGCGCCCGCCCGGGAAGGGCGCGAGGGCGAACTTGCCCGGCACTTGCGAGTCGCTGCCATTGACGATCGGGACGACCCAGCCATAGGTGGTGAGGGCTGCGGCCTGGTCGCTCTTGGCGGCGCGGATCGTCTCGTCGAAGCCCCAATTGAGGCTCGCCGCGGGCGCCGCTTCCTTGCTGACCTTCATATAGGCTTCGAGCGCCTTGCGCGCTTCCGGCGTGTCGATCGTCCAAGTGCCGTCGTCCTTGCGCAACTGGCCGCCGGCCGAAAGCAGGAAGGCGTTCCACTCCTCCATGATGACGAAGCCCTGCTTCTGCTGCAGCGCGATGCCCGCGCGCTTGTCGTTCTTGCGCGCGATGGCCGAAGCCACGAGCTCGTCGAGAGTTTCAGGCGGCTTGTCCCAGAGATCCTTGCGATAGACGAAGCCGGTCGGATAGCTGTAGAAGGGCACGCCCAGAACCTTCTCGCCCACCTGGCCGATCTTGCGGAAGGATTCGGCGAAGTCCTCATATTTGTAGTCGGCGCCCAGGCACGTGATGGCCGGGCGCAGATCCTCGAGGAAGCCCGCCTCGTCATATTCGGCGACCCACGACGTGTCGACCTGCATAAGATTCTGCGTGCCGGTGCCGCGCTGCAAGGAGGCGATCTGCATGTCGCGGATCACGTCATAGGCGGCACCTTCGATCTCGATCTTCACATTGGGATAGAGCTTGTTGAAGTCGGGGATCATCGCCTTCACGAAATCGGTGTCGGTCACATCCTCCATCACCACCTTGACGGTGCCCGACACATCCGTGGGCGCCGGACTTGCGAAGGCGCTGCCGGCGCAATCGGCGGCCTTCGCGCTTCCGGCCCCGCAGAGCAAGGCGGAGAGGGCAACCGAGGCGAGGATCGGCGTCTTGTTCATTGTCTTCCTCCGTTGAGTTAGTTATACATTATATAATTATTACTTATAGAAATTATACACTAATGAACCACGGCGACAAGACCCTAGGTCCGTTTTTTGTCGGCCAGGATCATCTCGGCCGCTTTTTCACCGATCATCATGCAGGGCGCGTTGAGGTTGCCGGAGGTCAAAGCCGGCATGATCGAGGCATCGGCGATGCGCAGACCGGCAACGCCCCTCACCTTGAGTCGCGGATCGACGACGGCGCTCTCGTCGGCCCCCATGCGGCACGTGCCGGAGGGGTGATAGATCGTGCCGGCATGGGCAACGAGATAGGACGCGATCGTGTCTTCCGAGACGTCCTGCCAGGCGGGCGTGATCGGGCGCATGACGATGTCCTTGAGCGGCGATGCGCCGGCGATGCTGCGGACGACGCGGATGCCGCGCGCCAGGCGCGTGAGATCGTCGGCATCGCCGAACAGGCGATGATCGATCGCCGGCGGTGCCGAGGGATCGGCACGCTTGAGCGTGATGCGGCCGCGGCTCTTCGGCCGGCAGACGCTGGCCACGATGGTGAAGGAATTCTCCTTCAGCACCAGCTCGCCCTCACCCGCCACCAGATAGCCGGCGGGCGTCACGTGGACCTGGATGTCGGGGATGGCTTCGCCCTGCGCGGAACGCAGGAAGCCGACCAGATGCGCATCGGGCGTCGTCGCCACGCCGCGCCCGCGGAGCAGCCAGTTGGCGCCATGAATCACCTGCTTCCAGACCGCCATCTCGCTGTTGAAGGTCGGGATCGAGACCTCATAGGTCATGCCGAGGCCGGGATGGTCCTGCAGGTTGCGGCCGACCTCGGGACTTTCGCATATGACCGCGATGCCATGCCGGCGCAGCGCTTGCGGATCGCCGATGCCCGACAGCATCAGGAGCTGCGGCGAGGCGATGGCGCCGCTCGCCAGGACGATCTCGCCCTGCGCGCGCGCCGTGCGGATTTCCCCGCCGCTGTCGCATTCGACGCCGACGGCGCGGCCGTTCTCGACGATGATGCGCCGCGCGCGGGTGCGGGATGCGACAGTGAGATTGGACCGGCCTTTGACCGGATCGATGAAGGCGCGCGCCGAGCTGCAGCGCCAGCCCCTCCACTGCGTCGCCTGGACATAGCCGAAGCCCGCAATTCGAGGACCGTTGAGATCCGGATTATGGGGATGACCGCAGGCTTCGGCCGCCGCGATGAAGCGCCTGGCCAGAGGATGCGGCTCCTTGAGGTCCGACACCTTGAGCGGGCCGCCAGCGCCATGATGGCTGGAAGGCCCGCGCTCATTGTCCTCCTGGCGCTTGAACAGCGGCAGCACGTCGTCCCAGCCCCAGCCCGGATTGCCCAGATCGCGCCAATGGTCGAAGTCCTGTGGAAAGCCGCGCACATAAAGCATGCCGTTGATCGAGCTCGTGCCGCCCATGACCTTGCCGCGTGGCCAGGTGCTGGTGCGCCCGCCGAGCGTCGGGTCGGGCTCGGTGCGGTACATCCAGTCGAAGCGCGGATTGCCGATGCCCTTGACATAGGTCGCGGCCGGCATCTGGATGAAGACCGATTTGTCGGAGCCGCCCGCCTCGAGCAGGAGGACCTTGTTCGCTCCGTCCGCGGACAGGCGGTTCGCCACCACGCAGCCGGCCGAGCCGGCGCCGATCACGATATAATCCCACAAGGTGCTGTCGACCGGCATGGGGGCTCTTTCGCTCAGACGATCGTCGTGCCGCCGTCGAGGCGCAGCGCGCTGCCCGTCGCATAGGGGGCATCGGCGATGAGGAACAGAACCGCCTTCGCCACTTCCTCAGGACTGGCGAAGCGCTTCAAGGGCACGCGGCCGATGGCGCCGTCGATCACCTCCTGTGTGCCGCCGAACCATTCGATCTCGGCTGCGAGCATCGGCGTGTCGATCGGGCCGGGGCTCACCGCATTGACGCGGACCTTGGGCGCCATCTCGGCGGCGAGCGCCATGGTCAAGCCGACGACGCCGGCCTTGGCGGCGCAATAATGCACGTAATAGCCCATGCCGATATGGGCGAGCTCGGAGGCGAAATTCACGATCGCCCCGCCCCGGCCGTCATTCATATGCAAGGCGGCGGCGCGCGCGACGATGAAATTGCCGGTGAGATTGACATCGAGATGCTGCTTGAAGCGCTCGACGGTCAGGTCCTTGACCAGGCAGGGCTCGCAGAGGCCGGCGGCATAGACCAGTATGTCGAGGCCGCCCATCGTCTCGATCGCCCGCGGCACGATCGCCGCACAGGACGCCGTGTCGCCGACATCGGCCGCGATGGCATGCGCCGTGCCGCCGAGCCCGGTGGCGGCGGCCGCGAGCTTGTCCTTCGACCGTCCGACCAGCGCCAGCTCGGCGCCTTCGGCGGCGAAGAGGCGTGCCGTCTCGAGGCCTGCGCCCGATGAAGCCCCGACGATCAGCGCTTTTTTCCCCGCGAGCTTCATGCCATCACCTCCCGGTCTACAGAATGCCGTGCCGGTCGAAGACCTCGACCAAAGTGGCGCCGCTGCGCAGCTCGTCGCGCACGGTCGTCTCGGCGCGCACCTTGGCGAGCGCCCTGGCCATCACCGTCTCGATCAGCTGCGCCGGCACGAAGACAATGCCGTCGAGATCGGCGATCACCAGGTCGCCGGAGCCGATCTCGACCTCGCCGATGACGCCCGGCACGTCGGCCCACATCATCTTGCCGCGATACTTGGTGTCGACCGGATTGCGGCCGGCGGAAAAGACCGGGAAGCCCATCTTGCGGATCATATCCACGTCGCGCACGCAGCCATCGGTGATGCAGCCGGCGGCGCCCAGATACTGCGCGCGGGTCGACAGCAATTCGCCCCAGGGCGCGATGCGGCGATTGCCGTGGCAGACGAGGACCGGCACTTCGCCGGGCTTCAGGCCGTCGACCATGCGGATCTCATGCTCATAGACGTTCACCTCGGCGTCGTCGTGAAAGATCGGCATGTAGATGCCGACCCGCGCGAAGCCCACGATGCGCATGCCGTCCTGCAAGGGATCGAGGCGTGACTGCACGACCTGCCGGCGATGCCCGAGCGAATCGAGCGTGTCCGAAACGACGGCGGAATAGAGCTCCGCGCGGCAGGTTTCGAGAATGGCGGCGCGATCCATGTGGATTCCTTCCTGAGTTGCATTCAATAGCATTTGGCGGTGACCCCTCCGTCGATGACGATCTCGGCGCCGTTGATGAAGGCCGAGCGGTCCGACACGAGAAAACACACGGCATCGGCGACCTCGGCCGGAGAAGCGATGCGCTTGCCCGGATAATGCGCGACGGTCCGCGCCCTGGCTTCGGAGGGATCGGCCGAGGCCTGCCAATAGCGCTCGACCATGGGAGTTCGGATATCGCCCGGGCAGATGCAGTTGCAGCGGATGCCGGCTTGCGCATAGGCCTCGGTCACCGCAATGGCGCGGGTCAGGCCGAGGACGCCATGCTTGCTGGCGCCATAGGCGGGGAGGATCTGATCGGCGGTGAAGGAGAGGACCGAGCCGCTGTTCACGATCGCCCCGCCGCCCGATGCCATCATGCGCGGGATGACGGCGCGAGCGCCCAGAAACATCGAGCGCAGGTTCACCGCCATGAGCCGGTCCCAGTCGGCGGCGCTCGTCTCGTGCAGCAGCTTCTCGATCTGGACCGCGGCATTCTGGTGAATGAAGTCGATCCGGCCGAAAGCGTCTTCCGCCGCTTGCACCATCCGTTCCGTGTCGGCCTCGTCGGATATGTCGGCCGCGATCGCGATCGCTTCGAGGCCGCTCTGCCGCAAGGCCGCCGCGGTCGCCTCGAGCTCGCGCGTTTTGACGTCGACCAGCGCGATGCGGGCGCCTTCGGCACAGAGCCTTTCGGCCACCGCCTGTCCAAGCCCGCCCGCGGCGCCCGTCACGATGCCGGATTTGCCTTCGAGCATCATCGGGTCACTCCCTGTCGCGCGACTTCATCGCGAGCCGGGACAGGGCGCGGAAGGCGCGGCTCCGGGCGAAGAGATAGCCGAGACGCGATCCGGCCTCCGTCTGCATCGCCTTGTCGATGACCGACGGTCCCCTGACGGCGATATCGGGCTTGCGCGATGGCCTGACCTTGCCGTCGAGATCGTCCATGACGGTCTGAGCGGCATTGTGGCCGGGCGCGCCGATGACACCGCCGCCCGGATGGGTGCCGGCGCTGCACAGATAGAGGCCGGCGATCGGCGTGCGGTAGTCGGACAATTCGGGCAGGGGACGGTTGTTGAACATGTGCTCGATGGTCATCGCCACATGGAAGATGTTGCCGCCGGTGATGCCATAGGTGCGCTCGAGATCGAGCGGCGTGATAGTGTGGCAGCCGAGGACATGCCCGCGCAGATTGGGCGCGAACCGGTAGAGCGACTCGAGCGCACGCTTTTCGAATTCGGGCTTGCGACTGTCCCAGTCGCCGTCCGCCAGCTCGAACGGCAGGTTCTGCACGCCCAGCATCATCACATGCTTGCCGGGCGGCGCCAGGCTTTCATCGGTCACCGACTGGATGATCGCCTCGAGCGGGAAGTGCTCGGGGAAGGTGCCGCGCAGCATCGCCGCATAGGCGTCCTCGAAACGGTCCTCGGACCCGCCCAATATGGCGTGGCCGCGATGCTGTGGGCCCGGCTTCGCATCGGGAAAGCCGATATATTGGGGAAGCTCGTCGATGAGGAGATGGAGCCTCGCCATCGAGCCTCGCACATCGATGCGCGAGACCTTGCCGCGGAAGTCCTGGCTCAAGGCCTTTTCCGGGACGAGCTTGCCGAGCGTGCGCTTGGGATCGGCATTGGACATCACCGCCTTGGCCCTGAAGAGCCGGCCATCGGCCAGCCTGACGCCTTCGGCCTTGCCGCCGGCGACGACGATCTCGGCCACCGGCGCGCCGGTCAGGATGGTGACGCCATGCGCCTTGGCGCCCTTTTCGAGCGCCAAGGCGATCGACCCCATGCCGCCTTTTGGAAAGGCCCAGCGGCCGAACGTGCCCTCGAACTCGCCCGAAGCGTGATAGCCGAAGAGATAGCCGGTGCCGGGCGTCGATGGTCCGCCCCAGATCGAGACGATGCCGAAGAAGGTATAGAAGCCGCGCACCTGGTCTGAGGTGAAGTAGCGCTTGAGCAGGTCGCGGGTCGAGCCGAAGAGGAATTCATTGAGCAGGTCCTCTTCGCCCGCATCCTCGAAGAGCTTGATCATCTCCGAGCGGGTCGGCGGGTTCGACAGCGTCCAGTGGCTGGTGAGATCGCCGAAGCGGCGCAGCCTGGAGCCGAAGCGCAACAGGCCCTTGGCGTCCTCAGGGGCCATCTTCTCCAGCTGCTTCAGCGTCTTGTCGATGTCCTGCCACAGGAAGATATGCGAGGCGTCGTCGAAGAGCGCGAAGCCCTGTGGGTCGGGCGCATACATTTCGAGGCCGAAGCGGCTGACCAGCTCCAGCTCGTCGATGATGCGGGGCCGGAGCACCGCCTGGATGAAGGCGCAGGAGGAGAAGCGCGCGCCCGGGAAGAACTCCTCGGTCACGCAGGCGCCGCCCAATATGTCGCGGCGCTCGACGACGAGCACCTTCTTGCCGGCACGGCCCAGATAGTTCGCGGCGACGAGGCCGTTATGGCCGCCGCCGACGATGATCACGTCATAGGTGACGTCAGCGGCTGCCATGGCCGGGCCTCCCTGGCGTGAAGAAACGGAATTCCATCACATGATGGTAGTTGTCGCCCGGATCGAGCCGCGATTGCGGCACATGGCTGAGATTGGGGCCGTCCGGGAATTTCTGCGTCTCGAGGGTGAAGCCGGCGAATTTCCGGTAAGGCGTCTCGCCCTTGCCGATGACGGACGCGTCGAGATAGCCGCCGGTATAGAGATGAACGCCGGGCTCGGTGGTCCACAGCTCGAAGCCGCGGCCGGAGGCCGGATCGCGCGCCGTGAGCACCGGACGCAATCTTCCCGGCTCGCCCGCGAGGCACCAATTGTGGTCATAGCCGCCGCTGCCCTGGACGCGGCCGGCGCCGGCATTGGCCACCTGATCGATCGCCGCGCCGATCGGCCGCGGCTTGCGGAAATCGAAAGGCGTGCCCGCCACTTTCACGACTTCGCCGGTGATGATCAGCTCGTCATCCACCGGCGTGTAGAAATCGGCATGGATCTGGAGCTCCTGGTCGAGGACGGTGCCGGACTCATGGCCCGCGAGGTTGAAATAGCTGTGATGCACCATGTTGCACACAGTCGGACGGTCGGTCGCGGCGCGGAGATCGATGCGCAGGATGCCGTCATTGGTGAGCGTATATTGCGATGTCGCGGTGAGCGTGCCGGGAAAGCCTTGATCGCCGTCGGGCGAGGTCAGCGAGAATGTGACGCTGTTGCCGGTGGGATCGAACCGGGCCGCCCATTTGCGCTTGTCGAAGCCCGTCACCCCGCCATGGAGCGAGTTCTCGCCTTCATTGCAACTGACCGCGCAGGTCTTGCCGTCGAGCGCGAAGCGGCCGCGGCGAATGCGGTTGCCGAAGCGGCCGACCGTCGCGCCGAAATAAGTGGGCGTGCCCCGATAGGCGGCGAGCGTGTCGAAGCCCAGGATGACGTCGGCGATCGCCCCCGACGGCGAGGGAATGTTCATCTGCACGGCGGTGGCGCCGTAGTCGCTCAGAACCAGGGATGCGCCATGGGCGTTGCGGATGGTGAAGGTCGAGATATCCTGGCCGTCGAGCGTTCCCCAGTCCTGCCTTTCCGTCGTCACCTGCCACCTCATGTTGTACAATGTACAATTCTATTGAGTTATTATTGTACAATAGGTAACATCTAGCAAGGATTATTCGCAATCCAGCATCGGCTTATGTTTTACAATGTAGAACTCCCGATCGAATCGAAGGAGCAGTGAAGCATGTCGAGCAGCGATCTTGCCGAGGCCCGCAAGCCGCGCATCCAGTCGCTGGCGCGCGCCGACGCCATACTGTCGGCGGTCATGGCGCATGAGGGACCGGCGAGCCTCAGCTCGCTCAGCGAAGCCATGCGGCTCAACAAGACCACCGTCTTCAACCTGGCGGAGAGCCTCGTGGTGCTGGGCTTCCTGCAGCGGGCGACACAGGGCAAGGGCTACCAGCTCGGTCTGCGCTGCCTGGAGCTCGGCCGTCACGTGGCGAAGCGGCTGCCGATCCTGGAGCTCAGCCGGCCGTCTTTGCGCGAGCTCTGTCAGGCGACGCGCGAGACGGTCAATCTCGCCGTGCCCTATCTGCATGAAGGCATCATCCTGGAAGCCTTGCAGAGCCAGCAGGCGGTGCGCGCCGTCGCCTATGCGGGGGCGCGCACGAACTACCATTCGAGCGCCTGCGGCAAGGCGATGTTCGCCTTCTTCCCGGAAGAGCAGCGGCAGTGGCTCTACAAGACGGCGGGGCTCGAGAAGATGACGGACCACACGATCGTGAGCGTGCCTAAGCTCGAGACCGAGCTTGCGACCGTGCGCCAGAAAGGTTTTGCGACCGACCGTCAGGAGAACGAGATCGGCGCCTTCTGCGTCGGCATGCCGGTCTTCGGGCCCTTCAATGAGGTTGCCGGTGCGATAAGCGTCTCGGGCGTGCTCCAGCGCATGACGCCCGACTTCGTCGCGGAAGTGGTCGCTCTCCTGCGCGAGCACACGGAGAAGATCTCGCAGAAGCTCGGGCGGGCGTGAAAACCTCGCGCGAGGCCAGCTGATCCATGGCAACGATCACTCATCTTCCGCAGGAAGACCGGACGAATGGCTGGAGCGCCGTCCTGCCTGTACGACAGCCGGCACCGGCGCTCGATCGCACGGTCGCGGCGGACTGGGTCGTGGTCGGGGCCGGCTATGCCGGGCTCGCGGCGGCGCGCCGTCTCTCCGAGAACCGCCCGGGTGACAGCATCGTCCTTATCGATGCCCATGAAGTGGGCGAGAACGCCTCGGGCCGTAATTCCGGCTTCGCCATCGACCTGCCGCACAATACCGGCAGCGCCCACACTGAGCTCGACGGCGCACATCGCTTCATGCGGCTCGCCCGCGCCGCCATCGACTATCTCGAAACCGCGGTTCTCCGGCACGGCATCGCCTGCGACTGGAGCAAAGCCGGCAAATTCCATGCCGCGGTTTCAGCCGTGGGCGTCAAGACCATACTCGAGCCTTTCGCGCGCGAGCTCGAAGTCCTGAAGGAGCCGGCGACATGGATCGATCGTGCGGCGCTCGCGGCACGGCTCGGCTCGCCGCATTTCGCCGCCGCCGTCTACACGCCGGGCTGCATCCTCATGAATCCCGCCGCGCTGACGCGCGGACTTGCCGCGAGCCTCCCCGGCAATGTCGCGCTGTTCGAGCGTAGTCCGGTGGTCGAAGCGGACCTTACACGGGATGCCGTCACCCTCAAGACACCGAAGGGAGAGATCCGCGCGCCGAAGATGATCCTCGCCATCAATGGTTATGCGCCGGCCTTCGGCTTCTTCGCGGGGCGGCTTCTGCCCTTCGCCGCCCATGCCAGCCTCACGCGCCCGCTCGACGATACGGAACAGGCGCGCCTGGGAAGCATCGCCGAATGGGGCCTGACGCCGGCCAATGCCTTCGCCGGCATCACCATGCGCTACACGCGCGACCGCCGCATCCTGATCCGCCAGAACATCCACTACTGCCCGTCCATGCGTCAGTCGGATGAGCGCCGCCGGCAGATCGCGGAAGATCATCAAAAACTCTTCCACGCCCGCTTCCCGGGCCTGCCGAAGGTCACGATCGCGCATACATGGACCGGCTTCGTGTGCCTGTCGCGCAACGGCGCGCCGGGCTTTGGCCAGATGGCACCCAATATATGGACCGCCGTGTGCTGCAATGCGGTCGGTGTCACCAAAGGGACGATCGCCGGTCTCCTCGCCGCCGATCTTGCCGCGGGACGCGATAATCCGCTCATCGCGGACATGCTGGCACTGGGCCAGCCGAACGCGCTGCCGATGCGGCCTTTGCTCGATATCGGCGTTGCCGCCCGCCTGGCCTGGGAGCTCTGGCAGGCGCGGGCGGAACGGTAATTCAGGGAGGCCAGGCCGGCCTGTAGCTGTTTGCCCCTGTGTTGCCAATCCAACCGCGCTGGGGCATCCTTCGCCCACAGTGACGATGCTCAAAGATGCCTCTCCCCCACCCGCCGCAGATTCACCGCTCGCGGCATTCGATGGCGCCATCGTTCCGAACCGGACCGGAGCCCTCTATCGCGCCGGACTCGCTTTGGTGGCCTTTGCCATGGCGCTGTTGCCCGCCTTCTATCTGGCCCGGGAAAGCGCCGAGCTTGCCGAGACCGATGCCCTGATCGGCCAATATTACGGCGTCGTGCGGATAGGCTTCCATCCACTTTTCATCGAGCGGCAATTGCCGGTGCCTGTCGAGCGGGCTGTCGCTCTTGCCGAGTGGCGAGCGGCCTGTGCGGAAATCGAGGCGTTGCGCGAGGAAGCGGAGAAAATCTCCGTGGCTTGCATCGAGCAGCTGGAGCGGCGCGGCAGACTACTGACTGCGTACCATCTTGCGAAGGCGGATTTTGAGTTCTCGCCGGAAGATTTCGGTTTGCCCGATCACGCGACGACCTCTAGTGAGTTGAGAACAGCGACGGAGGTCACTTTGCCGGATGCCGAGACGGCCATCGACGAACACCTGGCCCGGCTGGAACCGTTCTTCGCCGCCCTTCGCCGACGCATCGGGCTGGCGCTTACCTTTCACGCCAATAGCGACGCGGTTTCGTCTATCACCTCGGAGGAGAGTGCCGTACTCCTACCGTTGGTTGCAGCCCTCGGAGCCGAAATGAAAGAAGTGCTTGCCATGGCCGACAGGCTGCGCGCTCTGGGGGCCTTGATAGAGAATCGAGGCAATCATCCGGACACCACGCAAGTCGACATCGAGGCTCGCGAACTCGCATTCGACTTGCGAAGCCGCGCGATCGGAATCAAGGAACGCGTGGGAGGCCTCATTTATCCCTTCGCCCACTCGCGCGGCCACCTCACGGTCGCCGAATATTTGCACGTGGGACAATCACCAGAGTTCGACTGGAGGCGTTCTTATGAAGGCGGCATAGTATATGTGAACCGGCTTATCGATCTGCATCGCCGACTCATCGGCCGGACTCTCGCCTTCGCCGATTCAGCGGAGAAAGCTGCAGAGTCGTGAACATCGGCAATGAAAAGACCGGGACCCTTGCGATCCCGGCCTTGTCGTCGATTAACGCAGCGCTTACTGCTTCAACAGGTCCGGCACGGGAATGGCTTCGCTGATCGTCCATTCGTCGATGACGGCGGGCTTGCCGTTGGTCGTCTCGATGATGAGATAGCGGCCCTTGTTCTGGTGATGGATTTCGCTGGTGAAGGTGCGCGGGCCGAAGAGCGTCGGCTCGTCCTTCATCTTCTCGAGCTCGGCTACGACCGCGCCGGCATCGATCGACTTCGCCCGCTCCACCGCCTTGGCCCACACATCGATGAGCACATAGCCCGGATAGACATACTGGCTCGACGGATCGCCGCCCGTCACTTCCTTGTACTTCTTGTTGAACTCATTGACCTTGGGGTTCGGGTCGTCGCCATAGATCGAGCCCTGGGCCGGCACGATGAAGCCCGAGAGGTCGGGCACCGCCGAGAGCCAGTAGCTGCCGTCCATGCCGGAGCCGTTGAGGATCGGCGCCTTGATGCCCGCGGCGCGGATCTGCTTCACCGCGCTGACGCCCCCCGGCATCATGGTGCACAGCATGATCGCATCGGGCTCCTGCGGCAGGGCCTTGATGCGGCTGATCTGCGAGGCGATCGACGCGTCCTCGTTCTTGAACGTGTCGCTGCCGACAAGCTCGGCATCCTTGAGCCGCGGCAGCTGCCAGTCGAAGCCGTCGCAAATGCCCTTGTTGTAGACCGTCCAGGTGTCGAGCAGGCGGTAGAACTTGCGCGCGTTCTTCTTCTCATAGGCCCATTGCGCCATGGTGGCGCCCTGCACCGCGGCGAGCACCGAGCTCGAGAAGGAGTGCGGGCCGACACCCGGTATGCCGGCCTTGATCGATTCGGCGCACAGGAAGAAGGAGACCTTGCCCGCCGCCTCTGCGGCGAGCGCCGCGGGTGCTCCGAAGTCGTAGTCGCAGGACACGATCACCAATTCGGCACCCTTGTCGAGCACTTCGAGGCCGGCCTTGGCGCCCTCGGCGCGGTCGGTCTTGGTGTCGGCGGTGACCACCTTGATCTGCTTGCCCAAGAGCCCGCCGGCCTTGTTGATCTCGTCGATGCGGATCAGCGCCGCATCCTGAGCCGGCTTGTCATAGGCCTGCATGAAGCCCGATTCCGCCGTGGCGAAGCCGACAACGATCTCCTCTGCGGCATAAGCGCTTCCGGCGGTGAGCGTGCCGAAGACGGCCGCCAATGCCAGTCGTTTCATTCTCTTCATCGTTTCCTCCTTGTCATGTTCTCAACGCACGTCTTCAATAGTCTTGCCGGCGGCCGCCCCGGTCGCGGCCGCATTGTCGAATGGCCAATGCCGCCAGACGAGCTCGCGATTGCGCGTCAGGCCGGTCGGCCGGAACATCAATATGACGATCATCACCAGGCCGATGGTGATCTCCTGCAGGCCGTTCGGAATGGACAGTGTCGTTGCCCCGAGATCGATGCCCTTCTCGAGCCAGCGCAGCAATTGGATGATGGCCGAGATCACGATCACGCCCAAAACCGCGCCCGACAGGCTGTTCATGCCGCCCACCACCAGCATCGACAGCGTGATGAAGGTGACGCCCAGATAGAAGGCGTCGGGATTGACGACGCCGAGGAAGTGGCCGTAGAGCGCGCCGGCGACGCCGATGACGAAGGCCGAGATGACGAAGGCGATCAGCCTTTCGCGCACGATGTCGATGCCGGAGGCCGCCGCCGCCGTGGCCTCGTCGCGTCCGGCGCGCAACGCCAGCCCTGAGCGCGAGATCTGATAGAGATAGGCGATGACGACGACGAGCGCCGCCCCGCCGAGCGCCGTCCATATGCCGGTATAGAAAGGGATGCCGACGATCGAGCCGGTGCCGCCGGTCACCGAATCCCAGTTGGAATAGACGACGTTGATCACCGCCAGCATGGCGAAGGTGGCGATCGAGGCGGCGATGCCCGAGAGCCGCATCATGATGCGCCCGACGATGAGGGCAAAGAGCGCGGCGAGAAGCCCGGCGAGCGCCGCCGAGACGAAGATCGGCAGTTGCGCCCCGGCGAGGACGGCGGGCAGGCCCGGCAGGGACACTTGTTTCATCACCGGCGGGATGGTGAACCAGGCGGCGGCATAGGCGCCGAGGCACATGAAGCCCATATGACCGAAGCTGATGACGCCGGAATTGCCGACGAAGATGTAGAGCCCCGCCACCAGCATGACGCGGATGAACATCTCGACCACGGTGCGGCTGAACGGGCCCGAGCCCACGAGCTTGGCCAGGACCGCTATGGCGATGAGGATCAGGATCAGGATGATCGGCGTCGAGATCGTGCGGGCGAGGAGCGAGCTGCGCTGGGCCATCGTCACACCCTCTGCTTCGTCGCTTTGGGCGCGAACAGTCCCTGCGGGCGCCAGATGAGGCAGGCGATGACCGCGCCATAGACGAAGGCGTCGCGGAAGGGGCGGGCCTCGAGCGGCAGGATGACCTGCATGAGGACGCTGGCACCGCCGATGAGGAAGCCCGCGATCACGGCGCCCGGCAGGCTGCCCAGGCCGCCGATCACCGTGGCGATGAAGGCGACGAGCATCACCGAGACGCCCATCTGGATGTCGACGGTTCCCGTCTGGGTCGCGAGGATGAGGCCGATGGCGGCGGCCAGCATGCCGGAGATGGCGAAGGCCAGCATGATGACCCGGTTCGCCTTGACGCCCAGCATGCGCGCCATGGTGAAGTTCTCGGCCGCGGCGCGCATCTCGAGCCCGAAGCGCGTGCGCTTGAGGAAGGCGGTGAGACTCAGGAGGACGATGATGGTGATGCAGATGGTGACCACTTGCAAAAGCGGGATGCGGGCGCCCGCGATCTCCACCTGCCGGCTGAGGGCGGACCACAGGTCGATGGATTTCGGCCGGCTGGAGAACAGCATCAGGAGGAAATGCTTGATGACGAAGCCGAGCGCGAAGGAGGCGATCATCATGGTCGCCGGATTGGCGTTGCGGAAGCGGCGGAAGACGAGGATCTCGGACAGGACCGAGAGGCCGGCGCCGATGGCGAGGATGAGCGGGACCAGGATGATGGTCGGCAGGTTGCCGGCGAAGACGATGGCCGCCGCGTCGATCGACGGCCACAGCAGAGCGAAGACGCAGAAGGCGATATAGTCGCCATGGGCGAAATTGACGAGCCGCATCACCCCGAAGATGAGCGCGATGCCGAGCGCCCCCAGGGCATAGAGGCTGCCGAGGCTCAAGGCGTCGAAGATGATCTGGAGGATCGCGGTCATCGGTCGCCAGTCCTCGGATCTCCCTCCGCCGCGCGAAGCGCGGGGAGGGTGGACGCCCGAAGGGCGGACGGGTGGGGTTCCTCCGCCGCGAAGTCTCGGACGATTGGCCTGGACCGCGCGTTAACGCTTCTCTCGGGAGCTCTTCCCTGCGGAGACACCCCACCCGTCGCGCGTTCCGCGCGCCATCCTCTCCGCCTTCGGCGGTGGAGGGAGAGGGTTGTGAGAGATGTCCTCATCAATGCTCCCCATAGCCGAAATAGGCCTTGCGCAGCGTGTCGCCGCGGGCGAGCTGGCGCGCGTCGCCCTCGAGCACGATCTCGCCCGAGCGCAGGAGCACCATGCGCCCGCCGGTCATCATCGCGCGGGTCGAGCTCTGCTCGACGATCACCAAAGTGAGGCCGCGGCTGTCGCGCAGGCCGAGCAAGGTCTCATAAACCTGGTCGATCACCTTGGGGGCGAGCCCCAGCGACGGCTCGTCGATGGCGATGAGCCGCGGCGCCGTCATCAGCGCGCGGCCGATCACCAGCATCTGCTGCTGGCCGCCCGACAGCACGCCGGCCGGCTTGTCGCGACGCTCCTTCAGCATCGGGAAGACGTCATAGACGGCGCCGAGATCCCGCACGGCGCGGGCGCGGTCCTTGCGCATGCCGGCCCCCAGCATCAGGTTCTCCTCGATGGTGAGCGCGCCGAAGACATGACGGCCTTCCGGTACCATGGAGAAGCCGAGGCGGGCCGTGTCTTCCGGGCGTCCGCCCGAGATCACCTTGCCGTCGAGCGTGATCGCGCCTTCCGCCACCGGCACGACGCCGGCGATCGCCTTGAGCAAGGTCGACTTGCCGGCGCCATTGGGACCGGTGATGAACAGCGTCTCGCCTTCGTCGACGGTGAGTGAGATGCTGCGCAAAGCGGTCAGGCGGCCATAGCGCACGGTGATGTTGTCGACCTCGAGCAGGCTCATAGGACGGGACCTCCGGCCTCGGCCTGCGTGCCCATATAGGCATGGCGCACCTTCTCGCTCGCCTTGATCTGGGCGGGCGCGCCGTCCTCGATGATCTCGCCCGAATCGAGCACATGGATATGGTCGCAGATATTGAGCACCAGCCCGATATTGTGCTCGATCAGCAGCACGCCGCATTTCATCTCGGCGACGATGCGGCGGATCAGGCGGATCAAGTCGTCGGCCTCTTCCGCCGCCATGCCGGCCGCCGGCTCGTCGAGCAGCAGATAGCGGGGCTCCATCATCAGGGCCCGGCCGATGGCGACGCGGCGCTCATCCGTATAAGGCAGGCCGCCGGCGATGCGGTCGGCGAGCGGCGCGATGCCGATCCAGTCGAGCATCGCTTCCGCCTTGGCGGCGGCATCGCGGCGCGTGAGGCCCAGGCCGATGCCGGTCACCTCCAGATTGTCGATGACCGGCAATTCGCCGAACAGGCGGCCCGACTGGAAGGTGCGGGCGACGCCCAACCGCCTGATGCCGAAGGTGGTCTTGCCGCCGATGGTCGCGCCGTCGAGCAGCACCTCGCCCTGGTCGGGCGCCTGAAAGCCGGTGAGCACATTGACCAGCGTCGTCTTGCCGGCGCCATTGGGCCCGATGAGCCCGGTGACGCGGGCGGGCGGAATGTCGAGCACGACATTCGCCAGCGCCTTCAGCCCGTCGAAGGATACCGAGACATTGCGGGCTGAGAGGGCGGTGCTCATCTGCCTCCCGGCTTGCGCTTGGACGTGATGACATAGGAGCCGGACGGGTCGAGCTTCGCCGTCCAGCCCGGCTCGATGACGATGGTGGTCGTCACCTCCTCGATGATCGCGGGCCCCTTGATGACGGCGCCGGCGCCGAGCAGTGACCCGTCATAGACAGGTGTGCGCAGGCCCTTGCCCTTCCCGTCGAAGATGGCCTTGCGATGGCCCTTGAGCGCCTTGGGCAAGGCCCCGCTTTTGCCGAGCCTCGGCAGCTTCGGCTTCTCGATATGGCCGTAGAGGGTCGATTCGATATTGACGACTTCCACCGCATTGTGGCGCTCGGAATAGGTGTAGAGCTCCTCATGCCGCTTGTGGAAGGCGTCCTTCACCTTGCCGATGGTCTTGGCATTGATCTCGAAGGTGCCGATGTCGACGGTGCATTCATGCACCTGGCCGACATAGCGCATGTCGAGGCTGCGCTTGACGCTGATGGTCTTCTTGCCGAAGCCGTCGCTCTCCAGGTGCTTGACGCCCTTCTTCTCGATCTCCTTGAAGAGCTGATCGATGCGCCTGTAGGCCGCGTCATTGTCGAGGCGCACCGGCGCCGTCGCCATGTAATTGTATTTGACGTCGGAAATGGTCTGGCCGAAGGCGCAGAGCCCTGAGGCGAGCTTGGGCAGCACGATCGTGTCGATGCCCATCTCGCGCGCCAGCGCCGTGATATGGGCGGCGGTGGCGCCGCCGGCGCCGACCAGCACGAAATCGCGCGGATCATAGCCGCGTTCGACCGAGACGCGGCGGATGCCGTTCACCATGTTGTTGTTGACGATGGTGAACATGCCATAGGCCGCCTGTTCCGGCGTCATGCCCAGGGGATCGGCGATGCGCGCGAGCGCCGTCCTCGCCTTGTCGAGGCTGAGCGGCAGCTTGCCGCCGAGCAGCCCGTCGGGATTGAGATAGCCCAGCACCAGATTGGCGTCCGACGTCGTCGGCTCGACGCCCCCCTGGCCATAGCAGGCGGGGCCCGGATCGGCGCCGGCCGATTGCGGGCCGACCTGCAGCAGGCCGAGCGAATCGATCCAGCCGATCGAGCCGCCACCGGCGCCCAAGGTCTCCACCTGGATCATCGGCACGCCGATGCGGTAGCGCAGGAAGTCGATGTTCTTGTTGAGATTGGTCTGGCCGTCCCTGGTCAGCGTGATGTCGAAGGAAGTGCCGCCCATGTCGACGGTGATGACATTCTTCTTCTTGAAGGGGGCGCAGACATAGAGGCCCGCCTGCGGGGCCGAGGCCGGACCTGAATTGATCGCATAGACGGAACGGTCGGTCATGACCTGGCCGATGGCGAGGCCGCCATTCGACTGGAAATAGCGCACCGGCTGCCTGGCGCCGAGACGGCGGAAATACTGGTCCACGGCCTCGACATATTTGCGCATCACCGGCGCCAGATAGGCGTTGGCCACGGCGGTCGAGGTGCGGGTATATTCGCGCACCTGCGGATAGAGCTCCGAGCCCACGGTCAGAATCGCCTTCGGCATCATCTCGCGCACGATCTCGGCGGCGCGCTTCTCATGGCCGGTGTTGAGCACCGACCAGACAAAAGAGATGGCGACCGTCTCGACGCCTTCCTTCAGGAACAGCCGGCAGGCATCGCGCACATCCTCTTCGGCGATCGCGGTCCTGACCGTGCCGTCCGACAGCACGCGCTCCCTGACACCCTTGCGCAGATAGCGCGGCACCAGCATGGTGGCGGCGGGATATTCGGGATCGTAGCGGTAGCCGTCTTCCTTGTGGCCGTTGCGGATCTCGATCGAATCCTCGTGCCCGGCGGTGCAGATGAGGCCGGTCTTGCCGCCCTTGTGGGTGATGATGGCATTGAGGCCGACGGTCGTGCCGTTGATGCAGAGATCGCAATTGGCGACGATCTCTTCCGGCTTGCGGCCGAGATGCTCGGCGATCAGCTGGAGGCCGTTCTCGATGGCCTTGGTCGGATTGGCCGGGGTGGAGAGCGCCTTGAACAGCTTGATCGAGCCCGACTTGCGGTCGGCGATGACGAAATCGGTGAATGTGCCGCCGGCGTCGATGCCGAGACGATATTGCGCGGTCATTGGGCGCCTCCGCGCAAGGAGCGGGTGGCGTCATGGTCGACGGCGAGGGTCTCGGCGTCGGTGATGACGACGCCATAGTCCTCGCGTGCCCCTTTGAGCGAGACGAGGCCGTTCTTCACATCCCACAAGACCTTGTCGACCGGCCGCTGGCGTGGGTCGCCATAGCCGCCGCCGCCGGGGTTCATGTTGGTGATGGTCTCGCCGGGCTGGATGGTCTCGAGGATGTTCTTGCGCTCGACATCGGTCTTGCCGTTGCGCTTGAGCTCGACGCGGCCGACCTTGGTGTCGACGAGGTTCGACTTGGCGCCGGCGGCACCCATGGCCGGGATGCGCCGGCCTTCGCCGAAGCCGATGCACAGCATGTCCTTGTAGCGCGGCTCGACCTCCCAGGCCGTGCCCGAGCCGCCGCGATATTTCCCGGCGCCGCCCGAATCCGTCATCAGCGAATAGCGGTGGATGATGATCGGATAGGAATATTCGAGGAGCTCGACATCGCCCGAGGTGAGGGCGCCGAAGCAGCATTCGGGGCCGACCGCGTGCCAGCCGTCCTGCTTGGGCGTGGCGCCTCCCCCTGAGATGATGGTGGCGAGCACCATGGTCACGAATTCCTCGCCGCTGCGCTCGTCGCGGCCCGCGATATTGAGGCCGTTGGCGTGGCCCCAGGAGGCGGCGACCTTGGACGGCATCGCCTTCTCGAAGGCGAGCCGCACCGCGTCGGTCAGCGTCTCCATCGGCGTCGTGGTGCAGTTCATATGGGGCGCGGGCTCGACCGCGTTGCACAGCGTGCCCTTGGGGCCGAAATCGACGGTCACGCAGCGATAGAGGCCTTCATTATAGGGCGGTGGCAGGGCCGCGAACATCATGAGGCCGAGATAGACGCCGGAATGCGAGTTGCCCTCGTAGGAATTGATGAAATAAGGCACTTGCGGCGGGCTCTTGATCTTGATGTGACAGGTGTCGGCCTTGATCGTCACCGTCGCGGTGATCTCGAAATCGCCGAGCCCGTGGCCCGCGTCCTCGAGGATGGCGGTGCCGCTGTAGGTGCCGTCCGGCACCGACTTGATCAGCGAGCGCATATGGCGGTCGGCCATGTCGAGCAGCTCGTCGATGCAGGCATCGACGGTCTTGGCGCCATATTTGTCGACCATCGCCAGGAGATTGCGCTCGCCCACCTGGCAGGCGCCGATCAGCGCGTTGAAGTCGCCCTCCTGGTCGCGCCTGGCTCGCATGTTGGTGAGGATCATGTTGATCACGTCCGTGCGCGGCTTGCCCCGGTCCCAGATCTTCACCGGCGGGATGCGCAGGCATTCGGCATAGATCTCCTTGGCATTGGGATTGTAGCCCGCCGGCACCGGGCCGCCGATATCGGTCAGATGGCCCTTGCACACGGTCCAGTAGGCGAGCTTGCCCTTGTGGAACACCGGTTTGTACATGCAGGTGTCGATGGCATGGCTGCCGCCGAAGGCCGGATCATTGTGCAAGATGAGGTCGCCCTCATGGATGTCGTCGCCGAAATACCGGGCGACCGCCTTCATGGCGGGGATGAGCGAGCCCAGATGGATCGGGATGTCCTGGCCCTGCAGGATCATCTCGGGGCGCGCATTGAACAGCGCCGTCGAATAATCGTGCGCCAGGTTGAACACCGACGAGCGGGCGGTCTTCTCGAGCGTCAGCGTCATCTCGCGCTGGGTGGTCTCGAGGACGCCCCGCACCACGGAGAGCGTGATCGGATCGACTTTGGATTTGCGCTTCGGCTTCATCGGGTCCTCGCTTTTCGCTGAACCATGCCGAAAGCCGAAATGGCGGCGCCAAGCGGCGGCCTGTTCCTCACCCTCGGCATGGCGTCTGTCGCGCCATTGCGTTGGGGGAGGCTTAGGCCGGGGACGGCCCTTAGTCTTTGCTGCGGGTGAACACGGATTTGATTTCCCGCGCAATGATGGCGGTTTTCGTTGCGCCGACGCCGCCTTCGCCCTACCATTTTCCGCATGCGGAGAGAGGCATGAAGACGCGCATCTCGACCAACGCCGTTCAGCTGAGCGAGCGCAGCCGCCATTGGCATGAGACCATCGCCAAGGCCTATTTCCCGCTCGACCTCACCTTCCGCGAGCCCGACCGCTTCGCGGGCGAGATCACCGACTGGCATCTGGGCGGCGTCTCGCTTTCCCGCCTCACCTCCGAGGCACTGCGCTACCGGCGCATGCCGCATCATTTCCGCCAGGAGCGCGACGAGCATTTCCTGGTCACCGTGCCGGCGCGCGCCGAGATCTTCTTCTCGCAATGCGGCAAGGACGTGCATTGCGCGCCCGGCTCCTTCATCCTCGAGCGCAGCCACGAGCCCTATGAGTTCAGCCATGACGAGGCGGCCGATCTCTGGGTCATGAAGGTCGAGGCCAAGGCCCTGGGCGGGCGCATCCGCGGGCCCGACCGTTTCTGCTCGCTGCAGTTCGATGCCGCGAACGGCGCCGGCGGCTTCTTCACCGACATGCTGCATCTCATCCCCGACCGGTTCGACGAGATGAACGGCGAGATGCGCCAGCTCATCGGCCAGCAGCTCGTCGACCTCCTGGTGCTGGCGCTCACGGCGGACGAGCGCACGCTCACCTCGGGCAGCTCGACCATGCGGGCGGCGCATCTGACCCGCATCGAGAGCTTCGTGCGCAAGACCCTGCGCGATCCGGCCCTCGATCCCGACATGATCGCGCGCCATTGCGGCATCTCGATCCGCTATCTGCACGAGCTCTTCCGCGACACCAACCAGACCGTCGGCGCCTGGATCCGCGACCAGCGGCTCGATGCCTGCCGCGCCGCGCTCGCCGACCCCAGGATCGCGCAAAGCGTCGGCGAGATCGCCTATCACTGGGGCTTCGGCGACCAGGCCCAGTTCTCGCGCGCCTTCAAGGCCCATTTCGGCATGTCGCCCAAGGACTATCGCGACGCGGCGCGGCAGAAGAATCGGCTCGACGCTTAGCTCTCGCCGTTCTTCCCCTTCTCCCGCTTGGGGGAGAAGGTGGCCGAAGGCCGGATGAGGGTGTTCTTTGAATGTGATACTTCCGTGCATCATTTCATTCGCGACTCGGAACACGCTTTCAATCTGCCGCAAGCCTGACCAACACTCTCATCCGCCCTGTCGGGCACCTTCTCCCGCAAGCGGGAGAAGGGACGATCACGACAGCGCCGCTCTGATCTTGCCGAGCACCGCCTCGCGCTCGGCCCGCGCCCGCAACGCCCCCTCGAGATCGACGCTTACGAATTTCGTCGGCGTGTGCGGCTGCAACTGGCCGATCAGGTCCATATCCGCCGAGATCACGGTGCCCACCATGAAATAGCCGCCGCCCGACACCGCGTCGCGATGCAGCACGATGGGCTCGGTGCCGCCGGGGATCTGGACCGAGCCATAGGGATAGCAGGCATCGACGATGTTGGAGGGATCGGAGCCGGCGCCGAAGGGCTGGGTGCGCGGCACGAAGTCGAGCGGCCGGCCGCCCTTGAAGCGATAGCCGATGCGGTCGGCCTCGGGCGCCACCTTCCAGGTGTCTGCGAAGAAGTTCCGGCCGGCGGCCTCGGTGATCCGATGCCAGTAGAGGCCGGGCACCATCCGCAGCTCCGCCGGATTGCCGGGCGCGCGCCTGAGACCGGCGGAGATCGCGCGGCCCTCCTTGGCGCCGTTGCCTTTGCCGACCGGCAGCTCATCGCCCGCTTCGAGCTTGCGGCCCTTGAAGCCGCCGAGGGCTCCCAGGGCATAGGTCGAGCGCGAGCCGAGAACCACCGGCACGTCGATGCCGCCCGCGACGGCGATATAGGCGCGGGCACCTTTCTTGAGGAAATCGAAGGACAGCACCTGGCCCTTCTTCACGGCAAAGGACGTCCAGCCCTCGCGCGGGGCGCCATCGACCTTGGGCGGAAGCTCGGCGCCGGTGACGGCGACCGTCGCATCGGCGGTGAATTCGAGCTCGGGCCCCATGAACACCGCTTCGAGCACGGCGGCGCTCTCGTCATTGCCGACCAGCAGGTTGGCGGCCCGCGTCGCCAGGCGGTCCATGCCACCCGACAGCGGGATACCGATATTGTAATAGCCGGGCCGGCCCAGATCCTGGACGGTGGTGGCAAGCCCGGGCTTGATGACCTTAATTGCCATGGAGCACCTCATTGAGCTTGCGGTTCGAGGCATCGATGTCCGTGTGGAAATCCTTCAGCGAGAAGGTCACGTTGCGCATGAGGGGCGCGAACTTGCCGGCATCGACGTCGGCGACGGTCGCGTCATATTGGCCGCGGTCGATCGGCTTCCATTTGACGATGTCGCCCGGCTTGAACAGGCACATGAAGTCCCTGAGATAGCTGATCTTCTGATTGGGGTCGTAGATCGGCATCGGCGTGATGCCGAACATCTGGTAGCCGCCGGCCCCCCTGACCGAATAGATGCAGCCGAAGCAGCCGCCATGGCCGACGGTGAGCTTCGGCGTGTCGGTGCGCGGACGCAGATATTTCGGCGCCTCGATCTGCCGCTGGCGCTCGACCATCTGATAGAGGAAGGGCAGGCCAGCCACGAAGCCCACCATGGAGACGAACCAGGGGGCGCCCGAATGCGCCTTGATGAAGCCCTCCGGGCCGCCCAGATTGTTGATGCGCGCGGCATATTCGATGTCGGTCGATTTCGGGTCCTGGTGGCGCTCGCGGAAGCGCATCAGCGTCTCATGCGTCCACGGGTCGTTGTAATAGACCGGGATCTCGATGATGCGCGTCTTGATGACGGGCTCGGATTTCTCGGCCACCGTCTCGAGCGTCTTGAGCTCGGCCAGCATGTCGGCGGGCTTGATCACGTCGGGGTCGAATTTGATCTGCATCGAGGCATTGGCTGGGCAGATCTCGCTGACCCCCTTGATCCTGGCGTCCTTCACCGCATTGGTGATGAACAGCGCCTTGAAGAAGGCGTCGAGCGACATCTCCTCGTCCATCTCGACGAAGATATGCTCGTCGCCGCCATAGGAATATCGGGTCTTCATCGCAGCGCCACCTCCCTCACGGATTCAATCTTGTCGCATTGGCTTCGAGCCAGGGCTCGAGCCATCGTGTATGGAACTTGCCTTCGCGCACCTCGGGATCGTCGGCGAGGAGGAGGTGCAGGGGCTTGGTCGTCTTGAGGCCGCCGATCTCGAGCTCGGCCAGGGCGCGCTTCAGGCGGTCGATCGCGCTCGCCCGGGTCACATCCCAGACGATGAGCTTGCCGAGCAACGAGTCGTAGAAGGGCGGCACCTGATAGCCGTCATAGAGCATGGTGTCGAAGCGCGTGCCGGGGCCGCCCGGAACGCACAAGCCCG
>JBFWNN010000009.1:0-108385 GCA_050251035.1 Parvibaculaceae bacterium
CGATCAGGATGATGGCGAGATCGGCGGTCGAGGCGCCGGTCGCCATGTTGCGGGTATATTGCTCGTGGCCCGGCGTGTCGGCGACGATGAACTTGCGCTTGTCGGTGGTGAAGGCGCGATAGGCGACATCGATGGTGATGCCCTGCTCGCGCTCGGCCGAGAGGCCGTCGACGAGAAGGGCGAAATCGAGAGCGCCGCCTTGCGTGCCGACGCGCTTCGAATCCGCCTCCAGCGCCGAAAGCTGGTCCTCGAACAGCATCTTGGCTTCATAAAGAAGCCGCCCGATCAGCGTGGACTTGCCGTCGTCGACGCTGCCGCAGGTGATGAAGCGCAAGAGGTCCTTGTCCTCCTGCGCGCGCAGATAGGCCTCGACATCGCCGCCCTGAAATTCGATGAAGCGCGACATCAGCGGGGAACCCCTCTCTCAATATCCTCATGCTGAGGTGGCCGCGAAGCGGCATAGTTGAGATGCTGAAGCACACCCTTCGAGGCTCGCTTTGCTGGCACCTCAGGGTGAGGACAGGGGGCGTGGTACATCAGAAATAGCCCTCCTGCTTCTTCTTCTCCATGGATGCCGCCTGGTCCTTGTCGATCACCCGGCCCTGGCGCTCGGAAGAGGTGGTCACCAGCATTTCCTGGATGATGTCGAGCAATGTCGAGGCATCGGATTCGATGGCGCCGGTCAAGGGATAGCAGCCCAGCGTGCGGAAGCGGATCAGCTTCGTCTCCGGCCGCTCGCCCGCATGCAGCGGCATGCGTTCGTCGTCGACCATGATCATCTGGCCGTCACGCATCACCACCGGGCGCTGCTTGGCGAAATAGAGCGGCACGATAGGGATGTTCTCGAGGAAGATATACTGCCAGATGTCGAGCTCGGTCCAGTTGGAGAGCGGGAAGACGCGGATCGATTCGCCCTTGTTCTTGCGGGCATTGTAGAGGTTCCACAATTCCGGGCGCTGGTTCTTGGGATCCCAGCGATGGCGCGCGTCGCGGAAGGAGAAGATGCGCTCCTTGGCGCGCGATTTCTCCTCGTCGCGCCGCGCCCCGCCGAAGGCCGCGTCGAAGCCGTATTTGTCGAGCGCCTGCTTGAGCGCGTCGGTCTTCATGATCTGGGTGTGGAGCGCCGAGCCGTGATCGAAGGGATTGACCTTCTTGGCGAGGCCGTCGGGATTGATGTGGACGATGAGGTCGAGGCCGAGCCTGGCGACGGTCGCGTCGCGGAAGGCGATCATGTCGCGGAATTTCCAGGTGGTGTCGACATGCATCAGCGGGAAGGGGGGCTTCGCCGGATGGAAGGCCTTCATGGCGAGATGCAGCATGACGGCCGAATCCTTGCCGATCGAATAGAGCATGACCGGGTTCTCACATTCGGCCGCGACCTCGCGGATGATGTGGATACTCTCGGCTTCCAGCCGCTCGAGATGGGTCAGCTTCCTGGGGGTCATGCGATGCTCATGGAACGGGGCCTGCTTATGGCTCTTGTGCAGTGCAAACTCAAGCTCCTGTTGAGCTTGGCGGATGCGCGCCCTATGAAGGTCTGGAGGAGGGCCGGCGGTGGACAAATCAAGTGGCGGGCGGACCAAGAAGTCCCGGCGGGACATGGAGGCGCTGCCCTATCAGGAGCCGCATCAGACGGCGCCCGGCCTGCATAAGCTGCTCGAGGAATCGATCGGCCGCGAAGTCAAGCGCTTCCGCGAGAAGCTCACCTTGACCATCAGCGAGGTCGCCAAGGCCGCCGGCATGTCGGCCGGCATGCTGTCCAAGATCGAAAACGGCGCGACGTCACCCTCCTTGAGCTCGCTGCAGGCCCTGTCGCGCGCCCTGCATGTGCCGGTCACCGCCTTCTTCCGCGGCTATGAGGAGCTGCGGGATGCTACTTTTGTCAAGGCGGGACAAGGACTTACCATAGAACGACGCGGCACCCGGGCGGGCCACCAGTACCAGCTCCTGGGCCACAGCCCGCATGGGCCGGTGATGGTCGAGCCCTATATGATCACGCTCACCGCCCAGGCGGACGTCTTCCCGACCTTCCAGCATGCCGGACTCGAATTCCTCTATATGCTGGAAGGCGAGGTCGTTTACCGCCATGGCGACAAGACCTATGCGATGCTGCCGGGCGACGCCCTGTTCTTCGACGCCGACGCGCCGCATGGACCGGAGGAGCTGCGCAAACTGCCGATCCGCTATCTGTCGGTCATCTGCTACCGGCGGGACGAGTAGCCATGACCATCATCGTGCCGCCGCGCGAGGGCCGCGCCGTCAGGGTCGCGCGCGGCCGGACGATCCGCATCACCACGCCCAAAGGCGCCCAGGCCGCGGATTTCTTCGCCTATAATGCCGAGAATGTCGGCGAATGGCTGTCCGCCAACCACACCTGGGTGACGACATTCTGTGTCAGGCCGCGCGCCGGGGACGACTTCCTCTCGCGGTTCCGGCGGCCGATGCTGCGGTTCGTCGAGGACGGGGCCGCGGGCGTGCATGACATGATGATCGCCGCCTGCGACCAGTTCCGCTATGAATTCTTCGGCCACAAGGGTCCGCATGCCAGCTGCTCGGAAAATCTGTGCGTGGCGATGCGCCGCCTCGGCTATCAGATCGACGTCATCCCCCAGCCGGTCAACTTCTTCACCCATACGCGGGTCGAGTCCGACGGGCGTTTCGTGTCGCCGCCCAATCCGGTCAAGCCCGGAGCCTATGTGGTGCTCGAAGCCCTGATCGACGTCATCTGCGTGGTCTCTTCCTGCCCGTTCGATCTGGCGGTGGACGGCTGGACCATCAATGCCGCGCACGGGCCGAGCGAGCTCACCATCGACGTGACATAGCCATGCGGGTTCGTTGATCAGGAAGGCTGGTTCAGCCTGACATATCGCGTCTAGCCTGATTTTTGGGAGTTTATTCAGTCTCAGCCCGTGCTGACATCATTTCCTGTGGGGAAAAAATTATTCCCCCCAGTTGCAAGTTCCGCAGAGCGCTGTTACATAGTCTCCGAACCTCACCAAACGGGAGACGCAAGCCATGTGCGGGATCGTCGGCCTCTATCTGAAGAACCCGAAATTGCAGCCGAAGCTCGGCGAATTGTTCAAGCCCATGCTCATCGAGATGACGAGCCGCGGGCCCGATTCGGCCGGCGTCGCCATCTACCGCAATCCGGCGAAGAAGGGCTTCACCAAATTCTCGCTCGCCCATGACGACGCGAAATTCGGCTGGAAGAAGCTTGCCGCCGCGCTCAAGAGCGCGACCAAGAAGCCGGTCAGCGTCGAGCAGATCGGCAACCATGCCATTCTCACCACCAATGCCAAGGAAGAGGCGGTGACGGCCTGGCTCAAGGAGCATCATCCCCAGGTGCGCATCGTGGGCTCGGGGCAGGCGATCGAGATATTCAAGGAGACCGGCCTGCCGGAAAAGGTCTATGAGAAATTCGACCTCGCCAAGGCCAAGGGCAGCCACATCATCGGCCACACCCGCATGGCGACCGAAAGCGCCGTGACCACGGCCGGCTCGCATCCTTTCGCGACGGGCGCCGACCTCTGCCTCGTCCATAACGGCTCGCTCTCCAACCACAACCGCCTGCGCGAGAATCTCAAGCGCGAGGGCCTGGAGTTCCAGACCGAGAACGACACCGAGGTCGCCGCGGCCTACATGACCTGGAAGTTGCGCCAGGGTGCGTCGCTGAAGGAAACGCTCGAGGACGGCATCAAGGACCTCGACGGCTTCTACACCTTCTGCGTCGGCACCCATGAAGGCTTCGCCGTGGTGCGCGATCCCATCGCCTGCAAGCATGCGATCCTCGCCGAGACCGACGACTGGGTGGCCATGGCGACCGAGTTCCGCGCCATCGCGCATCTGCCCGGCGCCGACAAGGCGAAGATCTGGGAGCCGGCGCCGCAGACGATCTACAATTGGGGCAGTCACTAGCGCCAATTCGCCGATGACGAGTAGAGGGAGGATGTAAAGACATCATGATCGAGATCGATCTCGAAAAAGAAGGCGTGCGCGGCGTCAATTCGCGTCTGCATTCACTGCCGAAGGACACCAATGAGCGTCATTGGCTGATCAAGAACCCGATGGGCCAGCATGCCATCGCCTGCGGCCTCGACGCGCCGATAACGGTGGAAGTCGGAGGCCATGCCGGCTTCTATTGCGGCGGCATGAACAAGCATGCCGAGGTCCTCATCCATGGCCATGCCGGACCCGGCGTCGCCGAGAACATGATGTCGGGGATCGTGCGCGTCGACGGCAATGCCAGCCAGTCGGCGGGCGCCACCGGCAATGGCGGCCTGCTCGTCATCAAGGGCGACGCGGCCTCGCGCTGCGGCATCTCGATGAAAGGCATCGACATCGTGGTCGGCGGCTCGGTCGGCCACATGTCGGCCTTCATGGCGCAGCGCGGCCATCTCGTCGTGCTGGGCGATGCCGGCGACGCGCTCGGCGATTCGATCTACGAAGCCAGGCTTTATGTGCGCGGCAAGGTCGCGAGCCTCGGCACCGACTGCATAGAAAAGCAGATGACCGACCATCATCTGGCCAAGCTCAAGCGCCTTCTCGACCAGGCCCAGCTCAAGGCCGATCCGCGCGATTTCCGGCGCTACGGCTCGGCGCGCAAGCTCTACAATTTCAACATCGATCACGCCGACGCTTATTGAGGGTAGCCATGGATCCCAACACGCCGCGCACAACGCCCCGCAAATCGGCGACTTTCGACGACTACACCTTGTCGGAAATCCGCCGCGCCGCCACCACCGGCATCTATGACATCCGCGGCGCCGGCGCCAAGCGCAAGCTGCCGCATTTCGACGACATTCTGTTCCTCGGCGCCTCGATCTCGCGCTATCCGCTCGAAGGCTATCGCGAGAAATGCGGCACCAATGTCGTGCTCGGCACCCGCTTCGCCAAGAAGCCGATCGAGCTCAAGATCCCGATCACCATCGCCGGCATGAGCTTCGGCTCGCTCTCGGCGCAGGCCAAGGAAGCGCTCGGCAACGGCGCCACCCTCGCCGGCACGTCGACGACGACCGGCGACGGCGGCATGACGCAGGAGGAGCGCGGCCACTCCAAGACGCTCGTCTATCAATACCTGCCGTCGCGCTACGGCATGAACCCGGACGACCTGCGCAAGGCCGATGCGATCGAGGTGGTGGTCGGGCAGGGCGCCAAGCCGGGCGGCGGCGGCATGCTGCTCGGCCAGAAGATCTCCGACCGCGTGGCGCAGATGCGCTGCCTGCCCAAGGGCATCGACCAGCGCTCGGCCTGCCGTCATCCCGACTGGACGGGTCCCGACGATCTCGAGATCAAGCTGCACGAACTGCGCGAGATCACCAATTGGGAGAAGCCGATCTACATCAAGGTCGGCGGCGCCAGGCCCTATTACGACACCGCGCTGGCGGTGAAATCGGGCGCCGACGTCGTCGTCGTCGACGGCATGCAGGGCGGCACCGCGGCGACGCAGGAAGTGTTCATCGAGCATGTCGGCCAGCCGACACTCGCCTGCATCCGTCCGGCGGTGCAGGCGCTGCAGGACCTCGGCATGCACCGCAAGGTGCAGCTCATCGTCTCGGGCGGCATCCGCAACGGCGCCGACGTGGCGAAGGCCCTGGCGCTCGGCGCCGATGCGGTGTCGATCGGCACCGCCGCGCTGGTGGCGCTCGGCGACAACGACCCGCATCTGGAAGAGGAATATCAGAAGCTCGGCACCACCGCCGGCGCCTATGACGACTGGCATGAGGGCAAGGACCCGGCCGGCATCACCACCCAGAATCCGGAGCTCGCCAAGAGGCTCGACCCCAAGCTCGCCGGCCGCCGGCTCGCCAACTACCTTAAGGTCATGACCCTCGAGGCGCAGACCATCGCCAGGGCCTGCGGCAAGAACCACGTCCACAATCTGGAGCCGGAGGACCTGGTGGCGCTGACGGTCGAGGCGGCCGCCATGGCGCAAGTGCCGCTCGCCGGCACCAGCTGGATCCCGGGCAAAAGCGGCTATTGATGCGCTGCCTGCCGGACATCTCCGCTCCTTGCCCCCCTCCACATCATGTGGAAGGGGACAAGGACCTCTCCCCGCCGTCGCGGACTGGCGCTATAGAGGGCGCGCAAGGAGACCGTCACATGGCAGCGAGGTAAGATATGGCTCATCTCCATACCGCCCGGATTCTATGGGAGAGCAACACCGACGACTTCACCAAGAACCAGTATTCGCGCGCCCATCACTGGTCCTTCGACGGCGGCCAGACGGTGCTCGCCTCGGCATCGCCGAGCGTCGTGCGCGTGCCCTTCTCCGATCCGGCCGGGATCGATCCCGAGGAGGCGCTGGTGGCGTCGATCTCGAGCTGCCACATGCTGACCTTCCTCTATCATGCCGCCAAAGCGGGCTTCGCCGTCCAGCGCTACGAGGACAATGCCGAGGGCCTGATGGCCAAGAACGGTGAGGGCCGGCTCGCCGTCACGCGCTGCACCCTCAAGCCGCTGGTCCAGTTCACCGGCAAGCAGCCGTCGCGCGCCGAGCTCGATCACCTTCATCATTTGGCGCATGAGGAATGCTTCATCGCCAATTCCGTCAAGACCGAAATCACCTGCGAACCGCAGGGCGTTTAAACCAGGGTGGAAACAGGAGACCTTCATGGCCGGGGATCTGGCAAAGTTTGCCAAGGACAAAAAAGTTAAATTCTTCCTCTTCAACTTCACCGATCTCTACGGCACGCAGCGCGCCAAGCTGGTGCCGGCGGAAGCGGTCGGCAGCATGCAGAGATCGGGCGCGGGTTTCGCCGGCTTCGCCACCTGGCTCGACATGACGCCGGCGCATCCGGACATCTTCGTCATGCCGGATCCCTCCTCGGTGATCCAGCTGCCGTGGAAGCCGGAAGTGGCCTGGGTCGCGGGCGACCCGTGGATGGAAGGCAAGCCGGTCGGCCAGGCGCCGCGCGTCGTGCTCAAGAACCTGCTGGCCAAATGCGCCAAGCGCAACATGAAGATGATGGCGGGCGTCGAGCCCGAATTCCACCTCATCAACGCTGACGGCACCGCCGTCTCCGACCCGCGCGACACCCAGGAGAAGCCCTGCTACGACCAGTCGGCGATCATGCGCCGCTTCGACGTGATCTCCGAGATCTGCACCACGATGATCAACCTCGGCTGGGGGCCCTATCAGAACGACCACGAGGACGCCAACGGCCAGTTCGAGATCAACTGGAACTTCAACGACGCGCTGACCACGGCCGACCAGCTCTGCTTCTTCAAGTTCATGGTCAAGTCGATCGCCGAAAAGCATGGGCTCAGGGCCACCTTCATGCCCAAGCCCTTCGTCAACCTCACCGGCAACGGCTGCCATGTGCATATCTCGGTGTGGGACAATGCGCGCAAGACCAACCTCTTCCACGACAAGAAGGGCGAGCTCGGCCTGTCGCCCCTGTGCTACAACTTCCTCGGCGGCCTGATGCACCACGCCGAAAGCTTCGCCGCCATCACCAACCCGACGGTGAACAGCTACAAGCGCATCAATGCGCCGCGCACCACCTCGGGCGCCACCTGGTCGCCCAACACGGTGACCTTCGGCGGCAACAACCGCACCCACATGGTGCGCGTGCCGGACGAAGGCCGGGTCGAGCTGCGCCTGCCGGACAACGCCGCCAACCCCTATCTGATGATGGCGGTGATCCTGGCGACGGGCTTCCACGGCATCGACGAGAAGATGGATCCGGGCAAGCGGCTCGACATCGACATGTATGCGGAAGGGCACAAGGTGAAGGGCGCCAAGAAGCTGCCGCTCAATTTGCTCGACGCCATCCGCAATCTCGAGAAGGACAAATACGTGATGGATGCCTTGGGCGCGGACCTCACTTCCGCCTATGTCAAGCTCAAGACCAACGAGTGGAACCAGTATTGCCGCCATCTCACCCAGTGGGAGCGCGACACGACGCTGGATTGCTGAGCACTCAGGACGTCATCCCGGCAAAAGCCGGGACATTCGACAACAACCGCCTGACGCGGCATTGAGCGCGATGGATGCGCGCTCGGCGTTCAGGCGGCTTTCCGTTTGCGTGCGGGTGAACGTGACTTCGACGAACGCTACGAATTCCGGCGTCTGGACCACCTTGGGCACAGGCCTTATGTAGCCTAAACGCGACAGGCGATCAAATGGCTCACCGCCGCTCGGCGCTCGGCGGGAAGCCGTGCTCGGCCTTGAAACAGGTCGAGAAATGGCTGGCATTGGCGAAGCCGCAGGCGATGGCGATCTCGGTGATGGTGAGCGCCGAGTGGCGCAGGAGCTCACCCGCCGCCTCGAGGCGGATGGCGCGGTAGTGATCGGCGAAGCTCTTGCCCAGATGGCGGGCGAACAGCCGGTCGAGCTGGCGGGTGGAGAGGCCGACATGGCGGGCCACCATGTCGCGGCTCAAGGTCTCGCCCAAATTGTTCTGCATGAGCTCGAGGGCCGCGACCAGCTCGCGGCGATGGATGCCGTAGCGCTCGGCCAGGGAAGCGCGCTGTGGCCCGCCGCCCGGATGCACGTCGGTATGCAGGAACCAGTCGCTGGTCCGGGTGGCGAGCTCGGGCCCATGCCGCTCGGCGATCACGGCATGCATCAGGTCGAGCGGCGCCACACCGCCGGCGCAGGTCACGCGATTGCGGTCGATCACATAACGCGCCCTGGTCAGGAGCAGATCGGGGAATTCCTCGGCGAAGGCCGGGGCATGTTCCCAGTGGATGGTCATGCGATAGCCGCCCATGATGCCGGCGCGGGCCAGGATGAACGGGCCGCCGGACACGCCGCCGATGCGCAAGCCCCGTTGCGCCAGGCGCCGCAGCCAGGCGAAGGTCGGGCGATGGGCGAATTGCCCCGGATTGCCGCCGGCGCAGACGAGCAGCAGGTCGAGGTCGAGGTCGTCGCCGATCCGGGCCGGGCAGGGCACGGCGGCGCCCGAGGACGAGGCGACGGCCGGATCCTTGTGCGCGACATGGACCCAGCGATAGAGCGTTCGGCCGGCGAAAAGATTGGCGGCGCGCAAGGGCTCGATCGCCGAGGCATAGGACATGAGCGCGAAGCCCGGCACCAGCAGGAAACCGATGGTCTGTGCACGATCCGAGGCCATGTCCTTAGTTTAACAGAATTTGTCTCTTGGAGACAAGAAAGAACCGCGGCTCGGTGCCACACTGCACCCGCTCACAACAGGGGATTTCAAGGCCCGTGCGCTACTCCGTCTTCTCGCTCCTCAAGAACTCCTTCTCCGGCCACAAGAACTGGGCCCCCGCCTGGCGCGCGCCCAACCCCAAAAAGGAGTATGACGTCATCATCGTCGGCGGCGGCGGCCATGGCCTCGCGACCGCCTATTATCTCGCCAAGGAGCATGGCATCACCAATGTGGCGGTGCTGGAGAAGGGCTGGCTCGGCTCCGGCAATATCGGCCGCAACACCACCATCATACGCTCGAATTACCTGCTCCTCGGCAACAACCCGTTCTACGAATGGTCGCTGAAGCTGTGGGAAGGCCTCGAACAGGACTTCAACTTCAACGCCATGGTGTCGCAGCGCGGCGTGCTCAATCTCTTCCATTCCGACCCGCAGCGCGACGCCTATGCCAGGCGCGGCAACGCCATGCGGCTCGACGGCGTCGATTCGGAACTGCTCGACCGCGCGGCGGTGCGCGAGATGGCGCCATTCCTCTCCTTCGACAATGCCCGCTTCCCGATCATGGGCGGCCTCCTGCAAAGGCGCGGCGGCACGGTGCGCCATGACGCGGTCGCCTGGGGCTATGCGCGCGGCGCCGATCTGCGCGGCGTCGACATCATCCAGAACTGCGAAGTGACCGGCATCCGGGTCGAGAACGGCAAGGTCAAGGGCGTCGAGACCAACAAGGGCTTCATCGGCTGCAAGAAGCTCGGCCTCGCCGCCGCCGGCAACACCAGCGAGGTCGCGGCCATGGCCGGCATGAAGCTGCCGATCGAGAGCCATGTGCTGCAGGCCTTCGTGTCGGAAGGCATCAAGCCCTATCTCGACACCGTCATCACCTATGGCGTCGGCCATTTCTACGTCTCGCAGTCGGACAAGGGCGGGCTCGTCTTCGGCGGCGATCTCGACGGCTACAACTCCTATGCGCGGCGCGGCAACATGCCGACCGTCGAGCATGTGATCGAGGCGGGCGTCGCCATGATCCCCGGCATCGCGCGCATCCGGGTGCTGCGCTCCTGGGGCGGTATCATGGACATGTCGATGGACGGCTCGCCGATCATCGACAAGACCCATATCGACGGTCTCTACCTCAATTGCGGCTGGTGCTATGGCGGCTTCAAGGCGACGCCGGCGTCGGGCTGGTGCTTCGCCCACACCATCGCCAGGAACGAGGCGCACAAGCTCAACGCGCCCTACCGGCTCGACCGCTTCCAGCGCGGCTACATGATCGATGAAAAGGGCGTCGGCGCCACGCCCAACCTGCATTGACGAAGGAACGCCCACATCATGCTGATCAATTGTCCCCATTGCGGCACGCGCCCCTCGGAGGAATTCACCCAGCTCGGCGATGCGACCGTCAGGCGGCCCACGTCCAACGATCCCAAGACGATGGATCAGTGGTTCGACTACGTCTATCTGCGCGACAACCCCAAGGGCCGGTTCCAGGAATACTGGCATCACGGCGGCGGCTGCCGCTCCTGGCTGGTGGTCGACCGCGACACCCAGACCCATGAGATCTTTGCCGTGGTGACGGCGCGGGATTTCGCGCAGACGCAGAACAAGAAGGGCAATTCCTGATGGCCGGCTTCCGTCTCGCCCGCGGCGGTCTCATCGACCGCTCGTCGGCGCTCAATTTCACCTTCGACGGCAAGGGCTTCCAGGGCCATCAGGGCGACACGCTCGCTTCCGCCCTCATCGCCAATGGCGTCCATCTGATGGGCCGCTCGTTCAAATATCACCGTCCGCGCGGCGTGATCGCCGCGGGCGCGGCCGAGCCCAACGCGCTGGTCGAGTTGCGCGAGGGCGGCCGCAAGGAAGCCAATACGCGCGCCACCGTGATCGAGCTCTATCACGGCCTCGTCGCCAACAGCCAGAACCGCTGGCCGTCGCTCAATTTCGACATCGGCGCTATCAATTCGCTGGCGGCGTCCGTCTTCGTCGCCGGCTTCTACTACAAGACCTTCATGTGGCCGAAGAGCTTCTGGGAGAAGATCTACGAGCCGCTGATCCGCCGCGCCGCGGGACTGGGCTCCGCCACCCATGCGGCCGATCCCGACAAATACGAGAAATCCTACGGCCATTGCGACCTCCTGGTGATCGGCTCAGGCCCGGCCGGCCTCATGGCGGCGCTGACCGCCGGACGCGCCGGGGCGCGCGTCATCCTCATCGATGAAGGCGCCCGACTCGGCGGCTCGCTCCTCAGCGAGAACGAGGAGATCGACGGCGCCAGCGGCTTCGACTGGGCGCAAGGCATCATCGCCGAGCTCAGCGGCCTGCCGAATGTCGCACTCATGCCGCGCACGACCGCCTTCGGCGCCTATGACGGCAATGTCTTCGGCGCGCTGGAGCGGGTGAACGACCATGTGCTCGAACCCTCGCCCTTCGAGCCCCGCCAGCGCTATTGGAAGATCATGGCCAAGCGCGCCATCCTGGCGGCAGGCGCCGAGGAGCGGCCGATCGTCTTCGGCGGCAATGACGTTCCGGGCGTCATGCTCGCTTCCGCGATGCGCACCTTCGCCAACCGCTATGCGGCGGCGTCGGGCAAATCGGCGGTCGTCTTCACCAACAACGATTCCGGCTACCGTACGGCGCGCGATCTCAAGGCCAAGGGCGTCCATGTCGAAGTGATCATCGACTCGCGCAAGGACGGCACGGGCGACGCGCACGGCGTTCCGGTGCTCAAGGGTCGCGTGGTGGCCGACGCGACACCGGGCAAGATCGTGTCGGGCGTCACGCTCGCGGACCATACCAGCATCGCCTGCGACACGGTGGCGATGTCGGGCGGCTGGAGCCCGGTGGTCAATCTCCTCTGCCACAAGGGCGCCAGGCCGCAATGGAACGACAAGCTCCAGGCCTTCCTGCCGCCCAATGGCGATGCGGCGCTCGCAGCCGCAGGCTCGGCCAACGGCGCGATGCTGCTCTCCGAATGCCTGCGCCAAGGCGCCGAAACGGCGGCCAAGGCGGTGGGCGACCTCGGCTTCAAGGCCAAGGCCGCGGCGGCGCCCAAATGCCGCGACGAGGCCTATAGCGTCCAGGCGCTGTGGTGGGTGAAGGAGAGTCACGGCAAGGCTTTCGTCGACTATCAGAACGACGTGACCCCCAAGGACCTGCCGCTCGCGGCGCGCGAAGGCTACAGCTCGATCGAGCTCGCCAAGCGCTACACGACCGCCGGCATGGCGACGGACCAGGGCAAGCTCGGCAATGTCAATGCCATCGCTATCCTCGCCGAGGCGGCCGGCAAGTCGATCGCCGAGATCGGCACGACCACCTTCCGGCCTTTCTATACGCCGGTGCCCTTCGCCGCTTTCGCCGGGCCTTTTACCGGCCATCACTTCATGCCGACGCGCAAGACGCCGCTGCACGACTGGGCCGAGGAGCAGGGCGCCGTCTTCGTCGAGACCGGCCTGTGGCTCAGGTCGAGCTGGTTCCCGCTGCCCAGCGAGGAAGGCTGGCTCGATCCGGTCGTCCGCGAGGTCAAGGCGGCGCGCGAGAAGGTCGCCATCTGCGACGTCTCGACCTTGGGCAAGATCGACGTGCAGGGGCCGGATGCGGCCGAATTCCTCAACCGGCTCTATTGCAACGGCTTCGCCCAGCTCGACGTCGGCAAGGCGCGCTACGGGCTGATGCTGCGCGAGGACGGCATCGTCATGGATGATGGCACCACGTCGCGCCTGGCGCCGGACCATTTCTTCATGACGACGACCACCGCCAACGCGGCCAAGGTCATGACGCATATGGAATTCTGCCACCAGGCGCTGTGGCCCGATCTCGACGTGCAATATGTGTCGGTGTCGGAGCAATGGGCGCAGATGGCGGTCGCCGGACCCAAGGCGCGCCCCACCTTGCAGAAGATCATCGACGACGTGACGCTCGACGACACGACCTTCCCCTATCTGGCGGCCAAGGAGATCAGCATCCTGGGCGGCATTACCGCCCGGCTGTTCCGCATCTCCTTCTCGGGCGAGCATGCCTATGAGCTCTCCGTGCCGGCGGATTACGGCAATCTCGTCGCTCGCGCGCTGATGCAGGCGGGCGAGGAATTCGGCATCACGCCCTATGGCGTCGAGGCGCTCTCCGTCATGCGCATCGAGAAGGGCCATGTGGCGGGCGGCGAGCTCAACGGCACGACGACCGCCGCCGATCTCGGCCTCGGGCGCATGATGTCGACCAAGAAGGACTTCATCGGCCGCATGATGGCGGCGCGCGAGGGACTGACGGCGAAGGACCGCGACGCCGTGGTCGGCATCAGGCCCGTCGACAAGGCCGACCGCATCCGCGCCGGATCGCATCTCCTCAAGAAGGACGACGCGCCGTCGCTGGCGGCGGATCAGGGTTATATCACCTCGGTCGCCTATTCGCCGACGCTCGGCTACTGGCTGGGCCTCGCGCTGTTCAAGAATGGGCGCGAGCGCCATGGCGAGATCGTCAAGGTCTTCGACGGCCTGCGCAACATCCACATGTATGCCGAGATCTGCGACCCCATGCATTACGACAAGGAGAACAAGAAGCTCCATGCCTAAAGGTTCTTCAGCCATTCAACGCGTCTCGCCGCTCGCCGATATCGCGGTGCAGGGCCGTTTCGGCGCCGACAAGGGCGCCCCCGGCGTCACGCTCGCGGTGCGCCACCCGATGTCGATCGTCACCGTCATCGCGCGCAAGGGCCAGTCGGCGGCGCTCGGCAAGGCGCTCGCGGCGGCTTACGATTGCGCATTGCCGGGGGTGGGCGAAAGCACGGGCACGCCTTCGCTCTCCTTCCATTGGTGCGGCGCCGATCAGTATTACGCCATCGCCGAGGGCAAGGGCGATGGCGCGTTCTACCGCGATCTCAAGTCCAGGCTCGAGGGCCTCGCCTCCTGCTCGGACCAGAGCCATGGCCGCGTCATCCTGCGCATCGCCGGTCCCAAGGCGCGGGCGCTTCTCGCCAAGGGCACGCCGATCGACCTTCATTCGTCCGCCTTCGGACCGGGCAGGTCGGCGGTGACACAAATGGCGCATCTCGGCGTCCATCTCGTCCAGACGGCCGAGGACGCGTTCGAGCTCTCGGTGTTCCGCGGCTTCTCGGAGAATTTCTGGGAATGGCTGACGGAGCAGGCGGAGGAATTCGGCTATCAGGTGTTGTGAGGGCTCTCACGCCATCTTCAGGAACGGCTTCATTCCGGCGATCCTGGCGAAGGCCGCCTCGGCCTTGCGCAGCAGCTTCTTCTCCTTGGGCCGCTCGACGGCGGTGAAGACGCCGGCGGCGAAAGCGGTGATCGCCGCCCGGCTCGCCGGCTCGTCGACCGCCATGTTGGTGACGAGAGCCTGCAGGAACTGCGCCCGGGCCTCGCCGTCCTGCATCTCGCCGAGCGCCGACTGGATCTTCTCGAGGGAGCCGACGAAGGCCTTGTAGCGCACACGATGTTTCGCGCCATCGACCAGATTGGCGAAGAATTCGCTCATGTAGCGCAGCTTCTTGGCGGCGATCCTGATCGCATGCCGGGTCTCGGCATCGGCTTCGGCCAAGTGGCGGGCGCGCTTGCGCAATTTCTCGAACCGCCGGGTGAGAAGCACGCGCGCGCGCTCCAGCACCGGATCCTGCGCCTCCGCCCGCGCCTGCCATTCGCCATGGTCGAGCCAGCGGACGAGATCGAAGAGCAGCTTGCGCATGCGATCGGAATGAAGCGCCGTATGCAGGGCCCGGCGCGCCTCCTTGCGGCGTTTGCCGACCTCGGCCAGGAGCGATGTGGCGCCGAGCGGCGCCGCGCCGGCATGGACCTGGGGCTCGAAGGTCTCCACTTGCATCACATCGAGATCCCTGGCGGCGCCCAGCAGGTCCGACAGCCAGGCGAGCTCGCGGCGCAAGCGGTCATGGTCCTTGTCGTCGACCAGGGGTTCGAACAGGCTGAACGCGGCGCGCAGGCGGCGGATCGCGATGCGGGCGCGATGCACGCCCTCGATGTCGCTGTCGTCGTCGACGGCGGGCTCATTGAGCATGAAGTCATAAAGACAGGAATGGCAGATGGCGCGGAAGGCCTGCGCCACCGTCATGGCCGGGCTCAGTTTCGGCGTGGACGCGCCGACCGGCCGGCCCCAGGTGCCATTGGCCAGGCGGTCGCCGCGATCGCCTTTGCTCACCAGGCTCAGGCGCAAGGGCGCCTTGTCGATGAAGCGCTGGGCGAAGGCGAAGAGCTGGCGCGGATCGCCCGTCTTCAATTCGAGCTCCAGTTCGCAGACCGGGAGCTCGGCGCCGTCGTGCTTGATCTCGCCGCGATCGACCGCGATCTCGATCTGGGCCGAGCCTTCCTTCACGAGAAAGCTGGCGCGATCGACCGCCACGGTATAGAGCGGCGCCAGCTCGGGTGAGCCGCCGCCATTCTTCTGCAGCAGCGCCCCGGCCGGCGAGCCCGACATGTCATCGGCGTTGGGCGTATTGCCCGCGATGGGCCGCTCCCATTCCTCGCGGCCCGAGCCCAAGGATCCCGCCTGCTTGATCGACAGCAGCGTATTCTTGTCCTGCTTGCGCACCCTGAGCGCGAAACCGTTGTCGGAGAAGCGACGGTCGAGCGTATCGAAATATGTCGTCTCGGTATGTTTGCGCGGGGTGCGCCGCAGACGCTTGCCGATCACCGGCAAGGCATCGAGCATCGGCAGGCCACCACTTTCGATGAGGAATTTGAGCTCGATTTCCTGAGCCATCGACCTTTCCTCCCGCGTACGGCGCGCGATCTTGTGCCGAAAACGGTGGCATGTAAACCCGCAAGCCGCCCGACTTTCGCAGATTGGTGAAGTGACGCACGGACAGACGAGCGCCGGTCGCGGCGCGAAGGCAATCGCATCTCTCGTGGATTGTCAAAGGCTTTCAAGGAGATCAGCGCTGCATGCCGGAAAGGCCGCGCAGCGCGAAAGTGAGAGCCAAGGCCAGCCCCGCGGCGATGCCGACCGGCCAGGCGGCGGCGGACCATCCCGCCGCATCGACGGCGGCCCCGACCGTCACCGGCGCCACGACCTGGCCGAGATTGCTGCCTTGCATCACGAGGCCGAGACTCATCGGCGCCAAGCGCGGCTCGGAGACCAGAAGCGGCGCTGTCGTCAGGATAGTGGCCGGCAAAAGTCCACCGACGCCGGAGAAGATCAGGCACAGCACGAAGATCGCGAAAGGCGGCAATGGCGCCAGGAAAATCGCCATCCCTGCAAGCCCCATGACGAGGCCGGCAAAGGCAATGGGCTGCCAGCGCGCCGTCCCGCGTCCGAGCAGCATGCCGGCCGCGAGATTGCCCGAGATGTTCGCCGCGACGACGATGGCGCTGAGCATGCCCGCGACCGTGGGCGAAGCGCCGAGGCGCTCGGCGAACAGTATGGGCAGGAAGCTCGCCAGCGCCAGATAGAGCATGGCGTAGAGGGCGAAGATGAGTGCGGCCAGCAGCGGGCCCGGCGCGGCGATGGTGGACCAGGCGTCGCGGACGAGGCTGTCCCAGGCGGGCCGGCGCGCGGCACTGTCGTTGCGCGGCACGGAAATGGCGACGAAGAGAGCGGCCAGGACGACAAGGCCCGCATTGACGAGCCAGAAGACGCGCCAGCCCGAGAGTGCAGCGCCGGAAAGCAGGGCGATCGCCATGCCCGCCGGCATGAAGGTGCTCCACAGGCCGAAAGCGAGGTCGCGGTCGCGGGGCGCCACCATGCGTTGCAGCAAGGCCGGGGCCGCGACCGTGACCAGGAGAAAGCCCGTGCCCTCGATGATGCGGGCGAAGAGCAGAAGGGCGAAGCTCGAAGCGAGCGCGCTGATCAGGCTGCCCATAGCCAGGATGAGAAGCCCCGAAAGGGAAATGAGCCTGTCCCCGAAGCGGTTCACCATCACGCCGGCCGGGATGCCGCCGAACACGCCGATAAAGGCAAAGACCGAGATCACCCAGCCCGCCGCTTCGAGATCGAGCGCGAAGTCGGTGCGCAACAGCGGCAAAGCGATAATGCCCTTGCCGACCTGGAGCGCGGCGACGACGCCCGAGGCCACGACGATGAGGACGGCGCGCCAGTCGGTGGCGGCCGCAGGAGCAGCAGGGCGCGAGACTCCGGTCACGAGTCGTTCCATCCGCCGATAGTTAGACGGGCTTTGTCTTTGTCCAATGGGCAGTTCCGCATGGCCCCCATACGCGGAAATGTAGCCTTACAACAGGTGTTGGGATATTTGGTCGCCATGACCTTCATGCATGAAGACGAGATAGAGATCGATCAGGTCCTGGTCGGCCGTCTGATCGCGGCCCAGTTTCCACAATGGTCAAGTCTGCCTCTGCGCCCGGTCGCCGCGGGCGGCACCGACAATGCGATCTTCAGGCTCGGCGCCGACATGGCAGCGCGCCTGCCGCGCCATCCGGGGGCGGCAGGGCCTGTCGTCAAGGAGCAGCGCTGGCTGCCCCGGCTCGCGCCGCACCTGCCGCTTGCCGTGCCGACGCCCGCAGCCATAGGCGAGCCGGGCGAAACCTATCCGTTCAACTGGTCGGTCTGCCCTTGGCTTCCGGGCCAGAATGTGCTGTCCGCGCCCTTCGCCGATCTCGTCCAGGCGGCGCGCGACCTGGCGCAATTCGTCTCTCGCCTGCAACAGGTCGATCCATCCGGCGGCCCTGCTCCGGGGATGCACAATTCGCGACGGGGCGAGCCTCTCACCAACCGCGACGCGGAAACGCGCAGTGCGATCGCCCAACTCGCCGGGATGATCGATATCGGCAAAGCGCTGCGCGTCTGGGACGCAGCGCTCGCCGTTCCGGCCCATGCGGGCGAGCCCAGATGGCTGCATGGCGATCTCCATCCGGGCAACCTGCTGGTCGAGCATGGCCGGCTCACGGCCGTCATCGATTTCGGCTGTCTCGGCATCGGCGATCCGGCCTGCGACCTGATGCCGGCATGGACGGTCCTCGATGCGCCGTCGCGCGAGGTCTTCCGCGCGCATCTCACCGTCGACGATGCCGCCTGGGCGCGCGGCCGCGGCTGGGCCCTGTCGATGGGGGTGATCGCGCTGCCCTATTATCTCGACAGCAATCCCGTCCTCGTCGCCATTGCCCGGCGGGCCATTGCGCAAGCCCTCGCTTAGGGCGTGAAGGCCCTTTGCGTGAAGGACTGCGCCAGGCTCAGAAGCTCGGGTCCCAGCATACGGTCCTTCCCGAGCGGAGGGACGAGGCCGCGGACCCCCGCGACGAAATCGCGAAGCCGGGGCGGCGGCTGCCGGTTTGTGACATGGAGCGCTTGCGCGGCGATGACGGCCAGCGTCGCGAGGCAGGCATCGAGACAGCGTCCAGCTTTTTCCTCTTTCGCCCAAGCGAGGAAAGCGGTGGCCGCGACATCGTCCTGGCCGGCGCCGGCCGATTCCGTCCCCGGGATGAAGGTGCGCTGCGCCGCGAGCTTCGCCTGCTCGAGATAGCCCGTCGTCGCCATGGGCACATAGCCCAGATTGCCATGGCCGTCGCTGTCGCTCGGATGCCGCCCGGTGAGCAGGAGATCGGGCAGGCCCGAGACCTTGCCATTGAGCAGCTTCGAGCCGTGGCGGTCGCAAAGGAGGCAGATATCGGCCCAGATGCCTGCGAGATCGTCGAGCGCCGGCGCCGCCATGGCATTGTGATAGCCGCCGGTGCTGATGCAGCGCCCGAGAGGATGGGTCTCGTCGGGCGGCACATAGACCGGGTTGTCGGAGGCGGAGCTCAGCGACACAGTGGCGGCATGCTCCGCTGCCGCCAGAGCGCGATGGGCGTGGCCGAGCACCCGGGGCACGATGCGATAGCTGACCGGCGCCTGATAGTTGCGCCGCTCGCCGCCCGCACCTTCGAGGAGACGGCGCAGGCCGCCGAGGGCCCGAGCCTCGTGGCGATCGCCCCACAGCGCCTCGAGCGCCGCGTCATAATGCTCGAGCGGCGCGCGGAAGGCCTCGATCGAAAGGGCGAAGACATGCTCGATCAGATCGACGCGGCGCCGAGCCGCGAGCGCCGCATCGGCGACGAGCGCCGCGGCGCAGGGCGAGCCGTTGATCAGCGAGCCCCGTTCCTTGACCTCGAGATCGAAGCGCGTCGTGAGCGCGGCGAAGAGCGGATAGAGCGCCAGGATCTCGCCGGCGCCGCCCTGTCCCGAGGACGGCACGACGGGCAGCGGTCGCCCGTCCAGCATTTCGGCGACGGCGAGCGCGATGCGCGGCGTCGTCGCGGCATGGCCTTCGATGAAATTGGCGAGACGCGCCAGGATCATGCCTCTGACGACGCGCTCGGGATAGGGGTCGCCGAAAGAGGTGGCCGCGGCGAAGGCCTTGATCCGCGCATGGCGGTCGCGCTCTTCCCTAGCCAGTTTGGTGCTCGCCAATTCGCCCATGGCCGTGGTCACGCCATAGATGACCGGCGCCGGATCGCTGTCGATGAGCGCGAGGAAATGAGCGCGGCACTGCGCCATCCGGGCGAGCGCCGCATCGGCGATCCGCACGGTGTCCTTCCTCCAGGCGACGGCGAGGACGGCATCGAGGGTGATGTCCGCTCTCCGGGTCAGGATCACCGTCATGGCCGGCCTAGATGCGCCCGGCGAGGCGCTTGATCCGCTGCGCGGCCTCGGCGATCTGATCCTCGTCCACCGTCAAGGCGACGCGCAGATGTCCGGCCCCGCCGGTGCCGAAGCTTTCCCCCGGCATGGTGACGACCGCCTCCTCGGCGAGGAGCCGCCTTGCGAACTGGTCGCCCGAGAGGCCGGTCTTGCGCACGTCGACCATGACGAACATGCCGCCTTCGGGCATGCGCGCGGAAACCGTCGGTGCGCCGTTCAGGCCGGCGATGAGCGCCCTGGCGCGCCGCTCATAGCTCACCTTCATCGCGTCGACCTCGGGGAAATGGTTTTCGAGCGCGAAAGCGGCGGCATCTTCCAGGAAGGGCTGCGAGCCGAAGAGGATGGTCTCCGACAGCGGCAGGACGCGCTCGCAGAATTCCTCGGAGGCCGCGACCCAGCCGCAGCGGAAGCCCGGCATGGCATGCGACTTCGACACCGAGGACACGACGATGGTGCGCTCGGCGAGCGCTGAGTCGTCGAAGGGCGAGACGAAGACCGTGTTGCCATAGGTCAGCGTCGCATAGACCTCGTCCGAGACGATCCACAGATCATGCTCGCGGCAGAGCGTGCCGATTCGAGCGATCTCCTCGGCGGTGAAGACGGTGCCGGTCGGATTGCCGGGCGTGTTGAGCAGGAGGGCTCGCGTCCTGGGCGTGATCTTCTTGGCGAGATCGTCGGCCTTCAGGTGGAAGCCGCGGTCGGGATCGGCGAGGACCGGCACGGCGACGCCGCCTGCCGCGGCGATGACGCCCTCATAGGTGGCGTAATAGGGATCGGGCAGCAGCACCTCGTCGCCGATATCGACGATGCCCATGAAGGCGACATAGAGCGCCGTCTGGGTGCCGGGCAGGAACAAGAACTGGCTCGGGCTGACATGGCGCCCGGTGCGCCGCGAATACAGGTTGGACAGAGCGCGCAGGATCTCGGGCTCGCCGCGGCCATTGGAATAGCGCGTGCGCCCGGCGCGCATCTGGCGGTCGGCGACGTCCATGATCGCCTTGGGCACCGCGGCGTCAGGCTCGCCGATGGACAGGAAAATCAGCTTCTCGCCGCGGGCCTCGCGGTCCTTGCCTTCGACGTGAACAGCCCATTTCTCGGAGCCCAGGCCCTCGAGCCGCTCCGTGATCTTCGCATAACGCATGATGGTTCCTCGACAGGGCCGCTTTCTAGAGCAAATCCCGCCAAAGTTGAAGACTTTGGCGACAAGGATTTGCTCCAAGATATTGTTTTGGCGCGAATCCTTATCGGCGAAGCGAGTCCGCTTCGCCGGGACGCGCTAAACGGAAGCCGGAAAAGAGGAACCCCCCGGCTGTTTCCGTTCTATTCCCGCGCCGTTTCCGCCTCGGTCCCGTTCACGGGCTCGACGGTAAAATTGTTGCCGGACAGGAATTCGCCGAATTTCGCGAGGCTCTCGAAATGGTCGCAGAACACCTTGACGACGACCAGGATGGGCACGGCGATGAGGGCCCCGACAATGCCCCACATCCAGCTCCAGAAGGCGAGCGAGATGAAGATGGCCACCACATTGAGCTCGAGCCTGCGGCCGACGACGAGCGGCGTGATGAAAGCACTTTCGAGTGTGTGGAAGAGGAGATAGGCGGCGGGCGGCAGGAGCGCCGGGCCGATCGTGCCATAGGTGATCAAAGCGGCGATGAGGGCCGCCGCCGTGCCGATGATGGCGCCGACATAGGGGATGAAGTTGAGCACCGTCGCCGCCGCCCCCCAGAGCAGGGCATTGGGCATGCCGAGCACCGCCATGGCGAAGGCGACGGCGACGCCGAAGCAGATGTTGATCGCCGTGATGGTGAGAAGGTAGCGCGAGACCTCGAACTCGACGTCGTGGACGACGCGTACCGAGCGCTTCTTGTCGCTGAAGGTCGGCAGCATGCGCACCAGCTTGTGGAGGAAGAGGTCGCCTGAGGAGAGCAGGAAGACGACGAGCACCAAAGTGGCGCCAAGCGTGGTGCTCAGGCCGCCCAGCGTGTCGGCGGCCCAGGCGGCAAGGCCTGGCTGCGCCACGACCACGCGCTCGGTCGAGGGCTGCACCGCGCCCGCCATGTCCTCGAGCTGCGCCGAGGCGCTCATCATCTTGCGCATGGGCTCGCGCAAAGGCGCGAAACGCTCCTCGATGCGCTGGGCGATGACCGGCGCATCGGCGACCACCTGGCTCACCGGATCGGCGAGATAGACGCTCACCCCACCGAACGCGCCGAATATCGCAAGGACGAGCAGAATGGCGGAAATCACCGACGGAACGCCATGGCGGCGCAAATAGCGCACCATGGGCGAGAAGGTCAGGGTGACGAGCAGCGCCAGCATGACCGGCAGGAAGAAGGCGCGGGCGAAATAGAAGGCGCCGACCAGCAGGATCACGAATATCCCGATGATGGAGACCGACACCGGCTTCGAAAGCCGCAGCCGGATATCCGTCGCTTTTGACTCGACCGGGCTCAAATCCATGCCATCCTCAATTCCCCGAAGCCGACATTAACGTTTGGGGCAGTGGCGGGTTCCATGGATCTCGTGACGCGGCGGCGGCGCTGCTTGGCGGCATCGTGACTGTTTACTTTCCGGCGCTTTTGAGAAAGTAATTCCTAATGCCAAAGGCCCTGCCGCGCGTCACCTATTCGAATATCGCCGCCGACTTCGCTCACCTGCATGACTGGCTGGACACCGCCTTGCCGCGCTTTCGCAAGGCGATGCTGGGCCAGGCTTGGCCCAATGTGGTCGAAGGCCGCCAGGATGTGAGCGGTCGCGCCTATGAGGTCTATTGCCCCTTCGACCGCGACCTCCTGGTGTCGCGGCTGGTCTCGGGCGACCGCAAGGCGGTGAAGAGCGCCGTCGCCGCGGCGCGCGCGGCCTTCGGACCATGGTCCGAGCTCGACTGGAAGGCGCGGGTGAAAATCCTGCGGGCCTGGGCCAAGGAGCTCGACCGGCGCAAATACGACCTCGGCATGGCGGCGCTCTACGAGGTCGGCAAGTCGCGGCTCGAAGCCATGGGTGAGGCGGAGGAGGCGCAAGACCTCATCCGCTGGTACTGCGACGAGATGGAGCGCGAGAAGGGCTTCGTCCGGCCGATGAACCGCGCCTTGCCGCACGAGGAGACAAGCACCGTCCTCAAGCCGGTCGGCGTCTTCGCGGTCATCGCCCCGTTCAACTTCCCGGTGGCCTTGCCATGTAACATGCTAGGCGCCTGCCTGGTGGCCGGCAACACGGCGGTGTTCAAGCCCTCGCCGCAATCCGGGCTCTCGGCCGCCCTTTTGATGGAGACGGCGGAAGCCGCGGGCCTGCCGCCGGGCGTCCTCAATCTGATCAATGGCGAGGAGGCGGGCCCCTTGCTCGTCGATGCGGACGGGGTCGATGGCGTCGCCTTCACCGGCAGCCACCAGAGCGGCATGCGCATCTTCCGCAAGCTCGCCTCCAGCCCCTATGCGCGACCGGTGATCTGCGAGATGGGTGGCAAGAATCCGACCTATGTCACGGCCAAGGCCGATCTCGACCGTGCGGCGGAAGGCCTCATCCGCTCGGCCTTCGGTCTTTCGGGCGAAAAGTGCTCGGCCTGCTCGATCGCCTATGTCGAGGAGACCGTGATGGGCGAGCTGCTCGAGCGGCTCAAGGCGCGCGCCGAGGCATTGTGTATCGGCAACCCGGAAGAGCGGCAGACCTTCATGGGGCCGGTGATCAACCAGGCCGCGGTCGAACGTTTTCACAAGGCGGTGAAAGCGGCCCGGTCAAAAGGCCGCATCGTCCATGGCGGCGAGGCCCTTGCCGGATCTGCGTTCGACAAGGGTCATTTCGTCCCCCCGACCATCGTGGCGGAACTTCCACGGGACCATTGGATTAACAAAGAGGAACTGTTTCTGCCGTTCCTCTCGGTGCAGGCCTGCGCCTCGCTGGACGAGGGCATCGCTTGGGGGAATCGCAATGTTTATGGGCTTTGCGCAGGGCTCTATTCGGAGAATCCCCAGGAGATCGAAAGTTTTCTCAGCCGCGCGGAAGCCGGCGTCCTTTACGTCAACCGGCGGACCGGAGCCACGACGGGCGCCTGGCCCGGGGTGCAGAGCTTCTGCGGCTGGAAGGGGTCGGGCGTCGACGGCAAGGGCGGACTCGGTCCGTTTACCATTCCACGCTACATGCGCGAACAAAGTCTCACCATCATGCGCGGCTAAGGCCGGTTCCGGGACTTTACAAATCGGTCCCGGGGCTCCATGTTGCGGCGCACCTTGGGGCGCTCCCATGTTCCAGCGACTGGCGAAAAACCATGATCCGGCATAGTGTTAAGCCGGGCAAGGAGTTGTGTTGAATGAACCTTACACGGCGTGGCGTGCTGAACACGCTGCAAGGGCTGGCGGCACTCGGGATCGCATCCAGGACAGGCCTCATCGATGCGGCCGCCCAGGAGATCGAGCTGCTGGCCAAGGCTGAGGCGTTCAGCGACGACTATGTGATCGAACTTGCCCGCGCGCGCGCCAAGAAGCCCTTCGTCGAAGAAAAGATCACCCTGCCGCCGGGCTTCGACAATCTCACCTATGACCAGTATCGCGACATCCGCTTCAATCCGGAGAAATCGATCTGGCGCGGGCAGCCGCACGGCTTCTCCTTCGACCTGTTCCATTCCGGCTTCTATTACACTTCCCCGGTCGACATCTTCATCGTCAATGACGGCGAGCAGGCGAAGCTCAATTACGTGCCCGACCTCTTCACCTTCGGCCCCCTGGTGCAGCGGCCCAAGGGCGATGTCGATCTCCATTATGCCGGCTTCCGGCTGCGCTACCCGATCAACAGCAAGGACTACAATGACGAGTTCTGCGTGTTCCAGGGTGCCTCCTATTTCCGCGCCATAGGCAAAGGCCATCTCTACGGCCTCTCGGCACGCGGGCTCGCGATCGACACCGGCCAGCCGAATGGCGAGGAATTCCCGTTCTTCCGCTCCTTCTGGATCCGCACGCCGACGCCGGATGCGGTCTCGGTCGTGGTGTGGGCGCTGCTCGACAGCCCCTCGGCGACGGGCGCCTACCGCTTCACCATCAAGCCGGGCGCCACGACGCAGATGGACGTCGAGATGACGATCTTCCCACGCCGCGATCTCGAGCATTTCGGCATCGCGCCGCTCACCAGCATGTTCCTCTATGATGCGATGAACCATGCCGCTTTCGACGACTATCGTCCCGCGGTGTGCGATTCCGACGGCCTGATGATGCTGACGGGCGCCGGCGAATATCTCTGGCGCGCGCTCGCCAATCCGAAGACGCTGCAGGTCTCGGCCTTCGTCGACAACAGCCCGGGCGGCTTCGGCCTGATGCAGCGCAAGCGGCGCTATGGCGACTTCCTCGATCTCGAGGCGAAATACGAAAAGCGGCCGAGCCTGTGGGTGGAGCCGATCGGCGATTGGGGCCAGGGCGCGGTCGAGCTCTACGAGATCCCCTCGCAGCGCGAGATCAACGACAATATCGTCGCCTTCTGGCAGCCCAAGCAGAAACCGGCCAAGGACAGCTCGGTCTCCTTCGTCTATCGCCTCTATTGGTGCGACGAATGGCCCGCCGACCGCAAGGATTTCAAAGCCATGGCGAGATTCTCCGGCGGCGGTCTCAATTTCGACCAGAATAAACGCCTCTATGTCATCGATTTCGAGGGCGGCTCACTGACCGGCGACGTCGTCGCCGACGTGGCGGCGAGCCAAGGGACGATCAGCAATGTGGTCACCCAGCCCAATCCGCAAAGCGGCGGCGTCCGACTGTCTTTCGAGATCGATGTCGGGAACACTGAAATGTCCGAACTCAAGGCCGTGCTCAAGCGCGGCCAGGACAGGGTGAGCGAGACATGGCTCTATCGGTGGACAAAATCGTAGATATCGCACCAGCGAAGGACGATATTCTGCCGCCGGAATCCCGGCTCGAAATGCCCGTTCAGGACCTCGAACACTGGCCCCCGGGGAAGCCCGTTCCCGCCGGTCGTTCACATCCCAGCATCCATGCGTGCCGCTGGTTCGTGTTCTCGGCGACGCTGGCTCTGACCGGGCTCGGCACCTATGAGATCTACCAGGTGATCAGCCCGGCCGACATCACCTGGCTGCAGGTCATCTTCGCCGCGCTCTTCGCGGTCACCTTCGCGTGGATCTCCTTCGCCTGCGCCAGCGCCGTCCTCGGCTTCCTGTGCCTCAGACGGCAGCGCTATCACCTCGCCGACCAGGACAAGATCGGACGCACGGCGCTCCTCATGCCGGTCTATCACGAGGATCCCGAGACGGTCGCCCAGGCGCTGGCGCGCATGGGCCGCGCCATCGCCGCCGAAAAGGCCGCCGACAAGTTCGACATCTTCGTCCTGAGCGACAGCCGCGAGCCCGCCCATATCCGCCAGGAAGCGCAGATATTCACCAAATTGCGCCACGACCTCGGTGACGTGATTGCGGTCTATTACCGCAGGCGGGCCGACAATCATCACAAGAAGGCCGGCAACATCGCCGATTTCGTCACCCGCTGGGGCGGCGCCTATGACCATATGATCGTGCTCGACGCCGACAGCATGATGGCGGGATCGACGCTGATCACGCTGGCGCGCGCCATGGCGGCCGACGACAAGGCCGGCATCATCCAGAGCCTGCCCTTGCTGCACAATCGCTGGACGCTCTATGCGCGCATGCAGCAATTCGCCGGCCGGGTCTATGGGCCGATCGTCGCCAACGGCCTCGCCGCCTGGCATGGGCGCGACGGCAATTACTGGGGCCATAACGCGATCATCCGGATCAAAGCCTTCGCCGAGGCCGCCGGCCTGCCCGAGCTCACGGGCCGCAAGCCGTTCGGCGGCCACATCATGAGCCATGATTTCGTCGAGGCGGCCCTCATCCGGCGCGCCGGATGGGCCGTCTACATGCTGCCCGGACTCGGCGGATCCTATGAGGAGACGCCGCCCAATCTCATCGAGCTCGCGGCGCGCGACCGGCGCTGGAGCCAGGGCAATCTGCAGCATATGAAGCTCCTCAACGTGAAGGGCCTGCATTGGGTGAGCCGCATCCACTTCCTGCAGGGCATCATGTCCTACCTGGCCTCGCCGTTGTGGCTCTTCCTGCTGCTCACCGGCCTCGTCCTGTCGACCGTCGCCAAATACACCGAGCCCAACTATTTCCCGGAAGGCTTCACGCTGTTCCCGGCCTGGCCGGTCTTCGATCCCGAGCGGGCGCTGCGCCTCTTCACCCTGACCATGGCGGTGCTGTTCGTGCCGAAGATCCTGGGCGTCATGGCAGCGATCATCGATCCGGTGCTCAGGCGGGGCTGCGGCGGCGTCTCGGGCCTCGTCAAGAGCGTGTTCGCCGAATCGCTGCTCTCGGCCCTGCTGTCGCCGATCATGATGCTCATCCAGTCGGGCTTCGTGCTCGACGTGCTGCTCGGCCGCGACTCCGGCTGGAAGGCGCAGAAACGCACCGAGGAGGCGCCGCCCTTCGACGAGCTGCTCTCGAAGCATGCCTGGCATATGGTGGCCGGCATCCTCATCGGCGTGCTGGCCTTCCTGATCACGACCCAGACCTTCCTGTGGCTGTCGCCGATCGTGCTCGGCCTCACTCTGTCGGCGGTCGTGTCCTGGTGGACAGGGCTCGTCTCGACGGGCGAGCGGGCTTGGCGCTGGAACGTCTTCCGCATCCCGGAAGAGGCCGAGCCCGTCTTCGGCGACCAGAACGGCGCCAATCCTAAGGAACGTCTCGCGGCAGCGGAGTGATGCGGCCGTCGGCATCGATCGCCAAAGCGCGATGGCGCGCCAGCCGCCGATAGTCCGCCTCGCCGACCGCGACGATGGGACAGCTCCGCCCATAAAGCGTTTCCGCCACCATGGCACCCACCGCCAGGTTGATGTCGGGCTTCACCAGAATGATGGCGGCGGGCGCGGTGCCGAGCCTGATGGCCTCGGCCATGCCGCCGGGCGCGGTGCCGGAGCCGCGCGTCTCGCGCATCATGAGGATGGTGCCTGAAAGGCGCTTGCCCTTCTGCGGATGATGGACGTCGATGATGAGCCCCGAGCGCGGGTCGAAGGCGCCCCAGAAGCTCAAAGGCGCATCGAGAGCGAGGACCTCGCCCTGCGCCACGCCCTTGTTGAGAATGCGGGCCGTCATGCGAGACCGTTCGTCCACAGCTGCGGATCGCGCCAGACCTCGCCCCTGACGGCGCTTTCAACGCATTCGGCGAGGCTGCCGAAGCAAACCTCGACGCCCAGCATGCCCGGCGCATAATAGGCCCATTTGGCGGCGTTGGTCATGATGCGGCCGCGGCACTGGCGGACCGCGGGCGAGTAATAGGTGCAGGTGTCGGCGATGACGGTGGCGCCGAAGCGCTCGAGCTCGGCGAGCCATCCCTTGGCCGCGGCGCCATCGCGCACATAGCGGCTGGTCGAGACATAGAAGGCGAGGCCCGGCTTGATCCGGCGGCCGGCGACGAGCGGCGCGAGCCGCGCGAACTCGCTCAGCGAGAAATGCGGCGTGCCGAGCGCCACCATGTCGAGCGGCCCGTCCTCAGCCGTGGTGAGATCCCGGCGCGCCGCCAGCAGCAGGTCCGGCGTCAGGTCGACGACCCGCTCGGGCACGCTGTCGCCGAAGGCGTCCTCCTGGGTTTTCGCCTCGGGCGTCACGCCGATGGCATGCCAGAGCTCGACGCCGCCCGCAGCGGCGGCGGCGGCCGACAAGGCCTTCAACCCGTCCTGCGTCTCCTGCGGCGGCAGCCCCGAGATCACCGGGATGCGCTGCCCCGAGAGCTTGCCGGCCTGATGGCCGAGCAGATGATAGAAGATGTTCTCGCTCTTCCACGCCTCCGGAATGTCCTCGGTGCGGATGAGGATGTCGCCGCGGCGTTCCTTGTCGCGATGCAGGCCGGCCTTGGGCGCCTTGCCGATCAAGGCGCAGGCGACGTCGAGATAATCGCCATATTTGTTGGTGCGGGCGCCGATGACGGAATTGTAGAAGGAGACGGCGTTGGATTCGCCCGCGACGATGTGGTCGCCGAATTTCGGTCCACCGGGCAGCTGATAGGGTGCGCAGGTCCACACCGGCTTGCAGCCGAGCTCTTCATAGAGCTGCATCAGCCGGCGCGCGCCCTTGACCATTTCCGGATCGCTCGCTTCGGGCCGGATGTCGGGATCGGCGAGGCTCACCACGCCATTGTTCGTCCAGGCGGGGATCGCGAATCTCGCGCCATGGTCGACGAGAAACTGCGCGAAATCGACATGCGCCTTGCCGCTGTAGAAGCAGGCATCGATATGGGCGAAGGTCACGGGCACGAGCGAGCGGGCGCCGAGGATTTCGGCAGCGCGCAGCACGAGGCGCATGGCGAGCTGCATCGCCGGGCCGTCGGCGCCCTCGAGAAAAGCGCGCTCGCGGTCGTCGAGCGCGATCATGGCGTCTCCCTCTCGCGCGCCATCTTGTTCAAGGTCACATAATCGGTCTTGCCGGTGCCGAGGATCGGCAAAGCGTCCACGGGCACGATGATGCGCGGTACCATCAGCTCCATGGCGCCCTGCGCCTTGAGGCCGTCGGCGAGACGGCTGCGGTCGAGCCCGCGGTCGGTGGTGAAGAGCACGAGCTGCTCGCCCTTCTTCGGGTCGGGGATGGCGACGACGGCATGCGCGTGTTCGGGAAAGGCCTGCTGCAGCTTCATCTCGACGGCGGTGAGCGAGACCATTTCGCCGGCGATCTTGGAGAAGCGCTTGGCCCGGCCGAGAATGGTGACGAAGCCCTTCCCGTCGATCTTCACGATGTCGCCCGTGTCATACCAGCCCTCGGCCGGCGGATCGATCTTGCCCGGCGCTTCGACGCGCAAATAGCCGAGCATGATGTTGGGCCCCTTGACGACGAGGCGGCCGCCTTCCTCGATGCCTTCCACCGGATCGAGACGGTGCTCGATGCCGTCGAGCAGGCGGCCGACCGTCCCGGCGCGGTAGTGGATGGGCGTGTTGACCGCGAGGACCGGCGAGCATTCGGTGACGCCATAGCCTTCGAGGATGCGCAGGCCGAACTTGTCCATCCAGGTCTGGCGCGTTTCCGGCCGCACCCTCTCCGCGCCCGCCACCACGAAGCGCACCGCATAGAAATCATAAGGATGAGCGTTGCGGGCGTAGCCGGTGAGGAAGGTGTCGGTGCCGAAGAGGATCGTCGCATTGATGTCATAGGCCATCTCGGGGACGATCTTGTAATGGAGCGGCGAGGGATAGAGGAAGGTCCGGACCCCGGCGAGCACCGGCAGCAGCGTGCCGGCATTGAGGCCGAAGGTGTGGAACATCGGCATGGCGTTGAAGACGATGTCCTTGGGCGTGAAATCGATGCGCGCCGCCGCCTGATGGCGGTTGGCCTGGAGATTGTGGTGCGAGAGCACGACGCCCTTGGGATTGCCCTCCGAGCCCGAGGTGAAGAGAATGACGGCGGGCGCATGGGCATCGTCATCATAGCCCAGCCGCGCCAGAGCGGACTTCGGGAACAGGCCGGCGAAGAGCCCGTAGAGCTTGTCGGCGAGGCCGATCTTCTCGCGCACGTCCTCGATCCAGATGATCCGCGCTTCCTTTTCGAGGAGCGCCACGTCGTCGGCGAAATTGCCGGCCTCGACGAAGCGGCGTGAGGTGATGATGGTCTTGACCTCGGCCGTGCGGCAGGCGGCGAGCATGTTGCCGGCGCCGGTCGAATAGTTGAGCAGCGCCGGCACGCGGCCCGCGGCATGCAGCCCGAAGATTGTGACGAGGCAGCCGGCGGCGGTCGGCAACAGGACGCCCACGGTCTTCTCGCCCGGCGTCGCTTGCGCGAGGCGGCGGCCCAGGATGAAGCTCCCCATCACGATGCGGCCATAGGTCAGGGGCGTGCGCTGGATGTCCTCGAGGATATGATGATTGCGGCCGTGGATGTGGCGGGCGGCGAGGAGCGACCGGAACAAGGTCTCGTCGGCGAAGCTCGTGCGGAACATCATGCCGGTCATGACGTCATAGAGCTTGTCGGCGAGATATTCGCGCAACTCGGCGCTCTTGAGATGCGCCGGCGCCTCGGTCTTGACCGGCGGCAGGAACGTCAAGGTGATTTTGGGGAACCAGCGCAGCCGGAGCTTGCCGCGCATCAGCGAGAAGGGCGTATATTGCGCGCCGTCGATGCGGATGGGCAGAATCCTGGCGCCGGCGAGATGGGCGATGACGCCCGGCCCCTCATAGACCTTCATCAAGGAGCCGGTGCGGGTGATGCGCCCTTCCGGAAAGATGACGACCTTGCGGCCGCGCTTCAGGCCGTTGGCCAGCGTCTTGAGCGCCATCGGATTGGCGGGATCGATCGGCAGAAGGTCGAAGAGCTGGAACGCGGGCTTCACCCACCAGCGGTTGGCGACATGGGTGTTGATGGCGAAATGGCAACGCTCGGGAAGGAAGGCCGAGATCAGCGGCCCGTCGAGGAAAGAAGTGTGGTTGGCGATGATCAGCGCCTTGCGCCCGGCCTTGGCGAAATTCTCGAAGCCCTTGATCTCGACGCGATAGAAGAGACGGAAGAGACGGCGCGCCACATAGGCGGCGAGCTCTTGCGGCAAGAGCTGGCAGATCCACAAAGCGGCGATGGCATTGGCGAGGCCGACCGTCAGGAACAGGCCGCGCACCGAGAAGCCGATCTTGAGGAGGATGACGGAGATGATCGTCGCCGCCGTCATGAAGATGGCATTGACGATGTTGTTGGCGGCGATCACCCGGGCGCGCTTCTGCGGCGCGGAGCGCTGCTGCACCAGGGCATAGAGCGGCACGGCGAAGAGACCGGCGCAGAAGGCGATCAGCGCCAGGTCGATGAGGATGCGCCAGCCCGAGAGGCGCGAGAGGAGGTCGGCGGGACCGAGGAGCGTGCTCGCGTCGCTGGTCCGGAGGCTGCCGGTGGCGAAATAGAGATCGATGATGAAGAGGGTGATCAGGATCGAGGCAACCGGCACGTATTTGACCGACACCTCGCCCTTGAGCAGGCGGTTGGTGACGATCGAGCCGAGGCCGATGGCGACCGTGAACGCGGCGATGATGAGGCTCGCGACCGTTTCGTCGGCGCCGAGCTCGCTCTGGGTGAAGAGCGGGATCTGGGTGAGGAAAACGACCCCCAGGAACCAGAACCAGGAAATGCCGAGGATGGCGAGAAAGACATCATGGCGCTCGCGCGCGATGCCGATCATGCGCCAGGTCTCGGCGGCGATATTGGGATTGATCTTGAGATCGGGCTGAGGCGGAGGGGCCTGCGGGATCTGGCGGGCGCTCAGATAGGCGACGACGGCGAGGCCGATCATCACCACGCTCACCGCATGCCGGCCCATGTCGGACTGGATGGCGAAGCTGCCGAACAAGGTGCCGAGCAGGATCGAGAGGAACGTCCCCATCTCGATGAGGCCGTTGCCGCCGAGGAGCTCGTGGCGCTCGAGATGCTGCGGCAGGATCGAATATTTGATCGGGCCGAAGAAGGCCGACTGGATGCCGGTCAGGAGCACGGTCAGGAGCTGCAGCCAGACCTGATCGGTGAACAGGCTGAAGGAGGCGAGCGCCACGATGGCGATCTCGATGAGCTTGATCCGCCGCGCCAGCAGGGCCTTGTCGAACTTGTCGGCGATCTGGCCGGCGGTCGCCGAGAAGACGAAGAAGGGCAGGATCAGGAGGCCGGCGGAGACAGTGTTAAGGAGCGCCGCATCGAGCCCGAGCTTGGGCCCCAGATCGTAGATGAGCAGGATCGACAGGGCATAGCGGAAGGCATTGTCGTTGAAGGCGCCGATCGCCTGGGTGACGAACAGCGGCCAGAAACGCCGTGTGCCCAGCAGCGCGAACTGGTTGGGGTGATGGCCACTGTCCATCGCGGAGCCGGTTCCTTTCCGAATCTAGAGCTTGAGGGCGTCTTCGATATGTTTCAGCGTATCCCGGTGATGGTTGCATACAAGTTTAGCGCCGGCTTCGGCAAGGCGGCGGCATTTGGCCTCAGCGCGCGAGAAGCCGATGAAATGGACGCCATGGGCGAGGCCTGCCTCCACATCGTTGAGGTTATCGCCGATGAAGACGATGCGCTCGCGCGGCAGGCCCAGCGCCGCAATGGCGCGGGCGAGGATCTCGCGCTTGGCGCCGCCGCCGTCAGCCCCGAAACCATGGTCCTGGACCGGCGCCCACATCTGGCAGGCGGCGAGCCGCAACTGGGCCGCTTCGAGAAGGTTGGCGGTGGCAATGCCAAGCCTCGCACGGTCATTTAGTTGCGCAAGCAGATCCGCAGCACCTTCGATCGGCGAGGGTGTCAGGCGCTTGAGATCGATATCGCTCGCCAGATGATTGATATAGGTGGCGGTGATCGCCCGACGTTCGGCAGGTGCCGGCTTGCGGCCGAAGTGCCTCTCGAGAATCTCGGCGATGATGTCCGCGTCATTGCGCGTGCGGTAGCTGTCCCAGTCGCGCGACAGGCCTTCGAGGCCATGCAGCTTGGCGAAGGCCCAGAAAAAGGCGTCCTCTTCCTCGGGCGTCAGATCGAGAAGGACGCCGTCGACGTCAAAAATAACTGCTGCGTCAACCATTCAACATGCGCGGCGTCATTTCGATCAATGTCGGACCATTGGCCTTGAGGGCGCGGCCGATAGCCTGGCTCAAGCCTTTCAGCGACTCCGGCTTCTCCGCCGCGCAGCGATAGGCCTTGGCCAGCGCCTGGAAGTCCGGATTGACCAGGGTGACGGCGTTGGGCTGGATGCCCTTGTTCACCATGTCGTCGCGAATCTGGCCGAGCGCGTCGTTGTTCCACATCAGGATGACCAGCGGCAATTTGTGCTCGGCCGCGGTGCCGAGCTCGTTGATCGTATATTGGATGCCGTAATCGCCGATCATCACCGCGACGGGCGTGTCGGGGCGGCCGAATTTGGCGCCGATGCCGGCGGGAAGGGCGAAGCCGAGCGTGCCGAAGCCCACCGGATGAAGCCAGCTCCTGGGCTCGAAGACCGGGAAGATCTCATTGGCGGCATAGGCGATCTGCGTCATGTCGGAGGCGATCACCGTCTCGGGTGGCAGCGAGTCGCGGATGACGGCGAGGACTTGGCGCAGCGCCTTGCGCAGCGCATTGTCCTCCGCGGCTTCGGCGGCGAGCGTCGCGGCGATCGATGCCTCGACCGTCTTGCGGCGTCCCGCGTGATCAGACGCGGGAAGGCTCCGGGCGATGGCAGCGAGGGCTTCGGCGGCTTCGGCGAGGATGGCGATGTCGGCGGCATGGGGCCTCGCCAGCGTCATCGGATCGAGATCGATGCGGATGAGCCCCTTGTCGAGGATGAAGCCCGAATCCCAGAAATCGGTCTCGGAGAGCTCGGAGCCCGCGCACAAGACGACATCGGCCTCGCGCAAGAGCTTCTGGCCGGAGGGGCTGGCGAGGCGATAGCCGAGGCAGAGCGGATGCGTTTCGGGAACGGCGCCCTTGCCGGCCGTGGTGGTGATGATGGGAGCCCCCAGCGTCTCGGCGATGGCGAGCGCCGGCTTGCCTGAGCCGAGCGCGCCGCCGCCCAGAAGGATCATCGGGGATTTCGCCTTGGCCAGCCGGTCCGCCGCTTCCCTGATCTGCCCGGCCGGCGCCTGCGGCAGAAGCGGGGTCCGGTGCGTCGTCCAGCCTTTGCCCGCCGGGACCTTGAGCAGGTCGAGCGGCAGCTCGAGATAGGCCGGGCGCGGGCGCATGGCGGCGAAGGCCGAGAAGGCGCGCGCCACGCCGTCGCGCACGTCCTGGGGCGTATAGGCGCGCACCGCGAGATTGGTGATGGTGGCGGCCGCGCCGAGCTGGTTCTGCATCTCATGCAGGCGGCCGCGGCCTTGCGCGCTGTCGGCGATGTCGAGGGCGGAGGAGATGCACAAGACCGGGCTCGAATCGGACCAGGCCTGACCCAGGGGCGTCATGATATTGGTGAGGCCGGGGCCGGTGATGGTGAAGCAGACGCCGGGCTTGCCGGAGGCGCGGGCATAGCCGTCGGCCATGAAGCCCGCGCCCTGCTCGTGGCGCACCAGCACATGCTTGATCTTCGAACGCGGCAGAGCGCGATACATCTCGACATTGTGGACGCCCGGAATGCCGAAGATCGTGTCGACGCCATAGGATTCGAGCAGGCCGACAAGAGCTTCGCCGGTCGAGTGTTCAGCGCGGGACATTTCAGCTTCTCCGATTGGACGTCAGGCCGCCTTGGGTCGGGCCTCGGGCTTGTTCACGGCATGGCATGCCACAAGGCTTGCCTCATGCGCAAGCAGCGCCGGACGCTCGATCGGACAGAGATCGAAGGCCAGGGGACAGCGCGGATTGAAGGCGCAGCCCGTCGGCGGGTTGAGCGGCGAGGGCAACTCGCCCTTGAGCACGATGCGCTCGCGCTTGCGCTCGGGGTCGGCCATCGGGGTCGCCGAGAGAAGGGCCCGCGTATAAGGATGCTGCGGGTGGTTGAAGATGGTGTCGCGCGCGCCATATTCGACGACGCGGCCGAGATACATGACCATCACGTCATTGGCGATGTGGCGCACCACCGAGAGGTCGTGGCTGATGAAGAGATAAGCGAGGTTGAGCCGCTCCTGGATGTCGGCCAGGAGGTTGAGCACCTGCGCCTGGATCGACACGTCGAGGGCCGAGACCGGCTCGTCGAGGACGAGGATGTCGGGATCGAGCATCAGGGCGCGGGCGATGGCGATGCGCTGGCGCTGGCCGCCCGAGAACATATGCGGATAGCGCTCATAATGCTCCGGCCTGAGGCCCACATTGGCCATCATGGCGCGGGCGCGCTCGGTGCGCTCCTTGGCCGAGAGCGCGGTGTTGACGAGGAGCGGCTCCTCGAGCGCATGGCCGATCTTCTGGCGCGGATTGAGCGAGCCATAGGGGTTCTGGAAGACGATCTGCACCTTGGAGCGCAAGGCTCTGAGCGTCTCGGATGAGGCGCCGACGATCTCCTTGCCCGATATCTGGAGCGAGCCCGCGGTCGGCTGCTCGATCATGGTGACGAGACGGGCGAGCGTGGACTTGCCGCAGCCCGATTCGCCGACGACGGCGAGCGTCTGGCCGCGCTTCACGGTGAAGCTCGCGCCGTCGAGCGCCTTCAGCATGGCCGATTCACGGAAGGCGCCGCGCGAGACCTCGTAATGGCGCGCCAGGTCGCGGGCAATGACGACGGTTTCATCGCTCATGCGGCTTTCTCCTTGCCCGGATGACCGAGCGCCACGCCGCTCTGCAACGGATAGTGGCACAGGGCGTCGCCTAGCGCCTTCTGCTGCGGCGGGACCTCGGTGCGGCACAGATCGGTGGCGAAGCTGCAGCGCGGCGAGAACAGGCAGCCGGCCGGCCGGTCGAACTGGCCGGGCACGACGCCCGGGATCGAGGGCAGGCGCTTCATGTGGGCGCGCTCGGGCAGAGCGGCGAGGAGGGCGGCCGTATAGGGATGATGCGGATCGCGGAACAGGCCCTTGACCGGCTGCTCCTCGACCTTCTGGCCGGCATATTGCACCGAGACGCGCTCGGCGGTCTCGGCGACGACGCCCATGGAATGGGTGATGAGAACCAGCGCCATGCCGGTCTCGCGCTGCAATTTGAGCAGGAGATCGAGGATCTGCGCCTGGATGGTCACGTCGAGCGCGGTGGTCGGCTCGTCGGCGATGAGAAGCTTCGGCCGGCAGGCGATGGCCATGGCGATCATCACGCGCTGGTTCATGCCGCCCGACAGCTGGTGCGGGAACGAGTTGAGCCGCGTCTCGGGGGCCGGGATGCCGACCTCGCGCAGGAGCTCGACGGCGCGCTTGCGGCGCTCGGCCTTGTCCATGTTGAGATGGGTCTTCAGCGCCTCGGTGAGCTGATAGCCGACCTTGAAGCAGGGATTGAGGCTCGACATCGGCTCCTGGAAAATCATGGCGATATCCTTGCCGATGATCTTGCGGCGCTCGCTCTTGCCCATGCCCAGAAGCTCGCGGCCGCCGAACTGCATGCGGTCGGCGGTGACCTTCGCGGTCCAGGGCAGAAGCCCCATCACCGCCAGCATGGATACCGATTTGCCGGAGCCCGATTCGCCGACGATGGCGAGGACTTCACGCGAGTCGACTTTCAGCGAGACACCGTCCACGGCGCGGAACCAGCCGCTGGCGGTCTTGAATTCGACGGTGAGGTTCTGGATGTCGAGGAGGGACATGGCGTCAGGCCGTCTCTTTCTCGCTCGTCACCCCGGCGAAAGCCGGGGTCCACTGAATAAGCGCAATTCCGGCGATACTGCTCACCGGCGGGGAATTTAATGGGTCCCGGCTTTCGCCGGGATGACGGTAGAGGGGGTGGTGACTCCACATCGGCATTTCGTCAGCTCTTCTTCAGCCGGGGATCGAGCGCGTCGCGCAGACCGTCGCCCATGAGGTTGATGGCGAGCACCGTAATCAGGATGGCGATGCCGGGCAGCGCCATGACCCAGGGATGCGAGGTGATGAGGTCGCGCGAATCGGCGAGCATCGTCCCCCATTCCGGCGTCGGCGGCTGTGCGCCGAGGCCGAGAAAGCCCAAGGCCGCCGCTTCCAGGATGGCATCGGAGACACCCAGGGCCGACTGCACGATGAGCGGCGGCAGGCAATTGGGCAGGACCGTCACGAACATCAGGCGTCCCGGGCCGACTCCCGCCACCTTGGCGGCGGTGACATAGTCCTTGGACAATTCGGTCAGGGCCGAGGCGCGCACCAGACGCACATAGCGCGGCAGATAGACGACGGTCACCGCCACGATGGTATTGGTGAGGTTGGGGCCGATGATGGCGACGATGAGGATGGCGAGCACCAGGCTCGGGATCGACATGATGAGGTCCATGATGCGCAGGATGATCACATCGACGAAGCCGCCGAACCAGGCGGCAGCGAGGCCCAGCATCACGCCCAGGATCATCGAGACCACCATCACCGAAAGGCCGATGAACAACGATATGCGGCTGCCATACATGAGGCGCGAGAGCATGTCGCGGCCGAGCGCATCGGTGCCGAGCGGATAGGTCCAGGATCCGCCCTCGGCCCAGACCGGCGGCAGCTTGGTGAAGCCGCGGAACTGCTCGATGGGATCATATGGCGCCAGCACATTGGCGAAGAGCGCAATGAAGATGATGGCCGCCACGACGACGAGGCCGATGACCGCGCCGCGGTTCTCGCGGAAGGAGCGCCAGAAGCTGAGAAGCGGGCCCGGTGGAGCTTGCGGGCGTGCCCCCGCCGCGGGCAAGGTCACGTCAACGGGCATGGCGTATCCTCGGATTGATGAGGCCGTAGGTCAGGTCGACGAGCAGATTGACCACGATGACGATGCTCGAGATCAGCATGATGCCGCCCTGCAATGCCGGATAGTCGCGCCGGCCGATCGATTCGATGAGCCACTTGCCGACCCCGGGCCAGGAGAAGATCGTCTCGGTGAGGACGGCGCCGGCGAGGAGCGAGCCGACGGACAGGCCGATGACGGTGACGACCGGGATCAGCGCGTTGCGCAAGGCATGGACGCCGATGACGCGCGAGGGCGGCAGGCCCTTGGCGCGGGCGGTGCGTACATAGTCCTCTTCCAGCACCTCGAGCATGGAGGAGCGCGTCATGCGCGCGATGATGGCGAGCGGAATGGTGCCGAGAACGATGGTGGGCAAGATGAGATGGCGCACCGCGTCCATGAAGGCGCCGCTCTTGCCGGAGAGCAGGCTGTCGATGAGCATGAAGCCGGTCACTTGCGGATAGTAGAACTTGATAAGGTCGACGCGGCCGGACACGGGCGTCAGGCCCAGCGTGTTCGACATGATGAGAATGAGGATGAGGCCCCACCAGAAGATCGGCATAGAATAGCCGGTCAATGCCAATCCCATAAGGGTCTGGTCATAGACGCCGCCGCGGCGCGAGGCGGCGATGACGCCGGCCGGAATGCCGATCGCGACGGCAAAGAGCAGCGCGCAGAGGGAGAGCTCGACGGTCGCCGGGAAGAGGTTCAGGAACTCCTGGAACACCGGCTTCTTGGTGATGATCGAGATGCCGAAATCGCCATGGGCGAGGCCCCAGACATAATCGAGGAACTGCTTCCAGATCGGCTGGTCGAGGCCCATCTCATGGCGCAATTCGGCCAGGCGCTCGGGCGAAATGCCACGCTCGCCGCGCCGCACCTCGATCGGATCGCCCGGCACGAGGCGGATCATCATGAATGTGACGAACATGAGTGCCAGAAAGGTCGGCACCGTCAGCGCCAGCCGGCGCAAAAGAAATCGAAACATTGGCTTTTGGCTATGACGAAGCGGGGCGGCAAAACCGCCCCGCTTCAAATCCGTTATTCGGCGATGTCGACGCCGTAGAACTCATGCCGGCCGAAGGGGCTGATCTTGTAGTCGGACACCTTCTTGCTCACCGGCTCATAGACGGTCGAATGCGCGATCGTCACATTCGGCGCCTCTTCATGGGCGATGACCTGCATCTCCTCATAGAGCTTCACGCGGTCGGCCTTCTCCGACAGCTTCTTGGCCTGTTGCAGCTTGTCCTCGAAGGACTTGTCGCACCATTTCGAGATATTCTGGCCGCCCTCGCGGGCGCCGGTGCAGCCGATCAGGAAAAAGAAGTTGTCCGGATCGCCATTGTCGCCGGTCCAGCCGAGCAGGCCCATCTGGTGCTCGCCCTGCTGCAGGCGCTTGCGATACTCGCCCCACTCATAGGATTTGAGCTCGACATTGATGCCGACCTTGGCGAGGTCCGCCTGCATCATCTCGGCCATGCGCTTGGCATTGGGATTGTAGGGGCGCTGCACCGGCATCCACCACAGATCGCTCTGCAGGTTCTCGACCCCGGCGGCCTTCAGCATCTCCTTGGCCTTGTCGGGATTGTACTCATAGTCCTTGACCGCGTCGTTATACGACCAGATGGTCGGCGGGATCAGGTTCTTGGCCTTCTGGCCGGCGCCCTGATAGACCTCCTTGAGGATCGAGTCGCGGTCGATCGCCATGTTGATCGCCTGGCGCACTTCCTTCTTGTCGAAGGGCGGCTTCTTCACGTTCAAGGCGAGATAGCCGATGTTGAGGCCGGCCTGGTGCATCAGATTGATGCCCTCATCCTTGCCCATGGCCTCGAGATCGGCCGGGTTCGGATAGCCCATCACGTGACACTCGCCGGCCTTCATCTTGGCATAGCGCGCGGTCGCATCCGGCGTGATGGCGTAGACGAGGTCGTCGACCTTGGCCTTGCCGCCCCAATAGTCGGCGAAGGCCTGGAAGCGGATCACCGCGTCCTTCTGATAGTCGACGAACTGGAAGGGGCCGGTGCCGACCGGGAGCTGGTCGAACTGCTCGAGCGCGCCCTTGTCCTGCAGGAACTTGGCATATTCGGCCGAGCCGATGGTGGCGAAATCCATGGCGAGATTGGCGATGAACGGCGCGTTGGGCTCGCTGAGCGTCATCTTCACCGTGAGATCGTCAACCTTCTCGATCGACTTCAACAGGTTGGGCATGTCCATGTCGTTGAAGTAGTCGTAAGCGCCGCCGGATACAGCGTGATAGGGGTGATCCTTCTTCCACATGCGCTCGAAGGACCAGAGGACGTCGTCGGCATTGAAGTCCCGGGTGGGGGTGAAGCCGTTGACGCCGGAATGGAACTTGACGCCCTTGCGGAGCTTGAAGGTGACGGTGAGGCCGTCGGGCGAAACTTCGTAGGATTCGGCAAGGCCCGGCACGACATTGGTCGAGCCGCGCTCGAATTCGACGAGTTGGTTGTAGACCGGGCGCGCCGCATCGAAGCTGGTGCCGGTGGTGTTGAGCGCCGGGGTGAAGTTCTCCGGCGAGCCTTCCGAGCAATAGACCAAAGATTTGGCTTGGGCACCGCCCGCCGCCAACATCGTGCTGACCAGCAGTGCCGATGCCAGCGTTGTCATTCGTTTCATGAAAGTCCTCCCTGGTGGGTCCGTTTAGCGCCTCATTCATTCAAGGCGTGGCGGGCATATAAGCAGTTTTTTCGATGGAAGTGAACTGAGAGGAGAAACGCGGTGAATGCGCCGGGCGACAGTCTGTTTTAAAGAACGGGCCGATAGTTTCGAATAGTTGCCCGGCGGCCCGTCCCGAAGGGATCGGGCGCCCGGGCATGCGCCGGCGGGAATATTATACTTTCGGATGAGATGGGGCGGGCAGCCGGCTTCCGGAGACGGCCGCCCGCGCCGGCGGCCGCTATTTCCGCAGCTCGGTCCAGATCTTGGTGTAGAGCTGCAGCACCTCCGGCGGGCAGGCGAGGTTGAGCTTGCCGGCCGCCCTGAACTGCTCCGGAATGGCGACTTCCGGCGCCGTCCTGATGTCCTCGGGCATGAATGCTTCCACGCCCTTTATGCCGCTTGCCGAATGGGCAAAGGTCGAGATCATGGCCGCGTTTTCGGGATCCATGATGAAGTTGAGGAACAGCTTGGCATTCTCGATGTTCTTGGCGTCCTTGAGGATGGCGGCATTGTCCATCCAGATGGGATAGCCGGTTTTGGGGTAGCCATAGACGATGTTCTTGTTCTGCATGCGGGTGCGCAAGGTCACGCCGCTCCAGTCGACGCCGGCGGCGAAGTCGCCCTTGGCGAATTTCTCGATGGTGCTGTACTCCATCGCCAGCCATTTCGGCTTGGCCGCCGCCAGCAGATCGCGTACTTTCTTCAGTACGGTGAGGTCTCCGGTGCAGGGTTCGCCGCCGGCATAGGCGACGACGATATTCATCACGTCCGACATTTCCGGGATGACATTGATTTTGCCGATGAGCTCGGGCGGCGGGTCGAGGAAGATCTCGGCGGTGTTGGGGTCGCCGGAATAGACGGTCTTGTTGACGACGACGCCGGCAGTGCCCCACTGCCAGGGAACCGAATAACGCCGGCCGGGGTCGAAGGGAACGTCGACCCATTGCGGATCGACATTCTTGAAATTCTCCATCTGGTCGGGCCGCGATTCGAGCAGAAGACCGTCGGCGATCCAGATCGACATCACGCTCGCCGAGGGCACCACGATATCGAAGCCGTGGCCACCCTGGCGGACCTTGGCGAGGGCGGTGTCGTTCGAATCGTAATCGGTGATCGTCACCTTGACCTTGTAGGTGTCCTCGAATTTCCCGACCAGTTCGGCGGGCGTGTAGTTGCCCCAGTTGAAGATGTTGAGCTCACCTTCGGCCTGCGCGCCCGCCACCTGCGCGAGCAGCCCCAAGGCGAGCGTCGCCAGTCCCAATGTGCGTTTCATCGTCGTTCTCCCTGTAGATCATTCATTGTCCGGTTGCCTGTTCCTGCTGAGGCAGAAGAAAACCGTGATGAGGGCGAGCGACAGCAGCAGGAAGACCGTCGAGATCGCGTTCAACTCGGGTGTTATCGCGCGGCGAATCTGGCCGAGCATGTAAGTCGGCAGCGTGTCCTGGCCGCTGGACTTCACGAACTCGGTGATGACGACGTCGTCGAGCGAAATGATGAAGGCGAGCATGAAGCCCGCGAGAATTCCCGGCCACAGCAGCGGCAGCGTGACGTGCCAGAATATGCGCAACGGCGTGGCGTAGAGATCAGCCGCGGCGCGCGCCAGCGAAAGGTCCATGCTTTCCAGCCGCGCCCGGATGGGCAGATAGGCGAACGGCACGCAGAAGGCGCAATGGGCGAGGATCAGGTAGCCCAGTCCGGAATAGCCGGTCCAGACCTTGATCCTTGCAAAGAAAATGAGGAGCGCCACGGCGGTCACGATCTCCGGCACGAGGAGCGGCATGTTGATGAAAGCGTACTTGGCGCCGAGGCCGCGATAGGGAGCGGCATTCGTCGTAGCTATCGCCGCCAGGGTCGCGCAGACGGTGGCGATGACAGCCGCGGCGGCCGCGATCCGCAGGGACCGCCAGGAGGCCTCGATGACCAGGTGATTGTCCCAGGCGCTCACGAACCAACGCAGTGAAAAGCCTTCCCAGGCCGCGATCGAGCTGCCGGCATTGAAGGCGTAGACGACAAGGCAAGCGATGGGCAGGTAGAGCAGGAAGAAGCAGATCATCGTGACGGTGGCGAAGCCCGTCTGTCGTTTGAGCGAGGATTCGGAACGTAGCCGTTCAGCCATGGGCGCCGCCTCGGACCTTGCCGGCATTGCGCACATAGAAGATGAGCGCGATCATGACGATGGTGATGAGCGTGACCGACAGGGCGGCGCCGAGCGGCCAGTTGCGGCCTTGGCCGAACTGCAGCTCGATCAGATTGCTGATCATCAGGTTCTTGCCGCCGCCGAGCATCAAGGGAATGACATAGGCGGAGAGGGCCGGGATGAAGACCAGGATGGAGCCGGCGACGATGCCGGGCTTGGCCAAGGGCACGATGATGCGGGCGAGCACCGCGAAGCGGCCGGCATAGAGATCGTAAGCCGCCTCGACCAGGCGGAAATCGAGCCTCTCCAGGCTGGCATAGAGCGGCAGGACCATGAGTGGAAGGTGCACATAGGTCATGCCGACCAGGGTGGCGAAATCGGTGAACAGCATCTGGACCGGCGCGGATATGACGGCGAGCCTGATCAGCAGCGTGTTGACGACCCCCTCGTTGCGGATCACCTCGGCGATGGCGAAGGTGCGGATCAGCATGTTCGTCCAGAAGGGTATGGTGATGAAAAAGAGCCAGAGCGAGCGCCGGTGCGGCGGCCGGCTGGCGATGAAATAGGCGACGGGGAAGCCGAGAACCAGGCAAATGAAGGTCGTCGCGAAGGCGAGCGTCAGCGTGCGCAGGAGGATCGAAAAATGCGCGTCGGCGAGCGACACCGTGTCGTCGAATATGTCCCGGGAAAGGAAGACGCTGAACCAGGCATCGGAGGAAAGCTCCCATTTCACGTCGCCGTAGTTGCCGGCGGCGAGGCAGGAATAGACGAGCACGATCAGAAGCGGGCCGGCTCCGGCGACGGTAATCAGGAGGAGCGCCGGAGTGCTCAACAGCCAGCGGGCGCGAATGTTCCGCGCACGCCGCACTGCATCCGCTTCCGCCGCCGTCATGCTCATGGCCGGTCCTTCACGATCTGAGCGTCACCGTCGCCGATGGATATGCCGACCCGATCTCCCGCCGCGACGCGGTGCTGGCGGCTGCCGGCATTCTGCTCGCGGACGACGAAGAGCAGGGCGTCGTCGATCCGGACATGAAGATGCGTGTCGGTTCCAATGAAGACGACGTTGGTGACGGTTCCGGTGAGCGCGGCATTGTCGCCCGGAGAGGTGATGCGGGCGTGCTCGGGCCTGATGACAAGTGTGACCTGGCCGGACGGCGCGAGGCCGTCGGGAACGGTGGCCGCGATGCTGGCGCCCGAGGGCAGTGTGACACGAGCCCGGCCACCGCCGACCGAGGCGACATTCGCCGCGATGAAGTTGGTCTCGCCGATGAAGTCGGCGACGAAGCCGTCTGACGGCCGGTCATAGATCTCACGCGGTGTTCCCACCTGCCGGACCGCGCCGTCCGCCATCACGGCGATGCGGTCGGACATGCTGAGCGCCTCCTCCTGATCGTGAGTGACGAAGATGAAGGTGATGCCGGTCTCCGATTGCAGCCGTTTCAGCTCTATCTGCATGGACTTGCGCAGCTTGAGGTCGAGAGCCGAGAGCGGTTCGTCGAGAAGGAGCACCTTGGGACGCGGAGCGAGAGCGCGGGCAAGGGCGACACGCTGCTGCTGGCCGCCGGAAAGCTGGGTCACCGGACTGTCGCCGCGTCCTTCGAGCTGCACGAGTGCGAGCATCTCGCCGACCGTCGCCTTGATCTCCAGCTTCGGGCGGCGGAGCATGCGCAGGCCGAAGCCGACATTCTCGCCGACGGTCATATGGGGAAAAAGCGCGTAGTTCTGGAATACCGTGTTGACCGGCCGCTCATTGGGCAGGAAGCTCGAGATATCGCTGCCGTCCAGGAGGATCGCTCCGTCCGTCGGCATCTCGAAGCCGGCAATCATGCGCAGGAGCGTGGTCTTGCCGCAGCCAGAGGGTCCGAGAAGGGTGAAGAACTCGTTGGGCCTGATATCGAGCGTCACATCGCCGACCGCCTGAAATTCGCCAAACCGCTTCGTGACGCCACGCAGGTTCACCGCGCCGCCGACCGACGCCTGCGTGCGGCGCGGAGCTTCATCCGGCATGTTCCTGACGGGACTGCCGGCGGCCTGCTTCGTGCGGATCGCGGCGCGCGTCATCCGATGAGCTCCGTGACGGCTTCGCGCAGCACGGCAACATGGAGCGCGACATCATCGCCGGTGGTCGCCGGCGACATGAGCGCCATGTTGTGGAACGGCGTCAGATAGACTCCGCGGTTGAGCAGATAGAGATGCAGATAGTCGTCCAGCGGAATGTCGCCGGCGCGCTGGGAGTCCGTGCCGTTGCGCGGCGCCGGGTCGGCGAAACGGTATTCGGACCGCGCGCCGAGCTGGCTGATGCTCCAGGGCAGGCGAAATTCGCCGATGATCTCCGCCACCGCGGCGGTATAGGCCGATGCGAGCTCGATCATGCGCACATAGGCTTCGGCGGTCAGCACCGAGTCCAGCGTGGCGCGCGCCGCGGCGAGGGAAAGGGCATTGCCGGCGAGCGTGCCGCCGACACCGCCGGTGTCGACCAGGTCGAGATCGGCGTTGCCCCATATCCGATCGGCGAATTCGGCAGAGAGCCCGTAAGCGCCGATCGGGATGCCGCCACCGATCGCCTTGCCGATCGTCACGATGTCGGGGACGAGATTCCAGGCCGCAGTGCAGCCGCCCGGGCCGGCTGATATCGTGTGCGTCTCGTCATTGATGAGCAGCGTGCCCGCCCGGCGCGTGAGCTCGCGCGCGCCGGCCAGATATCCAGGCTCGGGCAGGACGATGCCCATATTGGTGAGGGCCGGCTCCATGAGCACGGCCGCCACGTCGCCATGCGCGAGCTGGCGCTCGAGTCCGGCGAGATCATTGTATTCGGCGACCCGGCTGGTCAGCGTGACGTCGACCGCCGGCCCGACATTGCCGGGCCGGGCGCGTGGCCCCTCCGCGCCGACGACGATGAAGCTCTCATCGACACTGCCGTGATAGCTGTAGCTGTTCACCAGGATGCGTGGGCGTCCGGTGACGGCACGTGCGAGGCGCAGCACCCAGCGATTGGCGTCGGTGGCCGTGAGCGAGAAGCTCCAGGTCGAAACGCCGAACCGGTCGCTGAGAAGGCGCGCCACGACGCCGGCATCCTCGGTTGGCATCATGGTGGTCGCGCCGCCGAGCTCGGCATATCGGCGCTGCACCGCCGCGACCACCGGCTCGGGCGAATGGCCGGCCATGGCGCCGGTGTCGCCCAGGCAGAAATCGACGAGCTCATGGCCGTCGTGGTCGATGAGACGCGCGCCCCGCGCCCGGTCGAGATAGAGCGGAAAGGGGCTTGCAGCTTTCGCCATCCACGTCATCGGCACGCCGCCGAGCAGATGGCCGGCGGCCGCGTGCGCCGCGAGCGAGCGCGGATTGCGCACGTGGAAACGCCGGCGCTCGTCTTCGAGCCGCTCCGTCAGGCGCTTGCGGTCGATCACGGTCGAGGCCGTCATGATGATGTATCTCCTCGCAGTTTGTCGGTGGCGGCATGGTCGATCTCGCCTGCGGCATCGATCGCCACGCGATAGACATCGCCGGCCCGCTCGGCGCTGATCCAGCCCTCGCGCACGTCATTGGCGACAGCATCGCGATCGCGGGTTTTGGGCAGGCCGTAGCCGCCGCCGCCACTGGTGCGCGCGATGACCCTTTCGCCGGCCGCAATATGGATGGGCCCGCAGATGTCCAGCTCGACAAGGGCGCCGGAGCGGTCGCGCTTGAACTGCATCGAGCGGGCGCCCGGATGTCCGCCGCGCGCGCCCTGCATGGGATTGAGCGAGCCGTCATTGGCGTAGATGGCGTCGATTTCGTCGCCATGGGGACCGTATTCGACGTCGATGCCGGGGGCGCCGCGATGACGTCCGGCCCCTTCGGTGTCGCGCGCGATATGACGCCGGTGGATGATGATCGGCTGCTTGAGCTCGTCGATCTCGACGCTGTCGAGCAGCAGCGTGCCGCCGCTGCCGAGATCGTCCATGGTGAGCCAGCCATCGGCGGCCGGCCCGCCGGCGCCGCCATTGGTGCCGGTGAAGATCTGGTTGACGAAAGGCTTGCCGGTGCGCGGATCGATGCCCGATATCACGGCCTCAGCGGGCGACATGCCGGGCCCGACCTCGGCCATTCCGATGCCCTCGCCGATCTCCGCCATGGCCCGCTGAACCACATTGCCGACCCGGTTGGCGAGATTGGTGGTGGCGACCGAGCAGCTTGCCGGATGACGGGGAATTCCCACGACGCAATTCTCGCGCAAGTGGACCTGAACCCGCCGGAAGCTGCCCTGATTGTGGGGGATGGTGTGGTCGATGCTGTTGAAAATGCCGATCAGGGCCGCGGTGCGTGAGGACGCCTCGCTCAGATTGAGGCCTGAAGGGACACAATCGGGGTTGTCGCGCAGGTCGACCTCTATCATTCCGGACTCGGGCTTGACCGTGACCGTGGCGGTGATCGGCACGCCTTCCGGGACATGCGGGAAGGGATCATGTCGGGTCGATGCTATGGCAGTCCCCGCCGGCAAGGAGCGGATCGTCGCTGCCATGCGGGCCTCGCCATAGTCGAGCCAAGCCGAGGAAAACGCCGCGAGCTGGTTCCAGCCCAGTTCCTTGCCGAGTTGCAGCAAAGCCCGTTCGCCGATGCGAGCGCTTCCCATAATCGCCAGATAGTCACCGCGCCATTGCTCGGGCACGCGGATGCGCATCTCGCACATGCGCAGGATATCCGCACAGTCGGCATAGTCTTCCTGCACGCGCACGACCGGAAAGATCAGCGCGCCTTCCTCATAGATGTCGCGGGCGCTCGCCATATAGGTGGTGGGCACCGAGTTGCCGCAATCGGCCTGGTGCGCCTTGGCGAGCACCGTAAAGCGGTGCGTGCCTTCGTCATCGACAACCGGCACCAGTATCGAATGATCGGCGGCATGGGTGTTGCCGTGATAGGGCGAATTGTGGAGGAAGGCGTCGCCGGCCGTCATCCGCGGATAGAAGCCGCGCAGCGCCCGGGCCTGCAGATCCGGTCCGCCCATCACATGGATGGGCGGGCTTTGCCCGGTCATCAGCACGTCGCCATCGGCGGTGAGGATGCAGCATGAGAAATCGCGCGCCGTGTTGAGCACGCCCGACCGCCCGGAGCGGGCAAGGGTGTTGGACATGCGCCGCACGATGGCCTCGAAGCGATGGCTGACAACGGCGAGCCAGGCTCCGTCACGGGAAGGAGTCATCTCAGGCGGCCTCGCGTTCTGCTTGGGCAGGGCGGATCGGCCGAACGAGAAGCGAGCCGGCACGGCCCAGCTCCACCGTGCTTGCGTCGGCGATCACGATGGTGGTGAAGGGCGATTCGATCAGCACCGGCCCGGTGACCGTCTCGCCCGACAACAGACTTGCCAAGGGACGGACCGGGACGTCGACAAGCCCGGCATCGCGAACGAAGGCGCGCCGGCTGGATATCGCCGCAGGTTCCGGCGCGCGGGTTTTCAACAGGCGTTTCCGCGGCAGGGCTATGCGGGCGCGGGCGCCCCAGCTCACGATCTCGACCGGAGAGGCATCGTCCGAAATACCCAATATGTCGCGATGGGTGGCGTGGAAATCCTGAGTGAAGCGCGCGACGTCCGCGTCGGTCTCAAAGGCCTTCTTCCGCAAGGGGACCTCGAGCTCCCAGATCTGCTGGGGATAGCGCGCTTCGGCGAAGAGAGAGATGGCGACGTCGGCCTGCGGCGCACCGACCCGTGCCGCAAAGTCGGTGCATTGCGCCTCAAGGCGGGTGAGGGCCGCATTGACGCGCCCAGTGTCGAAGGCACTGGTGACGGCGGGCGCCGTCGTGCCAAAGACGGCTGTCAGATCCGACATGAGCGCGCCACTCGCCGCGAGCGCCGCACCCATGGCGGGAATGATCAGGCGTTCGCTGCCGAGGCGGCGCGCGACCGCCGCGGCGTTGAGTCCGGCAGCGCCGCCGCCGCCGACCAGCACGGCGCGCGCCGGATCGATGCCCTGCTGGACCGTGATCTCCTCGATGGCATGCACCATCTGCTCGGTCGTCAGGTCGAGCACGGCGTGCGCTGCGGCAACGACATCGCAGCCGAGAGGTTGCGCTATGTTCAGCGTGACGGCCCGCCGCGCTGCCTCGACATCGAGCACCATCGTGCCGTTGGCGAAATTCGCCGGATCGAGATAGCCGAGCACCAGGGCGGCGTCGGTCACCGTCGCGGCGATTCCCCCGCGGCCATAACATGCGGGGCCCGGATCGGCGCCCGCGCTTTGCGGACCGACATGCAGGAGGCCGCCGACATCGACCCAGGCGATGCTGCCGCCGCCCGCGCCGACGCTCTTGACGTCGATCGACGGCAAGCCGGTCATATGGCCGGTACCTTCCGCGCCGACCCATGCCGAGCGGGTCGAGGGGATTTCCTGGCGCCGCACCAGCGTGACGTCATAGGTGGTCCCACCGGCATCCGCCACGATGACCGCATCGGTCCGGGTCTCGGCCTCGGCATAGGCCTTGCCGGCGACGGGCGCCATCGAGGGACCGGAATTGATCGTCACGATGGGCGCAGCGGCAGCGTCCTTGGCATCGACCACACCGCCCATGGATGTGACCATGAGGATGCGGCCGGCGAGGCCGGCGCCTTGCAGTCGTGCGGTAAGCTCATCGATGTAGCGCGACATCAAGGGCTTGAGCGAGGCATCGATGCTGACCGATGATGCCCGGCGATATTCGCGCAAGGATGGGTTGAGACGGTGCGACAGCGTGAAGGGCACGCCCGGCAGGCGCCGCTCAAGCGCATCGGCGACCTGCACTTCATGCGCCGGATTGATCGTGGCCCAGAGCAGGCACACGGCGACAGCCTCGACCTTCGCGGACAGCAGCCGGTCGCACAGCGCGTCGAGCGCTTCGGTATCGAGCGCGCGCAGCACTTCGCCCGTTGCGGTGATGCGCTCGGCGACTTCGAAGGTGAGGCTGCGCGGGATATAGGGGGCGGGGAAGGGAACCGTGAAGTCGAACGGATTGCGACGTCCGCCTTCGCGCAGGAGCAGAATGTCGGGATGGCCCTCGGTCGTGAGGAAGGCGGTGCGCGCCGTCTGCCCCGTCAGCACGGCATTGAGTCCCCGGGTGGTCGCGTGGCTGAAGGTCTCAACGCGGCCGAGGAATTGCGCAAGCGGCGTGGCGTCCGCCCTGGCCGCCATCTCCAGGACGTCCAATATGCCCTGCACCGGGTCGTGCGGCACGGTCGGCGACTTGAACAGGCGCAACTCGCCATCCGCTTCGATGACGAGATCGGTGAAGGTTCCGCCGATATCAACCGCCAGGCGCAGGGACCGATCAGAAGCCATAAGGAGACACCTTGCCGCTCGTCTCCCGAGCCGCGCCAAGAGACGGAGCGAGCGCCATGGCGTCGCGCAAATGCGCAAGGAGAGGCGCGATCTTGCCGTGATTGTGCGGCATCGGGACGAACACCATGCCGACAGGCGCCGGCACGGTGCGAGCCGCGAACATCCACCCTTTGCGGCGCAGCTCTTCCGCGACCGGCCGCAAGTCGTGGGTTTCAGAATGAAGGAGCGTCATGTTGATGCGGGAGCCCGGATAGACCTGAAGACCCGGAACGCCCTGGACGCCGGACACCAACTCGTCGCGCATCGCCATGGACGCATGCGACACGGCGGCATAGCCATTCTCGCCCAGGAGCTTGACCATGGCCCAGGCGCCGGCAATGGGACCGACCCCCCGCGTTCCCGACATCGTGCCGTTCGGCGGGCAGATCTGCTTTGCCGCGGCGAGCAGCGATGCATCGCGGAAGATCAGCGAGCCAGCGGGCGGCGGCGCCATGCCGTTCTTGTGCAGATCGGCGCTGATCGAGCGGACGCCCGGCACCCGGAAGTCCCAAAGCGGGATCGAGCGGTCATATCCCGAGCGCTCGAGGAAGGGCAGGATGTAGCCGCCGAAAGCGCCATCGACGTGCAGATAGAGGCCATGCCGCTCGGCGATCGCGCCGATCTCTGCAATCGGATCGACACTGCCGAAGGCCCAGGTGCCGGCCGTGGCGATGATGGCGATGGTATCGGGCCGGATGGCCGCCTCGATCGCCGCCGGATCGACCTGATCGAGACGCCCTCGCGGCGCCGCCACGATGATCGCATCGAGATCGAACATGCGGCACAGCTTGGGAAGCGAATAGTGCCCATTGTCCGGGAAGACGACGCTGCCGCCTTTGCGTCCGGCGAGCTGCCGAGCGGTGAGGATGGCGCACATGTTGGATTCGGAGCCGCCGGCGGTGATCAGGCCGGCAGGCGCCGCGGCGCCGAGGATCCGGCCCATCCAGCCGATGATCTCGGCTTCCATTTCGCGTGCGCCGCCTCCGGTGATCCAGGTCTCGCCGTGAATAAAGCGGCGGTAGCAGTCGACGGCCAACTCGCGAACCCGATCGCCCCAGGGCGTGAGGGGCGTGGCGATGAGATGCGGACCCTCATCGAAAAGGTTGTTCGGCATCTCGGCAAAGCGGGAGACGACCTCGAGGCGGTCGAGCTCACGCTCGAAGTCGGCCAGTCCGATGCCGCTGGGAAACGCCGTCATAGTCCCTCCCGATACGCAAGTTGAGTGAACGATCTTTTCCATCGTGAAAATCTAATATAACAACTGTTTCGATTGTCAATACGATAGAATCTAAAGAAACGACATGCGAAACTTGACGCAAAGCGGTTGCCGCCTATGATTCCGCGCTTGAGCGATGCCCGAATTGGAGAGACTGTGGCTGGCGAGGATACCGGCGGGACACCGGCACAGATCCCGATCGACGACATCGACAAGGCGATCATTCGGCTCCTGCAGGTGGATGGCAGAATGGCCTATGCGCAGCTCGGACCTAAGGTCGGGCTGTCGAGCGCGGCAGCGCGGCAGCGGGTGCAGAGGCTGATCGAAAACGGCGTCATCGAGATCGTCGCCGTCTCACAGCCGCTCAAGCTCGGCTTCAACGTCGAGGCGATGGTGGGGATAAGGGTCAATGGCGATGTGCGCGCCATCGCCGCCGCCCTCGCCGAGATTGAAGAGATCGTCTATGTCGTGGTGGCGTCAGGGCAGTTCGACCTTGTCGTCGAAGTGGTGTGCCGAGACGCCCGGCAGCTGTTGGCGATCGTGAACGACGCCATCCGCACCATGCCCGGCGTGACCTCGACCGAAACCTTGACTTATCTCTATATCGAGAAGGTCAAATATTCCTGGGGTACGGGATAAGTCTTGGCGGATTCACGCCGCGAAACGATAGGGCGCGATGTCGGCGAGCATCAGCCCTTCCTGCTCGATGTAAGCGGGCACAGGCCTTTCCCGGATGAGGGCGGCGGCGAGCTCGCCCAGGGCCGGGGAGGACTGGATGCCGTAGCCGCCCTGGCCGATCAGCCAGAAGAAGCCGTCCGCCCGGCGGTCGAAGCCGCAGACGGGGCTGCCGTCCGGTGCGAAGGACCTGAGGCCGCCCCAGCTTCCGGCCAGATGGGTGACCTCGATGTCGACCGCGTCCTGGAACCGGGCGATGCCTTCGGCCAAGGCCATGTCGTCGGCATAGGCGTCGTGCGGATCGACCGGCTCGGCCTCGGCGGGCGAGACCAGGAGCCTGCCGCCCGAGGGCTTGGCATACCAGGTATCGCCGACATCGCCGACGAAGGACCAGGCCATCACATCCATGTCGGCCGCGACCGGCACGACCGCCATGCTGCGGCGCTTCGGCTGCAGGCCGACCGGCGTGAGGCCCGCCTTGCGGGCGACGACATCGCCCCAGGCACCGGCGGCATTGACGAGAATGGGGCCCGCAAAGTCGCCCTGCGGCGTCGCGACCGTCCACGCGCCGTCCCGGCGGCCGATCTCCCGGGCTTCGGCCCGGCAGACGATCTCGCCGCCCTGCGCCTTGATCAGCCGCAGGAAGCCCTGATGCAGGAGGTCGACATCGATATCGGCGGTCGTCGCGTCGAGCAAAGCCTCCTTGACATAGGCCGGGCGCAGCGGCGGGAACCGGCGGCACGCCTCGGCCACGGAGATCGGGCTGAAGTCGACACCGGTCGCGAGCAGCGCCTCGGCCTCGCGCTCCTGATGCTCGGGGATCACGAAGACGGTATGGCGCGGCGCGACCAGAGGCGATGCGGCAAAGCCCGGCGGCGGCGTCTCGAAGAAGCCGCGGCTGGCGCGGGTCAGGCTGCGAATGGCGGGCGGGCCGTAATTCGGCTCATAGGTCGCCGCCGATCGGCCGGTCGAATGGTAGCCGGGACGGTCCTCCATCTCGAGCACCACGATCTTCCGGTCGCGGGCGAGATGAGCCGCGACCGAGGCCCCGGCGATGCCTGCGCCGATGACGATGATGTCCGCCGTCCGCGTCAATGTTATTCGCCCCAGCTGCGCTCGAGCACATTCACCCAGTTCTCGTGGCAGAGCTTGCGCATCACGTCGTCGCTGAAGCCGCGCTTGCGGAACGCCTCGCGCAACGAGCCGAGGCCGGACACATCGCCGATCTCCTGCGGCACGACCGCGCCGTCGAAATCCGAGCCCAGACCTACGCCTTCGATGCCGAGATGCTGGATGAGATAGTCGATGTGGCGCAGCATCTGATCGAGCGAGGTGTTGGGATTGACCTGGCCGTCGGACCTCAGGAAGCAGGTCGCGAAATTGAGGCCGACCATGCCGCCCGAATCGCGGATGGCGGCGAGCTGGCGGTCGGTCAGGTTGCGCGTGTGCTGGCAAATGGCATGGACGTTGGAATGGGTGGCGATCAAAGGCGCCTTGGAGAGGCGCGCCACGTCCCAGAAGCCCTTCTCGTTGAGATGAGAAAGATCAATGGCGATGCCGAGCTCGTTGCAGGCCTTGACCAGCGCCTTGCCGGCATCGGTGAGGCCGGGGCCGGTGTCGGGACCGGCCGGGAAACGGAACGGCACGCCATGGCCGAAAATCGTGGGGCGGCTCCAGACCGGGCCGATCGAGCGCAGGCCCGCCTGATAGAAGACTTCGAGCGAATCGAGCTTCTCGTCGATCGCCTCGGCGCCCTCGATATGGAGCACGACCGCGAGCACGCCCCGCGCGAGGCAGTCACGGATCTCGCGCGCGGTGCGGCAGACCTTCACGCGGCCCGCGGAGGCGCGCTCGATGCGGAACAGGATCGCCATCATCGCCACCGCCGTGGGCAGCGCTTCGGCCGACGAAATGATGCGCGGCAAGGGCACGTCATAGGACGTGCCCTTCATCATCTCCTCGACATCGCCGATATCGTCGCGCGACGAGATGTAGACGGCGAACATGCCGCCGCCGAAACCGCCCTTCACGGCGCGCGGCAAATCGATATGACCTTCGCCGTCGCCCGCGAGGAAATGCTCGTGCGCCGCGGCGTTCTTCTTGTTGAAGAGCCGCAAGAGCACATCATTATGGGCGTCGAAAATGGGCAGTCTGTCGGTCATCGGAGAACCATCGAGGAATGCGGAAAAACTGCCCATAGCTTATGTGGGAGCGTGAGTGAACCCCTTACCTTCGGATGCTGCCTTGCCCGGTCTGCACGGCAAGCCGAGCCGGATTATTCAACCGCGAGCCGGTCGCGGTAGAGCGCTGCGGTATCGTCATCGAAGCAGCAGAAAATTATGCGTATCGGGAACGCGGCCTCCGCGAGATGCTTTCTGACGGTCGATACGGCGATTTGCGCCGCTTTGTCCTTTGGATAACCATATATGCCGGTCGAGATGGCCGGGAACGCGACCGATGCGAGCCCGTGGCGGGCCGCAAGGGCGAGGGATTTTCCGTAACAGCTGCCAAGCAGGTCGGCTTCACCGGAGCCGCCGCCTTGCCAGACCGGCCCTACCGTATGGATAACGAAGCGCGCCGGGAGACGGTAACCCTTGGTCATCTTCGCTTCCCCGGTCTTGCAGCCATGCAGCATGCGGCATTCGGCAACCAGCTCAGGCCCCGCCTTGCGGTGGATGGCACCATCGACGCCACCGCCGCCCAATAGCGAAGAGTTTGCCGCATTCACGATGGCGTCTACAGCAAGTCCCGTTATGTCACCCTTCACCACCTCGATCGATGCCATGGGCCTCACATTTCCAATCGGCTAGGATGCCGCAATCTAACAAGGAGCCGGCCATGCCGAACAGACAAAGTGAGAAATTTAACCAGCCCGTGTCCGGCATGGTCACGCCCCGTTTCGGGGGCATCGCCACCTTCATGCGCCTGCCGCATGTGCCGCTCGAGGAGGCGAAGGGCATCGATATCGGGCTTGCCGGCATCCCCTGGGACGCGGGAACCACCAACCGGCCGGGGCCGCGCCACGGCCCCCGGCAGATGCGCGACAATTCTTCCATGATCCGGCGCATGCATCCGGTCAGCCGCGTCGTCCCCTACGACCTCGCCAATTGCGCCGATCTCGGCGACAGCCCGGTCAATCCGGCCGACGTCCAGGACGGGCTCAAGCGGATCGAGAGCTGGTTCAAGAGTCTCGTCGACAAAGGCATCCGGCCGCTCGCGGCGGGCGGCGATCATCTGTGCTCGCTGCCCATCCTCAGGGCGGTGGGCGCGAAGCGCCCCGTGGGCATGATCCATTTCGACGCCCATACCGACCTCTACGACCAGTATTTCGGCGGCTTCAAATATACCCACGGCACGCCGTTCCGGCGCGCCATCGAGGACGGCGTGCTCGACCCCAGGCGCACCGTGCAGATCGGCATAAGAGGCTCGATGTATGACGACGAGGACGTGACCTTCGCCGAGACGGCGGGCGTGCGCATCATCCGCATCGAGGAAGCGATGGAGAAGGGCCCCAAGGCGGTGATGGCGGAGGCGCGGCGCATCGTCGGCGACGATCCCGTCTATGTGAGCTTCGACATCGACATGCTCGATCCGGTCTATGCGCCGGGCACCGGCACGCCGGAAGTCGGCGGCTTCACCACCTTCCAGGCGCAGGAGATGCTGCGGGCCTTGCGCGGGCTCCGGATCGTCGGCGCCGACGTGGTCGAGGTGTCGCCGCCTTTCGATCCCTCGGGCCTCACCGCCTATGCCGGGGTCACGATGATGTTCGAGATCCTGTGCTCGATGGCGGAGGATGTAGCGAAGCGGAGATAACCATGCTGCAGTCCTGGCAGTTCTGGGCGCTTGCATCGGCCGTCTTCGCGGCGCTGACGGCGCTCTTCGCCAAGGTCGGCGTCGAGACGATACCGGCCGACCTCGCCACCTTCATCCGGACACTGATCATCGCGGCGGTGCTGGCCTTGATCCTGGCGGCGAGCGGGCAGTTCCAGTCGCCCGGCGCCATATCGGGGCGGACCTATCTGTTCCTGCTGCTTTCGGGACTCGCCACCGGCGCGTCCTGGCTGTGCTATTTCCGCGCCCTCAAGCTGGGCGATGCGGCGCGCGTGGCGCCGGTCGACAAGCTCAGCATCGTGCTGGTGGCGGTGTTCGCCAGCCTCTTCCTCGGCGAGAAACTGTCGGCGGTGAACTGGCTCGGCATCGTGCTGTGCACCGCGGGGATCATCCTGGTGGCGGTGAAGTAGAAGGCCGTCGTCCCGTGCGCGACATCTCCCTCTGCCCGCGCGTGCCGCGCGGCGGAGGGAGGACTGGCTCGATCACTCCGCCAGCGGCAGCGTGAAGAGCTTGCCCCATTGGGGGAGCTTCTCGTCATAGCGGGCGAGGCGCAGAGCGTGCCAGGCCATGGCGTGGTTGGACGAGGTGACGGGCAGGCCGATCTCCCGCTCGATGTCGGCGGCGGCCTCGGCGAGGCGCACCGAGGTGCAGGAGACGAAGACGGCGTCGATGTCGGCGCGCTTCTTTATCGCGAGGATGCCGTCCTTGATCGACTTCGGCGTGATGCGCGCGACGATATTGTCGTCCGGCTCGTTGAAGGAGCCGAAGACGGGGACGGTGAAGCCGCGCGCTGCGATGTAGCTCGCGACGATCCGGTTCACATCGGCGCGATAAGGGGTGAGCACGCCGATGCGGCGCGCGCCCAGCGCGCGGAAGGCGGCGAAGGCGGCGGTGATCGGCGTGGTGCATTCGACATTGGGCCTCGCCTCCCGGATGCGCTCGAACACCTTCTCCTCGCCGATCGCCATCGACGCCGAGGTGCAGCCATAGGCGATCACGTCGAAATCGGCGCCGGGCAGGATGACGTCGGCGCATCGGGCGATGCGCGGCTCCATGGCGCGCAAGGTCTCGGGCGTGATCTGCGCGTCGTTGAGGATGCGGCTGTGATAGAGCGCCACACCCTCGAGGCCGGTCATGACGCGGCGCCATTCATGCTCGATCGTGAAGTCGGTCGCCAGCACGATGAGGCCGATGCGGGCCTTCCCGGCGATGCCGCGGTCGGTCGCAAACGGCAGATGCTCGAGGAGGATCATGCCGTCCTTGGTCTTCTGGTCCATCGATGCCTCTTTTGGCCGCATAGCGCCAGTGTATCAGGGCCCGGGCTCGCCACCTATAGTAACGGCATGAGTCGGCTCGAGGGAATTGCCCAAAGCGTAGGCAGGCTCGGCGGCTGGCGCAGAGCGGCGCTCCTGCTCCTCGCCGGCGCCGCGGCCGGCCTCGCCATGCCGCCCTTCGATCTCTGGCCGCTGTTGTTTCTCGCCTTCCCCGTGCTCGTCTGGTCGCTCGACCGGGCATCGTGGCGGCGTGCCTTCGTGTCCGGCTGGCTGTTTGGCCTCGGCTATTTCACGGTCTGCTTCTACTGGATCGGCATCGCCTTCCTGGTCGATGCGGCCACCTATCTGTGGATGATGCCGTTCATGGTGGGGGCGCTCGCCGGCGGCATGGCGCTCTATTGGGGGCTTGCCGCGGCGGGGGTCGCGCTCCTGCGGCAGCGCGGCCTCACGCGCATCATCGTCTTCGCCGTCCTCCTCGCCATTGCGGAGTGGCTGCGCGGCCATCTCCTCACCGGCTTTCCCTGGACCGCGCCCGGCCTCGCCGTGGACGGCATGGGCGGCCTCGCGCAGGCGGCGGCACTCATCGGCATGCCGGGCCTCACTTTGCTCATCGTCCTGTGGGCGGCGCTTCCGGCGCTCGCCGGACTTGCCGGCACGAGCTTGCGCGAGTGGACGGCGGCCGCGCTGCTCTTCGCCGTCCTGCCGGCCTTGTGGCTGTGGGGCGTCGATCGGCTCGCCGACGCCGTGGACGCGACGCAGGGCGGCGTCGCCCTGCGCATCGTGCAGCCCAATATCGCGCAGGACGACAAATGGCGCGGCGAGAATGCGCGGGCGATCTTCGACAGGCTGAAAATGCTCTCGACACGGACGACCGCCGAGCGCCCGGGCGGGATCGGCGACGTCAAGGTGGTGATCTGGCCGGAAAGCTCGGTGTCCTTCTATATGGACGAGAGCGCGCAGGGCTTGGCGGAACTGGCCGAGATGCTGCCCGATGAGACCCTCCTGGTCATGGGCGCGCTGCGGCGCGATGCCGAGGCCGCCGGCGAGCGGCGCGTCTATAACAGCGTCCTCGCCTTCGACGGCGATGCGAGCCTCGTCGCGCATTACGACAAATGGCGGCTCGTGCCCGGCGGCGAGTTCCTGCCCTTCGAAGGGATCCTCGAGCCGCTCGGCTTCCGCAAGGTGGTGACGGTTCCGGGAAGCTTCGCCGCCGGTCCCGGCCCGCGCAACCTCGCGCTGCCGGGCCTCATGCCCGCCGCCGTCCTCATCTGCTACGAGGCGATCTTTCCGCATGACCTCGTCGATGCCGCCGAGCGCCCGGGCTTCATCATCAATGCGACGAATGACGGATGGTTCGGGCGCTCGAGCGGGCCCTATCAGCATCTGGCGCAAGCGCGCCTGCGCACGATCGAGCAAGGCCTGCCGCTCGTTCGTGCCGCCAATACCGGCATATCGGCGATCATCGACGCCCATGGTCGCATCCAGGCAAGCCTGCCGCTCGGCGCCGAAGGCGTGCTCGACGGAACGCTGCCCCCGAGCCTGCCGCCGACAATCTATGCGCGCGCCGGCGATCTCATGCTCGCTGGCCTCATCATTCTCCTGCTTTTGGCTGGGGTTGCCCTGCGACGTCATCGCACAGATTGAAATGTGAAATCTCCCAATTCAAAATTGTTGCACCTCACTATAAATCCATTTGTAAAACGAGGGCGGGTGGTTTAAGCATTACGCCGCCGTAATGACTGAGGCTCAGCGTCGGTTCATTCGGTAAAGAACATTTGGTCAGACCGGGGGACAACAGTGGTCGGACAAACGTACTTTAATGACAAAAAGAGACCCGAACTTCGTCGACCGCCATGTGGGCAACCGGGTGCGCATGCGGCGGCTACTCGTCGGTATGAGCCAGGAGAAGCTTGGCGAATTACTCGGCATCACCTTTCAGCAAGTCCAGAAATACGAAAAAGGCTCGAACCGCGTCAGCGCTAGCCGCCTTTATCAGATCTCGCGCGTCCTCGGCGTGCCGGTCCAGTATTTCTATGACGAGCTGAAGGAAGACGACGGCCCGACCGGCTTCGCCGAGTCGGAAGGCGCCGACGCGATCGCGGGCGCGCTGCAGTCGCCCGACGGTGTGCAGATCGCCCGCATATTCAGCGAGACCACCGATCCGGACAAGCGCAAGCTCATCCTCAATGCGGTGAAGCTGCTCGCCGAGTACAAGGGCCCGTAAGGCTTTCGCATGACAGGCACGACCGGCACTTCAGGCGGGCTCCGCCTGAAGCGAGGGTCTCCATACGGTCTGCCGCATGGCTCGCCGCCGCCCAGCAAAAATGCCGTGGAATCATGAGTTTCACCGCCTGGCCGGGCATGCGATGGACGCCCTTGCGTCACAGCGGGCCTGAGGCAAAACCCGCCAAACGCTTGACCTCATTTGGCAAGCCTGCCAGAAGACGGCCCGACTTTCCGCGAAGCTTCGCGGGGGATTCTCACATGGGGTGACTATGGCGCGGAAGAACTATCTTTTCACCAGCGAATCGGTGTCCGAGGGCCATCCGGACAAAGTCTGCGACCGCATATCGGACGAGGTGGTCGACCTGTTCTATCGCGAGGCGCTGGAGCAGGGCATGAACCCGGCGCAGGTGCGCGTCGCCTGCGAGACCATGTGCACCACCAACCGCGCCATCATCGCCGGCGAATATCGCGGGCCGGTCAGCGTCACCCATGACAAGATCGAAGCCGCGGCGCGCAAGGCCATCAAGGACATCGGCTACGAGCAGGACGGCTTCCACTGGAAGAACGCCGAGATCGAGATCCTCCTGCACAGCCAGTCGGCCGACATCGCGCAGGGCGTCGACGGGGCCGAGAAGAAGGACGAAGGGGCGGGCGACCAGGGCATCATGTTCGGCTATGCCTGCGACGAGACGCCGGAGCAGATGCCGGCGCCCATCTATTATGCCCACCGCATCCTGCAGGAGCTGTCGGACGCCCGCCGCTCCGGCAAGGAGAAGGCGCTGGGACCCGACGCCAAGAGCCAGGTCACCGTCCAGTACAAGAACGGCAAGCCGGTCGGCGTCACCCAGATCGTCGTGTCGCAGCAGCATCTCGACGAAAGCCTGACCTCCAAGGACATGCGCAAGCTGATCACGCCCTATGTGAAAAAGGCGCTGCCCAAGGGCTGGATCGGCAAGGACACGGTCTGGCACATCAATCCGACCGGCAAATTCTTCATCGGCGGCCCCGACGGCGATTGCGGTCTCACCGGGCGCAAGATCATCGTCGACACCTATGGCGGTGCCGCACCCCATGGCGGCGGCGCCTTCTCTGGCAAAGATCCGACCAAGGTCGATCGCTCGGCCGCCTATGCGGCGCGCTACCTCGCCAAGAACGTGGTCGCCGCGGGCCTCGCCAAGCGCTGCACCATCCAGCTCTCCTATGCCATCGGCGTGGCGCAGCCGCTGTCGATCTATGTCGACACGCACGGCACCGGCAAGGTCGACGAGAAGAAGCTCGAAAAGGGCCTGGCCAAGGTCATGGACCTGACGCCGCGCGGCATCCGCGATCACCTCGGCCTCAACAAGCCGATCTATGCGCGCACCTCCTCCTACGGCCATTTCGGCCGGCACTCGGAAAAGGACGGCGGCTTCTCCTGGGAGAAGACCGATCTGGTCAAGGCGATCAAAGCCGCGGTGAAGTGACGGAAGACGGCGCCCGCTTCCAGCTCTATGGCCGGCGCAAGGGCAAGGCGCTGCGCCCGCATCACGCGAAGCTGATCGCCGAGCTCCTGCCCGCGCTCGGCGTTCAGCCGGAGCGCTTCGACCCGCGCAAACCGATGCGGCTCGAAATCGGCTTCGGCGGCGGCGAGCATCTGGCGCATCAGGCCGAGCTTCACGGAGACATCGCCTTCATCGGCGCCGAGCCCTTCGTCAACGGCGTGGCGAAGCTCCTGGCGCTCATCGAGAAGAAGGCCCTGCGCAACATCGCGGTCCATGCGGGCGACGCGCGCGAGCTCTTCGCCATGCTGCCCGACGGCGCGCTCGACCGCATCTATCTGCTCTATCCCGATCCCTGGCCCAAGACGCGCCATCACCGACGCCGCCTCGTCTCACAAGAGAACCTGCGGCACTTCCGCCGGCTGCTCCAGCCCGGCGGCTTGTTTCACTTCGCCAGCGACATCGACCATTATGTGCAATGGACGTTGTTCGAGACGCGCCAGGCGGGCGGTTTCACCTGGCTCGCCGAAGCGGCCTCCGATTGGCGCAGGCCTTTCCCGGACTGGACCCGCACGCGCTACGAGGCCAAGGCCATACGCGAGGGCCGGACGCCGAGCTATCTGACGTTCAGGCGGGATTGAATCTTATTCGTCATCCCGGCGAAAGCCGGGATCCACTAAATACTCACAATGCGGTCAGCGTTTCTGAGGTTGCGCTTATTCAATGGGCCCCGGCTTTCGCCGGGGTGACGGCCGAGAGGCCGAGATCACCGCGTCAGCTTTTCGTTAGCGAGCTTCTGCAGATAGGCGGGCCAGCGGGTCTTCTCGTCGCGGCCGAGCTCGCGCAGATAGCCCCAGGTGTAGAGGCCGGTGTCGTGGCGGTCGTCGAAGACGATGCGCAGCGCGTAATGGCCGACCGGCGCCAGGCGCAGGATGCGCACGTTCTTCTTGCCGGCGACGGTCACTTCCTGACCCGGCCCGTGGCCCTTCACCTCGGCGCTCGGACTTTCGACCCTGAGATATTCGGCCGACAGCGCATAGGTCTCGTTCGCGCCGTAGGTGATCTCGAGCAGGCGGCCGTGATCCTTGAGACGGATCTCCTCCGGCGGATCGCTGGTCATTCGTTCTCGCCGAGCTCGCGCGCCTCGTCCGCCAGCATGATCGGGATGCCGTCGCGGATCGGATAGGCGAGGCGCGCGGCGCGCGAGATGAGCTCCTGCTTCTCGCGGTCATAGTCGAGCCTGGTCTTGGTCACCGGGCACACCAGGATCTCGAGCAGCTTGGGATCGGTGGCGCGGGTCATCGAAGCCTCACTGCAGTCCGGACGTGGGCCCCGAGCCCTGCCGCGCCAGCGCCATCTCGGTGAGCGCGATCAGCACGTCGGCGCGGGATTTGAGATCCTTGGCCTCGAGCAGCGCCTGCTTGTCGCGCGGCGCGTGCGGCGCCAGCACCGCCAGCGTGTTGACGAGAGCCTCGGTCGAGGCCGAGCGGACCTGGTCCCAGTCGGCACTCATGTCGTTGGCCGCGAGATAGTCGCGGAACACCTTGAGCAGCGAGATGCGGTCGACGCCGTCATCGCCCTCGGCCTCGGCAAGGTCGTCGGCAAAGCCCGAGAAATCGGCGTCGACCTCGCGATAGGGCTTGTCGGTCGAGAACTCGCTCGTCACGGCGAAGCGGCAGATGCCGGAGAGCGTGATCAGGATGCGCCCGTCCGGCGTCTCGGCGAAGGAGGTGATGCGCCCGGCGCAGCCGACCGGCTTCAAGGCGGGGGCGCCGGCGAGATCGGCATCGTCATGGTCGGGCTGGATCATGCCGATGAGCCGGTCGCCCGAGAGCGCGTCATCGATCATGGCGAGATAGCGCGGCTCGAAGATGTTGAGCGGCAATTCGGCATGTGGCAGGAGCAGCGCGCCCGGCAGCGGGAACACTTTCAGCCGGCGCGGCAGATCGGCCGGCGTCCTGTACTGGTCGAGAAAACCCATCACGCCATCAAGAGAACAGAATAGAGGACAATTTGCGGCGGCCCTGCAAGGTGAACTCGTCCTTGGGGCCCCAGGCCTCGAAGAACTTGACGAGCTGCTTCCGCGCCGCCTCCTCGTTCCAGTCGCGCTTGCGCCGGACAATGTGGAGCAGGTGGTCGAGGGCCTCCTGTTTCTTGCCCGCGGCATTGAGGGCGACGGCCAGATCGAGGCGGGCCTGATGGTCGTCGCCATCGGCCTCGACGGCGCGGGTGAGCTTGGCGATCTCGCCGTGATCGACCGGAGTCTGAGCGAGCTCGAGCGCCGCCGTGGCGCTCACCACTTCGGGGTCGGAGGCCTTGGCCGGCGGCACCAAGCTGAGCGTCGCTTTGGCCTGGTCGAGATCGCCCGAGGCGATCTGGCACTTGGCGAGGCCCGCTATGGCGCCCGCATGCTCGCGGTCGACGCCCAGGACCTGGGCGAAGATCTGCGCGGCCTCGGCAAGGTTGTTCTGCGCCAGGGCGTCGCGGCCGGCGGTCACTGCCGCCTCGATCTCCTCCGCCATGCTGCCCTGGCCGCCGAGGCGGTCGATGAACTGCTTGATCTGGCTTTCGGGCAGCGCGCCCATGAAGCCGTCGACCGGCTGGCCGTCGACGAAGGCGAAGACCGCCGGGATCGACTGCACGCGCATCTGCGCGGCGAGTTGCTGGTTCTCGTCGACATTGATCTTGACCAAGCGGACCTTGCCGTTGGCCTGGGTCACCTGCTTTTCGAGCATGGGGCCCAATTGCTTGCAGGGGCCGCACCAGGGGGCCCAGAAATCGACGATCACCGGCACCTTGCGCGAGGTCTCGACCACATCCGCCATGAAGCTGCGGGTGTCGGAGTCCTTGATCAGGGCGCCGGCGGGCGCGCCGTTTTGGCCATTGGTCTGGGGAACGGCCGGCGAGGAGATAGCCATGGAACGACCTTTCGGAAGCGGGATTTTTCACCCCCTAGATGGCGGATCGGTGAAGTGATTGCAACCGCGCCGGTTTTCGCGGCGAAGCGTCCGTCCCCGCGCCCGGTTTCAGGGAATATCAGGGATTATCAGGGAATTTTCGCGAAAAATGACCGGCTTGAGCAAAATCAAAGAGTTAGCGTTTGGAGCAGGGAATTTCACATAGGCGAGCAGCGATTTCGTGGGCCCTAAGGGGGCGCCATGCAGTATCCGGGCGACAGCTATTCACCGGTGAACAATTTAGGACTATTCTGCCAGCGCTGATCCCGGGCTGATATACGCGCAGAGTCCGACACTGACGTTTCCCAAACCACACGCGGTCGGCCGAGTCAAGAACAAAATGGAAACGTCACGTTGGACTCAGGGCTGGTCCAGCGCCACGATCCGGGGCTCGTGGCCGCAGGAGCGGATGAAGGTCAGGAGGTCGGCCGCGGCGATGGTCGTGGTCGCGTCATTGCCGAGCGGATGATAGTTGAGGAGGGCCTCGCGCATCATGCGCTCCTCGAGGACGACGGTGATGCGGTTCTCACCGTCGTTGATGAGGCCGAAGGGGGTGACGGAGCCGGGCTCGACGCCCAAGAGCGCCATGAGCAGATCGGGCTTGCCGAAGGAGAGCCGGCGCGAGCCGATTTTTGCCGGAGCGGCCTTGAGGTCGATGCGGGCGTCCTCCAGGCAGACGATCAGCCAGACGGCGCCTTTCTCGTCCTTGAGGAAGAGGTTCTTGCAATGGCCGCCGGGGATCTGGCCGCGCAGCGCCTGGGCCTCCTCGACCGTGAAGACGGGCGGGTGCTCGCGGGTCTCGGTCTTGATGCCGAGGCTTGAGAATCGGGCCATGAGGTCGGCGCGGCTGTGAGGCATTTTCACCATCGGAAGGAAGGGGTTACCGGGAAAGCGAGGTTCCTATTGCATTTGGCCGAGCCATAGGCAATAAGACCGGCGCGCCGGACCTCAAGCCCGGCGCCTTACCTAATGCGGGCGTAGCTCAGGGGTAGAGCACAACCTTGCCAAGGTTGGGGTCGAGGGTTCGAATCCCTTCGCCCGCTCCAATATCCCAATTGTCCAGCCCGGACACATAGGTAACAGAACGTACCTAAGACATGGGTGACAACCTCGAGCCGAACGGGTTGTCGATGGTTCCGGCGCTTCGTCCTGGAGAACCGCGAGTCGATCTCGGACATCATCGCCACGCGGAGGCTGGTCAAAACCGACCTGAGGCGGGCGGTGTGCCTGCGCGCGATGGTCGTCGAGGCGGCGCGGCGGCTGTCGGCCGACGGATCCATCTGAATCGCCATGGTCCGAGAGGTCGTGGACGATCTCGATCCGTCCTGTCCGGTCGTCGTCATGTATTCGATGACGACAGTGCAATTCACGGACGTCATGCGGCAGGAGTTCAATGCGGCGCTCGAGGCCTGCGCGGCAGCGAGGCCTTTCGCGCGCATCTCCATGGAGATCGTCGGGCCCTCCGCCAGTCTGAACGTCTCGGGCCGATCGGTGAGCAGGCCGGATATCGTCGGACGTGCGGACATCGACGGACGCTGGATACAATGGGTGTTCACTTCCGCTCGGGGCTGAGCTCGCTCGTCATATGAGCGTCGCGTCGAGGCTTGACGTCTTCAGGAGGAGCACGGTCATGCTCTATCTCCGGCGGCGAGGGCAGGCGGAAAGTGGCTCATCCAATGATGCGCAACGTCGCGCCGCCGGGCGATCCAGACGCGGCCGGCCTCGGCGCGCAATCGCTGAAAGAACTGCTCGATCGCCCAGAAACGACCCGGCCGTCCGCAGATGCGAAGATGCAGGCCGATATTGAGGAGGCGGGCCTGCCCGTTCTCGGCCTCGCGCAGCAGGACGTCCAGCGCGCAATTGAGATAGTCGAGAAACTCCCGCGGCCCGGCGAAGCCGTTCGGATGATAGAATTTCATGTCGTTCGTATCCAAGGCATAGGGAACGACCAGGATCGGCCGCGGTCCCGCCGCGACGTCCCAATAGGGCAGATCGTCGTCCCAGCCATTCGAATCATAGAGGAAGCCGAGCTCGCTCAAGAGGCGGCGGGTGTTCGGGCTCTGCGAGCCGCGGCACATGAAGCCCACGGGCTCGACCCCCGTATGCGCCCTGATCGCCCGCCTTGTCCGTTCGATCTCGTCGCGTTCGCTCCCGGCGTCATCGAAGTCCACATGGGTCTTCCAGCGCCAGCCGTGGACGGCCGGCTCATGGCCGCGATCGATGCAGGCGCGCGCCAATGCCGGCGTTCGCTCCACCGCCCGCCCGCACATGAGGAATGTCGCGGGGAAGCCGAAGCGATCGAGGGCGTCGAGGAAGCGCGGGAGCCCGGCGCGCGTGCCATAGGCGAAGAGCTCCTCCATGCCGAGATCGCGCCTGCCGGGCGGCACGACGCTCGTGACCTCGCCAAACCGTTCATTGGCGGGATCGCCATTTTCGACGGTGAATTCAGCGCCTTCTTCGTAGTTGATGTTTATGGTCACAGACAAACGCGCGCCATTCGGCCAGACGATGGACGGCTGGTTCAACCCATAACCATGCAGGTCACGGATCCGCATGGCCAGGCCTATTGCCGCGGCCGGCGGACGCTGATCGTCCGGTCGAACACAAGCGCCAGGGCCAGGGTCGCGCCAACGATCACGCCGCAGACGGACGCCACGCGCACATCGAGGTTGGTTTCCAGGATGATCCAGAGGTGGATGGGAAGAGTCTCGGACCGCGGGTCGGCCAGCATGAGAGACACCGGCACATGATCGAAGGAGGACAGAAAGGCGACGAGGCCACCCGCCAGGATGCCGCGCTTGATGAGCGGCAGCGTGACATGGATGAGGGTAAAGCCGGAACTCGCGCCGAGGCTCGCCGAGCATTCGAGAAGGCTGCCGTCCAGCTGCTGCACCGACGCGCCGACCATGCGAATGACGAACGGCGTGCAGATGATCACATGCCCCGCGACCAGCGTCCAGGTCGACAGGGCCACGCCCATGGATGAAAACAGCAGCAGCAAGGCCAGCCCGAACGCCATCGTCGGAAGGATGAGCGGCGACATGAACACGGCATCGAGCGCCGCGGCGAGACGCGAGCGGCTGCGCGCGATGGCGAGTGACGCCAGGGTTCCGCAGACTATGCAGATGAGAGTCGTCGCGGCGGCGACGAGGAAACTTTCCTTGGCGGCGCGCAGGATCTGCGGAGACGCCGTCCACAGCTCCTCATACCAGCGAACCGAATATTCCCGCGGCGGGAAGCGGAGCGTCATGTCATCGGTGAACGAGGCAATCACCACGACCACAGTCGGGGCGACCAGGAGCACCAGACACAGCCAGGCGGCGAACCGAATCAGCCAGTCATATGTCCAATCGCCGAGTTTATTCATCGATGCCTCGCATGCGGGAGCGCACGATGCGGTCGACGATGCCCATGATGGCGACGATCGCCACCATGAAGATGATCGACAGAGCGGCGGCGAAGCTCCATTTCTGGAGGCCGATCGACTGCTGGTAGATCAGGAGCGGCATGTAGATCTGCCGGCCGCCGCCCACCAGCGTATGGGTGACGAAGGCGGTGGCGGCATAGGCGAAGGAAAGCAGCGCCCCGGCGAGGATTCCGGGCACCGACAGGGGCAGGACCACCTGCATGAAGGTTCGCCACTTGGAGGCGCCCAACGCCCGCGATGCATCGAGCAGCCGGTCGTCGATGCGCAGCATGCTGTTGATGATGGGCAGAACCATCAGCGGCAGCGTGATCTGCGCGAGGGCGAGGACAAGGCCGCCGCGGCTGTAGAGCAGATGCAGCGGCGCGTCGATCAAGCCCGCGGCGCGAAGCGAAGAGTTGACGACGCCGTCGCGGCCGAGAATGACGAGCCAGGCGAAGGTGCGCACCACCGTGCTGGTCAACAGCGGGAGAAGGATCAGGATGATGAGGAACGACCGGGCGGACGGGCCGGCAGTGCGATAATAGGCCGCGAGCGGGATGGCGAGCAGGCCCGCGAGGAGCGTCGCCTCGAGAGCAAGGCGCAGGGTGTCGGCCAGGACGATGAGCGAGAAGCTGTCCGCCAGAATGGCCACATAGCTTTGCAGGCTGATCGCATCGGCCTGGGCCGCGCCCTGCGGCTGGAAACTCACCCACAGCAGCAGCATGAAGGGGAGGACATAGAATACCGCAAAGAAGGCCGCGAGCGGCCCGACCCCGAGCAGCGCCTCGGATCTGGAGTTGAGGCTCATCGCGGTCCGTCCCCGGCCTGCCAGGCCGCGTGGACGGACCGATGGGCGGCGAAACGCCTCACATCTTGATCTCGCGGTTGAAGCGGTCGACCCAGTCGGGCCGCTTGTCGACGAAGCTTGCCCAATCGAGGAAGCGCCCCTGGGCGAGAAGGTCATGAACGTCGCTCGCCAACAGGGCGTTCTGGCCGGTCAGCTTCACTTTCGAATGCGTCGGGATGATCACATAGGGATCGGCCTCGAAAGCGGTCTGCGTCTTCTGGTCGAATATCGTGTTCAACAGGGCATTCGCCGCCGCGCGGTTCTTCGAGTTGGCGATCATGCAGATGGTGATCGTTTGCAGCTGCAGCCCTTCCTTGGGCTTGGCGAACGCAATATCCACGCCACGCGCGCGCAAGGCGGCGACATTGTTGAAATACTGGGGCGCCAGATCGATCTGGCCCTGCTGGAACATCGTCGCGAGCGCTCCCGGCGATGGGGCAATGGCGCCCAATTGCGGAAGCAGATCGCGATAGGCGGCAAAACCCGGCTCGACGTCGGTCTCACTGCCACCGCGCATCTTGGCCACTTCGATAAGGAAGGTCGTGCCCAATGTCGAAGCGGGCCCGACGATTCCGACGCGGCCCTTGAACTCGGGCTTCCACAGATCCTCCCAGGAGGTCGGAGCCGGTGAAACCGTGGTCGGATTATAGGCGATGCCGACGGCGCTCAGCGCCATCGCCGGGCCATGTCCGCTGGCGTTGCGCAGCTGCTCGGGGACATCGGCGAGGATCGGGAAGTCCGCGGCGGAAAACTTGTCGACCAGCTTGTCGCGCACCACCGTGATCAGCGGGCCGTCGTCGAACAGGCTCGCGTCGAAGGGCGGGGCCGCTTGCGACGCCTTCACCTTGCCGATGAGATCCGTATTCAGCATGGGCGTGAAAACGACCGTTCCGCCACTCGCTTGCTCATAAGCGGGACCGACGATCTTCTTGAAGGCCTCGTCTATGCTTCCCGGATAGGTGACGAAATAAACTTCTTTCGCTTGTGCCGCTGCTGGCATGCCAGCGAGCACGGCTCCTGCGGCGCCCAACTTCAGGGCTTGGCGGCGTGTGATGGTCATTAACGGTCCTCCCTCGTTTGATGCCTTCACTGCTTGTCGATATCTTGTGCCGCAAACACGCGGCACGCGGCCGGGTCGTCGATCTCCAGATCGGCATGGTCGCCTGGTCTCAGGTCATTGGCGCCCATGCGGTGGCGCAAAGCGACCTTGAGGGCTGTCCCGCAGCTCGATTCCAGCTCGACCACGTCGGTCGGTCCCAACGGCACGACATGCTTGATCCGCGCCGGGATGGTCGCTGCGGCAGGCCCGGCGGCAACGGCGAGGCTCTCCGGCCGCACCGAGACGAGCACCCGGGCGTCATGCGCCAGATCCGGCCGCGATGCGACGGGCAGGCGCGCTCCGCAATCAAGCTCGACGACGGCGGTCGGCCGGCCGCTGGTTTCGATACGTCCCGGCAACAGGTTCGCCTGGCCGAGAAAGCGATTCACGAAGAGCGTCTCCGGGGAGTCATAGAGAGCCGTCGCGGTTCCGATCTGCTCGACCTTGCCATCGCGCAGGACGACGATCCGGTCGGCCATCGACAGGGCTTCCTCCTGATCGTGGGTGACGAGGATCGACGTGACGCCGTAGTTCTTGAGCAGATTCTTCACCTCGATCTGCATGTCGAGCCGAAGGCCGCGATCGAGGGCCGAAAAGGGTTCGTCCAGCAGCATGATGCGCGGCTTCACCGCCAGGGCCCGCGCCAGCGCCACGCGCTGCTGCTGCCCGCCGGACAGCTCGATGGGATAGCGCCCGGCGAAGTTCTGCATCTTGACGAGAGCGAGCATCTCGCTCACGCGCGCTTCGACCGCCGCGCCCGACACGTGACGGGCGCGCAGGCCGTAACCGACATTGCGCGCCACGGTCATATGCGGGAAGAGCGCGTAGTTCTGGAAAACGATGCCGACATTGCGGTCGGCCGGCGATTGCCGCACGATGTCCTCATCGCCCACGATCACACCGCCGACCGTGGGCGAGATGAAGCCGGCGATGATCTTGAGAAGGGTCGTCTTGCCGCAACCGCTGGGACCGAGGAGCGCGATCAGCTCGCCCGGCTCGATGGTCAATGCGATGTTCGACAGCGCCACGATCGGTCCGTAGGAGTGACTGATGCCCCGGAGCTCGATGCGATGCCCTCGATCATCGCGGGAGCTCATCCGGCACGCTCCCGCGCTATGTTGTTCCCGGTGACCCAGGCCGGCAGGTGATCGTGGCACAAGGGGCATTCAAGGGTCTTGAAATAGACCTTCGACAGGGCATCGATGAACGGCTGGGAATCTCCCAGGGAGCGGGTGATCTGCTCCTGGAGCTCGGCATGAGCGTCCTGGGCCTCGCGGAGCAACGCCACTTCGTCGATGAGCGTGCACCTGCCGCCGCGCAGCACGATGCGCCCGTCGACGACCACAGTGTCCACGCCCGAGCCGCGCTCGCCATAGACAACCTGCCGGACCGGATCGTTGAGCGGGGTGAGAGAGGTCGCATCGAGACTGTAGCCGACGAGGTCGGCCTTGTATCCGACCTGCAGCCGTCCGAGGCGGTCGGCAAGGCCCAATGCCCTGGCGCCGCCGAGAGTGGCGGCCTCGAATGCCTCCTGGGCGGTGAGCCAGCGCCGATAGTCGGGCTCATAGATCGTCTGCAGCGCGGCGCCGACGCCCACGGTATTCAGCATGTTGACGCCGAACAATATTCCGGTGCCGTCACTGCCCATGCCGACATTGATGCCCGACTCCAAGCATCGCCGTACGGGTGCAACGCCCGACCCGGTGACGATATTGCTCCACGGATTGTACTGAACCGACGCGCCGGACTTCGCGATGATCTCGATATCGCGCTCCGACAGCCATGTGGAGTGGATGAGCGAGGTACGCGGCGCAAGAAATCCCAGATCCCGGAGATGCGCGACGATCGAGCGGCCATAGAACTCTTCGCTGGTCACGATCTGCAGACGCGTTTCCTGGCAATGGATCATTGCCGGCAAGTCGAGCTCATCGGCGAGCCTGCGGCAGGCCTTGAGAAACTCATCGGTGCACCGCTGCGGGGCGGACGGCGCCACGATCACACCGACCCGATGCGACGACGGGTGATGCGTCGCTGCCAGTTCGCGGCACAGACCGAGGAGGTCGGCTCCCCGGGGACGCGGAAGAGCCCGCAATTCAGCCAGCAAGTTCGAAGGAAACAGCTCGTCCACGAACGGATAGCTGTCGACAACCGGCTTGTCGATCATGCTGAAACCGACCAGGGCGCGGGTGCCGCTGTCTTCATAGGCCTGGAACGCGGCGGCGACGCTGTCGCGGGAGAAAAACTGTCCGAGGCTCATGTCGTCGACGATGGTCGTCGCGCCAGTTTTCAGCGACTCGATCGCGCCGATCATGGTCCGCAGGTAGATTTGCCGGTCGGTGAGCACCACCGGGGTGCGGGGCCGGATCTGAGCCATGAACAGCTCGGTGGTGAGGTTTTCCAGGAGTCCCTTCAGGAAGTGATCCCAGGAATGCACATGGCCGTTGATCATGCCGGGGAGCACAAGCAGGCGGCTCGCATCCACGACCTGCGCGGCGGTCGAAACCGCTATGGTGAGGGCAGGTTCGATCGCCGCAATGCGATCCCCGCTGACAAGGATGTCCACGCGCTCGGCGCCGGGCTTGTGCCTATCGCGCTGGGCCATCGCGGCATTGCGCAAAAGCAGTGACGGTTCGCTCACCCTTCCTCCCGCAGCTTGGGCTGTGACGCCCTATGGTTGGATCGGCGCCCATGGCGGTCGATCACCCTGCTCATAGCACAAAAATCTGGATTGTGCACAATTTTTTTGCTATTGTGCCCAGTAGTAGAGGCTTGACTCACAACTCTCGAAGTTTCACCGGGATCAACAGACCCCTGCCGACCAAAACGCTGTTCCCCGGACACGGATGACGCTCTCCCGATCAGACGCGCAAAGACCTGCAAGCTCATCCGCGGCACGAAGCGGACATGAGCGCGAAGCGGTTATTTACGACGCCATCCTGGGCGCCTATGTCACGGGCCGGCTGCCGCCGGGGACACGGTTGCCGGAGCAACAGATCGGCGAAATATTCGGCGTGAGCCGGGAACGGGCGCGAAAAGTCCTGCATCGATTGGCGCATGAAAGGTGGCTGGAGCTTGCACCCAATCGCGGCGCGGTGGTGCCGCGCGCCAGAATGGAGGATGCGCGCGAGGTCATTCAGGCGCGGGTGGTCATCGAAGCCGGGATCATCGACCAGCTCCTGGAGCAGCCGCGTCTGATCGACGGCGGCATGCTGCACCGTCATCTTGCCGAGGAAGACAATGCCAGGCGCGACGGCGATGCGATCCGGCTTACGCGGCTGACGGCCGAGTTCCATTCCGTCATCGCGGGTTTCCTGCGCAATGAGTGGATTTCCAGCCGGCTCGAGGAACTGGTCCTGAGGAGCCTGGTTTTCGTATCCCTCTATGGCGAAGCGGTGGGGCCGCGCTTCTGCGGTCACTCCGAACATGAGCATATCGTCGAGTGCCTGCTCGCTCGCGATGCCGCCGGCGTGCGCAATGCGATGATATCGCACATCAAGGGCATGGATATCTTTCTCGACTTCCGCAGCGAGCGCACGCTCACGAAGCCGCTCGCGGATGTGTTCGGCAAGACCGCGCCCAAGGGCTCGTGATGATGACGCGACTGGAGAACGGCCAATGCGACTGCTGCTGATCAATGCCAATACGTCGTCCGAAATCACCCGGCGAGTGGCCGAGGAGGCCCGGAGAATCGCCGGAGCGGAAACTGAAATCCAGGCGGTCACGGCCGATTTCGGCACGAGCCTCATTCGCACCCGGTCCGACAATGTCATCGCCGCTCATGCGGCGCTCGCCGCGCTGGCGCGCAGCCCCGTCCCGTATGACGCCGCGGTGCTCGCCGTCTCGACCGATACCGGCCTCGCCGCATTGCGCGAGGCGTCGCCGGCCCCCGTCGTCGGCATGACGGAAGCCGCATTGCTCACCGCCTGCATGCTCGGCGGCCGCTTCGGCCTCATCGTGTTCGACACGCGGGCCATGCCGGTGTTCCGTGAAACCGTCGCCATGCACGGCCTGTTGGACAGACTGGCCGGAATCCATACCGTCGCGATGACGGTCGCCGACTTCCGCCAGCCCGACCGGGTGAGAGCGGAAATCCTGAGCGGCATCGACACCCTGGTGAGGCACAGCGGCGCCGAATGCATCATCGTGACGGGCGCCACCATGGCCGGCGTCGCGCGCTCGCTCCAGGCCGATTCTCCCGTGCCGCTCCTCGATGGCATTTCCTGTGCCGTTCTCCAGGCCGAGAGCCTGGCGCGGCTTCGCGTTCCCAAGCCGCGTGCCGGCAGCCTCCAGCGTCAGGGCTCGGAGAATCTGACCGGCGTCGATCCGGCGCTCGCCGATCTGCTGAACTCATAGCGGATGCGACAACCCGGCGCCATCGCGCTATCCCGGCCTGCCTTCACAGCGAATGTCAGGATCGGGACACCGGAGCGTCCCCTTTCGGCCCCAGATTGCGAAGCTCCTCTCGGCGCCGGAGCCACCATGCATAGGACGGCGAGATGAATTGGAAAGGATCGATGGACCCAAGGGTCGATGCGGCGCGCGTCGGCCAGTTGGGGTCGAGGACCATTTCCCGGCCGAGAGCCACGAGGTCGGCTTGTCCTGATCGCAAGACCGTCTCCGCTTGTCCAGGCTCGGTGATCAGACCCACCGCCATGGTCCGGACTTTGGCATCGCGGCGAATGCGCTCGGCGAACTCGACCTGATAGCCGGGCTTGCGCTGTACAGGTCCGGACGTGAGCTGGCCCGAAAGCCCGCCCGACGAACAGTCGACCACATCAACGCCCCGGGCAGCGAGCTCCCTTGCGAACTCGACGGAATCGTCAAGCGTCCATCCGCTGTTCGAGCCGTCGACAGCGGAGATCCGGACGAAGAGTGGGCGATCATCAGGCCAAACTCGCCTTACAGTCTCGACCACCTCCAACGGAAAGCGCATGCGGCCCCGAAGGCCGCCTCCATAGGAGTCGGTCCTTCGGTTTGTCAGCGGTGAGAGAAACTGGTGGAGCAGATAGCCATGAGCGCTATGCACTTCGCAGATGTCGTAGCCGGCATCCACCGCCCTGGCTGCCGCATCGCGCCAGAGCTCCAACACCCCGGGTATTTCGCCGGTCAGAATGGCACGTGGCTCATATCCGTCATTTTCCAGCCTCACCGCGCTCGGAGAAATGCGTCTCTTTGCGAGCGCGCCGAGCGACGCCTGGTCGAAGTCGGCCCACGGCGCTTTCGCGCCCGCCTTTGCGCCCGTATGGCCCAACTGGATCGCCGGGATGGCGCCCTGCGCCTTGATGAAGTCGGTGATGCGGCGGTATTGGCGCACATGCTCGCTCGTGTACAAACCGGCACACCCCGGCGTGCCCCTGCCATCGGCCTCGATCGCTGTGTCTTCAGAGAACACGATGCCGGCACCACCGGCAGAAAATTTGCCGAAATGCGCGAGGTGCCAATCAGTGGGTCCACCTTCGATCGATGCATACTGGGACATGGGAGAGAGCACGATGCGATTCCGGGCAGTCGATCCTCGAAGCGAGATCGGTTGCAACAATAGCGGCTCAGCCTGAACGACTGGCGAATATGCCGCGTCTGCCTCGGAGCTCTTGACGGTGGTCACTACGTTTACTCCGCACGGTTCCATCAGGGACGGAGGACTATCTTGCCGAAGTGACGCTTCGCCATGAAGGCATCCTGGGCGACATGGATGTCCTTCAGGTCATACTCCCGATCGACCAGCGGCCGCAGCTTGCCCATTTCGATATAGCGCACGACAGCGCGCAACTCTTCATGGGTGGCGGTACTCGAGCCGATCAGGGCGAGATGATTGAGATAGATTTGCCTGAGGTCCAAAAGGATCTCCGAACCGCCAATCGCTCCGGCGATTACACAGCGTCCGCCTTTCCTCAGAGCTCCGAGAAGACCGGAAAAGATCGGACCACCTACGACATCGGCAAGGACATCGAACTTCTCGCGACAAATTTCGGCGAGGTCGATCGAGCCGTCGGAGGACCGCGTATAAACTCTCTCCGCTCCCAGTTCCGAGGCTCGCTTCTCTTTGCCGAGGCCGATGATTGCAAACGGCCGGGCCCCGCGGGCCCGAGAGAGCTGAATCAAAGCTGTGCCGACCCCGCCGGAAGCGCCGGTAACGAGAACCCGCTCGCCGGGCTTTACGTCAGCGCGATTGAGCATGTGCTCAGCCGTCCGATATGACCCTGGAAAGGAAGCCAATTCAGCATCGGAGAAGGCCGAGCTGACGGGAACGGCGTTCTCGCTTGGAACGGCAATGTACTCCGCGAAGCCGCCGTCAAGCTCACTTCCGATCAGCCTTACATCCAAGACCGTCTCCGTCTGAGGATCATATACCGACGGGTCGATAACGACCCGTTGTCCAATCTCCGGCGCAGTCGCTGCAGGCCCCAAAGCGACCACCCTGCCAACGACATCAAGGCCCTGGATTCTCGGAAAAGACAGCGGAACTCCCCTCCAGCCCGAGGGACGAGCATCGACTGCGGATGGGTAGTGGCCTTCCCGGGTCCAGATATCCGTATTGTTCATGGCCGCAGCCCCTACCTTGACGAGCACCTCGTTCTTCCCCGGACTTGGAACGGGCACATCGTCACGAACCTCGAGCATTTCCCGTCCGCCGTGACCAACCAGCACGGCTGCGCGCATTTTTTCAGGGATAGACATGATCGAACTCCATATTGGCTGATGGGGATGTGCAGGCTGTAAGCCGGTTCGGTCAGTTCATCGTCAACCCGGTCTGCCCTTCATTGCGCTGAGACATTTGTCTGCCCTCGCTCGGCGCGACGCCGGTCATCTTGCGATAGAGCCGGGCGAAGTGCTCGTAGTTCAACCCACAGGCCGCGGCAACTTCGGAAACGCTGAGGTTTGTTTCCGTCAGCAGGCGATGAGCCCGACTGAAGCGCTGCCGGCGAAAATATGCTTTTGGAGGTTCGCCCACGTGATTGGAGAATAGTCGCTCCATCTGGCGCACGGACACTCCAAGTTGCCTTGCGATCTGACGAGTGCTCAGCTCGTTCTCCAGATTCGATTCCATTATTCTTATTGCGCGAAGGACGAGCTCGTTGCGGCTGCCAACTCGGCATCCCAAGCTCCTTCGTTGCCGGGAGATTCGAAGACGTCGCACATGGCAGAGCTTCTCGGCGACGAAATCGGCAACTTCGCCGCTATGGTCCGTAGCCACGATCTCAAGCATCAAATCGACCGTACCCAGCCCCGCGCTCGAGAAGACGTCTCCCTCAAGTTCGAAAAGGTTGTCGGTTACCTCGACAAGCGGAAACATTTCGCGGAATGAAGGGATGAACCCCCAATGGACCGTACACGGCCGGTGATTTAGAAGCCCCGCAGCCGCCAAGGCATATGAGCCGGTGCAGAGTCCGCCCAGATGCGCTCCGTGGGAATGCAGAAAGCGAAGCTTTGCCAGCAGCTGCGTGGAGGTATGCCGGGTCGGGCGCAAGCCCGAGCAGACAATCGCTGTCTGGTTGCTTCTGATGCCGGCGAGCGAAGGACATGTGCTCGTCTTCAATCCATTTGAGGCTTCTGTCGTCTCCGAGAAGGGGCTGTGGAGCGACCATTCATAGTAGGTTCGTCCCAGTACCCGGTTCGCCGCACTCAGAACCTCGAGAGCGGCCGCCAAGGTCGAGTGAGTGAACTCGGGGAGCAGGACAATTGCGACTTTCCGGGTCATTCGCGAGTCCCTTGGCACTGCCACTTTGAGTCGAGATCAGAAAGATTGGCGATGACAACCGGTAACCTGAGATCGATCGACCCGTCGGACGACATCTTGCGTCTCCCCGGCGGCTGGAAAAATCCACTATTCGCCATAGGGGGTGCCGCCCTCGCGTATTCGGCGATCAACGAAAGCGTCGAGCTCTTCCGCCACGGCTGGATCAAGCGCAGGCTCTTCATACTCGGCGAGAAGCTGCTTCCAGATATGATGGGCACGCTGCAGCGTGTCCTTGGACCCTGCCTCCTGCCAGCTTTCGAAGTTGCGCCAGTCGGACAGCATCGGGGCATAAAACGCGCTCTCATACCTCGCTATCGTGTGCGCCGATCCGAAGAAATGCCCGCCTGGCCCAACTTCTTGGATTGTTTCGAAACCGACGTCATCTTCCGTTATCTCGATGGGTTTCATGAACTCCGCGAAATTCTGGGCAAGCTCGGCGTCCATGATCGTCTTCTCGAAGGAGGTCACGAGGCCTCCCTCCTGCCAGCCAAACGTATGCTTAATGAAGTTCGCATGCCCCAGGACACATGACCAAAGAGACATCGCGGTTTCATAGCTGCCCTGGACATCCGCGACGGTGGAAGTTGAAGGTGCGGATGATCGATAAGGGAACCCATAGCGGCGCGCGAGCTGGCCGCACGCAAGAGTCGTCTTGACGTATTCCGGTGTTCCAAATGCGGGAGCGCCGGACTTCATATCGACGTTGGTTGCGAACGCTCCGTAAATTATCGGCGCGCCGGCCTTGACCACCTGAGAGAGGACGATCCCAGCCAAGGCTTCGGCGTTCTGCTGGACCAAAGTCCCGGCAAGGGTCACGGGACTCATCGCGCCGGACAAGGTGAAAGGGGAAATGATCGATGCCTGATGCTTTTTCGCGTTCTCGATCAAACCGCTGGTGAGATGGCCATCGTACTGCAATGGTGAATTGCAGTTGCACATGGTCGCCATGCAGGTAGTCTCGGCAAAAACCTCGGGACTTACGCCGAGCGCGATGCGGTTGATCTCGTGAATTTCACGCAATCGCCGGGTTCCGATCCCGTAGCCGGACATGACCTTGTCGGTGTACTTGACCATCGCTCGACCCGCCTCGAGATGCCTAATCGGAACGGGGACGTCGGTCGGCTCCACGGGATAACCCTGGCAGCCGTGGCAAATGTTCAACGACTGCGACAGCTTTATCAGTTCGGTCAGCGTCGCGAGGGTGCCCGGAATTCGGCCTCGGTCCAGATCCGACGTATTTGGCGCACTGGCCACCATCATGAAGTTGATGTGATTATGCCCGACGGTGAGACTGTGTTTCGGATTTCGAGCCGTGAGAGTGAAGCTCTTCGGAACGGTCTTGATCTTTTCTTCAACAAAATGCCGGTCGAAGCGGACGCGTTGACTTCCAGGCTCGACATCAGCTCCCGCGGCCTTCAGCAGGTCGCGGGCCTCGTCGAGCATGAAGTTGCAGCCAAACTCCTCCAACAGGTCCAGCGACCGTCTGTGGACGAACTCGACCGCGTCAGCCGACAGCACGGGAAACGGGTCGTAGGGGCTCTTGAGGTTGGCATACGGCAGTTGGTTGATACCGCCTGAACTCCTACGTGTCCGAGAGTCTCTTCTTTTCGCCATTGTGGAGCTTCCTTAATCCGAACCGTTTGGTATACACTCAGTATTCAGGTCTTCCGGCCCAAGTTCCAGTCCGCGGGAAGAAAGTAGGCGCCCCGAGGAGTGAGATCTTGCCCGTTCAGGACTGGTCGACGGCCTTGCAGTTTGCCAAGGCCTTGAGCTTGACCGGCCGCGCAACCGGCCTCGCCCGCATCGGCGCGGGATCAGGCTTGCCGAGCCACATGGCAACGTTCTGAAGGCATGTCCTTCCGCCACACCATCCCATTCCAGCCCGAGTATTTCGCTTGATCGCGTCAAGCGTGCAGTGGCCGTCCGAAACGGCTCGGGCTATCCGGCCCGCATCAACACCCTCGCAACGGCAAACAATCGTGTCGGGACGGGCGAGGTGGGTCATATCATCCGGCACATCGAAGGCCCGCCTGAGAGACGCTTGAAATTTCATGTGGCGAAGACGCCGGCGCCTCACGTCGGGCCGGCCGGGGAGGGCAGAGCCTGCCAATGTCGATGCGACGTATGCTCCGACAGTTCGCCCTTCGGCCTCGGCGACGAAAACACCACGCAATCCAGCGCCATCTCCGGCCACAAAGACGCGATCGAGAGAGGTTTGACCATGCTCATCGGCAATAGGGGTCCATCCCCCCAGCGCAGCATCATATCGACACTCGGCGCCTGCCATCCGGACAAGCTCGCTGTTGGCCGTAAAGCCAAAGTTGATGCCCAGGAAGTCCAGAGCGTGGGTCTCCTCGGTCCCCGCGATTGGTTTTCCATGCCGGTCAAGCCGCGCAAAAGTGACAGACTTGAGCTTGTCATCGCCGTCGGCCGAGATGGGGGCGATGCCATGCCTTACCCGGACCCCGGTCTTCGATAGCCAGCGGAGATATGACAGTCCGTCGGCGACAGCCTCGCGTCCGGACCAGAGAGCGGCAGGAGACGCGGCGATCGTCCATGGAGAATGCAGGAGGAGCACTTCCTTGATTTTAGCCCCCGCATTTGCCAGTTGCGCTCCGACCGCCAGCGGCAACGGCCCTATGCCGGCGATAACCCCCAGCCCCCGAGGCGTCACTCCCTGGGATTTGAGGAGGGCCTGCAGGCCTCCGGCGTACATGATGCCCGGCAGGGTCCAGTTTGGAAACGGCAAAGCCCGCTCCGAAAGACCGGTCGCGAGAATGACGGCGTCGGGCAGCAATCTCTCCGAACTGAGATCAGTCGCGATCTGGAGTTCCGGTCCAGGGTAAAGGCTGTGCGCCGTCGTGCCGGGACGATAGTCGATCCGGCAATGCATTCCCTCGAATTCCGCCAGCAGCCGGTCCTTCCGCTTTGCTTCGGCAGCGGTGACGACCCTTGGAATCCTCATGCCCGGATGTGGCTGCCGGTAGAGCTGTCCGCCCGGTCGAGGAGCTTCATCGACCAGGGTCACGTGGCATCCATGCCCGGCCGCGGTGACCGCGGCAGCCAGCCCAGCCGGTCCAGCGCCAACTACTGCAATATGTTTCATCTAATCAAGGCCAACCTGACTTCTCACGATCATGCCCTGCTTTGCTTCCAGCAGGCATGAGCGGACGTTTGGAATTTGGTCTACAACGCATCGGCATTCCCAACACACGCCGATTCCGCAGAGCATGCCGCGCTTGTCGCCGGCCTCGGAGGTTCGAAGGTCAAGCCGCCCGACCGACATCACAGCCGCAGCCACGCTCTGTCCTTCGGCCGCCTTGATAAGCTCACCGTCGAAGTAAAACTCAACGGTCCGTCCGCCCAGGTCCGGCGAAGCGGGCAAAGGCAACTTGGCGTTCATGTCCGGACCTCGGTTACAAAAGCCAGGTATCGGAAGAGCCGTCCTCTGAACAGCTGACAATGGATCTTTGCTATGTGGACTGCGCGGGCTCCGTCTCGATCGGCAATAGCGTCAATCAGATCGTCATGCTGGTCGGCCGCCCGTGTGAGGTGCGCAATGCGGTCGGTCTCACCTTCTTCGGCAAACTGAAATGGGATATTGGCGAGACGCATGCCGTTGTCGAGCAGCCTGTCGTATTGAAGCTGCAGGTAGCGATTTCCCGAGGCGGCACCAATTCGAGAGTGGAACTCTCTGTTGGCGCCGGTGCAAGCAGCCGGATTCTCCGTTATGTTTCTCCGGAAAGCGGCCTGTGCAGACCGAATGTCGTCGAGTTTGGCCTCTGTCCGACGAACAGCGGCGAGCTGGGAGATCCCGGTCGAGATGACTTCGAGGGACTCGAGATAGGTCGCCGCCGACGCGACATCGATCGATGATACCAAAGCACTCCTATTGGTCCGGAGCTCGACCAGGCCCTCACTCGCAAGCCTCGTCAGAGCCTCACGGACAGGTGTTCTCGAGAGCTTGAATCGTTCAAGGAGCTGAGCCTCCTCGATCTGAGAGGCAGGCGCCAGGCGAAGCTCGACGATGTCCTTCTTCAGATCGGTATAGATTGCCGCGGCGCTCTGGCCTTTCGGGAGGATCGAAACCTTTCTTGGCATCATTCAGCTCTCCTCGATGGAGGTGGTCGGTGAAGTGTCGGGAAGGTGTCGGAAATCGCCCAACTGGTTTTCGCTCAGGAACTCGATTATACGCCGCTGGAAGAGCGCCGCGTGACTTCGTCCAACTTGCGCGGCTTGATCGATGTCATTCGCGATGATTGCGTTGGAGAGCGTACGGTGATCTTCTATGATCCGCCTTGCGCTCGTCTCCGGCGTGTTTCCGCCATAAGCGAAGCTTACCCGGGAAAGCCTTGTGCCCTCCGCCAACGTCATTTTGTAGATTGATGCAAGCTGCGGATTATGAGCGGCTGCGGCGATTGAATGGTGAAAGGCGAGGTTCGCCTCGGTCATCTCGAGAGCATCGCCGCGACCGGCGGCGGCTTCGTACAGGGCACAGGCTTTCGCTATCGCCGCAATGTCGGTGTCAGTCCGCCGGGCGGCGGCAAAACCATTCACGGCGGCTTCGACCAAGCTCAAGGCTTCGATGAACCGGGGAAAATCGGTCAAGGTCAGAGGAGCGACGACAGATCCCCGGTTTGGAAGGATTTGCACGAGCTGTTCGGAAGACAGGCGGATCAGGGCTTCGCGGAGCGGCGTTCGAGACACGCCAAAAGCCTTGGCGAGCGCGAGTTCGTCGAGTTCCGCACCTGGAGCGAGCTGCAGCGTCAGTATTTTGTGACGAAGGGTCTCATAGACCTTGGTACCTCCAGTCCTTGGCATCCGAGATGTCCGCGGCATCCTTTTATCCGTGTCAGAGTTTGAACAAGAGACCTGTGGCTCCAAAACCGCCGTCTACATTGAGTATGTGCCCGTTGATGTAAGCTGCCTCATCCGAGGCGAGGAATGCCGCAACGCCGGCAATCTCATCCGGCGCGGCATACCGCTTCGCCGGTATTCCGCGCCCCCAGGCCTCACGGGTCGCCGGAGTATGCATTTGGAGGACCAGGGGCGTATCTACCGGACCGGGCGCAATCGCGTTGACCGTGACTCCGTGCTCACCCAGCTCGGCGGCCATGATGCGTGTCAGCATGTTGACGCCACCCTTGGCGGCGGAATAGGCGCCACGGCCGGAAATGGCCCGCTCTCCATTGACCGAAGACAGATTTATGATCCTGCCGCTCTTTTGAGCAACCATGACCCTGGCGGCCTCTTGCGCGAAGATGAAACTGCCCGTCAAATTCGTATCGAGGATCCTTCGCCAGTCGGCAACCGCGACCTCCAGGATCGGCTTTACCTGTGCGATCGCCGCCGAGTTCACAAGAATATCCAGTCGATGCAGCCGCGAGACGGTTTCGCCTACAAGAGTGTGAACGTCGCCCTCGTTGCGGACATCGACCGTTCTGAAATCCGGGCTGTATCCCTTGTCGGCCATTCGCTTGTGAGCGGCTACAAGCTTGTCCTCGGTCAGATCGACAAGGACGACGTGAGCTCCTTCGCTCAAGAGCCGTTCGGAAATGGACTCGCCGATCCCGCTGGCGGCGCCAGTGACAATAGCTGTTCGGTCTTTGAGGCGCATCACGCGTTCCCCTCGGCCAGAATGGGGTAAAACTCCTCGAGGAAGGCGTTGCTATACTTCCCGCTGCGTTCATCAGCCGCCAACGCAGCTTTTGAACGCTGAGCGGGAGGCCCATAACCCCCAGCACCGGGAGTTTCAACGATAATGGCTTCTCCGGCAGTCACATTCATGCCGTTCGGCTTGCTTGGCAAAGTTTTGACCTTGCCATCTGAAGTCCGATGGCCGAAATGCCCACACGCACCATTCTTCCCGCCAAAAACCCCCCACGGCGGTTGGGAAAAGCGCTCGCCGGCGCCGTTGAACCGACAATCATGGCCAACTGGGCGAAGGACGCGACGTATCCCAAGTCCTCCGCGCTGCCGACCTGCGCCGCCGGAGTTGGGAACGAGGCTGTATTCTTCGACGAGCAGGGGGTATTCGAATTCGATCGCCTCAACCGGCAGGTTGGAGGTGTTGGTGATATTGACCTGCACACCATCCTTGCCGTCCTTGGATGCACGAGCGCCATGCCCGCCGCCCAAGGTTTCGAGGTACACGTATCCATGACCTGTCCTTGGATCCACTCCCGAGAAGACCGCGGTCGTGTTTGCCCCGTTGGACGCTCCAATGGCGCGTTCCGGAAGCGCGCCGGTCAAAGCGCCCATGACAACGTCAATGATACGCTGACAAGTATGGGCGCGCGCGGCGACGGATGCCGGCGCCCTGGCGTTGAGCAGAGACCCTTCCGGAGCGATGGTCTCGATGACCCTCAGGACACCTTGGTTGTTCGGGCAGTCCGGATCGAGCAGGGCTTGGAGGGCAAAACAAACAGCGGCTATTGTTGCATTCAGGGTTACGTTGATATTTCCCGGCACTTGAGGAGCCGTGCCTTCGAAATTGAACCGAATATGTTCGCCGGATACATCGATGACCACCTTTATCGGAATATTCCGCGCCTCAAGCCCATCGTCGTCCATGACATCCGTGAACGTATAGGTGCCGTCAGGGATGGTGGAGATCGCTTGACGCATCCGTCGCTCAGTCCGATCCTTGATCTCCTCAAAAACAGACGTCAGCAGGGAAGCGCCGTGACGGGTCGCGACATCGGTCAAGCGATTGATGCCCAGATTGATCGCAGCAATCTGGGCAAAATAATCTCCCCGACGTTCGTGAGGCAATCTGACATTCAAAAGGAGCAAGTCCAGGATGTCCTGCTGCAGGACGCCGCCTCTAAACAGACGGACCAGTGGTATTCGCAACCCCTCTTGATAAATCTCGGTCATGCCGCCGGCCATCGAACCCGGAACCATGCCGCCGATATCGGCGTGGTGGGCGATGTTGCACACAAACGCCATGATCCGCCCATCGAGAAAAACGGGCGCTACCATGTTGACATCTGGCAAGTGGGTGCCGCCAGCGACGTGCGGATCGTTACCAACGAATATATCGCCAGGCAAAAGGTCCGGGAATCTGCCGTCCGGTCCCGCGAACTTTTCGACCATCTTGGTCATCAGCCCCATCATCGATGCTATGTGAATGGGCGACGCCATCGTCTGGGCTATCAAATGCCCCTTCGCATCAACAATGGCTGTCGAATGATCTTGCCGCTCTTTGATGTTGGTGGAATAGGCGCTCTTCATCAACGACACAAAACACTCATCGGTAATCGAGCGGAGAGCGTTGCGCAGGATCTCTATCTTGATTGGGTCAGTTGTCTTCGCGGCGAGATAGTTCACGGGATAACCTCTATCGCAAGATGGCCGCCATTGAGGATCGTCACCTTGTCACCCGGGTACACGGGGGTCGTCGTGTCAAACTGCTCGATAATGGCCGGCCCGACAAGCGTTGAGCCCGGCTTGAGGCTATTGCGCTCAAATATCGGGGTTGGGACAGGCTGGTCGTCATTGAACCAGACGTTCCGATACTCGACGGGTGTCGAGGAGCCGCTTCGACCGTGATCCAATAGCGCCTGAGGACCAGGCGTCCGCCTGATCTTGGCTGTCATTCGCGTATTTATGATCTCGATTGGATCATGGTCGCTGGCATACCCATAGGCAACCCTATGCGCCGAAATGAAGCGCGAAACGATCGTTTCCGCAGACGGCATGGCGGCTTCGGAGATCGTCAGACCTGAAGCGATTGGCAGCTGAAGCTCGAAATTCTGCCCTTTGTAGCGTGCGTCGATGGTCAGCTCGTGCCATTGCTGTTCGCTCGCGGTTGATTCCTCACCGAACCAATGCCTGGCTTTTCCCAGAAGTGAGCTCACTATCGGCCAAAAATCAAGTTTGGCGCCGCGAGAGAGCGTCAGCCGCTGACTCGTCACGAAGTCTTCCTTTTGCTCGGCGACGACCAATCCTTCGGCGCAGAGAATACCAGGAGAAGCCGGAACCAGAATCTCCCCGATGCCCAGATCAATGGCAATGTCGCGCGCATGCAACGGACCGGCGCCACCAAAAGGCATAAGGACAAACTCTCGGGGATCGTGCCCGCGCTCCACCGAAATCGTTCTTATCGCCCTGACCATATTTGCAACGACAATTTGCACGACTCCGAGGGCGGCTTGTTCAACACTCTTGCCAAGTCGAGCTGCAATGGGTGCCAAGATCTCCTTCGAACGGCCGACGTCCAGCGTGATGGCGCCGTTGACGAGTTTCGAACCGAGACGTCCGAGGACCAAGTTGGCGTCAGACACTGTAGGCTTTTGGCCGCCGAGGCCGTAACACGCCGGGCCGGGCCGCGCGCCGGCGCTGTCTGGCCCGACTTTCAAGAGTCCATCCTTGTCAAACCAGGCGATCGAGCCGCCACCAGCGCCAATCGTGTGGACATCGAACATCGGCAAGCGAACCGGAAAATCGGCCACGTCTCTCTCGGATGCCAGCGCAACTTCGTAGTCGCGGATGAGCGCCATGTCAGCACTCGTCCCGCCGACATCGACTGTTATGATATTCGGTCGGGCTGATTCCTCGGCGACCTTTACCGCCCCCACCGCTCCGGCAGCAGGGCCCGACAACGCCGTCCGAACCGGAAATTTGCGCGCAATTTCGAGGCTCATAAGCCCGCCATTGGACTGATTGAGTCCTATTGATCCCTCGCCGACGATCCGCGTCAAATTCGTGTGCAAAGCCGCGAGATACTGGTCCATCACCGGCTGCATGTAGGCGTTGATCGTGGTGGTCGAAAACCGCTCATACTCTCGAAATTCAGGCCGCACCTCGCTTGACAGGGAGATTTTGAGCGTGGGCAGGTGAGCCGCCAGCCGCTCGCCGACGGCGCGCTCATGCCTGGGGTTCAGGAAGGAAAAAATCAGGCAAACAGCGACGGCATCGACCTCGAGCTCCTTCAATGCAGCGGCGAGATGGTCAACCTCCGACAGGTCGCAGTCCTCAAGGACGCTTCCATCAGCGGTTATTCTTTCCTCGATCTCCAGCCTTCGTTCCCGGGGAACGAGGGGGGCCGGCCGGTCCATCTGCAGGTCAAACATGTGGGGCCGTGTCTGCCGGCCGATCTCCAGCAAGTCCCTAAACCCGCGGGTCGTGACGAGCGCAACCCTGCCGCCTTGGCGTTGGATCAGGGCGTTCGTGCCCACTGTCGTCCCGTGGCCCAGGCGCGTGATCGCGCGAGGTTCGATGCCGTAAAGCGAACACAGCTCCAACAATCCTTCGATCACGGCGCGGCTTGGATCGTCCGGGGTGGACGGCCGCTTATGGATATGAACCGCGCCTGTCAGCAAACTGCGCGCGTACAGATCGGTGAAGGTCCCTCCAGTGTCGATCCCGATCAGCCAGCTCATCTCAACCCATGCCGAAGTTAGATTATGGATACACACTGTATCCAATAGTTTCATCGTTGCAAGCTAAATCTACCTTTGTCCTGGTGGAGAAGATTGTAAGTAGTATCAGTTAGATCGCCACAGCACGGGCAAAGGCCGCCAACATTCCTTGACGAATAGAACACACGGTGTATACCTTAAGAGGACCGCTTGGTCGGAGGAAACCCCAAGGAGAAAACAATGTCAGTTCGCAACTTGGCTATCGCTGGAATCATGGGCCTGTCGTTTTTCTCAGACGGCATCGCCATCGCAGCCGAAACTCCCGGCAAAGGGATCAAGGCGACAGCTATCGGAACAACGACGACAAACACGGCATTTGTCAACCGGATCGTCGAAACAGGCTTGCGTGAGCTCGGCTTTGAGATCGGCGAATACAAGGAAGCTTCGACTTCCAACATGGTCCTAGCCGTTGGCATGGGTGATGCGGACTATACGGCAGCCTATTGGAGCCCGTTGTACGAAGCTTTCCGCCAGAAGGCAGGAGCTGACAACATGGTTCTGCTTGGAGCGATGACGCCAGGCGCAATCCAAGGATATCTGATCGACAAGAAGACCGCCGATACCCACAAGATCAACAACCTTTCGCAGCTCAAGGACCCGGAAATCGCGAAGCTCTTCGACGCCGATGGCGACGGCAAGGCTGATCTGGCTGGTTGCAATCCGGGCTGGGGTTGTGAGCGCGTGATCGAGCATCATCTGACGGAGTATGGCCTTCGCGATACCGTTACTCACCATCAGGGAGAATACGCCGCTGTCATCGCGGAAACCATCGCCCGATACAAGGAAGGCAAGCCAATCTTCTACTATACCTGGACGCCTCAATGGGTGAGCAGCGTTCTGGTCCCGGGCAAAGACACGGAGTGGCTATCCGTTCCGTACTTCTCTTCGCCCGACGGCAAGCCGGCGGTAAATTCGAAATTGCCGGATGGTCGGGATTTGGGCTTCGAAGTGAACCTTGTCCATGTCGCCGCCAACAAGAAATTCGCAGACGCGAACCCCGCGGCAGCGAAATTCATGGAATGCCTGATTGTTCCGATCGAAGATGTGAACGCGGCGATGCTCGAGGTTCGCAATGGCCAGGACAAGCCGGAAGACATCGTCAAGTTGGCCGAAAACTGGGCCGCGGCCAATCGCCCGCAGTTCGACAAGTGTCTGGCCGAAGCCAGGAAATAAACAGTCGTAGTGGGCTATTGAACTGCGACGGTGAAATCAACGTGCAACATAATTTGAGAGATCCACGGTCCGGGAGGATGGAGCATACGTCGGATAAACAGTCTCCGATGCCTGTCGAATGTCGCGGGCTTTGGAAAGTTTATGGTCGGCGTGCTGACGCCGCCGTCGCAGCCATTCGCGAGAAGAACCTGACAAAAGAGGAGGTCGCGCGGCAATTCGACTGTGTCGTTGGCGTCCGGGATGTCAGTTTCGCCGTGCGTCCCCATGAAATGTTTTGCATCATGGGCCTTTCCGGAAGCGGAAAATCTACCCTCGTTCGACACATAAATCGGTTGATCGAGCCCAGCGCCGGCGAGGTTCTGGTCGACGGCGTCAACATAAATCGTCTTCCGGAGCCGGAGTTGCGGCGGTTGAGATCTCGGAAGATCGGCATGGTCTTTCAGCACATGTCGCTCTGGCCACATCGATCGGTTCTGGAGAACGTCACGTTCGGATTGGAAATTCAGGGGGTGCCGACTCGGCAAAGGCTTCTGACGGCCCGTTCAGCCCTTGAAAAGGTCGGATTGGAAGGTTGGGAGGACAAGTATCCCGACCAACTTTCAGGAGGCATGAAACAGCGCGTCGGGCTGGCCCGGGCTCTCGCCGCCGATCCAAGCATCCTGTTGATGGACGAACCGTTCAGTGCTCTCGACCCACTGATTCGCCGCCAACTCCAAGATCAGTTCTTGGAGCTGTCGAGAGGCATGAGAAAAACGACCCTCTTCATAACCCATGACCTGGACGAGGCCATAAGACTGGGTGACCGCATCGCCATCATGCGAGCCGGGACTATTGTTCAAATAGGAACCCCCGAGGACATTGTCTTGAATCCGCGCGACTCTTATGTCGCGGATTTCGTTCGAGGGATATCTCGACTCCACCTCGTCCACGCAGCCGCGGTGATGATGCCGCCTGAGAAATATCTGTCGGAACATGACGGTGACCTGAAAAGCCTGCCGAAAGTCCAAATATCGAGCGACCTGAACAGCTTGATCAGCGTCGTCGTCACGCACCGGAAGCCAGCGCTGATAGTCGACGGGGGTACAGTCGTAGGTGTTGTTACGGCCGAAGCACTGTTGTCAGCCATTCAGGGGCGCGACACAGACGCCGCCAAGCCTGGATCATCCACCTAGGAGCGCCGCCGTGGACTTCTTCACAGATCCGTTTGCATATCTGCACATTCCCCTGGACAGCTGGACTGAAGCCGGCCTGACTTGGGTCGTCGAACACTTTCGCCCGTTCTTCCAGGCTTACATACGTGAGCCCATTCGCATAACGCTCGAGGCTGTCGAGTCCATCCTTCAGTCCACCCCACCCCCGGTCATACTAGGCTTGGTTCTCCTCCTCGGCTGGCAGGTGGCCGGACTCAGTGTCGGTATTGTGGCCTTCTGCTGCATGTTCGCCATCGGAGCCATCGGGGGCTGGCCGCAATCAATGACGACATTGTCGATCGTGCTCACCGCGATCATGTTCTGCACCGCCATCGGGATACCGCTCGGAATTCTCTCGGCCAGAAGCAATCGGGCAGCCTTTGTAATTCGGCCAGTGCTCGATCTGATGCAAACCATTCCGTCGTTCGTTTACCTAATTCCCGTCGTCATGTTGTTCGGAATCGGAAACGTTCCAGGCGTGATCGTGACGATCATCTATGCCTTGGCGCCGGTGATCAGGTTGACCAACCTGGGAATTCGTCAGGTCTCACACGATATGGTCGAGGCGGCTGAGGCATTTGGAGCGTCGCCGCGACAGGTTCTCTACAAGGTACAGATCCCGCTGGCCGTCCCGACCATCATGGCAGGAGTAAATCAGACGATCATGATGGCATTGTCGATGTCGGTCGTGGCCTCGATGATTTCGGTGACCGGCCTTGGCCTGACCGTCCTTCGGGGAATAGGGCAACTCAATATGGGTCTCGCCACGGTCGGCGGCGCGGGGATCGTGCTCTTGGCTGTCACGATCGATCGCATATCCCAGGGATTTGGCAGGTCGGTTCGTGATCGCGGCCATAAGAAATGGTATGAGAGCGGACCGATCGGACTCGTCTTGCGCGCTTCTCCCTCGGCATTCGGCCGGACGGGAAAGTAAATGACCGATCGAGCTGCATCGACGTGCGATGTCCTCGTCATAGGCGCCGGCGCCTATGGCCTTTCGACGGCCTGGTTCCTGTCCGAGCAGGACAGAAGCCTTCGGATCCAAGTCGTTGACGCGTCGGACTTCGCCGGAAACGGGACCGGCCGCGCGATAGGCGGAGTGAGAACGCAGTGGGGTCACGATTCGAACATCCGGATGAGCCTCGAGTCGGTCGAATTCTTCGAGCAGGCCGCCGAGACGCTGGACTATCCGCAAGGCATCGAACTCAAGCAGCAGGGCTACCTCATTCTGGCCTGGGACGAGGAAACGCTGCGGCGGTTCAAGGACGCGCAGGTCAACCAGCACAAATATGGCATCGAAAGCCACATGCTGGACCCGGATGAAGTGCTCTCGATCTCTCCCCATGTGAACCCCGAAGGGCTAGTCGGCGGGGCATTCTGCCAGCGCGACGGCACCATCTCGCCTTTCCGGTGGCTGGATGCGCTTCTCGGCGCTGTCCGAAGGAGAGGGGTCACGGTCACGTTCGGCTGCCGGGTCGAGTCGCTTCGACAGAGCGGGCGATCTTTCCTGGCCAAACACCGAACGGGGACGTTCGAAGCCGCCAAGGTCGTTGTCTGCACCGATTGGGCCGCCCCCGACCTGATCGGCGGACTGGGCATCGATTATCCGATCAGGCGCACGCCCGTCGAAATCATGGTTACGGAGCCCTATCGCGAAATGTTGGGCCCGGTCCACATTTCGATGCGCCACAAAATGGCGATCAACCAGATGGTGCGCGGGTCCATCGTCATCAATCACGGCAGGGTCAGGGAAAAGGTCGATGATATCGCAAGCCAGCCGGACTGGTTCCAGGAAGCCTGCCAGGGAGCATCCGAGGTCATCCCGGCGCTCGGGGAGGTGAATGTCCTGAGAGGCTGGGCCGGCACGATCTCGGTCACGCCGGACATGCAGCCGATCCTCTGTGAAACACCTGTGGATGGGCTCTATGTCGCGGTATCCGCCTACAAGGGGCTGATGACTTCACCGGCCGCAGGCCGACTGATGGCCGACCTGGTGTGCGGCACAGGACAGAACGATCCGATCCTGCCTTTCGTCAATCCGATCCGGTTCTCTTCCAACAAGCTGGTGCGCGAGCCGATGACAAACAGCGCGAAGATGGACGACTGACTTTCCCAATCGAACGACGAGCGAGAGACGATGACTGCTATAGACGCCACCACCGAGTATCAAGATGTCTTGAGTGAACCTCTGCTTTCACCGCCAGAGATCGATCTGAAGCGCATGAAGGACTACCGGCTCGGCCGGCTGCGCGAGCAGATGGAGAAGCACGATGTCACGTTGTTGGTTCTGACCAACCCGATGAGCCTCAGATACGCCGTGGACTTCCGCAACTATGCGATGTTCCAGTCCCGAATACCGATATATTACCTCTTCGTCCCGTTGAAGGGCCCCATCGTCATCCATGGCGCGCTTCATTCCGACAACGAGCTGATCAGCGAAGGGCGCAAAGCCGCTTACATAAACTTTTTCAACGCCGGGCCCAATCACGCAGAGGAGGCGCGTCGTTTTGCCAACCAGATCAAGGAATTTCTCAAGGAAATCGGAGCGGAAGGCGGGCGAATTGCGTTGGAAGCCGTCAATCCAAGCGCCACCCAGGCACTGTTGCAGCAGGGAGTCGACACGATCGACGCCATACCCCTGATCGAGTATGCCAAAGTCATAAAGTCCTCCGATGAAATCAACTGCATTCGCTACGCGGTCGATGTTGCCCAGCTTGGAATGTCACGCATTCATAAAGCCCTGCGCCCCGGCGTCACTGAAAACGCTCTCTGGTCGCTTCTCCATCAAACCAACATCATGCATGACGGCGAGTGGTTCGACGGCCGGGCCCTTTCTTCCGGCCAGAGAACGAACCCGTGGTATCAGGATGCTACCGCGAAGCAGGTCAACGCGGGCGAGTTGGTGGGCTTCGACACCGATATGCTGGGGCCGTATGGCTACTGCGCCGACGTTTCCAGAACTCTGTTTTGCTATCCGGGAAAACCCTCGGCCGCGCAACGCGAGCTCTATCGGCGGGCTTATGACGAGGTCCACGCGAATATGGAGCTTTTCCGCCCCGGACTGTCCTTCCTCGATGTCAGCAGGAAGGCGTTTCAGCAGCCGGCCAAGTTCAAGGCCAATCGCTACACGTGCCTGGCTCATGGCGTGGGGTTGGGGGACGAGTATCCAAAGATCTTCTATCAGGAAGACTGGATAACCAATCGCGCCTATGACGGACAGATCGAGCCGGGCATGGTGCTTTGTGTAGAGAGTTATGTCGGTGAAGTTGACGGGCCGGAAGGAGTCAAGCTGGAGCAGCAGATCCTGATCACGGATGACGGGTGGGAGCTCCTCTCCGACTATCCCTTCGAGGACGACCTGCTGAAGCCATGAGCTCGGGCCGGACGATCCGATCGCACCTTCAGCCAACCGTCGTCTGAGTGTGGGGCACGAGCGCAACACCGCGGATGTCCTGATCGTCGGCGCCGGCTTTTTCGGGCTGGCTACCGCTTGGGCGCTCCTCGTCAGAGATACCACCCTTCGGGTAATGGTCCTCGATGCGGGGGACTTCGCGTCGGGGGGATCGGGACGCAATGGCTCGGGATTTCGCCTGCAGTGGTCGCGTGAGTTCAACATTCAGCTGGTGGTGGACAGCCTCGAGGTTTTTCGGAATGGCGAGGATCTCCTGGGGTACCGCGGTGGGTTGGATGTCAAGCATCAGGGGTATCTGATGCTCGCTCATTCCGCTGCCGCCTTGGAATCGCTCCAACAGGCCGTCGATCTCCAGCAAATCCTTGGTGTGCCGAGCCAGATCCTGTCTGCGGACGAATGCTTGAAGGTTCAGCCCGGATTGAACCTGAGCGGTCTGCGCGGCGCTTCCTATTGCTGGAAGGATGGCACGCTTTCGCCGTTCAAGTGGTTGGATGCGCTCTATGGCTTTGTTCGAAGAGCGGGTGGAGTTGTCAAATTTCAAACCAGCGTCAGCTCGGTCACGAGCCTTCCTTCCAGCTTCCTGGTGACAGCGAATGAAGAACAGTATCACGCAAAGAAAGTCGTGATCTGCACGGATTGGGCAGCCCCGGAACTTCTTTCACCCTTGGCCGTCAATCTCCCAATCAGGCGCGCGGCTAAAGAAGCGCTGATTACCGGAGCAACTCGGCCAATGGTTCGAACGGTATTGATGTCGGGAATGGTCGGCCTGGGCATCAAACAACTGGATCGTGGCAATATCATCATCACGTTGTCCCGGAGCACGAACTGCCCGAACGGTGAGTTGGATTCGCCTCGACCCTGGCTGTCCGAATGTTGCCGCAAAGCCACGAACCTTCTGCCGTCGCTTTCAGAGGTTTCTGTTCTCAGGCAATGGAACGGTTATATATCCCGGACCCCGGACATGCAGCCAGTTCTCGGACGAACCGAAATAGACAATCTGTATGTGGCCGTCTCTGCTTACAAGGGGCTCATGATCTCTCCGCAAGTTGGACGGATAATGGCGGACATCATCCTCGATGGCCATTCCACCCACGTCGCCGCCGGCGCTCTTTCTGCGAGCCGTTTCAAGGCCGATGCACTCGTCCCCGAAACGTTGACGATCTGACGGCGTGGACTGAGCCGGGTGTTGGACAGATTGGCCGGAATCCATACCGTCGCGATGACGGTCGCCGACTTCCGCCAGCCCGACCGGGTGAGAGCGGAAATCCTGAGCGGCATCGACACCCTGGTGAGAGACAGCGGCGCCGAATGCATCATCGTGACGGGCACCACCATGGCCGGCGTCGCGCGCTCGCTCCAGGCCGATTCTCCCGTGCCGCTCCTCGATGGTATTTCCTGTGCCGTTCTCCAGGCCGAGAGCCTGGCGCGGCTTCGCGTTCCCAAGCCGCGTGCCGGCAGCCTCCAGCGACAGCGCTCGGAGGACTTGACCGGCGTCGATCCGGCGCTCGCCGATCTGCTGAACTCATAGCGGATGCGACAACCGGCGCCGTGCCTGATGCGGGCGTAGCTGGCCCCGTCGGCGCACAAGCCCTGTACATAATTGTAAGTCCGGCTGCCTCGGGTCGTGCGGTTATATTTCGCCGCTGGAGGGCATGATGACGAGCAAGCCTCAGATTCCGGCAGGGGTCAATTGTTCGACCAGATGCTTGCGATAACACCGATCTGCGGTCGTCATCAAGCCATGATGCGAAGATCTGAAACCTCGTGGTGAAAGCAATGCCGCTCAGCCAGCGTCCCGTCACGCTCATCGAAGGCGGCATGGTCATTGCCCATGACGGCGAAAGACACCGCCTTATCGACAATGGGGTTGTGGCGTATCGTGGCGACCGGATCGTTCATGTCGGAAAGTCCTATTCCGGGCCGGTTGCGGAACGTATTTCGGCGGCGGGCAAGATCATCATCCCGGGTTTCATCAGCGCGCATTCGCACGTGTCGATGCAGACGGGCTCTCGGCTGATCCTCGATCATGGCCGCCCGCCTTTCAGCCGGGCGCTCTTCCTCAATTATCTGCCGGCCACGGCGGGCTCGCCCAGTTACCTCGACCGGCCCGACCATCGCCTATCGGCGGAATTCGGCTTTGCCGCGCTGCTGCAGCACGGCATCACCACCGTCGTCAACTTCGCTCCCGGCGGGCCAAGCGCGGGTGAGGACACCGCGGACATTGCGCGCCGGTTCGGCATTCGCCTCTACTATTCGCCGGTCGCAACCTCGGCGCGCTATGAATTCGACAGAACCGGACAGCTCAGGACGGAGTGGGACGAGGGACGAGGGCTCGCGGAACTCGACAAAGCGGAGCGTTTCATCGAGAAGCTGGAGACCGATGCCGGCCTCGTTCGCCCCATTGTCATGGTCGATGAGCTCTTGCTGACGTCGCCAGAACTCCTGAGCGCGGCGCGGGCGGTGGCCGAGCGGCATGGAACCGGGCTGACGCTCCATGCGGCGGAGCAGGCCTATGAGTTCCATCATGTCCTGCGCGAGAAGGGGCGCACGCCGGTCGAGTTTCTGGCGGATCTGGGCGTCCTGTCGCCGAAGACGATCATCGCGCATTGCCTCATGGTGGGTGGGCATCGGGATGTCGGTCATCCGCATAGCGGTGATCTGCAGCTTCTCGGCTGCAATGGCACGACGGTCGCGCATTGCCCGGTCGTCCAGGCGCGACGCGGCTATGGTCTCGAAAACTATGACGCCTACAAGACTGCCGGTGTCAATATTGCGCTGGGCGCCGATACGTGGCCTCTGGATCTCTTCCAGGAAATGCGCATGGCGGCGCTCTTGGGCAAGCTCAAGACCGGTCGCTACGATGCCGCCGTCTCGCTCGACATCTTCAACTCGGCGACTCTGGCGGGCGCCGCGGCCCTTGGCCGGCCGGATCTCGGGAAACTGTGCCAGGGCGCCGCTGCCGATATCGTCCTCGTTTCCGCCGACAGTTTTCACATGCAGCCGATGCGCGATCCAGTCCAGGCGCTCGTCCATCTGGCAACGGCCGGAGATGTCGATACGGTGATCGTGGCCGGCAAGACGGTCGTCGACCAGCGCCGGCTCGTCTTCGATCCGGACGGCAAAATCCTGCGTCATGGCATGGAGCGGGCGCGAATCGAGTGGCAAGCCTTCGGCAATGACCATTGGTCGCACGTGCCGACGGACGATATTTTTCCGCCACCTCTGACGCCCTGGGAAGGTGAGACGGAGCCGACCGGCATGCCGGCGTGAGGCACTAGGACTTCCGCTTCGCGAGCGTTGAGCAGCGGCGATCTCGCCTGCATCGTCCGCATCAATGCGCTGCATAAGACTTTCGGGAATTACACCCGCGTCATCGAACCGACATGATCCGATCCGGCTGAACAGTTGGTCGTAGGACGATGCGCGGCGGACCACCCATTCTCGAGATTAGGAACCTCAATGTGAGCTTGCAGGGCTCGTCCGGCGAAGTGCGGATATTGCATGATGTCGGCCTGACCTGCGCCGCCGGAGAGATCGTCGCGATTGTCGGCGAGTCGGGTTCGGGCAAGACCCTCACCGCACTGTCGATCATCGGGATGCTGCCCAAAAGCGGGAAGGTCTCGGGCTCCATCCGGTTCGAGGACAAGGAGATCGTCGGCCTGCCGGAGCCGCGCCTGCGCGCGCTCCGCGGCTCGCTCATTTCGATGATCTTCCAGAACCCGCGCGGCTCCCTTAATCCGGCCCTGCGGATCGGCTCGCAAATGATCGAAGTCATCAGGCGAAATGACCGCTCGGCAAGCAAAACCGATGCGCGCGAGCGGGCGGCAAGACTCCTCGACAGGCTTGACCTGCGTGACCCGGAACAGTGCCTGAACCACTTTCCCCACCAATTGTCAGGCGGAATGTGCCAGCGCATTGCCCTGGCCATAGCTCTTTCAGGCGTTCCCCGCATGATCATCGCGGATGAGCCGACCACGGCGCTCGATGTCGTGGTGCAGGCGGGCACCCTGGCGCTCCTGAAGCGGATCTGCGTCGACCAGGACCTTGGCCTCATCATCGTGACCCATGATCTGGGCGTGGTCAGGTCGATCGCCGATCGGGTCGTGGTCATGTATGCGGGCGAAGTCGTTGAAAGCGGCACGGTTGATGCCGTGCTCGCGACGCCATCACATCCCTATACGGCCGCCCTCATCGCCGCCCTGCCCAGCGACGACAGTGGCCGTGAGCGGCTGAAGCCGATTGACGGAATGCCGCCCGACCCAGCCCGTTACCCGCGTGGCTGCCGCTTCGCGCCGCGCTGCTCCTTGGCCAGAGCCGAATGCGCCACTCCGCCCGAGGCCACGGCTCGCGCCACCGGTTCCCTCGTCAAATGCCATTTCCCCCTGCTTGCCGCATGACCCCGATCGATTGCACCCATCCCTACGTCGCCGCTCGGGATATCTTCAAGAGCTTCCATGGCGAGCCGGAGACTCCCTTCGATCCCGCCTGGGTTCTGAATGGCGTGTCGCTCGATATTCGCCGCGGCGAGTCCCTGGGCCTCGTTGGCGAATCGGGTTCAGGCAAATCCACCCTCGGCCGGATCATCCTGGGCATGACGAAGCCGACGCGGGGGAGCGTCAGCTTCGAAGGCGTCGACATTGGACGAGAGAGCGAAAGCGAGCGGCGCCTTTCGCGAGCCAAGCGCCAGATCGTCTTCCAGGACCCTGTCGGAGCCCTCAATCCGCGGCGAACGGTCGCCGAGAACATTGAGCTGCCGTTGATCAACTTTGGCTGGGCCCCGGCGCGCCGGCAACAGCGCGTCGACGAGCTCATGTCGATCGTGGGGCTGGAACCCGGGCACAAGAGCCGTTTTCCACATCAATTCAGCGGCGGCCAGTGCCAGCGCATCGTCATCGCCCGGGCAATCGCCCTCGACCCGGAATTCCTGTTCCTCGACGAGCCGGTCTCCGCACTCGATGCCTCGGTTCAGGCGCAGATCATCAATCTCCTTGTCGAGATACGCGACAAGCTCAGGCTCACCTGCCTGTTCGTGTCGCATGACCTCAAGGTGGTGAAGACCTTCTGCGACCGTACGGCCGTGCTCTATCACGGGCAGCTCGTTGAGATAGGTCCGAGCCGCGAGGTTTTCGAGAATCCGCTGCATCCTTACACCCGGGCCTTGCGGGCAGCGGTTCTCAGCGTCAGGCGCCGCTCCGATCTTTCGAGCTTCATGAAAAGCGAGATCCTTGGTGCGGTGCCAACTTCATCGCCCGCTTGCCGCTATGTGCGTCATTGCCACCTGAGACGCGCCATTTGCGAGACTGCACGGCCCGAGCCGGTCAGCCTGTCGCCGACACGCCAGACCGCGTGCCACGTGGTCAAGGGAGACCCGGGAGCATCTGCCGATCGGAAAAGCCCGGCATTGCATCAACAACAGGAGGAAACCACGCATGCATAGAAGCAGATGCAGCAAGGCATTGTTCGCGGGCCTCGCGATCGTCGCCGCGATCGTTCTTGCCCCATCCGTTATGGTGATCGCACCGGCCAATGCCCAGGAAACCAAGACCATCGTGGTCGGGATGGAAGGAGACCCCCTTGCACTCGACCCGCATACTCATGCGCTGTGGCTGACCGCGCGGGTCGCCTCAAACATGTTTGAAGGCCTCGTGCAGCAGGACCTCACCAAGGCGGATGTGGACATTGCGCCCATCGTGCCGGCTCTGGCGGAAGGCTGGACGATCTCCGCCGATAAAAAGACCTATGTGTTCGCCTTGAGAAAGGGCGTCACGTTTCATGACGGCGAGCCATGGAATGCGAAGGCTGCGGTCTACAATTTTGATCGGATCATGAACCGCGAGTCCAAACAATTCTATGAGAAGGCCTTCCAGCAAAACACCTGGTGGCGCCAGGACATCGAGAGCTACAGCGCGCCCGACGACCACACGTTCCAGATCGTCCTCAAACACCCAAATGCCGAGTTCCTACGCCGGTTATCGCAAGGCGGCATCGGCTCGGCCTGGATGGCGAGCCCCAAGGCGCTGGCCAGTGTCCCCAACGACGATTTCTCGAAGGCGCCCGTTGGCACCGGACCGTTCAAGTTCGTCGAACGGGTCTTCGGCGAACGCATCGTGCTTGCGAAAAACGCCGACTATTGGGACCCGGCGCGCACGCCCAGATATGACCGGCTGATCTTCCGTCCCATCGTCGATGTCTCGGCGCGCGAGCAGGCGCTGGTCACCGGCGCCGTGGACATCGCCGCAACGCCATCGCCCGACAACACCAAGCTCCTGGAGCAGCAGGGCTTCACCATCGTGACCGGCGTGGTGCCGACGGTCTATGTCATCTGGTTGAACATGAAGGAGAAGGAGCTCGCCGATGTCCGCGTCCGCAAGGCCATCTCGATGGCCCTCGACCGCGACGGGCTGTCGAGCAAGCTGCGCAAGGGGCAAGCCATTTCGGCCTATTCGGTCCTCAATGTGGGCGGTCCCGGCTATGACGCCGACTATAAATGCAATGCCTATGACCCGGAAGGCGCCAAACGCCTGCTCAAGGAGGCCGGCGTCGCGGAAGGTCTCGAGATGAAGATGATCTGGACGCCGGGCGGAGCGGGTGATGTGGGCATGGTTGCCGATGCCGAATGGTTCCAGCGCAATCTGGCGGAGATCGGCATCAAAGCCTCGATCGAGGTCCTCGACATCGGAACGTTCTTCACCCTGATGAACCAGGGCATGCCGCAAGGCTCGGACATGCTGCAGATCTCATGGGGCGAGAACTCGTTCAACTGGCTGGATGCGGTCGTGACCTCGTCGGCATTGCCGCCCAATGGCTACAATTCCGGCTACTACCAGAATGCCGAGGTTGACAAGCTGATGGTGGAAGCGCGCGAAGCTCCCACCGAAGAGGACATGGTGGCGAAGCTGCGCAAGGTCCGCGACATCATCTGTGATGACGCCTCCTTCATCCCGACCCATTCGCCTTTGGGCGTGCTGGCGACCAGCAAGAACATCCGCAACCTTGTCCTGGCGCCACAGCATTGGCCGGACATGGCGATCGTGACCAAGGACTAGCCCCGGACCGGGGATGCCGGAACGGTCCGGCTTCCCTGTCCTCCATCGGATGATCATATGGCGAAGTTCCTGTTCAATCGTCTGGCGCAAGCCGCGCCCGTGCTCCTGGGGGTGAGCTTCATCGTGTTCATCTCGGTCTATCTCCTGCCAGGGGACGTGACCCAGCAAATCCTAGGTCTCGCGGCAAGCGAGAAGAGCATCGCCAGTCTGCGCGGGGAGCTGGGATTGGATCGGCCGGTGTTCGTCCAATATATCCTCTGGCTCGGCAGGGCGCTTGCGGGAAATCTGGGCGACAGCCATGTCATGCGCGCGCCCGTCCTCGATATCGTTGCGGGCAAAGCGCTCAACTCCCTACTGCTGATGGGGGCCTCGATGCTCTTGGTCATCACCGTCAGCCCACTGCTTGCGGCCTGGGCGGCTTGGAAGAGAGATTCGCCTTGGGATCGGTCCATCGTCATGGTCATGTTCCTGCTGGCGAGCCTGCCGACCTATTGGCTAGGCCTCGTCCTCATCCTCCTCCTTGCCGCCCAGGTCCCGCTCTTTCCTTCCGCCGGCATGAACGACATCGCCAATCCCGGCGGCTTCGGGGATGTCCTGCGGCATCTCATCCTGCCGACCTTGACCACCGCCGCAACTTCGGTCGCAATCGTCACACGCGTCACCCGTTCCGCTGTTGTCGATTCGCTGTCATCGCTTTATGTCACGGCGGCGCGTGCGCGCGGCCTCAGCTCGTTCTCCATCCTGTTCCGGCATGCCTTCCGCACTGCCTTGCCGACCTTCGTCAATATCAGCAGCCTGCAGATCGGCTATCTCTTCGGCTCGGCGATCTTCACCGAAATCGTCTTCGCCTGGCCGGGAATAGGGCTCCTTCTCTATAATGCAATAATTTCACGCGACGGTCCGCTGGTGCAAGGATGCGTGCTCGTCGTAGGCCTCGTCTTCGTCGCGGCAAGCCTCGTTTCCGACGTCCTCGTCAAGTGGCTCGATGTTCAACGAGAGAGCGAGAGCCCATGACTATCGCCATGGCCGTTTCAGGCTCAGAGGGAACACCCGGCAAAGCCGGTCGCGCCAGCGTGCCCGGGCGGCTTCTGGCTTCGCTGCTGCGCGACCGGTGGTCCGCCGGCGCGTCGGCCATCATTGCGCTCTTCGTGCTGTGCGCGATCTTCGCGCCCTGGCTCGCACCCTATGCACCCACACGGTCCGATATTGATCTGCGCCTCTTGCCGCCGTTCTCCCCAGGACACTGGCTGGGCGTCGACACCCAGGGGCGGGACGTGCTCAGCCGGCTCATCTACGGCACGCGTGTGTCCCTGGTGACCGGCCTTGTGCCGGTGGCGGTTTCGGCCGTGATCGCCGTGCCGCTTGGCTTGGTGGCCGGGTATTTCGATCGTCTCGGCGTCCTGGTCATGCGCGCCATGGACATCCTCTTCGCCTTTCCCATGGTGCTGCTCGCCATACTCCTCTCGGCGATACTGGGGCCGGGCCTCGTGAACATGACCATCGCTCTCGTGCTCGTGCTTTTGCCCTTCAACACCCGCATCATCTATGTGGAAACGCTGAAGCAGAAGGGGGCGAGCTATGTCGAGGCGGCGGAAGCATTGGGCACGCCCGGTCACCGCATCATGTTCCGTGAGCTTTTTCCGCATGTCGCCGCTGCCGGCCTTGTCTATTCCTTCACCATCATTGGCACGATGATCGTCACGGCCGCGGGATTGTCGTTTCTGGGGCTTGGTGTCCAGCCGCCAGAGGCCGATTGGGGCCTGATGACCAGCGAAGGAAGGGCGGTACTCTATATTGCGCCCCACATAGCGACCGCGCCGGGCATTGCCATCTTCCTGCTGGTGACGGCATTCAACCTGATGGGCGATGCTTTGCGCGACGCCCTCGACCCGAAAAGCCTGTCCAGGTGAGCCGTGATGTTCCTCAGGGATCATTGCAAGCGGAGTGAGATGGAGAGAGGAACCAATGGGTCACCTGGATTGGGATAGCCTGAGATTTGTGCTGGCTCTGTCCGAGACCGGCTCCTACGCGGCGGCAGGCCGCGCCCTCAAGGTCACCCACGTCACCATCATGCGCCGGGTCGCGGCCCTGGAAAGCCGGCTCGGTGTCAAACTCTTCCATCGCAGCGAACAAGGCTTCCAGGCCACTCATGCCGGCCGTGAGATCGCCGCCTATGCAGCCTCGGTGAGCGAGGGGATTTCGAGCCTCGAGCGGCGTCTCGAAGGCCGCGACCGCAAACCACAAGGAACGGTTCGGATCGCAACGACCGATACCTTGTTTCATGGCTTTCTCGCCCCGCAGGTCAAGAATCTGAAGGCCGCGTTTCCGGGGATCAACTGCGAGATATCGACAGACAACCGCTTCTTGAACCTGACAAAGGGCGAGGCCGATATCGCCATCCGCCCCTCGAACACGCCACCCGACTCCCTGTTCGGCAGACGGGTGGCGAACCTTGCCTATGCGGTCCATGGTGCTCCCTGGACCAGCCGTAATCCCAGCCGTGAGCCCGTCATGAGCCGGCTCCCGGCCTTGATCGAAAGATTCTCCTGGGTCGGGCTATCGGAGGATCTGCAGCACACTGTGCCCTGGCAATGGTTGGGCCGGAATATTCCGGGCGAGCGCATCTGCGCCAGGTTCAACAGCATCCTTGCCGCCACCCATGCAATCACAAGCGGCCTGGGCATCGGCATAGCGCCGTGTGTTCTTGCATCCGACAATACGAGGCTCGTTCCGCTGAGCCCGGTTCTCCCCGATTGCGACACCGACGTCTGGATTCTCTGCCACCGGGATTTGAAGGACTTGCCACGTATTCGCGGCGTGACGTCCCATCTGGCGAACGCATTCCGCAAAGCTTCGTATCAATTCGATCCGCGGACGGCGCAGAGCCCGCTGGACAGGCTTCTGCGTGGCGATGAGCAGGTGGCGAAGGTCGAGTCATAGGACAAATCCATGCGCGGGACACAAGGCTCATCGGGGCGTCCGCCATGTCGAGACGGAGGCAGAATGCAGCTTGCAGGACAAATAGCTTTGGTCACCGGCGCGGCGCGGGGCATCGGCGCGGAATGCGCTTGCGAGCTCGCGCGACACGGTGCGATGGTCATATGCTCCGACATCCTGCCGCTCGATAACATCGTCGCGCGCATTGCGGCACAGGGCGGCAACGCCGACTGCACCAGCTGCAACATCGCTGACGAGCGGCAGACCATCTCCCTGATCGAAGCGGCTATGAAGACGCATGGTCGCATTGATCATCTCGTTCATTGTGCCGGCATTGTCATCGAAAAGCCTCTGCTTGAAACAACAGCGGCAGACTTTGATCGGGTCACCAGCGTGAATCTGCGCGGTTCCTTCCTGATCGGCCGCGCAGCCTTGCGCGTTATGAACCGCGGATCGGCGACGTTCATTGCATCGGATCTCGCCTATCTGGGGCGAGCCAATCACAGCGCCTATGTCGCTTCCAAGCACGGTGTCTTGGGTCTGGTGCGTTCATGGGCACATGAATTTGCACCGGCAATCCGCGTCAACGCGATATGCCCCGGGCCTACAAATACCGAGATGACATCATCCGCCAACCTGTCGGCTGAGGCGCGGGAAAAGGAATTGGCGCTGCCCATGCGCCGCTTCGCCGAACCGTCCGAGATCGCCGCGATGGCTGGTTTCCTCGCAAGCTCCTCGGCAAGTTTCATCACCGGACAAGGGATCGGCGTGAATGGCGGATCAGTGATGCCGTGAAGCCGGCTTCCTCCTTGTCGGCCTATGCTGCGCATCAACAAAATTGATGTGTTCAATCAGCCGGAAGTGAAACATCCTTGCGCGCGAAAATATCGTGAAACCGGACCATGGATCTGCAGTCGACCAAATCGGATGAACCGTATCGTCTCGATTTCAGGAATCGCGTCATCGTATTGACGGGCGGATCACGCGGCATCGGGTTCGGCATTGCGCAGGCTTTCTGTCAAGCCAATGCCGCGCTTCACATCATTGCCATAGATCCAGAGCTTCCCGGCGTGGTGCAGAAGCTTTCGGGCGACCGCCAAGGCGGCGTAACGGGACATTATTGCGACATCACCGACGGCAAGGAAGTCGATCGCTGCCTCGCCGAAATCGGTCATATCGACGTGTTCATCGCCAATGCCGGGCTCGAGCGGATGACGCCAATCGATGATGCGAGCGTGGAGACCGAAGCGGCGTTCCGGCGGATCATCGACGTCAATGTCATCGGGACCTATTTGTGTATTCGCGCCGCCCTGCGCAATATGCGGGCAGGGGGCAGCATCATCCTGACCTCCTCCGTCTGGGGGAAGTCGGCGGTTGGCGCCTTTGGCGCCTATGTGGCCTCGAAACACGCCAATATCGGCTTTATGCGCGGCCTCGCCCGCGAACTGGGGCCGAAGGGCATCCGGGTGAATTGCGTCTGTCCAGGCTGGGTCAGGACCGATTCCGCCATGCAATCATTGAGCCGAATGTCGGCCCGATCGAACCGCGCCGAGGCCGCGATCCTGGACGATGTCATTGCCGCGCAATGCCTGCCGGGTCTGCAGGACCCCGCCGATGTCGCGGATCTCTATCTGTTTCTCGCGAGTTCTCTTTCCCGGAACATCACAGGCCAAGCGATCAATATCGACCGTGGTGAGTTCCTGGGCTGACAAAAAAGGTGAAAAATGTATGAGAATGGCTTGAGGCTCGACGGCAAGACCGCGCTCATTGTCGGCGCCAGCAGCGGCATAGGTTTCGAAGTGGCGAAGGAATTTGCCCTTCAGGGAGCCGATGTCATTATCTTGGCGAACGACCCGGTAGTCGAAAAGGCGGCAGCCGAGATCAATAAATGCGCCTGCCGGCCCGTGTCCCATATCCTGTGTGACATCACCGACCGGTCGGAGCTCAGACGCAAGCTCGCGCCGCTCGAGCGCATCGATCTCTTGATTCACAATGCGGGCTATGAACGGCTGACACCTCTGATCTGTTCCGGCGACGAGGTGGAGGCGGCATTCCATAGGATCGTCGATGTCAATCTCTTCGGCGCCTATTATGTGACCCGCGAGGTGGTGTCGCGGATGCCCGATGGCGGCCGCATCATCTATACGGCTTCGACCTATTCGAAATATGCGATCGCCAGGATGGCGGGCTACGCCAGCTCAAAGCATGCCCTGATCGGCATGATGCGGAGCTTCTCGCATGAGCTCGGCGCTCGTCGGATTACCGTGAATGCGGTCTGTCCCGGATGGGTGAATACCGAATTCTCCAACCGCTCGGTGCGTGAAATCGCGGCGGAAACCGGTCGAACATTCCAGGATGTCGGCAATGACGTCCTCGCGCTGCAGGCGATCGCGGGGCATCTGGAGCCGCGGGACATTGTCGGTGGCTACCTGTTCCTGGCCTCCGATCTGGCCAAGGATGTGAGCGGCCAGACCATCCATGTCGATCGCGGCGAATACCAGAACTAGCGCTTCTTATGACCGCAATCCCTAACTTGAAGCCCCGGCGGACTTCTCCCATTGATTTTCCATATGCAAATGATTGCGATTTCGCCAGTTTTCCAAACCGACCGGCTGTCCGACCCTCAGGCAATCCGTCCATCCGGAAATGTCCATGAATCTGATCAGCAATCCCGTTCCCTGGCCCAACAACGCGCGCTGCGCCGTCGCCATCACCTTTGACGTCGATGGCGACAGCCTCATCCATATCGCCAAGCCAGATACCGCCGACACCTATCTGTCGACGCAATCGCTTCTGCGCTATGGGCCGGAAGTCTCAGTTCCTCGCATCTGCAAGATCTTCAGGCATTTCGGCATCAGGCAGACCTTCTTCATGCCGGCCTGGTGCGTCGAGCGTTATCCCCGGACAGTGGAGACGATAGTTTCCGACGGCCATGAGATCGGACATCACGGCTATCTCCATGAATCCTACAACCAGCAGAGCGAGGCGGATGAGCGCTATTGGTTCGAGCGCGCGGTCAGGGCCTATGAGAAGCACTTGGGCTATCGCCCGCGCGGCTTCCGGGCGCCGCTCAACGAATTCTCCAAGCATACGCTGGTCAATCTGATCGATGCTGGCATCGACTATGACTCCTCGCTCATGGGCGACGACGTGCCCTACCTCCTGAACAGCGCGGCGCGCGCGGGCGATGTTCTCGAGATTCCGCAGTTCATTGCCAATGACGATTATCCGCAATTCATGCACAACTGGGATTTCGGCATCGAGATGACGGTCCAGCCTCCGCAGCGTGCGAAGGAAGTCTATCTCGCCGAATTCGACGCACAATATGAAAACCGCGGCATGTGGCTGACGGTGTGGCATCCGTTCCTCAGCGGCCGCACGTCGCGCGCCAAGATGCTGGTCGAGATGCTCGAATACATAGCGGCCAAGGGTGATGTGTGGTTCGCCACGATGGGCGAGATCAACGATCACGTCAGGTCCTGCATGGCCAAGGGCAGTTGGACGCCGCGGGCCGACACGCTGCCTTATGACGTTTCCCCGATCATAGAGCTGTCCTACGCGAACCGGACTCGCCTCGACTAGCCGGCATCGCGATCAATCAGAAGACGAGGGAGGAAAATATGGGCCGTTTGTCGGAAGGACTGGAAAAGGCAGGTTTGATCGAGGCGCGGCCGGACGGACTGATGCGTATTCGCACCTTGGGTCAGGGAATGACACGCCGGCAAATCGTTCGTCTCATGTTGGCGGGCGGCGGCGCGGCGGCCTTGGGCTGGCCCGATGCGGGCTTCGCCGCCGGCGAGGTGCGCTATATGGGCTGGCAGGGTTATGAAGAGGCCTTCTCGGCCGGTGGCTTTGCAGCCAAGAACGGCATTACCATCAGCACCACCTTCCAGAACGACAACGGCCAGGCTATGACCGCCATTGCCAATGGCGGCAAGGGCAATATGGATATCGTCTCGCCCGACACCGCTTATACTTCGCTCATGGGGCGGATAGGGATGCTCGAACCCATCGATCTCGCCCGCGTCCCCAACTTCTCCGAGCTCGATCCATTCTTCCAGAACAATGAAGGCATCCGCATCGACGGCAAGGTCTATGCCTTGCCTTTTGCCTGGACGATCGTTCCGCTGATGTACAATCCGAAGTACATCAAGGAGGCGCCAGCCTCATGGTTTGATGTTCTGAAGCCCGAATACAAGGGCAAAGTCGGGCTGACCAACGACCTGATCTCGGCCATCGTCTGCTATTCGCTCGCGGTCACCAAAAGAACCGATGCCACCCGGATAAGCAAAGGCGAGCTCCAGGAAGTACTCGATTTCCTCATCAATCTGAAGAAGAACCAGGCTCGCACAGTGGTCTCGAGCTATGGCGAACTGACCGATCTCCTGGCGAGCGGCGAGATCTGGATTTCGCAAGGCTGGGTGCCGGTCCAGCTGTGGGCGAAGGCAAAAGGCGCCACGGTCAGCTGGACCATTCCCAGGGAAGGCGCCCATGTCCCGATCGATTGCCTGGCAATCGTCAAGGACTCGCCGCATCTGGACAACACCTATCTGGTCCTCAATCACGCGATCAGCGCCGAGGCCCAGGCGCATGCGGCGAACATCAACGCCACCGGTGTGACGAACAAGGGCGCGATAGCGCTCCTGAGCAAGGAAGTTCTGGAGATACAGCCGCATGGCGATATCGCCGGCTTTTACAAGAAAGCGACCGGCGGCCAACCTTTGCCGCTATGGCCAAGCGAGCCCGATGGCGATCTGGCGACATTCGATGACGTGCTGACCGCATGGGACAAATTCATGGCCGCATAGAGATGGACATTCTTGCGGAAAGATCATGCGCGAAGTTCCGGGACCAGATGACCTCACTTGTTGAATTGCGCGGCGTCTCGCGCATCTACGGTTCCTATCAGGCCGTCGAGCCGACTGATCTCGAGATCAGGCCGGGAGAATTTGTCGCGATACTCGGACCCTCGGGCTGCGGCAAGACCACACTGCTGCGGATGATCGGTGGATTTGTCGCGCCGAGCACCGGGATTATCAAGCTCGCCGGCCAGGACGTGACTCGCATCGGACCGGAGGCTCGACCGACCAATATGGTATTCCAGGGCTATGGTCTCTTCCCGCATATGACGGTCACGCAGAACGTCGGCTATGGCTTGCGTCTGGCAGGGGTCGCCGCGGCGCAGCGGGCGGTCCGCGTCGAGGAGGCACTGCAGCTGGTACATCTGACCGATCTCGGCGAGCGCAAGATCGACCAGCTTTCCGGCGGCCAACGCCAACGTGTCGCCCTGGCGCGCGCGTTGATCATGCGGCCCAAAGTGCTCTTGCTGGATGAGCCTTTGGCGGCCCTCGATCTGAAGCTGCGCCGTGCCATGCAGGAGGAGTTTCGGCGCATTCACGCGGTGACCGGCGGCACGTTCATGTTCGTCACGCACGATCAGGAAGAGGCGATGTCGCTCGCGACGAGGATTTGTGTAATGGAACGCGGCCGAATTGTTCAGGACGGAACGCCGCGTAAAATCTATCTCGAGCCCCGCACCCGCTTTGTGTCGAAATTCATTGGCGAGGCAAACCTGTTCCCCGGACGGAGGATCAAGGGAAAGGTTCGCCTCGATAACGGCCTTTGCTTCGCTTGCCCCGGCGCCGATGGCGAGGTCGCCTGCGTGGTGCGGCCCGAAAACATCATCATCAGTTCGGGAGCCGAGACGGCACCCGACCGCCGCCATGACATGACCATAGCGGCCAAGCTCATAGACATCACCTTTCTCGGGCCCAATGTGCAATACAAGCTCGTCACCGACAACGGTGAAGGCGTCACGGCCGAGACGAGATGCGATGAAGGGCGGCTTCCGCCTGAGGCCGGTACCAGAGTTTCACTCTGGTGGAACAGCGCCAACCAGAGGGTGCTGACCGAATGAACGCCGAAGCAGCGAAATTCGGCGTTGTCGCCCGGGTCCTGCCGAGTTTTCTCGTTTTCCTTTTGCTTTTTCTTCTGCCGATCTCCTACTTCTTCGTCATCTCGTTCTGGCGGGTGCGATCCTTCCAGCTGCATGTCGATGCGACGCTCGACCAGTATTACGAGGTGTTCAGGAGCTTCGCTTACCCGCTGGCCTATACCCTCGCCGTCGCCGCGGCGATCGCGCTCGTCACCACGCTGCTCGCTTTCGCCTATGCCTATTTCTGCCGGTTCAAGACACGACGATGGGGAACTGCGCTCGTCTTCCTGGCGCTTTTGACATTGTTCGGGGGGTATCTGACCAAGTTCTATATGTGGAAGACGATCCTTGGATCGGCGGGCCTGCTCAACTCGGCATTGCTCGGACTGGGCGTGATCACCGAACCGGTCACCATCCTTCTCTACAACATCGGAGCCGTGGTGATCACGCTCGTACACTATACGCT